>NZ_MDSS02000025.1 GCF_001758425.2 Nesterenkonia sp. PF2B19 | reverse complement strand
ATTATCGACAGCCGCAGCCGCCGGCAGCGCATAAGCACCGACCGAGATCGTCGATGCCGCACCGACCGCGAGAGCACGTTTCAGAACGCCTCTCCATGGAGACCGAGGTCTCCCCCTTCGTACAGACCGGGGATTCCCCCCGCTTGTGTCGTGCGTAGATTCCGCGTCCATTGGAGTGTCCTATTCATTGACGAAAACCGTGGACCGGCGCAGGTGCGATGCATCACACCTCGCCATCCCCCTAGCCAAGACGAGGCGGGGTGGAGTGTCAAGGGTTTCGTCAGCTGACGAGCAGGAAATCCAAGGATTCACGGGCGAATCACTCGGCCGGTCGGAGCAGAGCCGCGCAGGCGGGCACGCCAACCCTGTGACGCCGAAGAAAGCAAGCCCTACCGGCCGGGCGGCGCTGCCTCGTAGAGGGAGCCCCGCCTCGACGCGGATCAGTCGATCAGGTCACGCACGGCGATGACCTCATCCCGGCCCGGGCCCACGCCCACACCGGAGATCCGCGTGCCGCTCATCTTCTCCAGGGCCAGCACGTAGTCGCGGGCGTTGACCGGGAGATCATCCAAGGTCCGAGCTCCGGAGATGTCCTCCGTCCACCCGTCGAAGTGCTCGAAGATCGGCTTGGCGTGGTGGAACTCCGTCTGCGTCATCGGCATCTCGTCATACCGCACGCCGTCGACGTCATAGGCCACGCACACCGGGATCCGCTCGATGCCGGTCAGGACGTCCAGCTTGGTGAGGAAGTAGTCGGTGAAGCCGTTGATGCGGGAGGCATGCCGGGCCATGACGGCGTCGAACCACCCGCAACGACGCGGGCGACCGGTGTTCACGCCGAACTCCCCTCCGGTCTTCTGCAGGAACTCGCCCCACTCGTCGAACAGCTCCGTGGGGAACGGACCCGCGCCCACCCGGGTGGTGTAGGCCTTCACGATGCCGATGGACCGGTTGATGCGCGTGGGACCGATGCCGGTCCCCACCGAGGCGCCGCCGGCCGTGGGGTTCGACGACGTCACGAACGGGTAGGTGCCGTGGTCGACGTCGAGGTAGGTCGCCTGGCCGCCCTCCATGAGCACGACCTTGCCCTCGTCGAGCGCGTCGTTGAGCAGCAGCGTGGTGTCCACGACCATCGGACGCAGGCGGTCCGCGAAGGACAGGAAGTATTCGGCGATCTCATCGACCGTGATGGAACGCCGGTTGTACAGCTTGACCAGCAGTTCGTTCTTCTGCCGCAGAGCGCCGTCGATCTTCTGGCGGAGGATGGACTCGTCGAAGATGTCCTGCACCCGGATCCCAAGGCGGCCCACCTTGTCCATGTAGGTGGGTCCGATGCCGCGGCCTGTGGTGCCGATGGCCCGCTTGCCCAGGAACCTCTCGGTCACCTTGTCCATGGTCTGGTGATACGGAGCCACCAGGTGCGCATTGGCGGAGATCCGCAGGCGGGAGGTGTCCGCGCCGCGGGCCTCCAGCCCTTCGATCTCCTCGAAGAGCGCCTCCAGGTTCACCACCACGCCGTTGCCGATCACCGGCACCGCGTTCGGGGAGAGGATGCCGGCCGGCAGGAGCTTCAGCTCGAACTTCTCCCCGCCGACGACCACCGTGTGGCCCGCATTGTTCCCACCATTGGGCTTGACCACATAGTCGACGCGCGAGCCGAGCAGGTCCGTCGCCTTGCCCTTCCCCTCGTCTCCCCACTGGGCACCGACGATCACGATGGCTGGCATGTCGCTCCTTCAGGGTCCCGGCTCTGCGTCGGGACGTCTCGACGTCAGTGCCGTCTCCTTGCGCCGACGACACCGTCGGAAAGTCTACCAACGCGGGTATGACAGCCTGATGACGCCGTCGCGACGCTCCGCAGCCCTCAGTCCTGGACCGCTGCCTCTGCCCTGGCCCGCGACGCCGACGCCTGGTTCAGCCCAGCCGCCCTCCGGAGGCCTCCAAGTAGCAGCCCGCGCACAGCGACTCGTACCAGACATCCTCCCCGTCGATGGCCACCTGGTCACCGTCGAAGATGATCCTGTCCCCCGCCCGGCGGGTGTTGAAGACCGCCTTGGCGCCGCAGCGGCAGATGGTCTTCAGCTCTTCGAGGGAGTGCGCAATGTCCATCAGCCGGGCCGAGCCGGGGAAGGATCGGGTGCGGAAGTCGGTGCGGATCCCGTAGGCCAGCACCGGGACACCGTCCAGCACTGCGATCCGCAGCAGATCGTCCACCTGTTGCTCGGTGAAGAACTGGGCCTCATCCACCAGCAGGCACGCCACCGGCTTCACACCCCGGCGGAGCGCACGGGACTCCGCGTCGTCGACGCCGTCCAGCAGGGTGCCGGGAGCGTTGGCCTCCGCATGCTGGCGGAACAGCTCCCGCAGGGCGGCCCGAGGAGGGACCAGGAAGTCCACCGACCGGGTCACTCCGAGCCGGGAGACGATCTCGTCGGCACCTTTGGTGTCCAGCTCCGGCTTGGCGAGCAGCACCCGCTGCCCGCGCTCCTCATAGTTGTAGGCCGCCTGGAGAAGGCCGGTGGACTTCCCGGAGTTCATCGCTCCGTACCGGAAATAGAGCTTGGCCACCTTCGTCCTCTCTGATGCGGCTGCGGGCCCGCTCATTCTACGAGGGCCGCTCCCGCAGAGACCGTACCCTCCGTCGCCCTGCCTCGCGGCAGAGTCCTCAAGGACAAAAGTTAGTCCAGTGGTCTTGATTCTGAGGGTGGCCTGTGTCTCAATGGACCCGTGACCAAATACCATGCAGTTCGCGACCAGCTCCTGGACCGCCTGGACGGCATGGCCGCCGGCGACCAGTTCCCCCCGGAGCGGGACCTCGCCCAGGAACTCGGCGTCTCCCGGATGACGCTGCGGCGAGCCATCGACGAGCTCGTCGCCCGCGGAGCGGTGCGCCGACGCCACGGGTCCGGCGTCTTCGCCCTGGGGCCGAAGCTCGACCAGGCCCTCGTCGCCAGTTCCTTCACCGAGGACATGCGCGCCCGCGGGCTCACCCCCGGCGCCCACACGCTGTCCCTCGAGGTCTCCCCCGCGGGACCCCGGATCCGGCGGCAGCTGCAGCTGGACGAGGGCGAGGAGATCGTGACCATTTCGCGGCTGCGCCTGGCGGACGACGAGCCGATCGCCCTGGAGGATCTCACCGTGCCCCGCACGCTGCTTCCGCACCTGCGTGCCGAGCACCTGGAGAACCGCTCGTTCTACGAGCTCCTGCGGGAGCAGCACGGCATCCACGTGGCCCACAGCGTACAGACCATCGAACCCACCGTGCTCGACGACGAGGAGGCGCGACATCTCGACGTGCCCGTCCACACGCCGGCCCTGCTGTTCGAACGGACCTCGCGCAGCGCGGACGGCACCCCGATCGAGTTCGTCCGATCGGTCTACCGGGGCGACCGGTACAAGATCCGCACCGAGCTGACCGTGCCCGCCGCACCGGACACCGCAGAGGACGCCGGCGGCGGGAGGCAGCCATGATCATCGCCGGCTCATGGCGGGTACCTCTGCCGACGCGCTCGACGTCGCCCTGGTGGAGTTCCGAGCAGAGGAGGAGCCCACCGCCGACGAGCAGACCGGCGGCCTCTCGCTCACGATGCGCCTGCTCGCCTCCCGTGAAGTGCCCTTCGAGCAGCAGCTGGCCCTGGACATCCTGCGGCTGCTCGAGCCCGCAGACGTCCCCCTCCAACTGGTCAGCAGCGTGGACGCCCGCCTGGGCCAGACCAGCGCCGAGGCGGTCAGCACCCTCTGCCGGGACGCCCAGACCAGCTGCGACCTCGTCGTCTCCCACGGCCAGACCGTCCGGCACGACGTCGTCGACGGGGTCGTCACGTCCACCCTGCAGCTGGGCCAGCCCGCGTGGATCGCCGCGGCCACCGGCCTGCCCGTGCTGTCCGACGTCCGGGCTCGTGACGTCGCCGCAGGCGGGCAGGGCGCACCGCTGGCGAGCATCCTCGACCATCTCCTGCTGGCCGGAGGGCGCACCCCCACGGCGATGCTGAACCTCGGCGGCATCGCCAACATCACGGTGGTCTCCCCCACCGCGGAGACGATCGCCTTCGACACCGGGCCCGCCAACGCCCTGATCGACCTGATGGCCCGCCGTATCACCGGCGACCCCCGCGGCTTCGACCGCGACGGCGCCCTCGCCGCCCAGGGGACCGTGGACCCTGTGCTGCTGGCGGACCTGCTCTCCGATCCCTACTACACCCTGCCCGCACCGAAGTCCACGGGCAAGGAGCACTTCCACGCCGACTACCTGGACCGGCATCTCAACCGCCGCCGGGCCGCCGGCACCGCCCCGGACGACGTCGACGTCATCGCCACACTGACGACGCTGACCGCCCGCACCGTCGCCCAGGCCTGCCGGGCCCACGGGGTCCGCGACGTCGTCGCCTCCGGAGGCGGGACGCGGAATCCCACGCTGATGACGCAGCTCCGAGCCGAGCTGCACACTGAGCTGCACTCGGGGCCGCACACCGGGCCGGACGCCGGCGTCGAGCTCCGCACCACGGACGAGGTCTTCGGTCTCCCGGAGGGCGCCAAAGAGGCCTGCCTGATGGCATTGCTCGGCTGGCTCAGCTGGCACGGCCTCCCCGCCACCCTGCCGAGTGTCACGGGAGCGGCCCACCGCAGCATCGCGGGCCGTCTCACTCCGGGCCGCCGGCCGCTCCACCTTCCTGCCCCCTCGCCCCTGATGCCGACGCGCCTCCGCGTGGTCGGATGACACTGAAAGAGAGCTGACATGCAGACCATCGACCTCCTGGTGATCGTGGCCTATCTGGCCGCCACCGCCTGGCTGGGCCTGAAACTCAGCGGACGCCAGTCAGGACTGAAGGACTACTTCGTGGGCGGGCGCAATCTGCCCTGGTGGGCCGTGTGCCTCTCCGTGGTGGCCACCGAGACCAGCGCCCTGACCGTCATCGGCATCCCGGTGATGAGCTACCTGGGCGACATCAACTACCTGCAGCTCGGCCTCGGGTACATCCTGGGCCGCATCATCGTGGCCTTCTTCATGCTGCCGAGGTACTACGACGGCGAGATGGTCACCGCCTACGCCTACCTGGGCAAGAGATTCGGCCAGTCCACACAGACCACCGCGGGGATCACCTTCCTGTTCACCCGGCTGCTCGCCGACGGGATCCGGGTGCTGGCCGCCGCCATCCCGGTGAACATGATCCTGCAGGGCCTGGGGCTCAACACCAACTACTTCACGATCATCGTCGTCCTGGCGGTGGTCACGATCCTCTACACCTTCATCGGCGGCATCAAGCCGTGGTGTGGGTCGACGTCGCCAGATGTTCCTCTACGTCTCCGGCGGAGTCCTCGCGATCATCATCATCACCGCCGCCACCGGAGGCGGCTGGCTCGGTGACGCCGCCGAGGCGGGGAAGCTCACCATGATCGTGCTGGAGGGCAATCCGCTCTCCAACAACGCCTCCTTCGTCGCCTCCCTGCTGGGCGGCATGGTCTTCGCCATGGCCTCCCACGGCTCCGACCAGCTGGTGGTCCAGCGGCTGCTGGCCTGCCGCACCAAGGCGGAGGCGCAGAAGGCCATCATCGTCTCCGGCGTCGTGGTGTTCGTGCAGTTCGCGATCTTCCTGCTGGTCGGGCTGGCGCTGTGGGGCTACTACGAGCACGCCTCGCCGGAGTCGCTCGGCCTGACCCGCGACGACGAGATCTTCCCGCTGTTCATCATCGAAGGTCTTCCCCCCGGCATCTCCGGCCTCCTCCTGGCCGGCATCATCGCCGCCGCCATGTCCACCCTGTCCTCGTCGCTGTCCGCACTCTCCTCCTCCACGGTCACCGACGTCTACGCCCGCTTCCGCAAGGCCCCGGTGACGGACCAGGAGGGCCTGAAGGTCGGGCGCTGGGCGACCATCGGCTGGGGGCTGGCCTTCATCGCCCCGGCCGCTGTGTTCCAGTCCGACGAGGGGAACATCGTGGTCCTCGCACTCGGAGTCGCCGGCATCACCTACGGCGGGCTGCTCGGCGCCTTCGTCTTCGGGATCCTCAACCGGCGGGCGCGCGCTGCGGACGCCAACATCGCCTTCCTCGCCGCCGTCGGGGTCAATGCGTTCTTCTTCGTGATGGAGAAGTACGTCACCGGCGAGGTGTGGGTGGCCTGGCAGTGGTACCCGCTGCTGGGTGTCCTGGTGACCTTCGCCGTCGGGGGCACGCTGTCCCTGCGGCACCCCGCCCGGCCGAAGCTGCCGGCGGCCCCCGGCCAGCAGCACAACGATCAGGAGAGGACCCCCGGACGATGACCGCTGACGACGCCGACGCCATGCCGGACCGTCCCCTCCCGCCCACGGAGCGGCGCAGTCCGCGCAGCCGCCACCTCGACGAGCTGGACACCCTGGGGGTGCTGCAGCTGCTGACCGCCGAGAACGAGGCGGCCGTCCAGGCCGTCACGGCGGTGCTGCCACAGCTGGCCGAGGTGGTCGACGCCGCCGCCGCACGGATGCGCCGCGGCGGCACCGTCCACTACTACGGGGCCGGCACCTCCGGACGGCTCGGAGTGCTCGACGCCAGCGAGCTCAAGCCGACCTTCAATCTGGAGCCGCACCGGGTCGTGGGGCACATCGCCGGCGGACGGGAGGCCCTGGTGGAGGCCGTGGAGAACGCCGAGGACTCCGCGGAGAAGGGCCGGCGGGACGCCTCGCAGCTGGGCCCCGACGACGTCGCGATCGGTCTGGCGGCCAGCGGCTCCACCCCCTATGTGGGCGGGGCCCTTCAGACCGCCCGCGCGGCAGGGGCCCACACCGTGCTGGTCTCCAACAATCCGCACGCGCCGCTGGCAGGCTCAGCCGACGTCCACCTGGCTCTCGACACCGGACCCGAAGTGGTGACCGGCTCCACCCGGCTGAAGGCCGGCACCGCCCAGAAGCTCGTGCTCAACGGGTTCTCCACGGCACTGATGATCGCTCTGGGCCGCACGTGGCAGAACCTCATGGTCTCCGTGGTGGCCACCAACGCGAAGCTGCGGGACCGCACCGTGCGCATCCTGTGCGAGGCCGTGGGCCTCGAGGAGGCTCCCGCACGGGAGCTCCTGGAGCACGCCGGCGGAGACCTCAAGTCCGCCATCGTCAGCTCGCTGGCGGACGTCCCGGTCACGCGGGCCTCGGCCCTGCTCGACGCCCATTCCGGATCGGTGCGGGACGCGATCGCCGCCGGTCTGCAGCCCGAGGAGCGCGGCTCGTGACCGCCCTCCCACCAGAGGCCGGCGTCCTCGGCCTGGACATCGGCGGATCCGGAAGCCGGATCGCCTGGGCCGGACTCGAACCCGGACCGCGAGAGGTCCTGACAGGCCCCCGGGTGCGGGTCAGTGCCTCGGGAAGCTCCGTCCCCCAGCTGGCGCGGGAGCTGCTCGACACCGCCGCACGCACCTGGCCCGAGCGCATGCGCGCCCTGCACGGCGACGGCGTCGGCGCCCACCGGTGTGGCCTCGCTGGTGAGGGACCCCGCCCGCCTGGCGGCCCAACTCACCGGAGAGACCGCGTGCCCCGCGGCTGTGGCCGTGGACGCCGTCCACGGGCACATCTGGGAGCCCTGGGCGGAGCGGGCGGCGCCGTCGTCGTGCTGGGCACCGGGGCGATAGCCGTCGGGCACCCCGGCCCGGATGCGACGGGGCTGCATCCCCCGCAGTGGCGCCGTGTGGACGGATGGGGCCACCTGCTCGGAGATCGCGGCGGCGGAGCCTGGGTGGGCAGGCACGGCCTGGAGCGGGCGATGCGCACCCACGACGCGTCGACGCCTCAGACGCGCACGACCCTCCGCAGCGGCGTCTGGAAGGCGCTGCTCGCCGCGCACGGAGGCGCTTCGGGGAGCCGGCCACCTGGCCCGGGCAGCTCTACACCCGCGAGGATCTCGCGGGCGTGCTCGGTGAGTTCGCCCGCGACGTCATCGCGCTGGCCGACGGCGGCGACCCGGCTTCGGACCAGCTTCTGCGGCAGGCTGGGAGGGAGGCCGCGCAGAGCGCCCTGGCCGCACTCGTCACCGACGGCGACCTCCACGACGACGGCGCCCCCTCCTCCGATGTCACCCCCTCCCCCTCCGTCCCCGCTGACGTGGTGCTCACCGGAGGGCTCGCGCGCGCCGGCGGCGCGCTGACGGACGGCTTCGCCGCCAGGATCACCGAGCACTCCCGCACCGTCACGGTCCGTCAGGCGGCAGGCGACCCCCTGGACGGTGCGCTCACACTGGCCCGGCTCGCCGCAGGCGACCGCCTCTCACCCCAGGACGGTGCCGTATGGATCTGAGGGGAACCCCGGAGCTCAGCCCCTCCGCCCGCCGTCGTCTGCTGGCCGACCTCACCGGCGCCGTCGGCAGGGACAGGGTCCTGGACCGGGCGATCGATCGACATTCCCGGGCCCATGACGCCTCGCACTATCTGCTGGTGCCCCTGGTGGTGGTGATCGCGGAGAGCATCGAGGAGGTCGCCGCCGTGATGGCCGTCGCCGCCGCGCACCACGTGCCGGTGACCTTCCGCTCCGGGGGCACCAGCCTCTCCGGCCAGGCCTCCGGGGCCGGCATCCTGGTGGACACCCGCCGGGGGTTCCGCCGCATAGAGGTCCTCGACGACGGCGAGCGCGTGCGCGCCCAGGCCGGTGCCACACTGCGGGCGGTCAACACGCGTCTGGCCCGCCACGGGCGTGCTCTGGGCCCGGATCCCGCCAGCGAGGCTGCCTGCACGATCGGCGGCGTCATCGCGAACAACTCCTCGGGGATGGCCGCCGGGATCGAGCACAACTCCACACGGACTCTGGAGTCACTGGTGGCGGTGCTGCCCTCCGGAACGGTGGTCGACACCGCCGCCGAGGACAGTCTGCTCCACCTGCGCCGCCACGAGCCCCGGTTGGTGGCCGACCTCGAACGGCTGCAGGATCGGATCCGTCACGACCCCGACGCCGTCGCGGAGATCCGCGAGCGCTTCTCCCTGAAGAACACCATGGGATACTCGCTCGACGCGTTCTGCGAGGCCGAGGGTCTGCTCCAGCTGCTGAACCGGCTGCTCATCGGCTCGGAGGGCACGCTCGGCTTCGTGGCCGACGCCGTGTTCCGCGCCGTGCCGGTCCAGCCGGCTGCGGCGACCGGCCTGCTGATCTTCGACTCCGTGGACGCCGCCGCCCGGTCCCTGCCCGATCTGGTGGGCACCGGGGCGAAGGCGCTGGAGCTCATGGACGCCGAGTCCCTGCGGGTGGCCCGGCGCCTCCCCCAGGCGCGTCCGCCGTGGACGGGTTCGAGGTCCGGGACCATGCCGCGATCCTCGTGGAGTATCGGGGAGACGATCCCGCCGAACTGGACGGCGTCCTCGGCACCGCTGCGCCCGTGATCAGCGCCCTGCCCACCGTGCGGCCTGCTGAGCTGAGCCGAGACCCGGCCGCGCGCGCCGCGCTGTGGAGCGTCCGCAAGGGCCTGTACGCAGCCGTCGCCGAGGCCCGCCCTCCGGGCACCACCGCGCTGCTGGAGGACGTGGTCGTGCCGGTGGAGCGCCTGGCAGCCGCCTGCCGGGAGCTGGCAGGGCTCCTGGCCGAGCACGGTTACACAGACCCGGTGATCTTCGGACACGCCAAGGACGGCAATCTCCATTTCATGATCACCGAGGACACGGAGGACCCCGCGGACCTGGCCCGTCTGGAGGCCTTCACCGAGGACCTGGTGCGGCTCATCCTGCGGCACGGCGGCAACCTCAAGGCCGAGCACGGGACCGGGCGCGCGATGGCGCCGTTCATCGACCGTCAGTACTCGGCCGCCCTGGTGGAGGTGCTGCACGGCGTCAAGCGCGCCTTCGACCCCGCCGGGGTGCTGAATCCCGGCGTGGTGCTGACCGCGGACACCCGAGCCCACCTGCAGGATCTCAAACCCGTGGACCGGGTGGACGACGAGGTCGACCGCTGTGTGGAGTGCGGATACTGCGAGCCGGTCTGTCCCAGCCGGGACCTCACCCTGACCCCGCGGCAGCGGATCGTGGTGCGGCGGGCGCGCGCCCGGGCGGAGGCCGACGGGGATCTCGCACTCGTCGCCGCGCTGGACGAGCAGCAGCAGTACGAGAGCATCGACACCTGCGCCGTCGACGGCCTCTGCGCCTCCGCCTGCCCGGTGGGGATCGACACGGGCGCGCTGGTGAAGCGCCTGCGCGGTGAACGTCGCGGGCGGCTCAGCGCGGGCCTGTGGAGGGCCGCCGCCCGGCACTGGGACACCGCCACGGCGGCAGCGGGCCGCACCCTCGACGCCGCGGCTCATGTGCCTCCCGGACTGATCACCGCCCCCAACCGTGCCGCGCGCGCCCTCATCGGTCCTGACACCGTCCCCCTGTGGTCCACGGACCTGCCCTCCGGGGGCCGACGGCGCAGCTGCTGACGCCCCCGGCTGACGACGGAGAGGCCGACGGCGGGGCACGGGGCACCGGGGAGGGTGACGCCGCCGTCGGCCAGGCGGCGGCGATCTTCCTGCCCAGCTGCCAAGGCGCGATGTTCGCCCCCGCCGGATCCGCAGGCACCCGAGGCTCCGGCGTGCAGCAGGCCGTGTCCCGGCTGTGCGCCGCGGCCGGCCTGCGGCTGCTCGTGCCCGAGGAGATCGACACGCTGTGCTGCGGCACCCCGTGGTCCTCCAAGGGCTTCACCGCCGGACAGGACGTGATGGCAGAACGGGTGCTCACAGCCGTGGCCGCCCTGCAGAGGCCTGAGGCCGGCACCGTCGGACATCCGCCCGTGATCGTGGATGCGACCTCCTGCACCGAAGGTGTCCAGACGATCATGACCGACGCCAGGGCACGGCAGGACCCCCGGGCCGTGTCCGTGGTGGACGCGGTGAGCTTCGTGGTGGAGCACGTGCTGCCGCGGCTGACCGTGGATCCGAGGCGCAGGGTCGAGTCGCTGACCCTCCATCCGACCTGTTCGTCGCAGAAGGCCGGGGTCTCTGCCGACCTGCAGACGCTGGCCGAGGCCGTCGCCGTCGAGGTGCATGTTCCGGCCGACTGGGGGTGCTGCGGCTTCGCCGGTGACCGCGGGATGCTCCATCCGGAGCTCACGGCGTCGGCGACTGCCGCCGAGGCGCGGGAGGTGCGGCAGCTCGACGCCGTCGACCACGCGTCCTGCAACCGGGCCTGCGAGATCGCGATGACCCGGGCGACGGGCCGCGTCTACCGGCACCTTCTCGAGGTGGCCGCCGATGTCCTGGCGGTGTGAGCGAACCGGCGTCGCGTCGGGAGCTCACCGACTACTGCCGCCAGACCTTCGCGACCAAGCCCGGCTGGCAGGGACTCTGATCTCCCCCGACAGGGTCATCCCCCAGCCGGGGAGGGCTCCGACCGCACCGCCGGGAGGTCGGAGCCCTCCTCGCCCGCGCTGACGGAAGCCTCAGAGCCGCCAGCAGCTGCTCACCGGAGTGACTCCGTTCAGCGTCGCCGCCGTGAACAGCGCCACACCCGGCATGCTGGCCACGTGCCCGCCCACATGGGTGGGCGCCACGTTCGATGCGAACGTCACCCTCGCCCCCTCGCCGCACCACCGCTGCGCCAGGCCACGGCCGGTGGAGTAGGGGATGACGTCATCGAGCAGCGAATGGTTGATCTGCACAGGCACGTCCGGGGCGCGACCGTCCCCGATACGCTGCGCCGCCAGCGCCGAGGCGAAGGGCTCATCCTGGATGAGCTCGGTGAAGGCGCGGCCGTCCACGGTCAGCGTGGCCGTGTCCACGAACATGTGACTGATCAGCGCGGAGACCGTGCACTGGCCGGAGGCCTGCTCCAGCCGGGCCAGCCCTTCGTCATTGAGGAACTCGGCGGGGTCCAGCCCCTCGGACTCCACCAGCCCGCCGAGCGCAAACAGGAGGAACGCGTTGTACAGGCTGCTGTCGATCATGTCCCCGACCTCAAACAGGTCTGCCGGCACCGCCCCGGCCGCCCCGGAGATCAGGTTCAGCTCCGGCGCGTGCTCATGCGCCGACTCCAGGGCCGCGGCCGCCGCGCCCCCGCCCTGCGAATAGCCACGGATGTGCACGGGGCTGTCCGGACCGAGCGCCACACCCTCGGCCTCCTGGGCCGCGCGAGCGGCGTCGAGCACCGCATGGGCCTGGTCCACGCGGTTCATATAGGTGTGCATGCCCTCGGTCCCCAGCCCGATGTAGTCCGGCATCACGACGGCGTAGCCCGCCTCCAGAGCCGCGGCCACGCCCAGGCCCTCGTACTCGGTGCCGGCGGCCAGCTGCCGGCTCGGGGCGCACTGATCGCCCAAGCCTTGGGTGCCGGGCGCGTGGACGATCAGCGGTCGCTGCGGATCGTCGCCGCCGCGGCGCGGCTCCAGGACCGTGGCGACGGCGGCTCGGGCCTGCCCGTTCGAATCCGTGGTGCGGTACATGATGCGGGTGACCTCGGCGTCGTGCTCGATCAGCCCGATGGGGTCCAGGTAGAACGTGGCGGCCTGCTGGCGGATCAGCGTGCCGTCCTGGTCCGGGAGTTCCGCGGGCACGGCGTAGAAGTCCTCGTCAGTTCCCTGCGCCAGATCCTCCAGGGCGGCGGCGTAGTGCACATCTTCCTCCGTCAGCTCCGCAGAGGACTCGACGGCGGCTTCGGCCTCCTCGACGGTGACGTCGTCGGGGACCTGCTCAGCGGTCAGGTCGGCGGGGCCGGCGTCGTCGGCCTCCTGCCTCTGCTGCCACAGCTGCTCCAGCTCCGCGAGGTCCTCCTCGACCGCGAGCTGCTCCGGCTCGGCGGAGGCCGCAGGCATCACTGCCAGCAGAAGCGCGGCGGCCGACAGCGCGGCACCTGCCCCACGGGCCAGGCGCCTCCCTCCCCGGGGCGGGGAGACAGCGGGCGGTCCGCCGGGTGTCCGGCGGCGGGGGCAGGGCGTCACAGAGTTCGTCATCGAGCCTCTCCATCAGTGCGGGATCAGAACCGGACCACTCATTACTCGCGGGTGTGACCCGCGAGTAATGAGTGATCCGCATCACACACTACTGGGAGGGGTGAATCCTGGGAAGACCCCTGCCGACTGAGGCCCTCAGCGCGGCAGCTGGGCGATCTGCTCCGGCGCGGAGGGGTCGCAGTCCCGCAGGAATGTCTGGATCCGACGGATCTCCTCCGTCTCGCCGATGGCCGTGGCGGCCTGCCCCAGCGCGGCCAGCGACCGCAGGAAGCCCCGGTTCGGCTCATGGGACCACGGCACCGGGCCGGAGCCGCGCCAGCCGGAGCGGCGCAGCGCATCCAGGCCCCGGTGATAGCCGACCCGGGCGTAGGCGTAGCCCTCCACGGTGTACCCCTGGGACAGCGCGTCCTCTGCCAGCAGCGCCCAGACCAAAGACGACTCAGGGTGCTTGGCGGCCAGGTCCACGGGCTCCTCACCGGCGGCGAGTGACTCCGTGACCTCGGGCTCGGCCGGCAGCAGCGTGGGCTCCGGCTCCATCAGGTTGCGTCCGACGATGCTCATGGCCGCCATCCTACGCGGCTCCCCAGCCCTCACGCGCGGATGATCCCCCGCTCTGACGCCACCCGAACCGCCGCAGTCCGATTGTCCGCTCCAAGCTTCTGGTAGATGTGCACCAGGTGCGTCTTCACCGTCGCCACGGAGATGAACAGTTGGCGAGCGATCTGCTGGTTGGACAGCCCTGTGGCCAGCAGCTCCAGCAGCTCCACCTCACGGGTGCTCAGCGAGGTGCTGTCATCCCGCATTCTGCCCATCAGCCGGGCGGCGACGGCGGGAGCCAGTGCCGTCCGCCCCGCGGCCGCATCGTGGACCGCTCGATGGATCTCCTCCGGAGCGGCGTCCTTGAGCATATATCCGCTCGCCCCAGCCTCCACCGCGGCCAGAATGTCGGCCTCCGTGTCGTAGGTGGTCAGGATCAGCACCGGAAGTCCGGGGCACTGCTGCCGCAGCTGACGAGTCGCCGCAACCCCGTCCATACCCTCCCCCATCTGCAGATCCATCAGCACAAGGTCAGGACGGAGCCCTTCCGTGACGAGCCGCGCGACGACGTCGAGGGCCGCTTTCCCGTCCGCCGCCTCAGCCACCACTCGGATCTTCGGATCCTCACTGAGCATCGCGCGCAGACCCGCTCGGACCACCGGGTGATCATCGACCAACACTGCGCTCAGCCCGTCACCGGGCTGAGCACCGCCCTCGACTCCGGGACTCTGCCTCACTCCGTCCATCGCTCCACCTCCCCTGGCAGCTCCTGAGGCTGCGGGGGCTCCTGCCCCAGGGGAATGCGTATGGACACCGCCGTTCCCGAGCCGGGGGAAGACTCTACGTGCAGCTGGCCGCCCTGGGCCGCGACACGGTCGCGCAGCGCCCCGAGGCCGACGCCGGTGCCCATGGGGCGCTCGGCGCCGGAGGCAGGGGGCACCCCGACCGTCGCGTGCTGATCGAAGCCGACGCCGTCGTCGACGACGTCGACGAGCAAGGCCTCCTGCAGGAACGTCAGCGTGACGGCGGCCGTGTCAGCCTGGGCATGCCGCAACACATTGGCCAGGGTCGCCTGCACCGCCCGCAGCACCAGCATCGCCTGGCTGCCCGCGACGGGTCGGAGACCTCCGCTGACGCGTAGTCGGCACCGCAGGCCCTGTCCCTGTGCGGCCGCCTGCGCTTCGATCTGCCGGCAGGCACGGCGCAGCTCGTCGAGAAGGCCCGGATCCTGCAGCTCACCGGACTGCAGCACGGCGACGAAGCGTCGAGCCTCATCCAGGTTCTCCCCTGCGGTGCGCACCACCGTGCTCAGCTGGTCCCGGGCCTGCTCAACGGAGCCTGAGTCGAGATTGGAACCTGCGGCACGACTCATCAGGACGATGCTCGCCAGCCCCTGGGCGAGCGTGTCATGGATCTCACGGGCCAGCCGCTCCCGCTCGACGAGCGCGCCCGCCTCCCGCTGGGCGGCGACCAGTTCCTGGCGAGCGCGCTGCAGGTCCTCCATCGTCTCCCGAAGCGCGCGGTTCTCCTGATCCATGATTCTGTAGGCCTGTGCCATCAGCCCGGCACAGACGGCTCCGATGATCGGTCCGATCACCGTGGCGGGATGGTCTCCTCCGGGCTGGTTCCAGAGCGCGAGGACGACGGCACCCGTGAGTCCCGCGACGGCGACGACGGCCCATGGGATGCGCAGCAGGTGCAGGTGCAGGAAGAACAGCGGGAAGGCGACCCAGGCGAAGTCTGCGCTGACGGTCAGCAGCCCACCCCATAGGCCGGTGACCACGAACAGCCACACCAGCGTGCCGCCCTGTCCGAGCGCTGAGTCCGTCCGCAGAGGTCCGGTGCTCGACGACGCGGATGTCTTCGCCTCCGAGACGCGCCGTTCCACGAGCGTGCCGGCCACGTAGACCGCCGCGAACACCAGCGTCAGCGCGGCTCCGGTGGCGCGGATTTCGGCGGAGTGAGGACCGTCCAGCAGTCGGATGAGCCCGATGACGAGGAGCACCGCCACGCTGGTGTGCAGACCTACGCGCAGGCTGCGCAGGATCACCACACCACGCCCTGCCCGTGGATGCTCATCCGGCCTCAGCATCCCCCCATCGTATGCGGGCGAAGACATCAGGGCATCAACCGAACGGTTGACCGGCACCTCCACCTTTCGGAGGCCGAGGCTCCACCACCCAGGCGATGGGGAACCCGCACTCGCGAAGGAGAGTGGAGGAAGACACGGCGGATGTCCGCCGCCCCGACCGACCAGCGAGGTCGGAACACCCCTGACGATGATCGGAGATCCTGATGTATCTGGCACTTCGCGAAGTCCGCTTCGCCCGCGGGCGCTTCGCACTGATGGGCACAGTGGTCGCCCTGATCACGCTGCTGCTGGTGATGCTCACCGGGCTGACCTCCGGACTGGCGCGACAGAACGTCGCCGCGATCGACTCGCTGCCGGCGGATCGGATCGCCTTCGGGGATGACGAGCGCGAGCCCAGCTACACAGAGTCCTCCGTCGACGCTGAGCAGCTGGAGACGTGGCAGCAGGCCGAAGGCGTGGCCCACGCGGAGCCGCTGGGCATCAGCCAGACCACGGCCGAGGCCGGGAACGCGGTCTCAGTGGCCGTCATCGGACTCGCCGAGGACTCCCGAATGACGCCAGACGGCGAGGCGGCACCGAGTGTGGATCAGACGGTGGTCTCCGAAGAGATCAGCGAGGACCTGGGGCTGACAGTCGGCGATCCGGTGACGGTCAACGGCCAGGAACTCACGGTCAGCGCCGTGACTCCTACCCAGTGGTACAGCCACACCCCGGTGATGTGGACCGCACTGGCGCAGTGGCAGGAGCTCTCCCCTCGCGGCGATGCCGATGCCGTCGGCACCGTCCTGGCGATCACCGCACAGGACGACGCCTCCCCGACCCTCGATGAGCAAGCGGTGGATGACGCCGCCGGCACGTGGAGCATGACCCCCACAGAGAGCTTCGACGCGCTGGCGTCCTACTCCTCCGAGAACGGTTCGCTGACGCTGATGCAGGTCATGCTCTATCTGATCTCCGGTCTGGTGATCGCGGCGTTCCTCACCGTGTGGACCGTCCAGCGCACCCGGGACATCGCGGTGCTCAAAGCTCTCGGAGCCTCCACCGGCTATGTGCTGCGCGATGCTCTGGCGCAGGCCGCCGTGGTGCTCACTCTCGGTGCGAGCATCGGTGGTCTCGCCGGGTGGGCCGGCGGTCTCGCCACCAGCGGGGCAGCGCCTGTCGAACTCACCATGCTGACGACTCTGGCGCCCGCGGCCGGAGTCCTCCTCACCGGGCTCGCCGCCGCCGTTCTCGCTGTCCGCCGGGTCACCCGGGTGGACCCCCTCCTCGCACTCGGCGGCAGCTGATCCGCGCCCGCACTGTCCATCACCCTTCCACCTCATAGGAACACGCATGCCCACATCACCATTCACCTCGGACCAGACGGCATCGGCCGTTCCCTCTGACACCAGCTCCCGCACCGTCCCGGCACACGCGCCGACAGCCCTCGAGCTGGACGGTGTGACCCTCACCTACCCGGACGGCGCAGGGACGCTCACCGCTCTGGACGAGGTCTCGCTCCGCGTCGGCGCGGGTCAGATGCTCGCCCTCGTCGGTCCCTCCGGGTCCGGAAAGTCCAGTCTGCTCGCCGTCGCGGCCACTCTGGTCCAGCCTCAGCACGGTGTGGTGAGCATCGCCGGACGCGATGCCGCCCAGCTCAGCCGCCGAGGCCGCGACCGGCTGCGGCGCGACGAGATCGGCATGATCTTTCAGCAGCCCAACCTGCTGCCGTCGCTGACGTCGCGTGAGCAGCTCATCATTGCTGAAGACATGAGGGGCGGTGCCCGTCGGTCGGCCGCGGCCAGGGCCGACGCCCTGTTGGAGGAGGTCGGCCTGACCGACGCCGCCGGACGGAGACCTCATGAGCTCTCCGGAGGAATGCGCCAGCGTGTCAACATCGCTCGCGCCCTGATCGGCTCGCCGTCGGTGCTGCTGGTGGACGAACCGACGGCCGCTCTGGACCACGACCGTTCTCTGACCGTGGTGCAGCTGCTCGCGAGACTGACGGCCGAGCATCAGGTAGCCACCGTGATGGTCACCCACGACACCGAGTACGTGCCGGTGGCCGACGCCGTGGCCACTATGCGTGACGGCGCTCTGTCCCGCCCCGAACCGACCGACACCGGAAAGACCTCATGGAACTGAGCTCCTCCAGCCCTGGGCCTCAGCTGAGCGACCGGCGAGCATCCCGTGGGGTCTCCTCAGGTCGGAGGAGTGCCGAGCACAGGACCGTCACCGGAGTCATCAGCACGCACCGACGCCCTCACCTGCTTCTTCGGCGCCCCGTGGATGACCCGGTGACGGATCCAGGCCGAGATCTGGTCGATGATGATGGTGACCACGATGATCACCACCAGGGTGATGCCGATGCGGTCCCAGGCACGCACGTTGAACAGGGCCGAGAGCAGGGATCCGATGCCGCCTGCCCCCAGCACACCGAGGATCGCCGAGGCCCGGATGTTGACCTCGAAGCGGTACAGCCAGATGGCGATCACCTCCGGCATCACCTGCGGAAGCACCGCCCAGCGGATCATCTGCAGCTTGGTGGCCCCGGCGGCGCGCGAGGACTCCAGCGGCCCCGGATCCACCCCCTCGATCGCCTCCGAGATGAGTTTCGACAGGGTCCCGATGGAGCTCACTCCCAGGGCCAGCGCGCCGGCCAGCGGCCCGAGGCCGAAGATCGGCAGCATCACCGCGATGGCGAACACGATCTCCGGGACCGCGCGGATCACCGAGAGGATGAACCGCACCACCGCATACAGGGGCAGCGGCGTCATGTTCCGCGCGGCCAGAAAGCCCATGGGCAGGGAGAACAGCGCCCCCACCACGGTGCCGATCCAGGCGATCTGCACCGACTCCAGCATGTCGGAGAATGCCGTGGTCCACGCCGCCTGCACCTCCGGGGTCAGCGGCTGGAAGACTCCCTGAACCATCAGCGTGGAGTAGTTGAGGAAGTTCGCGGGGAAGTCGGCCAGCCGAGAGAAGTTCGCCCCCGTGGTGGAGATGGCCGCGATGAAGAGGATCCCGAAGGCCAGCATCCCCAGGTTCCACCCCAGCTTGGAGGGCTTCACCGGACGGGCGTCCAGACGATCCGGGGCGAAGCGAGGACCGTCGTCTGCGCCGGAGGAGCTCCGCGACTGTCCGCCGGGTTCGTGGGAGTGGCTCATGTCAGCCTCCGTCGGATGGTCAGGGACAGGAAGTCCACGGCCAGCACCACGACCACCAGGGCGATCATGATCGCCGAGATGTTCTCATAGGCGAAGCGCGAGAGCTGCACGCTGATGATCGAGCCGATGCCTCCCGCGCCCACGATCCCGAGCACCACGGAGGCGCGGATGTTCAGCTCGAAGACGTAGAGGCTGTAGGACAGGTATCCGGGGAGGATCTGCGGCACCACAGCCACCCGGTCGCGCTGCAGCAGGTTCGCCCCTGAAGCGTCGGCGGCCTCCAGCGGACCGCGGTCCACGGCGTCGATGGTCTCACCGGTCAGCTTGGCGATGATGCCGATGTTGAACATCACCAGCGCCAGCACACCGGCCATGGGTCCGGCGCCCCCGGCGGTGCCGCCCAGCATCGCCACGAACAGCAGGCCGTACCCGATGTCCGGGATGGACCGGATCACCGAGTTCAGCGCCTTCACGAACTGGGAGACCCCCGTGTTCGGGCTGGAGACCGGGGAGGCCAACATGGCCAGCAGCAGGCCGATGCAGCACCCCACGGTGGTGGCGACCACCGCCATGGCGAGGGTGACCAGCCACGCGTCGGAGACCCGCCAGATGAATGCCCAGTTCGGGTTCAGGAATCCCTGCAGCACCGGTTCGGCGCGGTGCAGGTCCTCCCACAGCGGGGACAGCGTGAATCCGATTCCGGAGCCGCCCCACCAGGTCACCCCGATCACGGCCAGCGCGCCGAGGATCGGCAGCGTGCCGGTGCGGGTGCGCCAGCCCAGGACCAGCACGGCCACCAGCGCCAGGGCGCCCAGCGCCGGATACAGCGGCACCCGACCCACACCGATGTCGAGGACGAGCGTGGACGAGGAGGTGGCCAGGAAGAACAGGATCAGCAGGACGACGACGGCGGCCAGGCCCAGGTAGCCCGTCACACTGGGACGCGGCTTCTCCGGTCGGTCCGCTCCGCCGGAGGCCGGAGGTCCCCCGGGTGCGGAGGGCGGTGCAGTGACGGTGACGCTCACCGGCCAGCACGCTCCGCCGGTGAGGCGGCCGATCCGCCGCCCTCGACCTCAGGTCCTTCCTCGGGTCCGTCCTCGGCGCCCAGGGCCTCGTCCACGCTCACCGGAGCGTCGGGGGCGACGTCCTCAGCCGTCAGGGACCGCTGGTAGACGCCCTCGATGGCAGCATCGGTGGCGGCCTCCACGGGGCCGTCGAAGACGACCTCCCCGCCGCGCATGCCGATCACCCGGTCTGCGTACCGGCGCGCCATGTCCAGGTGGTGGAGGTTCACGATGGTGGTGATCCCCAGTTCCCGGTTGATGCGTCGCAGGTCCTGCAGCACCTGGTGCGCGGTGGGCGGGTCCAGGGAGGCGACCGGCTCGTCGGCGAGGATCACCTCGGGATCCTGGGCGAGCACCCGGGCGATCGCGACCCGCTGCTGCTGTCCCCCGGAGAGCGCGGAGGCCCGGTTGTAGGCCTTCTCCACGATGCCGACGCGCTCCAGCGACTGGAAGGCGATCTCCTTGTCGGCCGCCCTGTACCAGCCCAGCAGCGAACGCCAGGAGGAGGTCTGGGACGACCGACCCACCAGCACGTTGGACAGCACGGAGATCCGGCTGACCAGGTTGAAGGACTGGAAGATCATGCCGACCCGGGAACGCAGGCGGCGCAGCTGCCGACGGGAGGAGGGGTCGACGACCTCGTCGCCGACGGTGAGGGTGCCCGAGGTGTAGGGCACCAGGCCGTTGATGGTACGGATGAGGGTCGACTTTCCCGCGCCGGAGAGGCCGACGATCACGACGAACTCTCCGGCCTCGATGTTGAGGTCGACCTTCTTGAGGCCTGGGAAGCCGCCGGGGTAGACGACGTCGACGTTCTCGAATCTGATCATGGGGTTTCCTGTGGACCGTGTCGCGGGAGGCCCCGACCGGCGGTGCGCCGGTCCGGACCTCCCGCGACAGGGGGACGACGGCTGGCGACGTCGCCCGGACGGGGTCGGATGGGCTTACTCGTCGCCGAAGTTCGCGGCCACATCACGGGCGGCGTCGAGAGCGTCGATGTTGGCCTCCACGAGGTCGTCGATCTCATAGACGTCGAAGAGGACCTCCTGACCCTCCTCGGACTCGGTGAGCGCCAGGAAGCCGTCGGTGATCTGCTGCTTCTCCTCGTCGCTGAGGTCAGCGGCGAGGGCGATCCCGTCATTGGGGATGTCCTCGCTCCAGGCGAAGACGACGACCTCGTCGCCGACGTCCTCCTGCTCCTCCACCACGGACTCCCGGGCGTCGTCGAAGCTGACCCCGATGCTGATCTCGCCGTTGTAGACGTTGAGCACCGAGTTCGGGTGGCCCCCGGCGAACTGGGCGTCGATGTCGCTGAGCGGGTCGAAGCCGTTGAGCACCTCCAGCTGGGTGGCCGGGTAGTAGTAGCCGGAGGCGGAACCCTCATCCACGAAGGAGATGGTCTCGCCCTCCTCGATCAGCTCGAGCGCCTCCTCCCCGACCGGTCCGGACTCGGCGGTGTCGGTGCCGTTGCAGAACAGCATCTCGTAGCCCTGGCCGGTCTCCGCCATGACGGGCTCGTCCAGGCAGTAGGTATCCGGATCATTGGTGAACCACTGGGTGACGTAGGTGTCGGAGCCGTAGCGCACGGACTGGAGCACGGCCTCGGCATCGGCCTGGTCGATGGCCTGGACCAGCGCGATCGGGCCGAACATGCCGATGTCGGCCTGCCCGGTCTGCATGGCGGTGACCAGTCCCGCATAGTTGTCGGTGATGTACGGCTCGACATCGCGGTCCAGCTCCTCGGCGAGCAGCTCCGCCAGCGCGTCGGCGTCCTCGACGAGCTGGTCCATGTCCTGCGAGGGGACCAGGCCGAGCACGAGGGCGTCCCCGTCTCCGCCGTCGCCGCCGTCATCGGAGTCCGCGACGCAGCCGGCCAGAGCGAGCGTGAGCACGCCGCCGACGGCGAGTGCGGAGGTGGTCTTGATGCGCATGAGTGATTCCTTGTCGATCATGATGCCGGTGGCTGCCGGACCTGCACATCGATAGAGACCCCCAGTGCACCGTCCGGCAGGCTCCTCGTCCCGAGCCGCGGCACCGCGTGCCTGAGCCTCGTGTCGAGAGCCTCATCCGGGCACGCCGCACCTGACGCGGGGCGCGAGTCTGATCCTCACTCTAGAGCGGAGAGATGGGCCTCACAAGCCACGGAAGGGGCGTTTGATCAGGTGTCACACAGTGTTCACATGCCTGGCGGAAGCCCGTGATGCCGCTCACGACGTCGGCATGAGCGGCATCACGTGACCTGCGAGTAGGTATCGGGGCTGGTCAGCGCCTTGCGCGCGCTCGCGCCCAGGACCTGATGATCGGCGCGGCATCGGCGAAGTCCTGGACGCGATGATCCGGCTCTCCGAGTCCGGTGGCGAATCTGTCGATCAGCAGCGTGGTGCCGCCCAGGGCCGCGAGGTGCTCATGATCGTTGCGCCAGATGTCCCCCACCGAGAGGATCTCCTGCGCCGGCACGGGCTCCTCCCCGCCGATCAGCTCCCCGGCCCGACGCAGGACCTCCGGCATGCCGAAGGGCTTCCGAGAATCTGTGATGACGGCGTCGAACGCCTCGGTGAGCCCGAGCGTCTCGAGCCACGGGCCGAATGCGGCGGCGGGGGCGTTGGTGGCCAGCACGACGCCGGCCTCCGCACGGACCTCGTCGAGCAGCTCGGCCAGGCCTGCGGGCGCGTGGACATCGGTGGTGCCCAGCCCGCGGGCCAGGAGGTCCTCCCGTCCGCCCAGGAAGGCCTGGCCGGCGTCCGGCGTCGCTGAGGCCCCGCTGGCGGGCCAGCAGCTGGACCAGCTGATAGCCGTCCTGGACCGGCCAGGAGACCGGGTGGGCGCTGGGGGCTCGATGCGGCTCCGCACCCCGTTCGACCGGTTCCTGGTCCACGCCGCGGGGGAAGCCGGTCTCATCGAAGGCGATGTCGGCGGCGAGCAGGTCCTCGACGGCGAGGGCATGCGCGACGGCGGCCTCCACGCCTCCCTCCTCCCCCCGGGCGGCGAGGATCGCGTCCACGCGGCGAGCATAGGCGAGCACGGGGTCGTCGCCGAGGCAGACGGTGCCGTCGAAGTCGAGGAGCAGCAGGCGGCGGCGCGGTGTGGAGGGTGTCGTCGTCACAGGCCTCAGCCTAGCCCGCGACGGGTGCGGCCCGGGAGGCGGCGGGGAGCTCGCCGCGGAGGCAGAAACGGCTCAGGACCGAGACGTGGGCGTCCACCGAGTCCAGCGCGGGCATCGGCGCCTCGGCCGGCGGGATCAGGATGCCGATCTCGGTGCAGCCGAGCACGACCGCATCGGCGCCGCGGGCCTGCAGCGCCGTCATCGCCGCGAGGAAGTCGCTCCGCGCCGGATCGGTGAAGTAGCCCTGGGTGAGCTCGTCGAAGATCCATCGGTCCAGCGTCCGGCAAGTCTCGGGGTCGGGCACGACGACGTCGATCCCGTGGGCTGCGAGCCGGGCGCGGTAGAAGTCGTCCTGCATGGTGCGGGCGGTCCCCAGGATGCCAAGCGTCCCATGACCCGCGAGGCGAGCCTCCTGAGCGACGGCGTCGGCGATGTGGATCAGCGGCACGTCCACGGACGCCTCCACGGCAGGGGCGACTTTGTGCATCAGGTTGGTGGCGATGGCGAGCGCCTCCGCCCCACCGGCGACGAGCCGCTGCGCTGCGGCGGCGAGCACATCTCCGGCCGTCTCCCAGCGGTCGGCGACCTGGAGGGCGCGGATCTCGGCGAAGTCGGCGGAGTCGATGAGCAGCGGAGCCGAGGCGTGGCCCCCACGAGCGTCAGCGACAGCCATGTTGAGGCCGCGGTAGTACTGCACGGTGGAATGCCAGCTCATGCCTCCGAGCAGACCGATGCGATGCATGATGAATCCTTCCCTGTGGATGCCCCGGGCGGCGCAGGCCACACACGCCCTGACGACATCACCATCATGTTTCCTTGGGGTGATGAACGGTAGACCCAGTCGTGATGCCCCAAGGCATAAGCTGGACTTATGGAAGACTCCGAAGGGATCGCCGCGGCCCATGACAATCACCAGAACAGGAATGGCGCCGCCGACTCGACCAGCCCCGCGACCCGCCCGCTCGCCGTCGACCTGGGCGACGAGTTCACCGACGCGGAGCTGGACCCCGAGGCGCTGCGGGAGCAGGTCAGCCCGGACTATGACCTTCTCCCCGAGGTCGATGCCCCCGGATCGGCTCCCCGTGGCGACCGGATCGGCCGCCACGGCCGCCATCATCACGAGCATCCTGCGCCCCGCCGGGGCGAGGAGGAGCAGCTCGATCTGCGCAAGCTGCTGCTGTTCGAACGCGCCGTCTCCGCCGGCAGCCTCAGCGCCGCCGCCGTCGAACTCGGCTGGTCTCAGCCGGCGGTCTCCCAACAGCTCAGCACCCTCGAGCACTCCCTCGGCACCCGGCTGCTCACCCGCACCACCCGTGGCGTG
Source organism: Nesterenkonia sp. PF2B19 (assembly GCF_001758425.2). GTDB lineage: Bacteria > Actinomycetota > Actinomycetes > Actinomycetales > Micrococcaceae > Nesterenkonia > Nesterenkonia aethiopica. The sequence goes on along the minus strand of NZ_MDSS02000025.1, from coordinate 26,421 downwards.
GTGCCCACCCCGGCCGGCCGTATCCTGCTCGGCCGCGCCGAAGCCATCCGCGCCCAGGCGCGCGGCGCCCTCGAGGACCTGCGCTCCGCCGTCAGCCCCGTGGACCAGACGCTGCGCATCGCAGCCTTCCCCTCTCTGCTCGGAGGCGCGCTGGCGCCGTCGTTGGAGCAGCTGGTCGGCGGAGGCGGAGGGGGCTTCGAGGTCCTCGAGCACGAGCCCCCGGAAGCCCTCGACCTTCTGCGCCGCGGGCGGTCGACGTCGCCTGATCTTCCGCCACGGGCCCGGCGAGGCGATCCCCTCCGGCCACCGGGCAGTCGTGCTGGGCGTGGACCGGCACGCGCTGATCCTCCCGCGCCGGTGGGGGCTGGACCGGGATGTCCGCGAGCTCGCCGACGCCGAAGACCTGCCCTGGGTCGCCGGCTGCCGCCGGTGCACCCAGCATCTGACCCAGGTGTGCGAGGCCGCCGGCTTCACTCCGGCCATCCGTCATGTCACCGATGACCCTCAGGCCATCCAGGCACTCGTGGCCCATGGGCTCGGGGTCGCCCTGATCCCCCGTCTCGCCCTGCGAACCCCCGGGGCCACCGGCTTCGCGGACCGGCTCGACGTCGTCGATCTTCCGCAGCTGGTCCCGCGGGAGATCACGGCCGTGCACCCGGAGAGCTGGACCGGCACAGCCCGCCTCGACGAGCTGATCTCCGCCCTGCGCGGCCGGCTCTGAGCGGCCCCCGCGACGCGGAGGCCCCGAAGGAAAAGCCCCCTAAGGAGAAGCGCCCGGGCGCACGGGAGGGCCCGCCACCTGACGGTGACGGGCCCTCCCGAGGTGCCGCCGCGCCGGAGAGGCCCTCGACGACGGTCAGCCGATCCGGACGCGACTCAGCGCAGGGTCTTGCCTGCCGAGCCGAGCCGCTGCGCGGCCTCGACGATGCGGGCCGCCATGGACTCCTCGGCCTTGGCGCCCCAGACGCGCGGGTCGTAGGTCTTCTTGTTTCCGACCTCGCCGTCGACCTTCAGCACGCCGTCGTAGTTCGAGAACATGTGCCCGGCCACCGGACGCGTGAACGCGTACTGGGTGTCGGTGTCGATGTTCATCTTGATCACGCCGTAGCTCACGGCGTCGGCGATCTCCTGCTCCGTGGAGCCCGAGCCGCCGTGGAAGACCAGGTCGAACGGGCTGTCCTTGCCGTACTTGGCGGCGGTCTGATCCTGGATCTCCTTGAGGATCTCCGGGCGCAGCTTCACGTTGCCCGGCTTGTACACGCCGTGCACGTTGCCGAAGGTCAGCGCGGTGATGTAGCGCCCCTTCTCACCCAGACCCAGGGCCTCGATGGTGGCGGTGGCGTCCTCGACCGTGGAGTAGAGCTTCTCGTTGATCTCGTTCTCCACGCCGTCCTCCTCACCGCCGACGGCGCCGATCTCGACCTCGAGGATCTGCTGGGCCGCGGCGGAGCGGGGCAGCAGCTCCGCGGCGATGCGCAGGTTCTCCTCCAGGGTCTCGGCGGAACCGTCCCACATGTGGGAGTTGAAGATCGGGTCACGCCCGGCCTTGACCTCCGCCTCGGAGGCCTCGAGCAGCGGCAGCACGAAACCGTCCAGCTTGTCCTTCGGGCAGTGGTCGGTGTGCAGGGCGATGTTGACCCCGTAGTTCTTGGCGACCTGCTTGGCGAAGGCCGCGAAGCCCAGCGAGCCGGCCACCATGTCCTTGATGCTGGCGCCCGACCAGTAGGCGGCGCCGCCGGTGGACACCTGGATGATGCCGTCCGACTCGGCCTCCGCGAAGCCACGGATCGCGGCGTTGAGGGTCTGCGAGCTGGTCACGTTCACTGCCGGGAACGCGTAGCCGCCGGACTTGGCGGCGTCGATCATCTCGTTGTACTTGTCCGGTGTAGCGATGGCCACGGGCGAACTCCTTCGAGTCGTGGGTCAGAGGGTCTCCCGATCCATCCTAGCCGCGCAGACCCGCACGGGGAGCGGCACAGCTCACATCGGTCGCGGGTATACCGGGTAACCTGCTGAGGCGACCGCCTGTGACGCCATGACCGTCACCTCGGGGATTCCTGGTACCGCACTGAACAACGCCTGTATAGAGTGAGACCCATGACACACCTTGCCTCCGGATGGGACCCCCATGACGACGACTTCGCCGTCCCGCTGACCCGAGGGGAGGCGGTCGCGCAACGTCTTCGGGAGGAGATCCTGACCGGGCAGCTGCCTCCCGGGGCTCCCCTGCGAGACGCCGAGCTCGCCTCACGGCTCGGGGTCAGCATCACCCCGGTGCGCGAGTCGGTGGCCACGCTCATGGCCGAGGGTCTGGTCGAAGCCCTGCCCAACAAGCGACGTCGGGTCTCCGTGCTCACCCAACGGCAGGCCGAGGAGCTCAGCGACCTGCTCGGCACTCTGCTGATCATCGCCGTCGAACGCCTCCCGCTGCCGATGGACGACGATGCGGAGATCTCGGAGAGCCCCGTGGGCGCCGTCGCCGCCGCCGCGCGCCTCATGGCGCAGGCATGCCGGTCAGACACCCGAGACACCGCGGAATCCTCCTACCGCACCTTCGCCTCCACGCTGTTCCGCGCGACCGGCCACACCGAGCTGATCAGGGTCGCCGTCCCGACCCTGCGGCGCACCCTGAGCATGTTCCGGCAGTTCCCGGTGGAGGGCCTGCTCCCCACATGGGCTGCGGCGCTGGACGAACTCGCTGACCACCTCGACGACCTCGAGGGCGCCGAGGACCGGTCACAGGCCGAGGCCGCGAGGAAGGCCGCCACCGAGCGGACCGCTCAGCTGGTGCGAGACGTCCTGGCCCTGGTGCACGACACCAGTGAAGACGACGGTGCGGCCTCCGCGGCAGCGGCCGACGCCGCCGACGACGACTGACCTCGCCCGAGCTGCGCAGGTCAGCGACCGATCGACTCCGTGGCCGCCATGCGCCAGTTGACCATCGCCGCCCCCAGCACCACGGCCGCCGCCAGCAGCGGGGCGAACAGCGCCGTCGAGGTGCCCACGTGCTCGCCGATCTGGCCCACCAGCGCCGAGGCAGAGGACTGCCCGACCACGATCCCCGTGGTGGCCACCGTCATCGCAGTGGCGGCACGTCCCCGCGGACTGCGGGCCGAGACCAGACTGAACACCGTCACCAAGGTGGGCCCCAGCCCGATGCCCAGCAGCCCCAGAACCGCCAGCATGCCGCCGAGTCCGGTCACCCATGGCAGCATCGCGGTGCCGACGAGCATCAGCCCGGCGAAGATCAGCCAACGCGCCCGCAGCGAGAACCGCTCCGGAAACAGTCCGGCACCCAGGGCGAAGGCCGCCGAGCCGATCCCCATCACCCCGTAGACCAGACCCGCACTCTCGCCGTGGCCGGCGTCGGTCATGAAGGAGGTCAGGGAGGTCAGCACTGAGCCGAAGAACAGCCCGATCCCGAGCGCGCCCACCAGCACGGTCAGCAGGGATCCGTGGAACAGCTCCCGCACCGGGGCGACGAGTTCCGGCTCGCCTCCCGAGGGGCGCACCTCCTTCGCACTGCGGTGCAGGGCGAAGGAGGTCACGAAGACCAGGGTCAGCAGCGCCGCCCCGACCACAGGGGCCGCCGGGCTCACCAGCGCGGCCAGCAGTCCCACGATCATCGGCCCGAAGACGAAAGTGACCTCGTCGGCGGCGGACTCATAGGCCATCGTGCGGCTCAGGGTGCGGTTCTGACGGGCCGCCGGCAGCCGACGCAGAATGATGGCCACCAGCCGGGTGCGGGACATCGGCGGGATCTGCGGGGTGGTCGCTCCGATCAGCAGCGCTGCCACCAGCACGGCCCAGTCCGGCAGAGGCGAATAGGCCACCCAGGCCATGGCCAGCAGCGTCACAGTGCTGGCCAGCCCGACCACGAGCACCACGAGCCGCTGGCCCCAGCGGTCCGCGGCCGCACCCACCAGCGGGGCGCACAGGGCCGTGCCCAGGCCCACCATCGCGGAGGTCAGGCCGCCCAGCCCGAGGGAGCCGCGGGCGGAGACCACCAAGGTGAGCACCCCGACGACCATCATCGCGTAGGGGAAGCGCGCGATCAGGGCGATCGGGAAGAAGGACGGGCCGGCCGCACGGACCAGGGTGGGTCCGTCATCAGGGGGAAAGACCGGGACGTCGCGCCCGGAGGACTGGTCCTGGGAGCCGTTCCGGCGATCGGAGTCGAGAGTCGTCATCGTCGCGCACCTCCTGCAGCGCACACATGGAGCAGTGCCGCCTTGGCGTGCTCCACGATGAGCATCACCAGGTAGATACACAGACTGGTCAGAGTCGAGCCACGCAGGGATTCCCGCGCAGGCCGACAGAACAGTGTACAGGACCTCCCCGCACGCTCAGTCGCGGGAGCCGCTGTTCTCCGGACCCAGGGCATCCAGTGCGGCGAGCAGGTCTGCCCGGTGGCGCGCGTCGTCGAGGTCCACCTGCAGCACGCGGGCCGCGGTGCCGACCACGCGCCGCACGGTGTTGCGATGGAGCCCCAGCTCCCGCGCGGCACCGTCCCATCTGCCGTGATGCAGCAGCCAGCAGTGCAGCACCTCCAGGCACTCCTCTCGGCGGCCGTCGTCGACGTCCTCAGCGAGAGAGCATCCGGTCCGCCAGCGCGGCCCGAGCCTCCTGCGGCACCGCCGCCGCCCACCGCCCCGGCGTGCGCGCCGCAGCGGCGTCCTCCGCCGTGAACTCCGCGGCGGTGACCGAGACGCCCCGCGCCTGGGCCACCGCGGTCAGCGCCACGGCCTCATCCATGGCGACTCCGAGCCGACCCACGGGCTGGGCACGGCTGACCGCCACCACCCACCCCTGGTCCTCACAGAGCCGCAGACGACGGCGAGACGGCGGGGTCGCCACCAGGGCGCGCAGATGCCGCCCGTCGCGGTCGGCAAGGCCCGCTGAGACGAGGGTGGACCACCAGGCCAGCTCCTCAGGACCGTCCACGGTCACCTCCTCCGAGACCCCGGGCGGGACGGTGCGTGGTGCGGCGACCACGGCGTAGGCGCAGCCGTCGGCGTCGACGCCGAGCACCTCCCTCAGGAGCTCCGCCGTCTGGTCCTCCGCGGTCTGGCCCTCCGCCGTTTCGCCGGACTCCGGCGTACGCCATGTGCCGCCCCGGGCGGCCTCCCCCGACACCGCACGGGCCGGTGCCGTCGCACCGCGCCCCTGCTGCAGGATCAGGCGCATGGTGAGCTGGTCGACCGCGGCGCTGCGCCGACCGGGGGCCCGCAGGATCAGCTCCAGCAGGTCGCCTGCCAGCATGAGCAGGGTCAGGTCGTACTGGGTCAACGGGCGCGGGGCCACCATCAAGACGACCGGGGACGCGGCCGACGCCGGCGCCGGGCCTCGGAGCCTCAGCCTCACCGCTTCGGGCGTCGACGAGCGCGGATCGTCCTCGTGAGCCTGGAGGGCGGTGAAGCGGAGGCGCTCCCGCCCCGCCTCAGGGCGGGAGGCACGCTCCAGCTGCTCCTCACCCACGCCGGGTGGCAGCGTCCCGGACTGCTCGATCAGCCGTCTGCCTCGCAGCTGCACTGCGGTGCCGGTGGCCTCCGCCAGGCGATCCAGGATCTGCCGGACCGGACGTGAGCCGAAGGCCGAGGTGACCATGGAGATGACGCCCCGGCTCGCGGCGGCGGCCTGGGCGACCCGCTCCGACTCCAGCAGCGATGCCAGCGCGACTGTGAGCCGGATGAACGGCACGTCCTCGGGCAGGGCGAGCAGCGGCAGATCATGGGCCTTGCAGGCTGCGATCAAGGCCGGAGGGACGTCGTAGTGGACCGGCATGATCCCGAACAGCAGGGCCGCCACCCCGCCCTCGCGCAGCCGCGCGACGTACTGGTCCACGCTCGCCGGGTCCTCGGGCAGCCCCAGCCCCGTGACCAGCAGCAGCTCATCTCCCGCCAGGTAGCGCCGCGGGTCGTCGAGTTCGATCACCGGCGCGAGGCCACCGGGATGCGCCGGACGGACCCGGGATCCTGCGGGTGGAGGCAGCGGATGCGCAGCTCCCGCTCATCGAGGAGCCGGCCCAGCTCGACCGTGATGCGACCGCGCCGGTGCTCCTCAGAGCGCAGCTGCTCGATATAGGGCAGCTCGTCCGCGGGCGTCATCGGGTCATTCTATCCCGGCAGACGCTAGAACAGGATGTTTCGTCCCAGGACGTCTGTGATGCGTCGCACTAGCATGACACCAGGCTCGCCGACGGGGGCCTCCCGGCGGCGCACAGCCTCGAGACGCTGCAGGAGACACCCTCATGATCCTCGACATCGCGGTGATCGCCGTCTACACCGCCACCATCCTCGGAGTGGGCTGGTGGGGCCTGCGCCGGTCCACCACCAAGAGCGACTACCTCGTGGCCGGACGCCGTCTGGGGACGTTCATGTACTCCGCGGCGATGTCCGCCATCGTGCTCGGCGGAGCCTCCACCGTGGGCGGCATCGGCCTGGGCTACAGCTTCGGCGTCTCCGGAGCGTGGCTGGTCACCGCCATCGGGCTGGGGATCCTGCTGCTCTCGGCGCTGTTCGCCCGGCACATCGTCAAGCTGCGCGTCTACACCGTGATGGAGATGCTGGACCTGCGCTACGGGCCGTCCTCCCGCGTCGTCCCGGCCGCGGTGATGTTCCTGTACACGTTCATGCTCGCAGTGACCTCCACCTTGGCCTACGCCACCATCTTCCACGTGCTGCTGGGCGTGCCGAACTGGGCGGGGATCCTCATCGGCGGCAGCGTCGTGGTCATCTACTCCACGCTGGGCGGCATGTGGTCGATCACGATGACCGACGTGATCCAGTTCGTCATCAAGACGATCGGCATCCTGCTGCTGCTCGCCCCGGTGGCGGTCATCCATGCCGGCGGCTTCGCCGAGATCCGCGAGCGCGTGGGGGACTCCTTCTTCTCGCCCACCGCGATCGGCGGCGCCACCATCGTCACCTACATCATCACCTATACGCTCGGACTGCTGATCGGCCAGGACATCTGGCAGCGGGTGTTCACCGCCCGCACCCCGCGCATCGCCATGATCGGCGGCAGCCTGACCGGGGTGTACTGCATCGTCTACGGGATCGCCGGCGCGGTGATCGGCATGTCCGCCCGCGCCATCTGGCCGGATCTGCCCAACCCGGACGAGGCCTTCGCCACGATCGTCCAGGACGCGCTGCCCACCGGCCTGCGGGGCCTCGTGCTCGCCGCCGCCCTGGCGGCCCTGATGTCCACGGCCTCGGGGGCGCTGATCGCCGCCTCCACCGTGCTGACCACCGATCTCATCCCGTACGCCCGCCACCTGCTGCAGCGCGGTGCCGCCCCGGATCCGGCCGAGACGCGGGACCAGGAGGACGTGCGGGGCTACCGCGGCGCCACCCTGCTGCTGGGAGTCGCCGTCATCCTCGTGGCCACCATGGTCACCACAGTGGTGGGCGCGCTGGCCATGGCTTACAACGTCCTGGTCGGCGGTCTGCTCATCGCCATCCTGGGCGGCCTGGTCTGGCGCCGCGGAACCCGTCAGGGCGCCACCTGGTCCATGGTGGTCGGCACAGTGGGCGTCATCGTCACCATGGCCGTCACCGACATCCTCGCCAATGAGCCGATCTACGTGGGTCTCGGCGCCAGCCTGGTGACCTATGTGGTGGTCAGCCTGCTGACTCCGCCCACCTCCGAGGAGGTCCACCGGGAATGGGTCCGCCGGCTCAGCCGCAGCGACACCACCACGATGAGCGAGATCCCGCCCCACGATGAAGGAGCACCGACCCGATGACCTCCCTGGACCTTCCCGCCGGCACCCCCGGCACGCTGGGCACCCGCATCGGGGGCGACGTCGTCCTCGAGTCCCTGCAGGCGCTCGGGGCCGAGGGTGTGGTGGGGCTGCCCGGCCAGCACGCCCTGGGGCTGTTCGACGCGCTGCGCCGCTCCGAGCTGCCCTGTCTGGCCGCCCGAGTCGAGAACAACGCCGGCTTCATGGCTGACGGTCTGGCCCGCGTCACGGGGAAGCCCGCACCGCTGCTGCTCTCCACGGGCCCGGGTGCGCTGACGTCGCTCGCCGCCTGGCAGGAGTCGGCGGCGTCCTCGGTGCCGGTGCTGGCGATCAGCGCCCAGGTGCCGGTCGCGGGCCTGGGCGGTGGGCGCCACGGGTACCTCCATGAGCTGCCGGACCAGTCGGCGTCGTTCCGAGGGGTCGTGAAGAGCACCTTCACGGTCCGGCGGATCTCCCAGATCCCCTCGGCCCTGGCCGAGGCCTGGACGACGGCGGCCTCCGCCCCCCAGGGGCCCGTGCTGGTGGAGATCCCGCAGGACGTCCTGTTGGAGACGGCCGAGCCGTCCGTGCCGCCGGTGGTGGACCTGACCGCGACGCCGACGGCCCCTCCTGCGCGCGAGGAGCTGGTCCAGCAGGCGGCGGACCTGCTGCGCGGCGCCGAGAACCCGGTGATCCTGGCCGGCGGCGGAGTGGTCCGCGCCGGCGCAGGAGAGTCTCTGCGTCGTCTCGCCGAGGCGCTGCCGGCCCCGGTGGTCACCACGTTCAGCGGCAAGGAGGCCCTGGCCTGGGACCATCCGCTCAACGCGCGCAGCTGGATGGAGGACATCGCCACCACGGAGTTCCTGGAGTCCGCCGACGTGCTCCTGGTGGTCGGCAGCGGCCTCGGGGAGCTCTCCAGCAACTACCACACCTTCGCACCCCGCGGCCGGGTCATCCATGTGGAGGCCGACCTCGGCAAGGTCACCGCCAACCACACGGGGCTCGGCGTCCACGCCGACGCCTCCGCCGCCCTGTCCGGGATGGCCGCCGCCGTCGAGAGCTCCGGTGCGCCGGACCCGGGGCGACGCACTCGAGCCGAACAGCGCGTCACCGCCCTGCTGGCCACCGTGGCCCGTCGGCTCGAGGGCCAGGGGCTCGAGAGCGAACGCGCGCTGCTGTCCGGCCTCCGGCAGGCCGCTCCGGAGGGCACCGACACGTTCTGGGACATGACCATCGCCGGGTACTGGGCCTGGTCGGCCTGGGACCCGCGGGATGGACGCTTCGTCTCCGCGCAGGGCGCCGGCGGCCTGGGCCATGCGCTTCCCGCCGCGGCCGGGGCCTCCTTCGCGCGCCGGCTGCGTGGTGAACCGTCAGCCGTGCTGGCCGTCTCCGGCGACGGCGGGGCGCACCTACGGCATCGCCCGAGCTCGCCGCCCTGGCCCAGCACCAGCTGGACGTCACCTGGCTGATCGTCGACGACGGCGGCTACGGCATCCTGCGGGAGTACATGGAGTCCGCCTTCGGGACCGCCACGGCCACCGAGCTCGCCCGCCCGGACTTCTGCGAGCTGGCCGCCTCCTTCGGAATCCCGGCGGAACGGGCGACCACGGACGAAGCGCCGGATGCGGTGACCCGGGCCCTGGCCGCCGGTGGTCCCCGTGTGGTCGTGGTCCCCGCCCGGCTGGGGCTGTTCGCCCCCACACACCTGGACCGGCTCGGCTGATGTGCGGTCAGCGCCTGGTCCTGTTCACCGACCAGACCGACCTCGACCCGCAGCCGGCCCGAGAGATGCTGGCGCGCCACAGCATCGGGAGCATCCTCGCCGGCCCCGAGGGCCCGCTGGCGGCGGCGCAGGCGACCACCGGCCCCGTGGAGGGCCTGGTGGTGGGCTACGCCGACGTCGACGCCGGCCTCCTCGACGCGCTGCCGGCGCTGCGCGTCATCGCGACCAGCAGCACCGGGCTCGACATGATCGACCTGGAGGCGACCCGAGCTCGGGAGGTCCCGGTGGTGCCCCTGACCGATGCCTCGACGGAGGAGGTCGCCACCCACGCGGTCGCGCTGATGCTGGCCGTGGAGCGGCAGCTGCTGGCAGGGGCCCGCACTGTGGCCGCCGGCGGGTGGACGCAGGAGGCCACCGGGCTGACTCCCGCCCCGCGACGGCTCAGCGACCTCACCGTGGGCCTGCTCGGATGCGGGCGCATCGCGCGGCGCGTCGCGGCGCTGCTGCGGCCGCTGGTCGGAGAGATCATCGGCCACGACCCCCACCAAGACTGTCCGGAGATCCATCAGGTCGGCGTGGAGGAGCTGCTGCGCCGCAGCGACGTGCTCAGCCTGCATGCGCCGCTCACGCGGGAGACCCGCGGGCTGCTCGACGAGGAACGGCTTGCTCTGCTCCCGCACGGAGCCACCCTGATCAACTGCGCCCGCGGCGAACTGGTGGATCCCGACGCTCTGCTCTCCGCACTGGACTCCGGCCGGCTGCGTGGGGCCGGGCTCGACGTCCTGCCTGGTGAGCCGCCGTCGCCGTCGTCGCCGCTGCGCCAGCACCCGCAGGTGGTGTGCACCCCGCACACGGCGTTCTGGTCGGCGCCGGCCCTGGAGACCTACAGCCTGCAGCCGGCACGCACCGTGCTGGAGCACCTCACCTCCGGGAGCCTCCCCGCTCACGCGGTGCTGTGACCCGTTCCGGACCCGCCGGACAGCTCGGCCCCTACGGGGCGCGGGAGGCTCACCTTCCCGGAGGTGGGACGGGTGAGCCTCCCGCAGACCGGCTGAGCCCTGGTTCAGTCCCCCACATAGTCAGCCAGATGCTGACCGGTGAGTGTGACGCCGGCGCCGTCCCGGGCCGCGGCGACCAGATCGGACGGGGTGCCTTCGAAGACCACCCGCCCGCCGTCGTGGCCCGCCCCAGGCCCGAGGTCGATGATCCAGTCCGCATGGGCCATGACCGCCTGGTGGTGTTCGATGACGATCACGCTCCGCCCGGAGTCCACCAGCCGGTCCAGCAGCCCCAGCAGCTGCTCCACGTCGGCCAGATGCAGACCCGTGGTGGGCTCGTCCAGGATGTAGGTGCCGCCGTCGTCGGCCATGTGCACCGCCAACTTCAGACGCTGCCGCTCACCGCCGGAGAGCGAGTTCAGCGGCTGCCCCAGGGTCAGGTAGCCCAGACCGACGTCGGCCAGCCGCCGCAGGATCTTCTGCGCGGCCGGCAGCCGCGCCTCACCGTCGCTGAAATGCTCCAGCGCCTCATCCACGGACAGGTGCAGCACCTCGCTGATGTTCCGCCCGCCCAGCGTGTACTCCAGCACCGCGGCCTGATAGCGCCGGCCTTCGCACTCCTCGCAGGGAGTCTCCACCGTCTCCATCACCCCGAGCTCGGTGAAGACCACCCCGGCGCCCTTGCACGTGGGGCATGCTCCCTCCGAGTTGGCGCTGAACAGCGCCGGTTTGACCCCGTTGGCCTTCGCGAAGGCCTTCCGGATGGGCTCCAGCAGGCCCGTGTAGGTGGCCGGATTGGAGCGCCGAGAGCCTTTGATCCCGGCCTGATCGACCACGACCACGCCCTCCCTGCCGGCGAGGTTCCCGTGGATCAGGGAGCTCTTGCCGGAGCCCGCCACCCCGGTGACCACGGTGAGGATCCCCGTGGGGACGTCGACGTCGATGCCGGTCAGGTTGTTCTGCTCGGCTCCGCGGATCTCCAGCACGCCGTCCCGCTGCCGGACAGACTCCTTGAGCCGGGCACGGTCGTCCAGGTGACGCCCGGTGAGCGTGTCGGAGGCACGCAGCCCCGGCACGTCACCCGTGTAGACGATCTCACCGCCGGCGGACCCCGCCCGGGGCCCCAGGTCCACGACGTGGTCGGCCACCGCGATGGTCTCCGGCTTGTGCTCCACCACCAGGACGGTGTTGCCCTTGTCCCGCAGGCGCAGCAGCAGGTCGTTCATCCGGGCGATGTCATGCGGGTGCAGCCCGATGGTGGGCTCGTCGAAGACGTAGGTGACGTCGGTCAGTGCGGAACCGAGGTGGCGGATCATCTTGGTCCGCTGGGCCTCACCGCCGGAGAGTGTGCCGGCGGGCCGGTCCAGGCTGAGGTACCCGAGTCCGATCTCCACGAAGGAGTCCAGCGTCTCCCCCAGGGTGGTCAGCAGCGGGGCCACGGACGGCTCGTCCAGGCCGCGCACCCAGGCGGCCAGGTCGGAGATCTGCAGGGCGCAGGCCTCGGCGATGCTGATGCCCGCGATCGTCGAGGATCGGGCGGCCTCGGTGAGCCGGGTGCCGTCGCAGGCCGGGCAGGTGGTGAAGGTGACCACCCGGTCCACGAAGGTCCGGATATGGGGCTGCATGGCCTCACGGTCCTTCGAGAGCATGGATTTGCGCACCTGGGGCACCAGCCCCTGGTAGGTCATGTTGATCCCGTTGATCTTGACCTTCTCCGGCTCCCGGTGCAGGAGGTCGTGGCGCTCCTGGTCGGTGTAGTCGCTGATCGGCTTGTCCGGGTCGAAGAAGCCGGACTCGGTGTAGAACTTCACCGACCAGCCGCCGACCTTGTAGCCCGGCACCGTGATGGCGCCTTCATGGAGGGATTTCGTCTCGTCCACCAGCTGGGTGACGTCGATGTCGCTGACCTGGCCGCGGCCCTCGCACTGCGGACACATGCCGCCGGTGATCTGGAAGTCCCGGCGTTCCTTGACCTTCTTGCCCTCCTTCTCGAAGGTCACGGCTCCGGCGCCGCTGATGGAAGCCACGTTGAAGGAGAACGCCTGCGGGGAGCCGATGTGGGGCTCGCCGAGCCGGCTGAACAGGATGCGCAGCAGCGTGTTCGCGTCGGTCGCGGTCCCCACCGTCGAGCGCGGGTTGGCGCCCATGCGCTCCTGGTCCACGATGATCGCGGTGGTCAGGCCCTCCAGGTGGTCCACGTCCGGGCGCCCCTGGGAGGGCATGAACCCCTGCAGGAAGGCGCTGTAGGTCTCATTGATGAGCCGCCGGGACTCGGCCGCGATGGTGCCGAAGACCAGGGAGCTCTTGCCGGATCCGGAGACTCCGGTGAACACGGTCAGCCGTCGTTTGGGGATCTCCACACAGACGTCGCGGAGGTTGTTCTCCCGGGCTCCGGTCACCCGGATGATGTCATGGGTGTCCGACGGCGCAAGCGCGTCAGCTCCTCGGGACGCGGGCGGAGATGTGGGCGTGGCGGTGGTGGTGCGAGCGGGGGTGGGCGACGTCGTCGTCATAGGTTCTCCTGGGGAGCACCGGTCGCGCGTCCCGAACGGGTGAACGCCGGTGACGCGCGATCATGGGCAGGTGCACAGCAGTGTAGTGCTCCCCCATGACGGCTTCATCAGGACGGCTCCATCAGGACGGCTTCATCGGTCCGCCCCCGACGTGTGACCGTGTGCGGCACGGAACTCGCTGGGCGTGTGTCCCGCCTGCCGCCGGAACCATGCCGTGAAGTTGCTGGGGTCATCGAACCCGATGCGGTCTCCGATGCTGTGCACCGGGAGGTCTGTCTGGACGAGGAGCCGACGGGCCTCCAGCAGGAGACGCTCGTCGATGACCTTCTTGGGCGTGACGCCTCGGGCCAGCCGAGACGCCCGGGCCAGCGTCCGGGGAGACCAGCCCAGCGCGGCGGCATAGTCGGAGACGTCATGCCAGTCCGCGAAGCGTCGTTCCACCAGCCTCCGGAAGTCCCGGAAGGCCGGCGGAAGCTCGGCGAAGTCCTCCTGGCCTCGGTGCCAGGACACCAGCTGGATCAGCAGGGCCGAGAGAGCGTGCCGCAGGGCGGATCGCTTCAGGGGGCGCGACATCGCACCGTCTGAGGCGAGGTCGCGCACTGCGGTGCTGAGCACGGCGAGACGCGCGGGGTCGGTGTCCTGCGCATCCCACCAGTGGGGCCCTTCCGGAGAGTCGGCGGAGGTGAGCCGGGTGGTGTCCGGGTCCAGGAGCCGCCAGGGAAGAGCAGCACGGTCCCCTCCAGACGCGTGGGATCCTCCCACAGCTGGACCTGTCCGGGACGCACCCAGAGCACCGTCCCGGGCGCGAAGCGGTGCTCGGCGAAGTCCACCATGTGCCGGGCAGCGCCGTGCTCGATGAGCATCACCTGGTGGAATCCCATCCGCTGCGGCCGATCGAACAGACCGGGCGAGGCCCGGCCCAGCAGGTCATCGACGGTGTGGACCTCCACCTCGCCCGCCTGGCCCGCAGGAGGACGGTAGGCGACGTCCTCAATCGCATCGTGTCCCATATTCACCATGATATGTCCACTTCTCACCGGGACCTTGCACCCGGTGAGGAGTAGATTCACCAAAGTCAGAGACACCGACCCGGACAGGAGAACCATGGCTCACATCGCCGTCATCGGAGGCACCGGCCACGCAGGCTCACACATCGCCGCAGAGGCCGCCCGCCGAGGCCACCACGTCACCACCGTGTCCCGCAATGGATCGGACCGGACTGCTCCCACCGACGCCGCGGGGCAGATCCACCACATCGCCGGCTCCGCCGCCGACGCTGAGCTGGTGGCCCGGTTGGCCACCGACCATGACGTCATCGTCCTCGCCCTGCCGGCGGCCGGGGAGCCCGGTCTGTCCGATCATCTGCGTACGGTTCTGCCTGCCGCGGCGCGCGGAGGAAGCCGCGTCGCCGTCGTCGGAGGCGCCGGCGGCCTGCGAGTCAGCCCGGACGGGCCGATCCTGATGGAGACCGCCGACTTCCCTCCGGAGTACCGTCCCGAGGCGACGGCCCACCGGGAGGCACTCGACGTGCTGCAGCAGGACACCTCAGGGGCGCGCTGGTTCTACCTCTCCCCCGGAGCGATGTTCGGGGCGGAGCTGCAGATCCCGTCGACAGGTGAGTACCGCACCTCGGACGAGGTCCTCCTGACGGACCCGGACGGCCGATCCCAGATCAGCGGGGCCGACTATGCCCTCGCCCTGGTCGACGAGATCGACCGCCCTGCTCACGAGAACCGCCGGTTCCACGCGGCACAGTGACGGAGTGCTCCCGGCGGGAGGGGGTCAGCTGCGCACTGGATCCGCAGATCTCATGCCAGCGGCCTTCTCCCCCTGGGCGCCGTTCGCCAGCACGGGCAGCACCTGGCGCGTGGACACCACGACGGTCGGGTCCACGGTGGCGAGGATCAGCTCATTGCCGGTCCCCGCGACGGCCAGCTCCTGTCCGGCCGGACCGATGACCGCCGAGTGCCCCACGCCCGTGGGGGCGCCCTCCACCGGTTCCCGACCCACCACCCAGGGTCCGGCTGATCGCAGGCCACCACATGGCAGGTCGCATCCAGCGCCCGGGCACGCACCAGGGTCTCCCACTGCCGGATCTTCCCCTCACCGGCGCCCCAGGAGGCGGAGACCACGACGGCGTCGGCCCCCTCCCGTGCGTAGTGCTGGAACAGCGCGGGGAACCTCACGTCGTAGCAGGTGGCCAGCCCGAGCGTGACACCGTCGAGGCGGATCAGCTGCGGCGTGGCGCCGGGTTCGACGGTGTCGGACTCGCGGAAGCCGAAGGCGTCGTAGAGGTGGATCTTGTCATAGGTGACGTCCACGCCCCGGCCCACCGCGAGCAGGGTGTTGCGCACCCGCGGGCGGCCGGCCCCCGACGCCGTGCCGGGGGTGAACATGCCGGCGATGATCAGCACCCCATGGCGGCCGGCGATGCTGCGCACCTCTTGGGCCCACGGGCCGTCGGTCTCTTCGGCGATCGGCACCAGCGGGTTCCCGAAGGCGCAGTGCATGGCCTCCGGGAACACCACGGCGTCGGCGCCCTGCTGGACTGCCCGTGCGGTGTAGGTCCTGATGAGCTCCAGGTTCACCTGCGGGTCCTCGGTGCTGAGCACCTGGGCGACGGCGATCTTCACGCGGCCTCCTTCTCCTGGTCGGTGGCGCCCTGCGGGCGCCGGAAGTCATCGAACTCGAGCAGCAGGGACACCAGCAGGCCGCCCAGCAGCGCCCAGAACGGGGCGGAGATCCCCAGGATGGTGACGTTGGCGAGCCCGATGATCATGGCCACGAGAGCGCCCAGGCGGAACGTCGACGTCGCGAACGCGCCGCGGAACGCGGTCAGCAGCACCCCCAGCATGGCCAGACCCGCCAGAGCGGTGATCAGGGCCGCGGGCAGCGTGGTCACCAGGGTCACGGCGACGGAGGCGAAGAGCCCGAAGGTCACGAAGATCGTGCCGTTGACGAGCACCGACGCGTAGCGGTCGCGGCGCAGGCGTCCTGCCTCCGGGGACCCGCAGATGGCAGTCATCGGGCCGGCGATGGAGGCATTGTGCCCGCCCATCCAGGCCACGGCCAGGCTGGCGGCCCCGCTGATCACGGTGATGCTGTTGACCGGTGGCCGGTAGCCCTCGGCGATCAGGACGCCCATGGACTGGATGTTCTCCGCCTGGATGACCAGGGCCAGCGGGATGCCGACCCCGAGCATGGCGAACAGGTTCCACTCCGGGGCCGTGAGCTCCGGGGTGACCCAGGTGAAGCCGTTCCCGCTGGAGTCCATGCCGCCGGTGATCAGCACCGCCGCCACGCCGAAGACCAGCGCCCCGACCACCCCCGGCACCTGCCGCACGAAGCGGCTGAGCAGCACGTATCCGAGCAGCGCGGCGGCCACCACGATCGGAGCGGCGGCGGTCGCGTCGACCACATTGACGGCGTAGCGGATCAGCACCCCGCCGATCATCGCCATGAGGATCGGCATGGGGATCCAGGCCACCAGCACCCGGACCCACCCCGTGAGTCCCAGCACCAGCACCAGGACGCTGGCCACCAGATAGGCGCCGATCATCTCCGCCAACGAGTAGGACTCGAGGCTGGAGACCACCAGGGCCGCCGCCGGGATGGACCAGGCGCCGACGATGGGCTGCTTGTAGTACAGGCCCATGATGAAGGAGATCAGGCCGCCGACCACGTAGACGGCGGAGATCCAGGCGACCGTCTGCCCGGGGGTGAGCCCCGCGCTGTCGGCGCCGTCGACGATGATCAGCGCGGGACCTGTGCAGCCGAACACCGCGGAGACGACGCCGGCGCCCACGCTGGAGATGTTCAGGCTCCGACGCAGGGAACGGATGCTCTCCCGCGGGCCGGGCCCCCGTTCGATGAGCCGATCGGACTCCAGGACGCCGTCAGCGATGTGCTCGTCGTCGGTGTGCCCGTCGTCGACGGCGGCACCGGCGTCGCGTGCGGAGGGTGAGCTGTTCGTGGAGGTCATCTCATGTCCTCACGCGTACCACGCACGGGCTCATGGCCGAAGTCCTTGAACGCGCCGAACCGGCCGGCGTTGAAGCTCAGCCCGCTGCCGTCGCGGTCCCGGCAGTGCTCCACCTGGCCGAAGAAGACCCGGTGGTCACCGATGGTGTGCTTCTCCACCACACGGCAGTCCAGCTGGGAGAGCGCGTCCCGGATGACGGGCAGCCCGGAAGGGGTGGTGTCGAAGCTGCCGTCGGCGAAGCGTTCGCCTCCCCGGGAGGCGAACTGACGCGCCACGGCCTCCTGTTTGCTGCTCAGGATGGACAGGGCGTACCGGTCGCTGGTCTCGATGGCGTCCCCGGTGCGGGTGTCGAAGTTGAGCGAGATCATCACGATGGGCGGGTCCAGGCTGATGGAGGTCAGCGAGTTGATCGTCATCCCGGCCTGCTCCTGACCGTCGTCGGCGGTCACCACGGCCACTCCGGTGAGGAAGCGGCCGATGCAGCGGCGCATCGCCAACGGTTCGGGCTCGGCGGTGAATGGGGTCATCTGCAGTGGCATGTCAGTCCCTCACTGGTAGTAGCGGACTTCGAACATCTTGGCGCCCTCTTCGGACACCCACGGTCCGTGCTCCATGCCAGGCGGGCGAGTGGCCCAGTCCCCGGCGGAGAAGACACGGTCCAGGCGCAGGTCCCGGAAGGAGCCTTCGACGATGAAGACCTCCTCCCAGAACTCGTGGGTCAGGGCGCCGTTGGGCGAGGTGTCGGTCCCGGGCTCGAACTTCAGGATCCGGGTGACGGCGTCGCTCTCGGAGTCCTGGGCGAGGATCGCCTCGCTGAGGCCGTCGATGTGCGGGGCGCAGTCCCGGAACTCGACCGAGGCGGTGGGGGTGAACTCGAATTCTGGTTTGGCCATGGTGGTCTCTCCTGTTCAGGTGGTGGCGCCGAGCGCGGCGGGGCGGAGGTCGGCGTCGTCGTGCTCGAGGCTGTAGGAGCCCAGGAAGGAGTCGAGGTCCTCCAGCAGCTCCGGGTAGCCGAAGTTCTGATACGTGTAGACGCCCTTGACCACGAACGGCGCACCGGCGTAGAAGAGCTCGTACTGCTGGTGGCGGCCGGCGAACTCGGAGCCGATGACGTCCCAGGCCAGGCGGAACAGCTTGATGCGCTCCTCGCTGGAGACGTCGGGAGAGGTGATGTAGCGCTCGACGTCGCCGCGAGTGGTCTCGCTGAGCATGTCCTGGTGGCTGGCGGGCATCTGCAGCACCCCTCCGCCGACCAGGTCCCGGAGGATCTGGATGACTCGCGGGTAGAGCTCGGCCTGCAGCCCCATGGCGCCGTAGAGGGCGCGCCGGCCGGGCACCATCATTCCGCTCTCGTCAGGCTCCGCGGTGTACTCGGCGGCCAGCAGGGAGGACTCCACGGAGGTGACCAGCGCGGCGAGCTCCCCGAGCTTCTCCTGGACCCCCGGAATCTTGTCCGTGCCGTTGACCTGGGAGACCTTGCGGGCGATGGAGGCGATGAACTTCAGCTTCTCGGCGAAGCGCGTCTGGGCCTGCCAGTTGCCCAGCGCGTGGGCGCCGGTGGCGAAGAACTGCGCGCGCAGGATGGCGGGGTCCCGGTCCACGAAGACGCGGTCCCACGGGACCAGCACGTCGTCGAAGACCACGAGGGAGTCGGGCTCGTCGAAGCGGGTGGTCAGCGGGTAGTCGAAGGCTCCGGTGGTCGACGGCGCGTACGGACGCCGGTTGATCAGCTTCAGCCCGGGAGCGTTGACCGGCAGCACGAAGCTGACGGCGAAGTCCGAGTCATCCGGACCCAGCGGCTTGATGCAGGTCACCAGGATCTCGTCCGCGACGGCGGCGCCGGTGGCCAGCATCTGCGAGCCGCGGACCACCAGACCCTCCTCGGTCTCGTCGACGACGCCGACCTGGATGTAGTCCCCCTCCCAGCCGGAGGCCGTGGTGGCGCGGGAATGCTGCGGCGGGATGATCGCGTAGGAGACGAAGAGGTCCTCCTCCAGGACCCGGCGATAGTAGCGGCGCACGTTCTCCGCGAAGGGGCGGCCTTCGACGTCGAAGACGTGGGAGTTGGCGGCGAAGGCCGCCAGGAAGGAGCCCACGTGGTCCGGGCTGCGGCCGACCCAGCCGTGGGTCTGGCGCGCCCAGGTGGTGGTGGCCTGACGCCGGGCCGTCAGCTCCTCGCGGCTGCGGGGGATCCCCAGCGCGCGATTGGCGGTGCCGCCGGTCTCCGGGGATTCGTACTGCATGCCCCGGGCGGGGTCGGCGGAGGTGTCGTACAGGGAGGCCATGGTCCGTGCGACGGGCGCGAAGGCGGTGTGCTCAGCGACGTTGCTGACCACCTCGCCGTCGAGGTGGATGGTGCGGCCGTCGTCGAGGCTGGCGAGATAGTCCGTGCCGGTTCTCATGAGCAGATCACTTCTCCTTGGTGATGGTGTAGCGGTGGGTCAGCTCCGGGGCGTCGTCGCCCGCGGAGCCCGGGGTCTGGATGCGGCAGGTCAGCTCCCACTCCGTGGCGTACCGGAACGTTCCTGCACGCAACGGAATCGTGCCGCCGAAGCAGATGTAGTCGCCGCCGTCGAGCTCCAGCTCCTGCTCCATGAGCGGCAGGATCTCGCGGGGCTCCCGCAGCGACTCGAAGCTGCCCACCTGGTAGAGCTCGCCGTCGGCGTGACACTGGGCGGCCACTGCCGCGAGCGTGAAGCTCTCCAGGTCCCCGAGGGGAAGCACGTGGAGTCCCATCGGTTTGGGGCAGGCACGCTTGGAGCGCCCGATGTCCTCCGTCTCCAGCTGTCGGTCGGTGTGGTCGGACCCGAGCCCGAGGTAGTAGCGGCCCTGATGGCGGATGTAGACGGGCTCCACCTCTCCCGAGGTCCGGTCCGAGGAGACCTCCACAGACTGTGCCGTGGTCACAGACTCGGCCGCGATGCGGTAGAACATCGGTGTCCTCGGCGGCGGAGGGACGCCGATGCGGGCGAGCTCCTGGATGTGATGGTCCACGGCGGCCTGGTCGCGGGCCGTGTAGCCGGCCACGACGGCGTCGAACGCGTCGAGTTGGAGGTCATGCCCTGTTCCGGGCACATGAAGAGTCAGCACTGATGGTTCCTTCTCAGCAGGTGGCGATGGTTGGGAGCAGACGGACCGCGGGTCAGCGGCCGTCAGTGAGCACGCGTGCGGTGGAGCTCAGGTGGCGGCGGGTGGCCTCGGCGGCGGCCTCGGGGTCGGCGGAGGCGATGGCGTCCACGATCGCCCGATGCTCCCCGATCACGGCCTCGATGCGGTTGGCCGCTTCGACGGCCTGGACGCCGAGCCGCAGCTGCTTGTAGCGGTGGGCCTCATAGAGGTCCTCGAACACGGAGTTCCGGCCCCGCTGGACGATGGTCCGATGGAAGGCGACGTCGAGCCGGACGAACTCCACGGGGTCCCCCGCAGCCTCCTCCTGCGCGGCGAGCAGGTCCCGCAGCGGCGTGACGTCCATGCCCTGGGCGATGGCCTTCCGCGCCGCCCAGATCTCAATGACCTCCCGGACCTCCATGAGAGAGTCCAGGTCCGCCTGTTGGAGGGCGGGCACGACGACTCCGCGATTGGGCAGTCGGCGGATCAGCCCGTCCCCCTGGAGTCGGAGGAGCGCCTCCCGGATCGGGGTCCGGGAGAAGTCCGAGCGGCGAGCCAGCTCGCTCTCGGAGAGGTGCGCCTCCTGATTCCAGGGCAGAGACGTCACCTCCTGGCGGAGCCAGCGGTAGGCCCCGTCGACAGCTGTCTCGACCTGCTCGGTGAAGATGGACATGACACCCCTTCCGTGGCCTGTGTCACACATGATCGTAGACGACCTGTATACAGGTCGTCAACAGGACGTGGTCATCGAGGTGGAGCCAGCGCCGACTCCCCTGCCAGACCGCACCTGCCGCCGGCACGAAAGGCTCACACTCGGTCTCGGTCGATGTCACAGATCCGATGCGCGCCCCGTCCTCAGGATGGAGGCCCGAGCCCCGGGTCACGGATGAAAGGACACCTCATGGAGATCGCACTGTGGATCGTCACCGGCTTCCTGGCCGTGGGATTCCTGGTCGGCGGCATCGCGCTGCTGGCACTGCCGCGTCAGCGGTACCGGGCCCTCGGAAGGAATCAGCACTGGGTGGACATGTTCGACACCGGCACGCTGAAAGGCCTGGCGGCCCTCAAGGTGCTGGCCGCCGCGGGACTCGCACTGCCGACGACTCTCGCATCGCCGCCTGGCTGGCGCCTCTGAGCGCACTGGGCCTGATGATGTACATGACCGGCGCCACGGCCGTGCGCGTCGTGAGACGCGAGTGGGGCTACGCCCTGGGCGATCTCACCTTCATCGCCCTGTCCGGGTTCGCCGCCTGGGGCTGGGCTTTCGGACCCGGCGCCCAGCTCAGCTGCTGAGGCCAGCCGGTCAGCCCTCGCCGTCGGCGGCGCCCAGCGCGGGACGCAGTTCGAGCCACTCTCTGACGGGCCTGCCGCCGGCGCCGGGGGCGTGGGCCAGCTCTGCAGCGATCTCGCGGGCGCGGCTCTCGTCGGCGACGTCGATCAGCATCCACCCGGCGATGAGGTCCTTCCCCTCGGGCAGCTCGTCACCGACCACCGGCGCCCCCTGGTCATCGGAGCTGACCCATGTGCCTTCGGGTGCCAGGGCCAGGCTGTTGACGTACTCGCCCGTCTGCTGGAGGCGCTCGGCCAGACGCTCCATGAACTCGACGTGGTCGGCGACCTCCTCGGGCGTCCAGTCCCGCATGGGCACGTCGTTGGCCGCCGCAGGTGCGCCCCGGTAGTGCTTGATCAGCAGATACTTCATCCTCGTCCTCTCTCCGACCGCACGGTCACGCGTGACCTCGACCCTAGGGGGAGCGCCGACCCCAGGGAACACCTCACGCCCACCCCACACCGATCAGCGTGGTCGCGTCGAGCTCAGCAGCCCCTGCCCCCTGCAGGGACGCCAGGTACTCCTGGCGGACGCGCTCGGTCTCGTCCTCACTGAGGCCAGTCAGCATCCCGGCGAAGCCGGAGCCGGTGATCACCAACCACGCGAGGGACTCGGAGAGCGAAAGACGCAGCTCAGACTCGGTCACCTCGACGTCCCGGAGCCCGCGGTCCGCGAGCCAGGGGCCGAAGGCCTCGGACGTGTTGACCTCGTCCAGGAGATGGCGTGGCCGGGAGGGGAACTCCTGTCCGGTCACGGCCGCGATCGCCTGCGCCAGATGGCGACCGGAGGCTTCCATGGAGCCGCGTCGCCAGATGGTGACAGCGGCACGACCGCCGGGACGGAGCCTCTTCACCAGATGCTCGGTCCCGGCGGTCATGTCGGAGAAGAAGAAGATCCCCAGGACGCACTGGACGACGTCGTATCCGCTCCGGCCCCAGGACGTCACATCCGCGACCGCCGACGTGATGTTCTCCAAGCCGTCGGCCTGCCGCTCGAGGTCGGCCAGGAGCGGAGCGGCGAGGTCGACAGCGTCGACGTGACCGCCGGGACCCACGCGTCGTGCCGCTGGCAACGCGGACGCCCCGTTGCCGCAGCATGCATCGAGCACCAGCTCGCCCTCCTGCGGCGCGGAGAGTTCTACGGTGGAGGCGCCGATGGGCCTCCAGAGATGCTCTCCGAGTCGGTCGAAGTCGCTGGTCGAGCTCGCATCGGAGAAGGCGCGCGTGATGCGCTCACGGGAATCCATGCGCCTCATGCTAACGATTCTCATGAGAGGATTCTCGGGTGGACGCTCACGGCACGGAATCGCCCCCGCCTGAGCGTTGTTGATCCTGAGGGCCACCACGGAAGCGCCGGGCCGCGGTGGGGCACGATGGCCACCACCGACCACAGAGAGCGGAGAGATCGTGACGCGACAGTTCGACGCCGAGTACTGGGAACAGCACTACCAGGGATTACCGGGGCACTACCCGTCACAGACCGCCATGAGCTCAGGCCCGGGGGACCCCAATCCGCATCTGGTGCGTGAGATCTCTCCGCTGTCACCGGGGAGCGCCCTGGACGCGGGCTGCGGCCACGGGATCGAGGCCGCCTGGCTCGCGGAGCAGGGATGGAAGGTCACCGGCGTCGACATCTCCCGGACGGCACTGGACCGGGCCGCACGGATCCTGCGCGCCCGCGGCATGGATCCGCGTGTGGAGCTCATCGCCGCCGATCTGACCACCTGGGTGCCGGAAGGGCAGTACGACCTGGTGACCACCCACTATGCGCATCCCACGATTCCGCAGCTGGACTTCTACCGACGCGCCTCAGGGTGGGTGGCGCCGGGAGGCACGCTGCTGATCATCGGCCACCTGCACGGCGAGGGCGACGCTCACGAACACGATGCTGACGCACACGGCGCTCCCGGACGCGACGCTGACGCACACGGCACGGCCGAGCACGATGCTCCCGGCCACCGGGCGAATCCACCGCTGGAGGCGCAGGTCCGGGCCGCCGACGTCGCCGCCCTGCTGGACGAGTCGTCCTGGCGGATCGAGACCGCAGCGGAGATGAGCCGGACGACTCTGCGCGGACAGGACAGCGTCACGCTGCACGACGTGGTGGTCCGGGCCATCCGACTGAGCTGAGCGGCCGGGATCTGCGGCGCGTCAGCCGTGCAGGCGGATCCCGCGGGACAGCTGTTCGAAGGCCCGCACGGCGAGCTCGGCGGGCGGCTCGGAACACCCGGCGTCGGCGGCCCAGTGCTCGAATCCGATCCGGACGCGTCGGTGGCCGCTGCGGCCATCAGCCGCGCGGCCAGCGGATCCACGTCCGGCACGAGGCCGGTGATGACCTCCTGCAGTCGTTCCTCGGAATCGCGATTGACGCGGTCCCAGACCGCCAGGAGGGCGTCGTCCTCGGCGGCCGCCCGCAGCAGGCCCCGCATCATCCGCCGCGTGGAGTCCTCGGCGCCGCCGTCGACGTCCAGCAGCGCCCTGATGACCTGCGGGATGGCGGTCCGCGGGTCACCTGGCCCCGTGTCCGCCAGGGCCTGGCGCCACTGGTCGGCACCGACGCTGAGCAGCGGCGCCACCGATTCCTCCTTGGTCCGGAAGTACCGGTAGAAGGTGCGCAGAGAGACCCCCGCACCGTCGGCGATCCTCTCCGCGGTGACCGCCGAGACGCCGTCGGCCGCGAACAGCCGAGCCGCGGAGCGGGCGATGTCCAGCCGGGTGAACTCCTTGCGACGCTGTGTCAGGGTGGTGGAACTGGTCACATCCAGCAGAGTACGGGAATCACGACCGACGTGCACACGTTGCCATGATGACACGTTGTGCCACTTAGGCAGAATGTGCTCACCGGAGGCGGATGCCCGCTATGCCCGGTGAGGCCGGACGCCTGGGACCCACGTCCCACCGGCCTGCAGTCGAATCCCGCGCATCGCGCCGCGGAGGAAGGATCACCCCATGCCCACAGGATCGACCCTGTCCCCCGCGACCACGACCCCCGGGCCGCGCAGCGCGCTGGCCGCCGGCGCCATGGTGCTGGCGCTGCTCGCCACGGGATGCGCCGCAGAAGACGACGGCGCCACAGACACCCCCGGTGACGAGGACACCGTGCAGGTGGAGGCCCCCGAGGACGAGACCGACGTCGAGGATGACGCTGAGGCCGAGTCCCAGGAGACCGATACTGAAGAGACGGAGACTGAGGAGACGGAGGCCGACGGCGCCTCCGACGTGTCGGTGGAGACCGTCGGCGAGAGCCCACACGCCTTCGTGACCGGTCAGGCTCCGGAGGGCCCCGCAGTGGACGTCTCCGGTGAGCTGATCATCGGGCCGGGCGGCTACATGGCGCTGGCTCAGGACGGTCAGCCCCAGGTGCTGGTCTTCGACGAGGACGCGGAGTTCTCCTTCCGCGACGGCGCGCCCTCCGTGACGACGCCGGAGCACGGCACCATCGAGGTGGGCGAGGAGGTCGAGTTCAGCGGAGTGGAGCACCCGCTGGACGACATCGACGGGATTCCGTCGCAGCGCCTGGGCGGCGCCGACCAGCAGGTCCTCTTCGTCACCGGTGACTGAGGGGTCCAGCCGTGTCACCGTGAGCTGTGCATGACGCACGTCGGCCCTGTCGCAGCAGTGTTCACCTGCGTCGCGACAGGGCGACGTATATCTGAAGGCGCCCGCGAGAGTCACCCGCGGCGCCGCAGCGGCCTCAGCTGCTGCGACCGGGGCGCCAGCCGAAGAAGTACAGGATCCAGCCGAGGGCACCCAGCAGGAACAGGCCG
Organism: Nesterenkonia sp. PF2B19; assembly: GCF_001758425.2. Taxonomy (GTDB): domain Bacteria; phylum Actinomycetota; class Actinomycetes; order Actinomycetales; family Micrococcaceae; genus Nesterenkonia; species Nesterenkonia aethiopica. Next base: position 1,278 of record NZ_MDSS02000025.1, on the reverse strand, counting down.
ACAGTGGCCCAGGCACCTGTGGGCACTCCGGCGATCCGTTCCATGGCGCGCGCCTCGCCTGCCTCGCGTCGTCCGCGGCGTCTGCCTGATCGGCGGACGGTGCCGCTCCGGTCTCGACCGCGGTCGGGGACTGCCCTCCTTCGCCGGCCTCCAGGGCCTCCGCACCCGCGCCGGGGATCTCGGAGGACCCCGCCGAGGATCCCCGGAAGCGGTCTTCCAGCGCTGTGGGGGGAGCACCCCGGTCCAGCGCGCTCGCGGACCCGCCGTCTCGTGGGGCGGGCCCTGGGTCGAAGGTCACAGGTTCGTCGCCGCGCGCCACCGGGAGCTCACCGTCGTCACTGGGCGACCAGTCCTGGTCTGAGCCTCCAGCACCGCCGCCGCTCCGAGGAGCGCGGGGAGCCTCGGCCCCGGCCGACCCCTCCGACGGGTCCGCAGAGTCAGCGCTCTCCTCGGACGTCGAGCTGTCCGAGTCCGACTCCGGCTCATCATCGGAGCCCCGCGGGGAGGGGTCCGACGTCGGGGACGGGGACGGGGTGGCCTCCGCCTGCTCCTGGGCATCACGCCGCTGCTCCAGCAGGGCCCTGATGTCTGCCCGGGACATGCCCTCGTTCCGGTCATCGGCTGCTGAGCTCTCCGAGTCATCGCCACGGTCGGATCCACCGGGTGTCTCGGGACGCTCCTGGACCGGTTCGCGGTCTTGGGAGCCGGGGGCCTGTCCTCTCTGGCCTGATGAGGATGAGGGCGCCTCGGTTCGAGAGTCGGAGGCTTCAGAGCTCTGCTGCCCCTGTTCCCGCTCGGAGCCGCTCGACTGCCGCTCCGAGCTGGATCGCCCACTGGCGTCGGACTGCCCTGACCCGCCTGTGCGGCCTGTCTGGCCTGTGCGGTCAGCGCCGCGTTCGGGCGACGGGGGTGTGCTCGTGTCGGTTGTGCTGCCGGCATCGGGCCGGTCGCCACCGCTGCCTCGGCCGCCGGTCTCAGGCCGCTCGTTCTGCTGCTGACCGGGCTGCCCACTGGGCGTCTCTGGGCGCGGCTGGGGATCAGCGGGGCGTTCCTCGGGCTGCACCGGCCGCTCCTCCGGAGCGCCTTCGGGATCGGCCGGGCGCTCATCCGGATCGACGGGACGACCCTCGGGCTGCACCGGCCTGCCCTCCGGCTGACCACCATCGTCCTCGTCGGAGTCATCGTCCTCGTCGGAGTCATCGTCCTCGTCGGAGTCATCGTCCTCGTCGGAGTCATCGTCCTCGTCGGAGTCATCGTCCTCGTCGGAGTCATCGTCCT
>NZ_MDSS02000024.1 GCF_001758425.2 Nesterenkonia sp. PF2B19 | reverse complement strand
ATCGGTCCTCCCGGGACGTGTCGGTGGGGCGTGTGCTGGTGGTGGGGCCGTCGCGGGTGGGGGCGGCAGCCCCCAGCGTCACGCGGCCACGACAGCCCGCGGAGCCAGTCCGCGGCGGCGATCATCCGCTTGCCCGCAGGCTGGACCGCGCTGAGCACCACGCCCCCGTCGACGGCGCGGAGCTCGACCTCGGGGTGCTGGGGCGTGCGATCCGCCGGGGCGAGCGAGACCTCGCCGGGTCGGGACCGAGCCAGCGGCTCCGGCAGCTCCGCCTCGTACACCCTCGCGGTGCCCAGCTTGAGCCGCTGGTCGTCGTGGAGGGTCCAGGCCCCCGGCTCCGGGATCGTCGCGTTGATGCGTCGGACCACGGCCTCAGCCTCCTGGTGAGGATCCACGTAGGCGTCCTCCCGGGTGAGCTTGCGGGCATGGCTCGGGGCGCCCTCCTGCGGGACCGGCACGGAGGCTCCGGTGAGGAGTTCGGGCAGCAGCGTGGTCAGCAGAGCGCCGCCGAGGCGTGTGAGGTCCTGCAGGACGACGCCGGCGCTGTGCTCGGGCGAGAGAGGGACTTCGCACATGGCATGGATCGGACCGGTGTCCATGCCGGTCTCCAGCTGGAAGACCGTGGCCGCAGCGGTGGCGTCCCCGGCGAGGATCGCATGCTGTACGGGTGCGGCTCCGCGGTGACGCGGCAGCGCAGAGTAATGCAGGTTCACCCAGCCGCGCGGGAGGGCCTCGAGCGCGGGGGCGGGCAGAAGGGCCCCGTAGGCCACGACCACCCCCAGTTCGGCGTCGAGGGCGGTCAGCTCCTCCAGGGTCGCCGCGTCGACTCGGTCAGCCTTGACCACGGGGATGTCGGCGTCTTCGGCGGCCTGCGCGACAGGGGAGGGGGTCAGCCGGCGGCGGCGTCCCACGGGGGCGTCGGGGCGGGTCAGCACGCCCGCCACCTGGACGCCGTCGTCCAGCAGGGAGCGCAGACAGTCGGCAGCGATGGGTGGGGTGCCGGCGAAGATGATGCGGCCCTGACGGGCTCCGGCGCGCAGGTCGGCGGGGTCCACGGCGCCATGGGCCTCGTGGAGGTCGTCCTCGGACAGGATCCGTGGTCTCGGTGCGGGGGTCATGATGTCCTCTCGCCTCAGGTGCGGGGTCCGGCGAAGAAGCTGCTTCCGGAGCCTGCGTCGGGGCGGGACTCCGGCCCGGCCCCGGCGGCTCGGCGCTGTGGCCCCTTCCCGCCCGCGGAGGGCTCACGCAGTGCGCGCATGGCGTGCCGGCGGTCCTCTCCGGTGAGCCTGTCGATGAACAGGCGGCCGTCGAGATGGTCGACCTCGTGCTGGAAGCAGGCCGCGAGGAGTCCGGCGGCCTCGACGTGCACTGCGGCGCCCTCGGGCGCGTCCCGGTGAGGACGACGGTCTGCGACCGGTCGACGGGGGAGTAGACGCCGTCGACCGACAGGCACCCTTCGCGCAGCAGGTTCTCGCCCTCCGCCGGTCGGCTCGGCTCGCGGGGGGTGGGACCGATCGGACCGGTCAGGGAGAGCTCCGGGTTGATGACGGCGCCGCGGGAGCCGGCGGCGTCGAAGGTGAAGATCCTCAGCCCGACTCCGATCTGCGGGGCGGCCAGCCCGATGCCGCCGGCGGCGTCCATCGTCTGGTACATGTCCTCGACGAGCTGGACGATGCGTGCATCCAGCGCGGGGACCTCCTGAGCCGGGGTGCGCAGGACGGGATCGCCGAGGGTGCGGAGCGGGAGAACTGCCATGTCCTCGATCCTACTGCCGCACGGTGCTGGTCGCTCGACGCTCGGCGTGGTCAGGCCGCCGGTGTGACAGGCGGCACCCCGTCGCCTCCGGGGGCTTTCGCCGTCGACGTCGTCGCACCTGCCGACGCCGCTGCGGGCGGGGGTGCGAGCGGGCGCAGCGAGGGCCCGGCCTCAGCAGTCCGGCGTCCGTGCTCCCAGACCTGCCGCAGCGCCCAGAACTTGTGCCAGTGCGCCTTCAGCGCCGCGGGGGTCGCCTGGACGGGGACGACCTCCGTCTCCGAGACGGCCACCGCCATCAGAAGGCAGTCCTGTCCGTGGGGCCAGGGCTCCCAGATGCCGGCCTGCGCGTCGACCAGCCGCTCCTCGGCCTGCATGCCGGCCACCAGCTGCATGACGACGGATTCGCTCAGCGGCTTGGCGCGGCCCCTGCGGTCGAGGCCCTTGGTCTTGAAGTCGATCACGCAGGTCCGCCCGGCGATCTCGGCGATCAGGTCCAGGGTTCCGGCGTAGCCGATCGTGTGGTTCCAGACCGTGACCTCCGCGGCCAGGGGGCGCACCCCGTAGAGGTCCCACCATTCGTCGAAGCGGTCGGCGAAGGCGGTCTCGCCATGCTGGACCAGCGTCGCCCGCGCGGTGTCGACCTCGTGGTCGGTGCCCAGAGCACGCAGCGCGACCTGCTCCGCGTAGTGGTGGACGCGATCACCGCGTTGCGCCGCCGCGTCGCGGAACCGCTCGGCGGCCGAGGCAGCGTGACGGGCCAGGGTCTTCAGCTGGGAGGCGGAGCCGACGGCGGCGGCGAGGCGATCGTCCTGGATCAGTTCCTGGGTGGCCAGGTGGCCTGCCCATCCGGTGAGGTCCTTGTGCTCCTGGCCGATCACCGTGGTGATGGAGGGGACCTCGGGCGCGGAGGTGAGCGAGCGGGAGTACATCCGACCGAACTCGGTGGCGTGGGCGAGAGTGGGCTGTGTCATCGGGTCCAGTCTGCCACGCAGGCGTCTCGGGTCCGCAGGGAGGCCCGGACGCGTGTCCGGCGCTGCCCGCGCGTCGCCTCGGAGCGCGATGCGGCTCACCGGTGAAGCCCGGAACCCCCGGAATGACAGGGATCCGCCAGGTCACAGGCGAGTATGTGAGGGTGGTCACAGGGGCTCGATTGGACGAGGGGCCGAGGGCTGAGCTAGAGTTTCATGTCGTCGGAAAGCGGACAGCACGGACGGTCGAAAGGCCTTCCGGAAAGCCGCGGAGAAGCCGATGTGCGGATGTAGCTCAGCTGGCTAGAGCATCACCTTGCCATGGTGAGGGTCGCGAGTTCGAATCTCGTCATCCGCTCGATGGGCTCGAAGGAGTCGATCCCGAATCCCGGAGACGGGGACGGTGGGGTGGCCGAGTGGCGAGGCAGCGGCCTGCAAAGCCGTATACGCGGGTTCGATTCCCGTCCCCACCTCGCTCGGGCCGCCTGCGGTCCGAACAGTTGAATAGGCGCGATTGGCGCAGCGGTAGCGCGCTTCCCTGACACGGAAGAGGTCACTGGTTCGATCCCAGTATCGCGCACTGAGTGGTCTATACTGATCACTCGTGCGGATGTAGCTCAGCTGGCTAGAGCATCACCTTGCCATGGTGAGGGTCGCGAGTTCGAATCTCGTCATCCGCTCAGCAGAAGGCCCGTAATCCCTCGTGGATTCCGGGCCTTCGTCGTCGGTGTGGCAGACTTGTCCCCGACACACTTCGTGCTCCGGGGTCGGTGAAAGTCCGAACCGGCGGTGAAAGTCCGCGACCCGAGCCGCCTCGGCGGCCTCGGTTGAACCGGTGGAACTCCGGTACCGACAGTCACAGTCTGGATGGGAGAAGCACGAAGGCCGGTCGACGGCGGTGCCTCTGGCGCACCCTCGACGTCTTTCCGGCCGCCGCGCAGGCATCGTCATCCCCGGAGCCGACTCCACCGTCGGGTCTGGGAAGGACGAGCTGCTGAATGGACGCCCTGCGCTGGCTTCTCGAGGCCGAAGTCCTGGTCTTCGGCAGTCCTCTGCTGCTCCGTGAGGTCCTCGGCAATGTCTTCGGCCTGGCCTGCGCCCTCGGCGGCATGCTGCGCCGTGTCTGGGCCTGGCCGGTGGGCATCGCCGGCAACCTGCTTCTGCTGACCGTCTTCCTGGGATCCTTCTTGGGTCTCAGCGATGACCCCGCGCTGCTTGGGCAGGCTGGGCGGCAGGTCATGTTCCTCATCGTCTCGGTCTACGGCTGGCACCAGTGGAGGTCGGCGCGTCGGGCGCAGCAGTCCGGCGGCGGAGTCGCCGCCGTCGCCCCCGCTGGGCGCCCCCGCGTGCCCGGCTCGCCCTGATCCTGGCCCTGGTGCTCGGCACCGCCGCGCTGACGCCCGTGCTGCGTGCCCTCGGCTCCTATGAGCCGGTGTGGGCCGATGCGTGGACCTTCGTGGGATCGCTGCTGGCCACCTACGGCATGGCCCGCCGCTGGGTCGAGTTCTGGCTGCTGTGGATCGCAGTCGACGTCGTCGGAGTGCCGCTGCTGTGGTCGGCCGGCTACTACGCCTCCGCCGGAATGTACGCCGTCTACGGCGTGTTCACGCTGATCGGATTCATCGTCTGGAGCCGAGTCCAGCGATGTCAGACCGCAGACGTCGCGACGACTGGCGTCCGCCACGACGTCGCCGCAGATACCGGGGAGACCCCCGGCGCCCCGGGGGCGTCCCGATCACGGCCTCGGGAGGTGTCCCTCGATGGATGAACCGGTCGACGTCGTCTGCCCACCGGATCCCGCCGGTGCGCATGAGCAGACCATGCGGCTCGCGATCGAGGCCGCGCACCGTGGGCCGCGCGGCGCGAACCCCCTGGTCGGCGCGGTGCTGGTCTCCCCGGAGGGAGAGGTCCTGGCAGTGGGACACCACCGGGGGGCCGGACACCTCCATGCCGAGCGTGACGCGCTGCGTCAGGTCGCGGCGGGCGGTGACCACGGAGCCGTGGATCTCCACGGGGCCACGCTCTACTGCACGCTGGAGCCCTGCCGCCACCACGGCCGTCAGCCCCCGTGCACCGAGGCGATCCTCGAGGCCGGCGTGGGACGTGTCGTCTATGGGGCCGACGACCCGACGCCTGACGCCTCCGGAGGAGCGGCGGTGCTTCGCGCAGCTGGCGTCGAGGTGGTCTCCGGCGTGCTCTCCGGCCCTGCGCTCGCGGTCAACAACCGCTGGGCCCGGGCGCGCCGGGAGGGTCGGCCCTTCGTCACCGTGCACCTCGCCCAGAGCCTCGACGGGCGCATCGCCGCCGCTGACGGCACCAGTCAATGGATCACCTCATCGGCCTCCCGGCTGCACACGCACCGCATCCGGCGTCGCATCGACGCGATCCTGGTGGGCAGCAACACCGCCGAGGTGGACGATCCCCGGCTCACCGCCCGCCTGCCGGACGGGACCCTGGCCGACCGGCAGCCGCTGCGCTGCGTGATGGGGCGGCGACCGCTGGCGGAACGTGCCCGGCTGCGACAGGGGCGGCCCGAGGGAGACGGCTGGGTGCAGCTGCGCACCCACGACCCCCTCGAGGCGCTGCAGCGGCTGGGGGCGATCGAGCATGACGGGCATCCGGTCCGTCATGTGCTGGTCGAAGGCGGCTCCCGGGTGCTCGCCGCGTTCTTCGCCCAGGATCTGGTCGACGAGATCTTCGCGTACCAGGCGCCGCTGATCCTCGGCGCCGGGGCGTCCAGCGTGGGGGACATCGGCGTCACCACGCTGGCCGAGGCGAGGCGCTACACCCGCGATCAGGCGGAGGGCGGAGCAGTCCGGATCCTCGACGACGACGTCTGCGTCCATCTCCAGCCGGCAGAGGGCGCTCTGACCTGGCCGGAGCAGAGCACGGACCCGCTCAGCATCGGGCCGCGCGGCGCATCCGCGCCCACCCATCACGCATCGGACGCGGCGGCCGACCTGGCCGGCGCCGGAGAAGACAGGAGCTGCACAGACCCATGTTCACCGGAATCGTGACAGGCGTCGGCCGGGTGCTCGAACGGCACCCCGACCCGGCCCGCGGGGTGGAACGGCTGACCTTCGAGGCGCCGGGACACGTCGAGGGACTGGCCCTGGGAGGCTCGATCGCCGTCAACGGCGTGTGCGTGAGCGCCACGGCCATCGACGATGAGAACGTCACCGTGGACCTCATCACCGAGACGCTCAAACGCACCACGATGGGACAGCTCGGCGTCGGCGACGCCGTCAACCTCGAACGGTGCCTCCCCTCGGGAGCCCGGCTCGACGGTCACGTCGTCCAGGGCCATGTCGACGGGATGGGCACCCTGGTGGAGCGTGACCTCCACGACGGGCGCCACCGCTTCGCCGTGCCGCGGGATCTGGCGCCCTTCCTGGCGGAGAAGGGCTCCATCGCCGTCGACGGCGTCTCGCTGACCGTCACCGCGGTCTCCGCACCCGGTGCGCTCGAGGCATGGTTCGAGGTGGGCCTGATCCCCACCACGCTCGCCGAGACGACGCTCGGCGGACTCGCAGACGGCGGCCAGGTCAACCTCGAGGTGGACGTGCTGGCCAAGTACACCCGCAGGATGCTCGACCTCGACGCCGAGCGGGCAGCAGCGCACTCGAGCGCGGCGCGGAGGGGCCCGCGCTCGTGGAGCCCGCGCCGGCGGCCTCCGCACCCGGTGCGGCCGTCACGGCCGGCAGTACGCCGTCCCGACACTCCCGCGCCGGTGCTCGACCCTGTGGAGGTCGCCCTGAACCAGCTGGCGAAGGGCCGCCCCGTCGTCGTCGTCGACGATGCCGACCGGGAGAATGAAGGCGACCTCATCTTCCCCGCGGCGGCGGCCACCGAGGAGCTCATGGCCTTCACGGTGCGGCACTCCTCCGGGGTGATCTGCGTGCCGATGAGCCGGGAGCGGGCCGACCATCTGCGCCTGCCTCCCATGGTCACCGACAACCAGGACCCCAAGGGCACCGCCTACACCATCAGCTGCGACGCCGCCTCCGGCATCACCACCGGCATCAGCGCGGCCGACCGCGCCCGCACGGCGGCGCTGCTGGCCGACGCCGCCTCAGGGCCCGAGGACCTCACGCGGCCCGGACATCTGTTCCCGCTCATCGCCGACGACGCCGGCGTGCTGGGTCGGGACGGCCACACCGAAGCCGCCGTCGATCTCTGCCGGCTCTCCGGGCACCCGGAGGTCGGGGTCATCGCCGAGCTGGTCCACGACGACGGGCGCATGATGCGACTGCCGGCGCTGCGCGAGTTCGCCGACGATCACCGGTTGGCGCTGATCTCCATCGCGGACCTCATCGCCTACCGCGGCGGCGAGCCCAGTCCGGAGGCCGTCATGGACGCCGTGCAGGCGTCCTGGGAGCACCCCGAGGAGGAGTCCAGCGCCCTGGTGACCCCCGGCCCCGTGGTGACCCTGCCCACCGACCATGGGATCTTCGCCGCCCAGGTATGGACCGAGCACTCGACCGGTCATGAGCACCTGCTGATCTCCGCCCGGTCCCGCCCGGCCTCCGAGGCCGGTGCCCAGGAGCACCGCCCCCTGATCCGGATGCACTCGGAGTGTGTCACCGGTGATGTGCTGGGCTCCCACCGCTGCGACTGCGGCACCCAGCTGGCCTCCGCCCTGGAGTCGATCCAGCGCGACGGCGGCCACCTGCTGTACCTGCGCGGCCACGAAGGCCGGGGGATCGGTCTGGCCAACAAACTGCGTGCCTACAAGCTCCAGGAGGAGGGCGCGGACACGGTCGAGGCCAATGAGATGCTGGGCCTGGCCGCGGAGCTGCGGAACTACACCGGCGCGGCGGCGATCCTGCACAGCTGCGGCATCACCCGCCTGAGGCTGCTGACCAACAACCCGGACAAGGTCGAATCCCTGCAGAAGGCCGGACTGGACGTCGAGCAGGTGCCGGCCGACGGTGTCGTCCATGACGAGAACCGCCGGTACCTGCGCACCAAGCGGGACCGGATGCGCCACCTGCTGGACCACTTGGGCCTGGAGGATCGTGAGGCCCGTGGCGCAGGGCATGACCTGCCGTCGGAGGAGCTGGTGGCCGACCATGAGGAGCCTGCGGAGCGCACGCGTCCGCTTGACGAACAAGGAGAGAGATGAGCAGCACTGGAACCCCTGAGATCGACGCCACCGAGCTGGAGCAGCTGCGCACCGCGGCCGCCGAGAAGCCCCTCCGTGTGGCCGTGGTGGCCTCCCGCTGGCACACCCCGGTCATGGACGGCCTGATCGCCGGCGCCCGTCGCTTCCTGGACGGCATCGGCATCCATGACGTGACCCTGGTCCGCGCCCCGGGCAGCTTCGAGCTGCCGGTTCTCAGCGCGGCCGCCGCGACGCGCCACGACGTCGTCATCGCCCTCGGCGTGGTCATCCGTGGCGGCACCCCGCACTTCGACTACGTATGCCAGGCGGCCACGGACGGGCTGGGCCGGGTGGCCCTGGACTCCGGCGTCCCGGTCGGCTTCGGCCTGCTGACCTGCGATGACGAGCAGCAGGCCCTGGATCGCGCAGGTCTGGACGGCTCGAAGGAGGACAAGGGCTTCGAGGCGGCGCATGCCGCCGTCTCCGCCGCCGTCGAGGTGGCACGGCTCACGTCATGACGTCCCAGGTGACGCATCCGCGCAGGAAATCGTCCTCGACCCACGGAAAGGCATACCCTGGGACGGTGAAGAACTTCGACCAGCTCTACGCCGAACTCGCCGAGAAGGCCGTCGCCCGCCCCGAGGGGTCCGGCACGGTGGCTGCCCTCGACGCCGGCGTCCACAGCATCGGCAAGAAGATCGTCGAGGAGGCCGCCGAGGTCTGGATGGCCTGCGAGCATGAGACCGACGAGGCCGCCGCCGAGGAGATCTCCCAGCTGCTGTACCACCTGCAGGTGATGATGCTGGCCAAGGGGCTCAGCCTCGAAGACGTCTATCGACATCTCTGAGGGTCGGCCGCAGGCCGACGGCTCCGTGCACCACACCCGAACGACATCCGAACAGGGAACGACACCTCCATGCTGCGTGTAGCTGTACCGAACAAGGGCGCCCTCTCCGAGGCCGCCATGGCCATGCTCTCCGAGGCCGGATACGTCCAGCGCCGTGACAAGCGCGAGCTGGTCATGGTCGACGAGGAGAACGGCGTCGAGTTCTTCTACCTCAGGCCCCGGGACATCGCCGTCTATGTCGGCTCCGGGACCCTCGACGTCGGGATCACCGGACGCGACCTCTTCCAGGACGCGCGGGTGGACCATGGCGCCGAGGAGATCATGGGACTGGGCTTCGGCGGGTCCACGTTCCGGCTGGCCGGACCGGCTGGGCGGTTCCGCTTGGCCGAAGACCTGGCCGGCAAGCGGATCGCCACCAGCTATGACGGTCTGCTCAGTCGGTGGCTCGAGGACCAGGGGCTGGACGACGTGGAGGTCGTCCACCTCGACGGCGCGGTCGAGACCGCGGTGCGTCTGGGAGTGGCCGATGCGATCGCCGACGTCGTGGAGACCGGGAACACGCTCAAGGCCGCGGGCATGGAGACCTTCGGGGAGGCGATCATGCGCTCTGAGGCGATCATGATCTCCCGCCACGGGGAGCGTCCCGCCGGGACCGACCGGGTGACCCGCCGTCTGCAGGGCGTGCTCGTGGCTCGGCAGTACGTGATGATGGACTACGACATCCGTCGTGAGCACCTTCAGGCCGCCAGCGCGATCACCCCCGGACTGGAGTCGCCGACCATCTCTCCGCTGGCCGACGAGAACTGGGTGGCCGTGCGCTCCATGGTTCCGGCGAAGAAGACCAACCAGCTGATGGACGAGCTCTACGAGCTCGGCGCTCGGGCGATCCTGGTCACCTCCATCCACGCCTGCCGGGTCTGAGCAGGGAGGGCACACCACATGTCACTGGCCGTCAGAGTCATCCCGTGCCTCGACGTGGACGCCGGCCGCGTCGTCAAAGGCGTGAACTTCGAGAATCTGCGCGATGCGGGAGATCCGGTGGAGCTGGCGCACCGGTACAACGACGCCGGCGCCGACGAGCTGACGTTCCTGGACGTCACCGCCTCGTCCTCCGACCGGGAGACCACCTATGACGTGGTCACCCGCACCGCGGAGGAGGTCTTCATCCCGCTGACCGTCGGCGGCGGGGTGCGCACCCAGGAGGATGTGGCCACACTGCTGCGCAGCGGGGCGGACAAGGCCTCCATCAATACGGCCGCGGTGAACCGACCGGAGGTCATCGACGAGATCACCGACCGCTTCGGCTCCCAGGTCCTGGTGCTGTCCCTGGACGCCCGCCGCACCGATGACCCGCAGATCGCTTCCGGCTTCGAGGTCACCACCCATGGAGGTCGCCGCGGCACCGGCATCGACGCGATCTCCTGGTGCCGCGAGGCCTCCGCGCGCGGAGTGGGGGAGATCCTGCTGAACTCCATCGACGCCGACGGCACCCAGGCCGGATTCGATGTGGAGATGATCCGTGCGGTCCGCCAGGTGACCTCAGTGCCGGTCATCGCCTCCGGCGGCGCCGGCCGCCCCGAGCACTTCCCGGCCGCCATCGATGCCGCGCCGACGCGGTGCTCGCCGCCTCCATGTTCCACTTCGGCCCGGTGGACATGATCGCCCGCGTCAAGGAGGCCATCCGCGCCGCCGGCCATCCCGTGCGCTGACGCAGCCCCCAGCACACCTCCCGCCCGCCCACCTGCCGAGGACCTCCCCATGACCACGACCCCGCTTCCCGCCGAGATCCGCCAGAAGGTCAGCTTCGACGACGCCGGCCTCGTCCCGGCCATCGCACAGGACGCCGTCAGCGGCGAGGTGCTGATGATGGCCTGGATGGATGAGGAGGCTCTCGCGGCGACGCTGTCCACCGGCCGGGCGACCTACTGGTCCCGGTCCCGCGGTCAGCTCTGGCGCAAGGGGGAGACCTCCGGACATGTGCAGCAGGTCCGCCGTGTGGCCCTCGACTGCGACGGGGACACCGTCCTGCTGACCGTGGACCAGACGGGCCCGGCCTGCCACACCGGCACCCGCACCTGCTTCACCTCGCGGGAGATCACCCTGGAGGGAGGTCGCGATGACCAGGTCTGATCGGCGCTTCGGAGTGGTGTCCCCGAGTGCGGAGGAGTTCTCCGAGCTCGCCTGCGACCACCGGGTCATCCCGGTGACCATGCGCCTGCTGGCCGACGGCCACACGCCGCTGAGCATCTACCGGACGCTGGCTGACGGGCGGCCCGGCAGCTTCCTCATGGAATCCGCCGCTCCCGGCGCTGCGTGGTCCCGGCACTCCTTCATCGGCGTGCGCTCGCAGGCCACCCTCTCCGAGTGTGACGGCCGGGCGGTCTGGCTGGGAGACCCTCCTGCCGGCACCCCGCAGCAGGGCACCACTGCTGAGGTGCTGCGGGCCAGTCTCGACTTCCTGGGCGGCGACAACGGCCGGGCACGCACGGTGGCCCTGCCGCATCTGACCTCCGGGCTGGTCGGGTACATCGGCTGGGAGGTCGTGCGTCACTGGGAGCGGCTGCCGCACCCGCCCGCTGACGACCTGCATGTGCCCGAGATGGCCATGAACCTCGTGAGCGACCTCGTCGTGCACGATAACCGGGACGGCACCGTCACCCTGGTGGCGAACGCCTTCAACCAGGACGGACGCGACTCCGGCGTCGAGCGGGCCTACGCCGATGCGGTGGCCCGGCTGGAGCGGATGCGTGCCGCGCTCGCCGAACCGGTCCTCCCCGGGGTCGCGGTGGCCCCGGCGGACTGGCAGGAGACGGTCGAACGAGATCTCGAGGACCGCGTCGAGCATGCCTGGGACCAGGACGAGTACCTGGCCACGTTGGGCAGGGCCAAGCAGGCGATCATCGACGGCGAAGTCTTCCAGATCGTGGTCTCCCGGCGCTTCCAGGTCGCCACGGAGGTGGACGCGCTGGCGGTCTACCGCATGCTCCGGCTGCTGAACCCCAGCCCCTACATGTACCTGCTGCACTTCGAGACTCCCGATGGGGAGCCCTACCAGGTGGTGGGCGCTTCCCCGGAGGCGCTGGTCACCGTGGAGGATGACACCGTGGTGACACATCCGATCGCCGGCACACGTCCGCGAGGTGACACCCCCGCGGAGGACGAGGCGCTCGCCGATGACCTGCTCGCTGATGAGAAGGAGCGTGCCGAGCACATCATGCTGGTCGACCTGGCCCGCAACGATCTCGCCAAGGTGTGCGTGCCGGGCTCGGTGCAGGTCACGCGGTTCATGGCGGTGGAGCACTTCAGCCATGTGATGCACCTGACCTCGCATGTGCAGGGAGAGCTGGCGCCGGAGGCCTCGTCCTATGACGTCCTGGCGGCGACTTTCCCGGCCGGCACCCTCTCCGGAGCGCCGAAGCCCAGGGCCCTCCAGCTGCTCGACGCCTGGGAGCCGGCTCGACGAGGGGTCTACGGGGGAGTGGTCGGCTATTTTGACCTCTCTGGGCGGATGGATGCGGCCATCGCGATCCGCAGCGCACTGCTCAAGGACGGCCGGGCCTACGTGCAGGCCGGCGGCGGCATCGTCGCGGACAGCGACGACGACGCCGAACGTCAGGAGACGGTGAACAAGGCCGCCGCGCCCCTGCGTGCGGTGCTGGCCGCCGATCGGCTCCAGGAGCAGCCATGAGCCGCCGCGCGGTGGTGCTGGTGGGCCTGGCTGCAGGCGTGCTGCTGCTGGCCTCGGCCACACAGACTTGGGTGACCGCCGTCGGGCTGGGGGACACCTCCGCGGCGGGCCAGGTGGAGATCCCCGGCACCGATGTCTCAGACACGGTGACCGCCATGGCCCTGGTCGGGCTGGCCTCCTCCGTGGCTGTGACGATCGCCCGACGCATCGCTCGACTCATCATCGGCGTCGTGATGCTCGCCGCGGGCGTCTCGGCCGTCGTGACGGTGGCCCGGGTGATCGCTGCGCCCGGGGAGGCCTCGCTGCCCGCCCTGGGGGAGGTCACCGGCACCACGGAGCTCGCCGGTGAGTATGTCCTCGGTCCGGCGGTGTGGGCTGGTCTGACCGGTGCTGTGCTGCTGGCGCTGGCGGCGCTGGCGCTGCTGATCTTCTCGCCGCGCTGGCGGGATCGGTCCTCGCGGCGATACGCCACAGCCCGCGAGGCAGGCGCGGCGCCGCAGGAGGACCCCGATGAGTTCGACCTGTGGGACGGACTCAGCGCCGGGGACGACCCGACCTCCGAGCGTCGAGGCTGAGCCCGGCGGACTCTGTCACCGCCCCCCAGCCTCCTCCTCTGCGCCGAGGGTCGCAGACACGGCCTCTCCCGGTGCGCTCGTCACGCGCTGTCCCGACGGCGGAGTCTGCCGAACCTCGAGAAGGAGGCGCAGATCATGCGGTGGGTCTCATTCGCCGACGGCGACCTCCAGCTCGGCATGCTGAGACCACTGGCTGAAGCTGCCCGGGTACAGCACGGCGTCGAAGCCGGCCAGGTGGGCCGCCAGGGTGGCGTGGGCTGCATTGACGCCGGAGCCGCAGTAGCTCACCACCGGCCGGTGGTCGTCCGCGCCGGCCGCCAGCAGCCGCTCACGCAGCGCCTGGGGCGTCAGGAACCGGCCGGCGGCGTCGACGTTGCCGGCCGTGGGGAGGTTCCGCGCCCCGGGGATGTGGCCGGCCCGCGGATCGATCGGCTCGTGCTCTCCGCGGAACCTCTCCGGTGCGCGGACGTCCAGCAGCACGGCGTCGGCAGGGAGCCCCTGGCTCAGCCGGGAGGAGAGGTCTCGCACGGACTCCAGATCGACGGCCGCCGCGGCAGCCGTGTCGGTGACGTCCCGCTGCGGGTCCTGAAGCCGGATCGTCGACGGCTCCGGGCGCACATCGCCTTCCTCCAGCGGCAGTCCTGCCCGTCGCCAGGCCTCCAACGCCCCGTCGAGCACCCGGACGTCGCGGACTCCGGCCCGGCGCAGCAGCCACCAGGCGCGGGCCGCGGCGAGGTTCCGCAGGTCGTCGTGGACCACCACGGTGCGTCCCGGCAGGAGCCCCCACCGTCGCGCGGCCTGCTGCAGCGTCTCATGCCGCGGGAGCGGGTGACGTCCTGCGACGGCGGGACGCCCATGGTCGCTGAGCTCATGGTCCAGGTCCACGTAGACCGCACCAGGGATGTGGCCGGCGCGGTGGTCGGCGGAGCCGTCCGGCTGGTCGAGCCTCCATCTGACGTCGAGCACATGCGGCGGCTCGGCGGAGCCCAGCAGGCTGTGGAGCTCGTCGGCGGTGATGAGTGTCTGCATGACCACCACCCTGCTCCGAGACCCCTCCGCTGTCCAGCCCGCCGCCACAGCAGGGGAGACCACCTGGTCTGCACGGGAGGAAATCTGGTCGGGCCGCGGGGAGCAGGCATGGCAGAATGGATGCTGAGCTGAAGTGACCGAGAGAGGACTCTGATGACCACCACGCAGCAGCGGACCGTGCGCGATGTCGAGCAGCAGCCGGCCGTCGGCGAGCAGCCGGATGACGCCTTCATCCACTATGACCACATCGGTCACGGGTCGACCCCTGCCGCCTGGACGCTGAGCCTGACGCTGATCGTCGGCTCGATCATCGCCGGCATCGGCTTCGTCGCCGAGATCTGGGTCCTGGCCTACATCGGTGCGGCCTGCGTTCCGCTCGCCTGATCCTGGGCTACGCCCTGAAGAAGGCGGGTCTCGGCGTCGAGATGGACAGCTCGTCGGTGCTGAAGCACGGCGAGGACCCTCGGCGCCACCAGGGGCCCGCCGTGCCGGACAACACCTCCGGCAAGGGCGAGCGCATCCCCGACGCCTCCACCAACTGAGCCGCCGGTGAACACCGAGACACCCGCCTCCGCCGCCGGAACCGGCACGTGCTGGACGGCATCATCGCCGGCGTCCGTGAGGATCTGCAGGTCCGTCGCGCCGAGGTTCCGCTGGCCGAGCTCCGCGCCCGCGTCGCTGACGTCCCGCCGGCCCTCGACGGGCTGGCCGAGCTGCGCGGCGCCGTGACGACGCCGCAGGAGTCCGCATCATCTCCGAGGTGAAGCGGTCCTCGCCGTCGAAGGGCTCCCTGGCCGAGATCCCCGATCCCGCGGAGTTGGCCCGGGCCTACCAGGCCGGCGGAGCCTCCGCCGTGAGCGTTCTGACGGAGCGTCGCCGATTCGCCGGATCGCTGGCGGATCTGGACGCCGTCCGTGCCGCCGTCGACCTTCCCGTCCTGCGCAAGGACTTCATGGTCGACGAGTATCAGTTCCTCGAGGCCCGCGCCCATGGCGCGGACCTGGTCCTGCTCATCGTGGCCGCCCTCGACGACACTCGGCTCCGGGACTTCCTCGCGCTGACCCATGAGCTGGGGATGGAGGCGCTCGTAGAGGCCCATACGGAGGATGAGATCTCCCGCGCCGTCGACGTGGGCGCCCGCATCGTCGGTGTCAACGTGCGCAATCTGAAGACCCTCGACGTCGACGTGGCGCACTACGGCACCATGGCCCGCCATCTTCCCGACGACGTCGTCCGTATCGCGGAGTCCGGCGTGGACGGTCCGGACGTGGTCGCCGACTACGCCTCTCGGGGTGCGGATGCGGTGCTCGTGGGGGAGGCGCTGGTCCGCGACGGCGACCCTGCCGCCGCCCTGGGCCGCTTCCGAGCAGCCAGCCGCTCCTGACTCCGGCTCCCGGCACGGCGTCGCCGAGCGGCACGCACCATCACCTGAACAGGAGAACCCATGACTGCAGAGTCCGACTCCGCGAGCTATCGCGACGCCGCCGGCCCCTACTTCGGCCCCTACGGCGGCCGATGGATGCCCGAGTCCCTGGTCGCTGCGCTCGACGAGGTGGAGAGGACCTTCCTCGAGGCACGCGAGGATGAGGAGTTCATCGCGGAGTTCGAGCGGCTCTGCCGGGACTACACCGGTCGTCCCTCACTGCTGGCCGAGGTCCCGCGGTTCGCCGCCGAGCAGGGTGCGGCCCGTGTGTTCCTCAAGCGGGAGGACCTCAATCACACCGGCTCCCACAAGATCAACAACGTCCTCGGGCAGGCGCTGCTGGCGCGCCGGATGGGCAAGACCCGGCTGATCGCCGAGACCGGGGCAGGCCAGCACGGGGTCGCCACGGCGACGGCGGCGGCGCTGATGGGCATGGAGTGCGTGGTCTACATGGGTGCCGAGGACACTCGGCGTCAGGCGTTGAACGTGGCCCGCATGCGGCTGCTGGGTGCCGAGGTCGTCCCCGTCGAACATGGCGCTCAGACCCTCAAGGACGCGATCAACGAGGCGCTGCGCGACTGGGTCGCCACGGTGGAGAACACCCACTACCTGTTGGGCACCGTGGCCGGTCCGCACCCGTTCCCGGCCATGGTCCGCTGGTTCCATCAGGTCATCGGCGAGGAGGCCCGGCAGCAGATCCTGCAGCAGACGGGGCGTCTGCCTGACGCCGTCTGCGCCTGCGTCGGGGGAGGGTCCAACGCGATGGGCATCTTCCACGGCTTCCTCGACGACGCCGATGTCGCCCTGTACGGCTTCGAAGCCGGGGGCGACGGTGTGGACACGGGTCGGCACGCGGCGGCCATCACGCTGGGCCGTTCCGGAGTGCTCCACGGTGCACGCTCCTACCTCATGCAGGACGAGGATGGGCAGACCGTGGACTCGCACTCCATCTCCGCAGGACTGGACTACCCGTCCGTGGGCCCGGAGCATGCCCACCTGGCCGACGTGGGCCGGGCCGTCTACGAGCCGGTCACCGACGCCGAGTGCATGACCGCCTTCGAGGCGCTCTGTCGCACCGAGGGGATCATCCCGGCCATCGAGTCGGCCCACGCCCTGGCGGGGGCGGCCCGCCTCTCGGCGCGTTGGACGGAGGAGGACGCCGAGGCCGCGGCGCACCGCATCATCATCGTCAACCTCTCCGGGCGCGGCGACAAGGACGTGGCCACCGCCGCCGAATGGTTCCGCCTGCTGCCGGGCCAGGAGGCCGAGGGTGCTGACGGGGAATCCGACGACCATGCCGGCCGCGCGCCGGAGACGGGAGTGCAGGCGTGAGCGTGCAGACCAGCCGCGGGGCAGCTGCTCCGTCGAAGACGGCGACGGCCATCGAGGGCGCCCGTGCCGCAGGACGTTCGGCCTTCGTGGGCTACCTGCCGGCCGGCTTCCCGGACCGTGAGACCTCGATCGCCGCGGCGATCGAGCTGGCCCGCAACGGGGCCGAGGTCATCGAGATCGGCATCCCGTACTCGGACCCGGTCATGGACGGGCCCGTGATCCAGCAGGCCACCACGCAGGTGCTCCGGCGCGGGTTCCGCATCGACGAGGTCTTCGAGATCGTCCGAGCAGTCACCGAAGCCACCGACGCCGCCGTGCTGGTGATGACCTACTACAACCTCATCGACCGCATGGGAGCCGAGGAGTTCGCCCGCCGTCTGGCCGAGGCCGGGGGAGCAGGGGCCATCACGCCGGATCTGATCCCGGACGAGGCCGAGGACTGGATCGCCGCGACCGACGCGTACGGTCTGGACCGCGTGTTCCTCTCCGCGCCCACCTCGTCTGCGGAGCGTGTCGCCAAGATCGTGGAGGCCTCCCGCGGATTCGTCTACGGCGTGTCCCTGATGGGTGTCACCGGAGCTCGCTCGGAGGTCTCGGACGCCGCGGAACGAGTCGTCCGAGCCGCTCATGAGGCCGGGGCGGAGCGGGTCTGCGTCGGACTCGGCGTCTCCACCCGGGCACATGTGGAGGAGATCGGTCGCTACGCCGACGGAGTCATCGTCGGCACTGCGCTGGTGGCCGCTCTGCGTGACGGTGGCCCAGCGGCGGTCGGCCGGCTCGCCGGCGAGCTCTCCGGCGGCCAGCACCGGCCTGAGGCGGGCGCCTCGCCCGTCTGCGGGGCGCGCCCGACGAGTCAGCCTGGTCGCCATGATCAGCCTGACCGCTTAGACTGCACCCGGCCGTCCCGCCACCTCAGGGGCGGTCCAGCCCCACCACCGAGAGGACGACGCGTCAATGACTTCCACTGCAGCGGCGGCCGCGACCGACGGCGACCTGCTGGCGGGATTCCCCGCACCGCCCTCCAGCGGACTCGACCTGGGTCCGCTGACCCTGAACTTCTACGCGCTGTGCATCGTCGCAGGCATCGTCGTGGCGATCCTGCTGACCTCCAAGCTGTGGAAGTCGAGGGGCGGCAGCTCCGAGAACGTCATGGACGCCACCCTGTGGGCGGTGCTGCTGGGCATCGTCGGTGGACGGCTCTACCACGTCTTCTCCTCTCCTGACGCCTACTTCGGTCCGAACTTCGACGGCTCCGGCGATCTCTCGCTGATCCCGCAGATCTGGCGCGGAGGACTCGGCATCTGGGGCGCCATCCTGCTGGGCGCGGTGGGCGTCTGGTTCGCCTGCCGTCGCTACGGCATGAAGTTCGGCGCCTTCGCCGACGCCGTGGTGCCGGGGGTGCTGCTCGCCCAGGCCATCGGGCGCTGGGGCAACTGGTTCAACCAGGAGCTCTACGGCGGACCCACGAACCTGCCCTGGGGGCTCACCGTCGAGCTGGAGCACCGGGTGCCGCAGGTCTCGCACATGAGCGAGTCCACCCTGTTCCACCCGACGTTCCTCTACGAGAGCGTCTGGAACCTGCTGGGTGTGGCCCTCCTGCTGGTCCTCTACCGGCGCTTCCAGGTCAAACAGGGGCTGCTCGCCTGGACCTATGTGGCCTACTACACCTTGGGCCGCTTCTGGATCGAGAGCCTGCGCATCGACGAGCTCGACAAGTCCACCCAGTTCATCAACATCTTCGGGCTGGACTGGCGTCTGAACATGTGGGCCTCCGTGCTCACCTTCCTCGTCGCCGTCGTGATGCTCTACGTGCTGTGGTCCAAGCGGCCTCGCACCGCAGAGCAGCTGGCTGAGGAGCAGGAGGTCTTCCGCGCGGGGCATGGTCCTCGCGCTGAGGGGACCGACGCGGGCGAGGCGGAGCTGGATGAAGCAGAGACTGCGCTGGACGAGGTCGAAGCCGACGAGTCTGAGCTGGACGAAGCCGAAGCCGACGAGTCTGACGAGTCTGACGAGCAGGATGCTGCCGAGCCGGCCGACGCGGAGGACGAGTCCTCCGTGATTCCGGATGCTGAGACACCTGTGGCGGAGGACGGGCCCGATCCTCGGGAGGACTCTCGCAGAGAGAGCTGAACCACTCGGAGGGCCGCCGGCAAGGTCCAGATCGTGAGATGCGATTTGCTTCCGGGGTGCCTGCACGCGGAAGATTGATCTGATCAGCCTGAGACTCAGGCAACACTGGTGTGCCCGTCGACTCGCACCCGTTGGCGACGGGCACCCGATGCTGGCGTCGGCCCATGCCGGAGCGCGCACCCCGCGCTCGGCCTGCGCGCCGCGACGCATGAGACGCATATCGAGGGCCCCCGACCGTCCACCACGCACGACGGCGGCGGTGCGGTCCGTCGGGTCGACCTGCGTCACTCCAGCTCATAAGGGGTCGATGATGTCCCCTCCCATGGAACGTCCGTATGCGGAGGAAGGAACACCGTCATGTCCACACAGGGATTGTCGGCTACGCACAGCTCGGCTCCCGCCGACGTCGCGCCGGGTGCCGACGACGGCGTCGTCAGCCCGTTCGTGCGGTTCTCCGCGTACCCGGAGAAGGCGGGGCTCTACAGCCCCGAGAACGAGCACGAGAACTGCGGGATGGCCGCCATCGCCACGCTGCGCGGTGAGCCCGGTCACGACATCGTCGACCACGCCCTGGTCGCTCTGCGCAACCTCGAGCACCGCGGTGCCGTCGGCAGTGACGTGGGTACCGGCGACGGTGCAGGCCTGCTCACTCAGGTGCCGGACGAATTCTTCCGGGCGGTGGTCGACTTTGAGCTCCCCTCCGCGGGCGAGTACGCAGTCGGCACGGCCTTCCTGCCCCAGTCCGAGTCCGAGCGGGAGCAGATGTGCGCCTCGTTGGAAGATCTGGCGGCGGAGCAGGGGCTGACGGTCATCGGCTGGCGTGAGGTCCCCATCGACGATTCGATGATCGGGACCCTGGCCCGGGAATCGATGCCGCACTTCCGGCAGCTGTTCGTCGCGCTGGCCGAGGAGGACTCTGAGGAGTTCCGCTTCTCCGCCTCCGGCACCCTGGACCAGCGCGCCTGGCGGCTGCGCAAGCGCGGCCAGAACCGGCTGGGCGTCTACTTCCCGTCGCTGTCGTCGAAGACGATCACCTACAAGGGCATGCTCACCACGGCGCAGCTCGAGCCCTTCTTCCCGGACCTCTCCGACGAGCGCTTCAAGACCACCTTGGGCATCGTTCACTCGCGGTTCTCCACCAACACCTTCCCCTCGTGGCCCCTCGCGCAGCCGCTGCGCAATATCGCCCACAACGGGGAGATCAACACCGTCAAGGGCAACCGGAACTGGATGCGTGCCCGCCAGTCCATGATGGCCGGAGAGCTGCTCGGCGAGGACCCTGAGTACCTCTTCCCGATCTGCACGCCGGGGGCCTCCGACTCCACGTCCTTCGACGAGGCCGCTGAGCTGCTGATGCTCTCGGGCCGTCCGCTGGCCCAGGCCATGCGCATGATGGTTCCTGAGGCGTGGGAGGACCACGAGTCCATGGACCCGGACCTGCGGGCCTTCTACCGGTACCACTCCATGCTGATGGAGGCCTGGGACGGTCCGGCGGCCATCGCCTTCACCGACGGTCAGCAGGTCGGCGCGGTCCTGGACCGCAACGGACTGCGCCCGGCGCGCTACTGGGTGACCGACGACGGGCTCGTGGTGATGTCTTCGGAGGTCGGCGTCGTCGACCTCGATCCTTCCACGATCGTGCGCAAGGGGCGTGTGGCTCCCGGCATGATGTTCCTCCTCGACACGGTCGAGGGGCGCATCATCGAGGACGAGGAGATCAAGTCCGGCTTCGCCTCCTCCCAGCCCTGGCAGGAATGGGTCGAGGAGAACCTCATCGAGTTGGAGGACCTCCCGGAGCGGCTGCACGTGCGCCACCCCACCGAGTCGGTCCGCCTGCGTCAACAGACCTTCGGGTACACGCATGAGGAGCTGCGCATCCTGGTCGGTCCCATGGCCTCAACCGGCGCGGAGCCTATCGGTGCCATGGGTACGGACACGCCGATCGCCGTCCTCGCGGACCGACCTCGGCTGCTGTTCGACTACTTCGTGCAGAACTTCGCCCAGGTGACCAACCCGCCGCTGGACGCGATCCGCGAGGAGCTGGTGACCTCCTTGGGGCTGCACATCGGCCCCAACGGCAACGTGCTGACCACGGAGAAGGTCACGGCCAAGCAGGTCGCCCTGGACTTCCCCGTCATCGACAACGACCAGCTCGCCAAGATCGCGAACATCCGCAGCGACGAGGGTCAGAAGATCGCCATGAAGGTGCGCGGTCTCTACCGGGTGGGCAGCTCGGAGGAGGAGTTCCGCCAGCGCATCCGTGACCTGTGCGAGCAGGTCTCCGCGGCGGTCAACCGCGGAGTGGGCTACATCGTGGTCTCCGACCGCGACTCCAATGCCCAGTGGGCCCCGATCCCCTCGCTGCTGCTGCTCTCGGCGATCCACCATCACCTGCTCAAGTCGGCCAACCGGACCCGTGCCTCGCTCATCGTGGAGGCTGGCGACGTCCGCGAGGTCCACCATGTGGCCTGCCTGATCGGCTACGGTGCGGCCGCGGTCAACCCGTATCTCGCCATGGAGTCCGCCGAGGACATGGTCCGGCGCGGGGAGATCACCGGGGTCACCGAGTCCCAGGCGGTGCACAACCTGCTCACCGCCCTCGGCAAGGGCGTACTGAAGATCATGTCCAAGATGGGCATCTCCACGGTCGCCTCCTACTGCGGGGCGCAGACCTTCGAAGCGATCGGTCTGGCGCAGAACGTCGTGGACCAGTACTTCTCCGGCACCCACTCGCCGATGGGCGGGGTCGGTCTGGACGTCATCTCTGCGGAGGCCCTGGCCCGTCACGCCAAGGCCTACCCGCAGGACGGCAACGACCTCGGGCGCGGTGACGAGCTGGAGATCGGGGGAGAGTACCAGTGGCGGCGCGAAGGTCCGCCGCACCTGTTCAACCCCGAGACGGTCTTCAAGCTGCAGCATTCCACGAAGTCGCGTCGCTATGACATCTTCAAGCAGTACACCAAGGCGGTGGACGACCAGTCCCAGGCGCTGATGACCCTGCGCGGTCTCATCCGCTTCACCAGCGGCCGCGCCCCGATCCCGGTCTCCGAGGTCGAGCCGGTCAGTGAGATCGTCAAGCGGTTCAACACCGGGGCGATGAGCTACGGCTCCATCTCCCAGGAGGCTCACGAGACGCTGGCGATCGCCATGAACCGTCTCAAGGCACGGTCCAACACCGGTGAGGGCGGCGAGCACCCGGCCCGCCTGGTGGATCCGGAGCGGCGCAGCGCGATCAAGCAGATCGCCTCCGGCCGGTTCGGCGTCACCAGCCAGTACCTGACCCACGCTGATGACCTGCAGATCAAGATGGCCCAGGGCGCGAAGCCCGGTGAGGGCGGCCAGCTCATGGGGAAGAAGGTCTACCCGTGGGTCGCCGAGACCCGGCACTCCACCCCGGGGGTCTCGCTGGTCTCGCCGCCGCCGCACCATGACATCTACTCGATCGAGGACCTCGCCCAGCTGATCTACGACCTCAAGCGCTCGAACACGGGTGCGCGGGTCCATGTGAAGCTCGTGGCGCTCAACGGTGTAGGCACTGTGGCAGCCGGCGTGACCAAGGCCAAGGCCGACGTCGTGCTGATCTCCGGTCACGACGGCGGCACCGGTGCCTCTCCGCTGAACTCGCTCAAGCACGCCGGGGCGCCCTGGGAGCTCGGCCTGGCCGAGGCTCAGCAGACGCTGATGCTCAACGGTCTGCGCGAGCGCGTCACCGTGCAGGTGGACGGACAGCTCAAGACCGGGCGCGACGTCGTGATCGCCGCGCTGCTGGGTGCCGAGGAGTATGGCTTCGCGACCGCCCCGCTGGTGGTCTCCGGCTGCATCATGATGCGCGTCTGCCATCTGGACACCTGTCCCGTCGGCGTGGCCACGCAGAACCCGGTGCTGCGTGAGCGGTACACGGGTCAGGCGGACCACGTGGTGAACTTCTTCGAATTCGTGGCCCAGGAGGTGCGGGAGTATCTGGCCGAGCTGGGCTTCCGGAGCCTGGACGAGGCGATCGGGCACATCGACGCCCTCGATCTCGACGACGCCAAGCGCCACTGGAAGACCGAGGGCCTGAACCTCGACGCAGTGCTGGGCGGCTACGACCCCGAGGACCCGACCGTCGAGGCCATGCTGCGCCGCACCGGCGGGCAGGACCACGAGCTGGAGAAGCACTTCGACGTCGCGCTGATCGAGCAGGCCCAGCCGGCGATCCGCCACGGACAGCACGTGCGCCTGGAGCGCAAGGTCATCAACACCGATCGGTCGGTGGGCACCATGCTGGGGCACGAGGTCACCAAGGCGCTGGGGCTGAAGACCCTCGACCAGGACACCGTCGAGGTGGACCTGGTGGGGGAGGCCGGCCAGTCGCTGGGAGCATTCCTGCCCCACGGCATCACGCTGCGGCTCTCGGGGGATGCCAACGACTACGTCGGCAAGGGCCTGTCCGGCGGACGCGTCGTCGTCCATCCGGACCCCACGGCACCGCTGCAGGCGGAGTCCAACGTCATCGCCGGCAACGTGATCGGCTACGGTGCGACCTCCGGCGAGCTGTTCCTCCGCGGGCAGGTCGGAGAACGTTTCCTGGTGCGCAACTCGGGGGCCACCGCCGTCGTCGAGGGCATCGGGGACCATGGCTGCGAGTACATGACCGGGGGCCAGGCGCTGATCCTGGGCCCGACCGGACGCAACTTCGGCGCTGGGATGTCCGGAGGCACGGCCTTCGTGCTGGACTTCGACGAGGACCGGATGAACACCCAGGCTCGCTCCGCCGGGGACCTGCTGCTCCTGCCGCCGGACGAGGAGGACCAGCAGATCATCCTCGACCTGCTCCGCCGACACCTGGAGGAGACCGGGTCGACCGTCGCCGAACGGCTCCTGGCCGACCCGGCGGGCGCCTTCGGCCGTATCACGAAGGTGCTGCCCCGCAACTACGACGCCGTGCTTCGTGCCCGTTCCACCGCCCTGGACGAGGGGCTGGATCCGAACGGGGACGAGACCTGGCAGAAGATCCTGGAGGTGACCCGTGGCTGACCCGCGCGGATTCCTGAAGCACCGTGAGCGGCAGGACCGGCCCTCACGCCCCGTGCCCGTGCGCATCATGGACTTCAAGGAGGTCTACGAGCGTCAGCAGAAGGGTGCGGTGCAGACGCAGGCGAGCCGCTGCATGGACTGCGGCATCCCGTTCTGCCACACCGGTTGCCCGTTGGGGAACCTGATCCCGGAGTGGAACGACCTCATCTGGCGGGACCAGATGGAGGAGGCCTCCTCGCGGCTGCACATGACGAACAACTTCCCGGAGTTCACCGGTCGCATCTGCCCGGCTCCGTGTGAGACGTCCTGTGTGCTGGGGATCAACCAGCCCGCGGTGACCATCAAACAGTCCGAGGTCTCCATCGCCGATGAGGCGATCGCCAACGGCTGGGTGGAGCCGGTGCTGCCGCAGCGGCTGACCGGCAAGACCGTGGCCGTGGTGGGCTCAGGACCGGCCGGTCTGGCGGCGGCCCAGCAGCTGACCCGAGCCGGTCACACCGTCGCCGTCTATGAGCGGGACGACCGTCTCGGTGGCCTGCTGCGCTATGGCATTCCGGACTTCAAGATGGAGAAGCACCACATCGACTTCCGCATCGACCAGATGGAGGCCGAGGGGACCCGCTTCTACACCTCCACCGCGATCGGTGAGGACATCACCTGGGACTCGCTGCGCGAGAGCTATGACGCGTGGTGGTGGCCACCGGCGCCATGGTGCCTCGCGATCTGCCCATCCCGGGCCGTGGTCTGGACGGGGTGCACTTCGCGATGGAGTATCTGGTCCAGTCCAACAAGGCTCTTGCCGGAGACGACGTCCCCGAGCAGATCCACGCCGAGGGCAAGCACGTGATCGTGCTCGGCGGCGGCGACACCGGCGCCGACTGCATCGGCACCGCGCATCGCCACGGTGCGGCCTCGGTGACCACGCTGGCGATCGGCACGCAGCCGCCCGAGTCGAGGGCCGCCCACGAGCCGTGGCCCATGGACCCGAAGGTCTTCGAGGTCACCTCGGCCGACGAGGAGGGCGGGGAGCGTCGCTACTTGGCCTCCACCGTGGAGTTCCTCGGGGACGAGAACGGCCACGTGCGTGCGCTGCGCGTCGCAGAGACCCAGTACAACGACGACGGCTCCCGTACGCCGATGCCCGGTACCGAGCGCGAGATCCCCGCGGATCTGGTGCTGCTGGCCCTGGGCTTCACCGGGGCGGAGCAGGAGACGCTGTCCGGTCAGGGATCGGTGGAGTTCGACCGGCGCGGCAATGTCCAGCGTTCGGAGGACTACATGACCTCGGCCGAGGGCGTCTTCGCGGTCGGCGACGCCGGCCGCGGGGCCTCTCTGGTGGTCTGGGCCATCGCGGAGGGCCGGGCGGCCGCCAAGGAGGTGGACGAGTACCTCGAAGGGTCCTCCCGCCTCCCGGCGCCGGTGAAGCCGTCGGATCGGGCGATCTCGCTGAGCGGGTGAGCCCCGAGCCTGAGTGAGATAGGCTCTGTCATGTCGGCGCCCGGAATTCGGTGCGCCCTCCAGCTGGCCCAACGTCGTGCCAGGGGATCAGAAGATCGAACCGTCCTATACGACAAGGGTGAGGCATGAGACACGCGAAGATCGTCGCCACCTTCGGCCCGGCGACCGCCGGCTATGAGAAGACGCGCCAGCTCATCGAGGCAGGTGTCGACGTCGCACGGGTGAACATGAGCCACGGCGACTACACCGTCCATGAGGAGACGTACCGGACCGTCCGCGAGGTGTCCAAAGACCTGCGCCAGGCGGTGGCCATCTTCGCCGACCTCCAGGGCCCCAAGATCCGGCTGGGGCGTTTCATCGAGGGCGAGCACGAGCTTGCCGAGGGCGACCGCTTCACGATCACGGTCGACGACGTCGAGGGGACCAAGGAGCGCTGCTCCACCACGTTCAAGGGTCTGCCTGGTGACGTCAACGTCGGCGACACCCTGCTCATCGACGACGGCAAGGTCTCCCTGCGGGCGGTCGAGGTGACCGACACTGATGTGGTGACCGAGGTCGTCGTGCCGGGCAAGGTGTCCAACAACAAGGGCATCAACCTTCCCGGTGTGGCCGTCTCCGTACCCGCCCTGAGCGAGAAGGACGAGGAAGATCTGCGGTGGGCCCTTCGCATGGGCTTCGACATGATCGCGCTGTCCTTCGTCCGGGATGCCGCCGACATCGAGTCGGTGCACCGGATCATGGACGAGGAGGGCCGGCGCGTGCCGGTCATCGCCAAGGTGGAGAAGCCGCAGGCGGTCGACGCCCTTCAGGACGTCGTCGACGCATTCGACGCGATCATGGTGGCCCGCGGGGACCTCGGCGTGGAGCTTCCGCTGGAGGAGGTCCCGGTGGTGCAGAAGCGCGCCATCGAGCTGGCTCGGCGCTGGGCCAAGCCGGTCATCGTGGCCACCCAGGTCCTGGAGTCCATGATCGACAACCCCCGCCCCACCCGGGCGGAGGCCTCCGACTGCGCCAACGCGGTGCTCGACGGCGCCGACGCGGTCATGCTCTCCGGTGAGACTTCCGTGGGCAAGTACCCGGTCAAGACGGTGGAGACCATGGCCGCGATCATCGAGGCGACCGAGAGCAAGGGCCTGGGACGCATCCCCCCGCTGGGCTCGACTCCGCGGACCCGCGGCGGGGCAGTGACCCGCGCGGCGGCCGAGATGGCCGAGCAGCTGGGAGTGAAGTACCTCGCCACGTTCACGCGGTCCGGCGACTCTGCTCGCCGGCTCTCACGTCTGCGCCGGGAGCAGCCGATCTTCGCCTTCACGCATGTGGAGCACACGCACAACATCATGTGCCTCAGCTGGGGCGTGCAGCCCCGGTGGGTGGAGTTCGCGTCCCACACGGACAAGATGACCGCCCAGGTGGACAAGCTCCTGTTGGAAGAGGGCATCGCCCAGCCGGACGAGCTGGTCATCATCGCGGCCGGTTCGCCCCCCGGGCAGGCCGGGACCACCAACATGGTCAAGGTGCACCGCATCGGCGACATCCCGAGCCGCGGACATCGATTCCTTGCGCCGCGGCGACGCGCCGCCGAACCGCGAGCCGGTCGGCCCGTGGCCGGCCCGGAGCGCAGACAGCGCGCTCTGAGCGGAGCACGGCGGGGCTGATCCCGCTGGTGGACCGTAGACACGACGGAGCCCCGTGACGCCTGGACGTCACGGGGCTCCGGCGTGTCTACGACGTCCGGTCCCAGGCCCACCTGCGCCCCGGTTCCTACGGCCCGGGCGGTTCGGGACATGGAACCGCACCCGGGTCACCCCGGGTACTGCGGAGCCAGGACGAGGAACGCCGTTCCCGCCGCGCCTCCGAGCAGGCTGCCTGTGACGACCTCCAGGGCGCTGTGCCGCCTGAGCGTCAGGCGGGACCAGCAGACCAGCAGCCAGCCAGTTGCGCCCAGGACCCACCAGACGGTCCCGGACAGTCCCGCGGGAATGACGAGGCCGGTCAGGGCGCCGAGCACGGCGTGGACGCTGATCTTCAGCCTGGTGTTCACGATCATGACGATCAGCAGGGTGAGGATTCCGATCGCTGCGGCGAGTCGCACGTCGGCGGTGGTCGGCAGGATCACCAGCAGGGCCATGCCGAGGAGCATGGAGCCCAGCGCCAGGGCGTAG
Organism: Nesterenkonia sp. PF2B19; assembly: GCF_001758425.2. Taxonomy (GTDB): domain Bacteria; phylum Actinomycetota; class Actinomycetes; order Actinomycetales; family Micrococcaceae; genus Nesterenkonia; species Nesterenkonia aethiopica. Next base: position 23,985 of record NZ_MDSS02000024.1, on the reverse strand, counting down.
ACCAGGTGCCGCTGCTCCCGGTGTCGCACGTGCAGATCCGTGGCGGCGCCCCGACGCACCAGCACCAGAGTGATCGTCCACGGCAGGGCGGCCAGGAACGTCACCGCGATCGTGGAGGACCACCACCAGGCGGGGTCAGTGGCCACCGCCACCCGGACCAACAGTACGGCGATCAGGGGAGAGGGACTCAGGACTTCGGTCACGATCCGGGCGAGACGGAGGAGGGCGCGGCGCGGCATGGTCCCCGATTCTATGCCGGACGGCCATCGCCTCGTGCTGACGCCATGGGGCGCCGTCAGCGCAGCGTGTCCTCAGGCGGCGGCAGCGCCGTCGCCCAGGAGATCCACCCGTCGCGGGCCAGATGACGCTCGGCATCACGGAGGCCTTCGGCGCGGGCGGTGGCCACGGTATCGGTCAGCCACGCGTCGAAGGCGTCGGCGTAGGCCCGGCGGGCGGCGTCGATGTCCTGGCCCGGGCGAGGGCGGTGGTGCTGGAGGCAGCCCTCGGCGAACAGGGCACGGACCTCCTCGGTCGGCATGGGTCGTGTCGGTCCCATGGGTCTCCCCTCATCCTCCGCCTCGGGCCGGCGGACTCTGAGACTACGGCGGACCACTGACAACGGTCTGCGCCGCCGCAGGCACGGCGCTGCGGGGGAGGGCGGGCTGTGGGATCTTGAGCGGTGCGGCGGAGACTCGCTAGCGTCGGCGCAGGGGACGCCGACGGAGTCCGAGACCCTCAGGAGGTTCCACCCATGTCACGGATCACGGAGATCATCGAGAGCCACCCGAACACCCCCGATGGGCTGCACGTGCAGACCCTCTCCGACTGCATCGTCGCCTGCCTCGAATGTGCGCAGGCCTGCACCGCCTGCGCCGACGCCTGCCTCGGGGAGGAGGACGTGGCTCACCTGGCCCAGTGCATCCGCACCGACCTGGACTGCGCCGACGTCTGTACGGCGACCGCCTCGATCCTGAGCAGGAGCACCGGGGGAGGCCTCGCGACGGTCCGCGCTGTGCTCCGGGCCTGCCAGGCGGCCTGCGCCCAGTGTGCGGCGGACTGCGAGGCGCATGCTCAGATGCACGAGCACTGCCGCCTCTGCGCGGAGGCGTGCCGGCGCTGTGAGCAGGCGTGCGCTGATCTTCTGGCCGTCATCGGGTGAGCCCACCGAGGGGGCACCTGGGGCGACAGACGGTGCTCGCGCGGATGCTTCCTGTGTCGCCGAGGTGCGTCCAGCCGACGGTCAGTGGGGCACCGGGCTTCGGTCAGGACAGGGCCTTAGGCTGGTTCTGCCTCATCAAGGTGCGAGTGATTCGGGCCCCCGAGGTCTGGTCGATGCAGCGTCCCCCTCACGCTGGCCAGACCCGGGGGCCTTCTCGCGTCCGAAGCCCACTCGGTCGGCAGGGGCGGCGCGCTGCCCCGTCGCCGGCGACTGCCGGCTCCGACACCGACGGTTCGGCCAGGGGACCCTTCTGGCCGCCAAGGGTGCTCCGACGGGATGGTCACGGTTCGGCATCCGCGAACACCGCACCTGTCCGCCGAGCATGGACACGCGTACATTCGAAGTATGTGGACACTCATCGTGGTATTGCTCATCGCCTGGGCGGTGCTCGCCATCGTGGGGTTCGTCTTTGAGGGCCTCATGTGGCTGGCAGCCGTCGGCATCGTACTCTTTGTCGGCACGTTGATCGTCGGCTTCATCCGCCAGAGGGCTGGACGGGCGAACCCCGCCGTCTGAGTCGGCGCCGCGCGCGTCATGCGTCGACGCACACCGCCTCGGCTCCATGGCGCCCTGTCACAGCTGCGGCACCGGGCCGCGGACTCTCCCGCGGGGTCACCGCCCGAGCCGCCTTCGTGACCTGCTTGACGGAGGGCCTGCCCTTCTCATAGCAGGCGTGGGGCGGACAGATGCCACGGCAGGTACGTCATGTGCCTGCCATGACGTCTCGTTGGCATCTCGCCAACAAATCCGGCTCTTTCGCCACCAATCGGCGTGTGATCCGCGTCATTTCGGTGCCCGAAGCGGGACTCGAACCCGCACACCAGAGGTACCGCATTTTGAGTGCGGCGCGTCTACCAATTCCGCCATTCGGGCTGGTGCCAGCACCGTCGCCGGGCCTGCAAGGACAACGCAGGCGCCTTCGAGGTGCCCCCACAGCATACCGGGCGATACCCTGAGGGGGACAACTGACCCGTCCACCTGTCGTCCGGCGTCGAGCCGGCGGCGACGACCTCATCCAAGGAGAACGGTGACTGAAGAGCAGCAGGCAGCCCAAGGCGCCGACGCCTCGGCAGAGAACGAGGGCCGCCGAGTCCTCGTGGCCGAAGACGAGACCCTCATCCGTCTGGACATCGTGGAGATCCTCACCGGTGCCGGCTATCAGGTGGTCGGAGAGGCCGACAACGGTGAGCAGGCCGTGGAGCTGGCCCGCGAGCATGTGCCCGACCTCGTCGTCATGGATGTGAAGATGCCGAAGATGGACGGCATCACGGCGGCCAAGACGATCGCGGAGGAGCGCCTCGCGCCGGTGGTCATGCTGACGGCCTTCTCCCAGCGGGACCTGGTGGAGTCGGCACGAGAGGCCGGGGCGATGGCGTACGTGGTGAAGCCGTTCACGGAGAACGACCTCATCCCCGCCATCGAGGTCGCGGCGGCTCGGTTCGATGAGATCCGGGCGCTGGAGGAGGAGGTCACCGATCTCGCCGACAAGTTTGAGACGCGCAAGCTGGTGGACCGGGCGAAGTCCCTGCTGACCACCAAGATGGGGCTGAGCGAGCCCGAGGCCTTCCGGTGGATCCAGAAGACCTCGATGGACCGTCGGCTCTCCATGCGGGAGGTCGCGGAGACCGTGGTCGACCAGATGGGCTGAGCTGGGCGGGGAGGGCACCTGGGCGCCATTCCCGCCGACGACGGGGAGCCTCCCGAGCAGTCACGACGGAACCGGTGGAAGCCCCCGTGTCGGAGTGCCTACGAGTGGTTCGGGGAGCGTCTGGAGTGGCAGGTCGAGCAGGACTTCAGGGGCGGCGGCCACGGCCGGGGTGCCGAGGCCAGATTCCTCCGTCCGGGCGGATGAGGGGACCTTCACTCGTCTGCGGGGCCGGCTCATCTGATCCGGCGTGACGGGACCTCCTGGACGACCCGCTGAGCTGGGCGGCACCTCACGGATCAGCGGTGCCGTCCAGGTCGAAGTACGCCGGATGGTGTCGGCCGCAGCCGGGATTGAACCGCGCGGCGCAGGCGGTGCACCGGTCGGTGTCCAGATATTCGGCGATGCTGAATCGGTGTCGACAGACCCCGCACAGCAGCGCCTGGGCCTCTCGTCGGGCCGCGGGCCAGGGCAGCACCGGGTGGTCCTCCGCCTCGGCGTGGCAGTGGAGGCACGGGTACCAGCGTCCACAGCAGTGGAAACGGATCGCGACGACGTCGAGCGGCGACGCATAGTGCGCGCAGCGTGTCTCGTCGTCCACCACGGAACCGCCGACCTGGCCCTGCGGGAGCTCCCTGCGGACGGACTCCAGCTCGGCACCTGCCTCCTGGAGCATGGCCGTCACTGTGCGCACCGCTAGGCGGGCGTGGCGATCGGGTCGGCTCAGCGCCACGATGGTCCGCTGGGCCCGGACGCCGCCGAGCGGACGCAGCACGAGGCCCTCCCGGGGTCTGGTGGTGAAGCCGGGCAGGACGGCGGCGCCCATCCCGGAGACCACCAGGGACTCCACCAGTCGGTTGTCCCGCAGTCGGACCCGGCGGGGGAGAGCGGCTCCGAGCTGGTTCTCCATCGCCACCAGCACCATGTCGAACGGATACCCGTGGGGCACACCGATCCAGTCCAGGCCGGCGGCCTCCTGCGGGCCGATCATCTCGGCCGCCGCCGCGGGATGATCGGCGGGAAGGGCCACCCGGAGGGGTTCACGCGCCAGGACAGTGCAGGTGAGGCCTTCCGCCCCGAGGGGCACGTCACCACTGAGGCTGTGGGCGATGACGAGGTCGGCGTCGTGCGCCCGAGCCGCGTAGTCACCTTCCGCGAGGTCGAAGTCGTCGAGGTCCAGGGTGATGCGGGTCTGATCGATGCGGGCCAGAAGGCCAGACATGAGAGCTTCGCCGGCGCTCGGCAGCGTGCCGAGGGAGACCACGCCGGCCGGCTGGCCGCGGCGCGCGTCGAGCGTGGACTGCAGCTGCGCCATGCGCTCGGCGATCTCCGCCGCCCCGGCGGCCAGCAGCTCTCCCTCCGGGGTGAGCCGCACGGTCCGGGAGCTGGGCTCCACGAGCGGCACCCCCAGGTCACGCTCGGCGCGCCGCAGCTGCTGGGACACCGCCGACGGCGAGCGATGAGTGGCCTCGGCGACGGCCGCCAGCGTGCCGCGGGCGGCGATTTCGCGCAGCAGCTCCAGATGTCTGTGCTCCATGCCGTCATCATCGCATCGATTCTTCAGTTCTGCTTCACCTGACCTGAAGAACTCTTCGCTGGTGCTGATGAGTCGTCGACGGAAGACTGGGGCCATGCCGATCCGTGACGTGGCCCTCGCCCTCGCTGTCGCCGTCCTGTGGGGGCTGAACTTCCTGGCCATCCATCTGAGCCTGGAGCAGTTCCCGCCGCTCTTCCTCGTCGCTCTGCGCTTCGCCCTGCTGGCGATCCCGACGCTGGTGCTCGTGCCGCGGCCCGATGTGCCGCTGCGCTGGCTGATCGGCTATGGCCTCGGGTTCGGGACCCTGCAGTTCTTCGGGCTGTATCTGGGCATGGCGGCTGGGTTCCCCGCCGGCCTGGCGTCCCTGGTGCTGCAGTCCTCGGCTCCGTTCACCGTGCTGCTGGGGGCCCTGCTGCTGCGTGAGCGGCTCAGCGGCCGTCGCATGACCGGGGTGGCGGTGGCCGTGGCCGGTCTCGGGGTCGTCGGACTGGCACGGGGCGGGTTGGACGGTTGGGTCCCGTTCCTGCTGGTCGTCCTGGGCGGGTTCGGTTGGGCACTGGGGAATCTCGCCTCGCGGCAGGCCAAAGCCGAGCGGCCCATGCATCTGGTGCTCTGGATGGCGGTGGTGCCGCCGCTGCCCATGCTGGCGCTCTCCCTCGCCGTCGAGGGACCTGCGCAGATCGGCGACGCGCTGGCGGGCGCGTTCACCGCAGAGGCGCTGCCGGCGTGGCTGGGACTGCTCTACACGATCGTCGCCGGCACGGTCGTCGGCTCAGGCGTCTGGGTGTGGCTGATGGCTCGGCATCCCGCCAGCACGGTGGCACCCTTCTCGATGCTCGTGCCGGTGGTGGGGTTCGTCGCCGCCTGGGCATGGCTCGGAGAGGTCCCGCTGCGGGGCGAGCTCGTCGGCGGCGTGCTCGTGGTCCTGGGGGTGCTGTGGGCCAACGGGCGATCGCGGCGCCGACGCGACGAGGTGTGGGCGACGCCGTCTGCCGCCTCGACGCCTTCCGGCCGACGGCCCGCACCGTCGGGGCCGGTGCTGGACGATGCCGCCGAGCCTGTCTCACATACCAGAACGACGGCGAGGCTCATCCCGGCGCGTCCCCGGGCGGGTATACGATCTGGCTATGGCACAGAGCACCAGTGAGGACACTCCGTTCACCCCGCCGCAGCCGGTCACCGGGCCCTCCAGCGCGGAGAAGCCCCGCAGCTGGCAGGTCACCGACGGCTATACCCGCGCTCCCGCCCGCGGCATGCTCCGCGCCGTCGGCATGGGGGATGAGGACTTCGGCAAGGCCCAGATCGGCATTGCCAGCTCCTGGAACGAGATCACGCCCTGCAACCTGTCGCTGGACCGCCTGGCCCGCGCGTCCAAGGAGGGCGTGCACGCCGGAGGCGGCTACCCGCTGGAGTTCGGCACCATCTCCGTCTCGGACGGGATCTCGATGGGCCACGAGGGCATGCACTACTCGCTGGTCTCTCGCGAAGTCATCGCGGACTCCGTGGAGACCGTCATGCAGGCTGAGCGCCTCGACGGATCCATCCTGCTGGCCGGCTGCGACAAGTCCCTCCCTGGCATGCTCATGGCCGCCGCCCGGCTCGACCTGTCCTCGGTCTTCCTCTACGCCGGCTCGATCATGCCGGGTGTGGCACGGTTCTCCGACGGCACGGAGAAGGAGGTCACTCTGATCGACGCCTTCGAAGGCGTCGGAGCCTGCGCGCGCGGCACCATCAGCGAAGATGATCTCGACGTCATCGAGCGGGCCATCTGCCCGGGCGAGGGCGCCTGCGGCGGCATGTACACCGCCAATACGATGGCCGCGATCGGCGAAGCCCTGGGCATGTCTCTGCCGGGCTCGGCCGCGCCGCCGTCTGCGGACCGGCGCCGGGACAGCTACGCCCACCGCTCGGGCGAAGCCGTGGTGAACCTGCTGCGTCAGGGCATCACCACTCGAGACATCCTCACCAAGCCCGCCTTCGAGAACGCCATCGCCGTGACCATGGCCTTCGGAGGATCCACCAACGCGGTGCTGCACCTGCTGGCCATCGCCCGCGAAGCCGGCGTGGACCTGACCCTGGAGGACTTCAACCGCATCGGGGACAAGGTGCCGCATCTCGGCGACCTCAAGCCGTTCGGCCAGTATGTGATGGCGGACGTGGACCGGGTCGGGGGAGTGCCGGTCGTCATGCGGGCGCTGTTGGACGCCGGACTGCTCAACGGTGACTGCCTGACGGTCACCGGCAGAACTGTGGCGGAGAACCTGGAGGCCATCAACCCGCCGGACATCGACGGCAAGATCATCCGCTCGCTGGACAACCCGATGCACCACAACGGCGGCATCGCAGTGCTGCACGGCTCGTTGGCTCCGGAGGGGGCGGTGGTGAAGTCGGCCGGATTCGACGCCGAGGTCTTCGAAGGGACCGCCCGCGTCTTCGAACGCGAGCAGGCCGCCCTGAAGGCGTTGGAGGAGGGGCACATCCAGTCCGGCGACGTCGTCGTCATCCGCTACGAGGGCCCCAAGGGCGGGCCCGGTATGCGAGAGATGCTGGCGATCACCGGAGCCATCAAGGGCGCAGGACTCGGCAAGGATGTCCTGCTGATCACCGACGGGCGCTTCTCCGGCGGCACCACGGGACTGTGCATCGGCCACATCGCCCCGGAGGCCGTCGACGGCGGCCCCATCGCCTACATCGCGGACGGCGACCCCATCCGAGTGGACATCGCCGGGCGCTCCATCGACCTCGTGGTCGAAGAGGACGAGCTCGAGCGCCGCCGACAGGACTGGACCCCGCTGGAGCCTTACGTGACCACCGGCGTGCTCGGCAAGTACGCCAAGCTGGTCCGCTCGGCCGCCGAGGGAGCCTTCTGCGGCTGACGGTCCACACAGTGAGACGGGGTCATGGTCTGTTGACACCCGCCACACGCCGGGGAAGCATGGGGGCCATGCGTCACCTGCTACGAGTAGCCGTACTCGCCGCCGGGGGAGTCGTGGAGTGATCCACCTCCTCAGGGCGGCCCGAACCCTGCTCGACGAGGGCGGGTCGACGGCCGCATCCTGAGATGACGCGCACGCTCACCCCGGTAGAGAGCCCCAGCAGGGTCGCTTCTCTGTCGGGGTTCCTTCTTTCCGGGTTCCCGCATCACCCGCCCATGGGACAGGACAACAGGAAGTCAACGATGAGCAGAACACCTGCGACGAGCCCCGCGGCGATGGCCGCGAAGAAGCCTCGCCCGAGTCATACGACCTCGGCCGACCGCCGTCTCTACGGCCCCGGCCGTCCGGTGGAGCCTGTGGAGGTCACCGGCTCCGAGTCGATCATCCGCAGCTCGAGTCGCTCGGCGTGACCGATGTGTTCGGGATCCCGGGCGGTGCGATCCTGCCGACCTATGACCCGCTCATGGACTCCTCCACGGTGAACCACATCCTGGTCCGCCACGAACAGGGTGCCGGTCACGCGGCCCAGGGGTACGCCATGGTGACCGGAGAGGTCGGAGTCTGCTTCGCGACGTCCGGGCCCGGCGCCACCAACCTGGTCACACCGCTGGCGGACGCTCACATGGACTCGGTCCCGATGGTGGCCATCACCGGGCAGGTCAACGCCCAGGTGATCGGCACCGACGCCTTCCAGGAGGCCGACATCGTCGGCATCTCCACCCCGATCACCAAACACTCCTTCCTCGTCACCGATGCGGACACGATCCCTCAGGTCATGGCGGAGGCCTTCCACCTGGCCTCCTCGGGCCGACCCGGGCCCGTCCTGGTGGACATCACCAAGTCCGCGCAGACCGCGAAGACCACCTTCTCCTGGCCCCCGAAGATCGAGCTCAACGGCTACCGGCCGGTGACCCGCGGGCACGCCAAGCAGGTCCGTGAGGCCGCCAAGCTCATCCGTGAGGCCCGCCGGCCGGTGTTCTATCTGGGAGGCGGCGTCATCAAGGCCGACGCCTCCGAGGAGTTCCGGCAGCTGGCTGAATCCGTCGGTGCCCCGGTGGTCAACACCCTGATGGCCCGCGGGGCGTTCCCTGACTCTCACGAGCTCAACGTCGGGATGCCCGGGATGCACGGCACCGTGGCCGCCGTCGCGGCCCTGCAGCGCTCGGACCTGCTCATCACCCTCGGCGCCCGCTTCGACGACCGCGTCACCGGTCAGCTGGCCACCTTCGCCCCCGACGCGAAGGTCATCCACGCGGACGTCGACCCCGCGGAGATCTCCAAGAACCGCCTGGCGGACGTGCCGATCGTCGGCTCGCTGAAGGAGATCATCCCCGAGCTCGACGCCGCCGTCGCTGACCTCTTCGAGAAGGAAGGGCCCCGGACCTGGACGGCTGGTGGCGCCAGCTGCGCCGTTTCCAGGAGACCTACCCGCTGGGCTGGACCGAGCCGGAGGACGGCGCGATCGCACCGCAGAAGGTCATCGAACGCATCGGCAAGGCCGCCGGTTCCGAAGCCGTCTATGTGGCCGGCGTCGGGCAGCACCAGATGTGGGCCTCCCAGTTCATCGACTACGAGCGTCCCCGGCAGTGGCTGAACTCCGGAGGGCTGGGCACCATGGGCTACTCAGTGCCGGCAGCCATGGGTGCCCAGGTCGGCAACCCGGACCGAGTCGTCTGGGCCATCGACGGCGACGGCTGCTTCCAGATGACCAACCAGGAGCTGGCCACCTGCGCGATCAACAACATCCCCATCAAGGTGGCCGTGATCAACAACTCCTCGCTCGGCATGGTGCGCCAGTGGCAGACGCTGTTCTATGAGTCCCGCTACTCGAACACCGACCTGAACACCGCCTTGAACCCCTCTGGCGAGGAGGTCGTCCGGATCCCGGACTTCCTGAAGCTGGCCGAGGCCTACGGCTGTGTGGGTCTGCGCTGTGAGCGCGAGGAGGACATCGACGACGTCATCGCGCAGGCCATGGAGGTCACCGACCGTCCGGTGGTCGTCGACTTCGTGGTGAGCCGTGACTCGATGGTGTGGCCCATGGTGCCTGCCGGAGTCTCGAACAGCGACATCCAGGTCGCGCGCAACATGACGCCGGACTGGGACGAGGAGGAGTGACCATGACCAGCCCTCAGCCGAACCCCGGCACGCAGCGCCGCACCCTGTCCGTGCTCGTCGAGGACGTGCCCGGTGTTCTGACCCGCGTCTCGGGCCTCTTTGCTCGCCGCGCGTTCAACATCGACTCCCTGGCCGTCGGCCCTTCCGAGATCGCCGGGCTCTCCCGGATCACGGTCGTCGTCGACGCCGATGCGGAGCTTCTCGAGCAGATCACCAAGCAGCTCAACAAGCTCATCAACGTCATCAAGATCATCGAGCTGGCGCCGGAGAACTCGGTGCAGCGCGACCACCTGCTGATCAAGGTCAAGGCCGACTCCCCGACCCGACTCCAGGTGACCCAGGCGGTGGACCTCTTCCGCGCCAAGATCGTGGACGTCTCCGTGGACTCGCTCACCATCGAGGCCACCGGCGCCCCTGACAAGCTCAACGCCCTCCTGGAGGTGCTCGAGCCCTACGGGGTGCGCGAGATCGTGCGCTCCGGCACCCTGGCCATCAGCCGCGGGTCGAAGTCCATGACCGACCGGGCGCTCCGCTGAGCGACCGGCTCCCATACGACATCCGAACAACTCACCCATCATCCAAGGAGATCTCGACGTGACTGACCTCTACTACGACGACGACGCAGACCTGGCGGTCCTCAGCGACAAGAAGGTGGCCGTGATCGGCTACGGATCCCAGGGGCACGCCCACTCGCTCTCCCTGCGGGACTCCGGCGTGGACGTGCGGGTCGGTCTGAAGGACGGCTCGAAGTCCAAGGCCAAGGCCGAGGAGCAGGGGCTGACCGTCAAGCCGGTGGCCGAGGCCGCCGCCGAGGCTGACATCATCATGATCCTGGTCCCGGACCAGCACCAGGCCGACGTGTACGCCTCAGAGATCGCTCCGCATCTGTCCGCGGGCAACGTGCTGCTGTTCTCGCACGGTTTCAACATCCGCTACGGCTTCATCACGCCGCCGGAGGACGTCGACGTCGCGATGGTCGCCCCCAAGGGCCCGGGCCACGTGGTGCGCCGCGAGTACGAGGCCGGCCGCGGAGTGCCGGCGCTGATCGCCGTGGAGCAGAACCCCTCGGGTCGGGCCAAGGACATCGCGCTGGCCTACGCGAAGGGCATCGGCGGCACGCGTGCCGGCGTCATCGAGACCACCTTCACCGAGGAGACCGAGACCGACCTCTTCGGCGAGCAGGCAGTGCTCTGCGGCGGCGCCTCGCAGCTGGTGCAGTACGGCTTCGAGACCCTCACTGAGGCCGGCTACAAGCCTGAGATCGCCTACTTCGAGGTGCTCCACGAGCTCAAGCTGATCGTGGACCTCATGGTCGAGGGCGGCCTGACCAAGCAGCGCTGGTCCATCTCCGACACTGCCGAGTTCGGCGACTACGTCTCCGGCCCCCGGGTCATCTCCCCGGAGGTCAAGGAGAACATGAAGGCCGTGCTGGCCGACATCCAGGACGGGACCTTCGCGAAGCGCTTCATGGACGACCAGCGCAACGGCGCCTCCGAGTTCGCGGAGCTGCGTAGGAAGAACGAGTCGCACCCGATCGAGTCCACCGGGCGCGAGCTGCGCAAGCTGTTCTCCTGGATCACCCAGGAGGACGACTACACCGAGGGCACCGCGGCCCGCTGAGCGGCTAGAGTGTGTGGGGTCGGGTCGCCGTGCGACCCGGCCCCACATGTCTGACCGCAGAACCCCCGACCATCAGCACCGAGAAGAAGGACACTGTGAGCAGCAACCGCCCCGTCGTCGTACTTGCCGAGGAGCTCTCTCCTGCCACCGTCGAGGCCCTCGGGCCCGACTTCGAGATCCGTCAGTCCGACGGCACCGATCGTCAGCGGCTCTTCGCCGACGTCGCCGACGCTGAGGCGATCATGGTGCGCTCCGCCACCACGGTGGATGCCGAGGTGTTCAGCCACGCCCCTCGGCTCAAGGTCGTCGCCCGCGCGGCGTCGGTCTGGACAACGTGGACATCAAGGCCGCCACGGCCGCCGGCGTCATGGTGGTCAACGCCCCGACGTCGAACATCGTCTCCGCCGCGGAGCTGACCTGTGCCCACATCCTGGGGCTGGCCCGGCACATCGCCCCCGCCACCCAGGCGCTGAAGGGCGGGGAGTGGAAGCGGTCGAAGTACTCCGGCGTGGAGCTGCAGGACAAGGTCCTCGGCGTCATCGGGCTCGGCCGCATCGGCGGGCTGGTGGCCGAGCGGATGAAGGCCTTCGGCATGGAGCTCATCGCCTACGACCCCTACGTCACCTCGGCCCGGGCCCACCAGATCGGGGCCCAGCTGGTGAGCCTCGACGACCTGTTCGCCAAGGCGGACGTCATCACCATCCACATGCCCAAGACCCCTGAGACTCTGGCATGCTCAACCGCGAGGCCTTCGAGAAGATGAAGGACACCGCCTTCGTCGTCAACGTGGCCCGCGGCGGTCTCGTCGACGAGGCGGACCTGGATGCCGCTCTGGCGGAAGGCCTCATCGGCGGCGCGGCCATCGACGTCTTCTCCTCCGAGCCGTCCACGGACCTGCCGTTCTTCGGTCGGGAGAACGTCGTCGTCACCCCTCACCTGGGAGCCTCGACGTCGGAGGCCCAGGAGAAGGCCGGGGTCTCCGTGGCGCGTTCGGTGCGTCTGGCCCTGGCGGGCGAACTGGTGCCCGACGCCGTGAACGTGGCCGGCGGCGCGATCGACGAGCTGGTCCGCCCGGGCATCCCGCTGGTCGAGAAGCTCGGCCGGGTCCTCAACGCGCTCGCCTCCGACGCCTTCACCGACATCGAGACGGAGGCCGCCGGGGAGCTGGCGGAGCACAACGTCGACGCCCTGCAGCTGGCCGCGCTGAAGGGGCTGTTCACTGACGTCGTCTCCGAGCAGGTCTCCTACGTCAACGCGCCCGTTCTCGCCGAGCAGCGCGGCATCGCCACCCGGCTGACGACCACGCCCGACGTCGAGGACTACCGCAACGCCCTCACCGTGCGCGGGGCCACCGCCTCCGGGGTCAACCTGGAGGTCCGCGGCACGCTGACGGGTCCCAAGCAGATCGAGAAGATCGTCGGCGTCAACGGCTACGACCTCGAGATCCCGTTGACCGACCACCTGGTGATCTTCGAGTACGCGGACCGCCCCGGAGTGGTCGGAGCACTCGGCCGCATCCTCGGCGAGGCGGAGGTCAACATCGCCGGAATGCAGGTCTCGCAGGACACCCGGGAGGAGCGGGCCCTGGCCGTGCTGGCCGTCGACGCGGCCCTGCCCGCCGGAGTCCTGGACACCATCGCCCAAGAGGTCGGGGCGGCCCTGGCCGCCGAGGTCGACCTCGAGGACCGCACCTGAGCCTGGACCGCGTCTGACCGGAGAGGAACTGAGGGACCACCTGAGATGTCTCAGCCTGCCTACTACCTGACCACGGCGATCACCTACCCCAACGGTGAGCCGCACATCGGCCATGCCTACGAGTACATCTCGGCGGACGTGATGGCCCGATTCAAACGGCTCGACGGCTACGACGTCCGCTTCCTGACAGGGACCGACGAGCACGGCCAGAAGGTCCAGCAGACCGCGGACCGTGAAGGGATCACCCCGTACGAGCTCGCCACGCGCAACGCTCAGGCCATCAAGAAGGTCGACGACGAGGTCCTCGGCATCTCCTACGACCGGTTCATCAGGACGACCGACGAGGACCACTACGCCGCCTCGCAGGCCATCTGGCGCCGCATGGTCGACGCCGGAGACATCTACCTGGACCGGTACGCCGGCTGGTACTCGGTGCGGGACGAGCGGTTCTTCGCCGAGGACGAGACCGAGGTCCGGGAGGACGGTGGACGCTACGCCGTCGAGACCGGCACTCCGGTGACCTGGACGGAGGAGGAGAGCTACTTCTTCCGGCTCTCCGCGTACCAGGAGAGGCTGCTGGAGCTCTATCGCTCCCACCCCGAGTTCGCCGCTCCGGCGAGCCGCTTCAACGAGGTCATCCGGTTCGTGGAGGGCGGTCTGGAGGACCTGTCGATCTCACGGACCACCTTCGATTGGGGCGTGCCGGTGCCGAAGGACCTCACCGCGGGGGACACGGAGCTGGACCACGTGATGTACGTGTGGGTGGACGCGCTGACCAACTACCTGACCGGTGCGGGCTTCCCGGACACCGACTCCGAGCAGTTCCGTCGTCGCTGGCCCGCCGACCTGCACATCATCGGCAAGGACATCTCCCGGTTCCACTGCATCTTCTGGCCGGCGTTCCTGATGAGTGCAGGGCTGGAGCTGCCACGTCGGGTGATGATCCACGGATTCCTGCACAACGCGGGCGAGAAGATGTCCAAGTCGGTGGGCAACGTGGTCGCGCCCGCCGCCTGGACGGAGACCTATGGGCTCGACGCGGTGCGCTTCTTCCTGCTGCGCGAGTTCCCGTACGGGCAGGACGGCTCCTACACGCATGAGGCCGTCGTCGGGCGCAAGAACTCCGACCTGGCGAACAACCTGGGCAACCTTGCGCAGCGCTCCCTGTCGATGATCGTCAAGAACTGCGACGGCGCACTGCCGAGCCCGGGAGAGCTGACCGTCGAGGACCAGGTGATCCTCGACCAGGCCGCGAGCCTGCTGGAGATCAGCCGGACCGCTTATGAGAAGCAGGACTTCCACAGGGCGTTGGAGCGGACCTGGTACGTGCTGGGGGAGGCCAACGCCTACTTCGCCGAGCAGGCGCCGTGGCAGCTGAAGAAGACCGATGTGGCGCGCATGGGCACCGTCCTGTGGGTGACAGCGGAGGTCCTCCGCCGAGTGGCCCTGCTGATCCAGCCCGTCATGCCGGAATCCGCCACCCGACTCCTCGACGCTCTGGGCGTGGACGCCGGAGGGGACGCCGGGGCCACCAACGCCTCCAACACCGGCCCCCGCAGCTTCTCGGCCTTCGGCGAGCAGCTGATCGGCGGATCACCGATCGACAGGCCCCAGCCGATCTTCCCCCGCCACGAGGAGCCCGCCGCCGTCTGACCCGTCCCCGCGGTCCGGGAGCGGCTCGCCCGGGCCGCGGTCTCAGATGCTGAGAGTCCCGACCTCCGCTCTCGCCGAGGCCCGCAGCGAGCACCTAGCCTGAGTGGCATGGCTGACATCGTTGCAGAGACTGCCGCCGGCGCGTCCGTGGACCCGTCCGGCACCACGTTCGACTTCGCCGTCATCCCCGGCGACGGGATCGGCCCTGAGGTGATCGCCGAGGCACGCCGGATCCTCCAGGCCGTGCTGGACTCCGCCTCCGTCGAGGCCACCTGGACCGAGTACTCGTTGGGCGCCTCCCACTGGAAAGACACCGGGGAGACCCTCTCGGAGGAGACCCTCGAGCGGCTGCGCGGTCACGACGCGATCCTCTTCGGGGCCGTGGGGGCCGACCCGCAGGACACCCGCGTCCCCTCGGGACTCATCGAGCGTGAGCTCCTGCTGAAGCTCCGGTTCAGCCTGGACCACAGCATCAACCTGCGTCCCGCCCGCACCTATCCGGGCACCGCGACGCCGCTGGCCGGGGACCCCGAGATCGACTTCGTCGTGGTCCGGGAGGGCACCGAGGGGCCCTATGTGGGCAACGGGGGCACCATCCGGCGGGGCACCGCCCATGAGCTGGCCACCGAAGTTTCGCTGAACACCGCCCACGGGGTGCGCCGTGTCGTCGCGGACGCCTTCGCCCGGGCCGAGCGGCGCCGCGGCCGACTCACCCTGGTGCACAAGCACAACGTGCTCACCCATGCCGGGGACCTGTGGCGCCGCACCGTCGAGGCGGCGGCCGCCGAGCACCCGGCCGTCAGCTGGGACTACATGCATGTCGACGCCGCGACGATCCACATGGTGCAGGATCCGGGCCGCTTCGACGTGATCGTCACGGACAACCTCTTCGGAGACATCCTCACCGACCTGGCCGCCGCTGTGACCGGAGGGATCGGCCTGGCCGCATCAGGGTCCATCAACGCCGAGGGGACCGCTCCGTCGATGTTCGAGCCCGTCCACGGATCTGCACCCGACATCGCGGGGCAGCAGATCGCCGATCCCACGGCCGCTGTGCTCTCCGGGGCGCTGATGCTGCAGCACCTCGGTCTGACCGAAGCTGCGAGCCGTCTGGAGCAGGCCGTCCACGCCCAGCTGGCCGCCTGGGCGGAGGAGCCGGAGGGCTCCCGAGGGCTGAGCACCGCTCAGCGCGGAGAGGCCATCCTCAGCCGCCTCGGCTGAGGCGCTTCTCAGCGGCTCGGTCGGCGGTAGAGTGGACCGCATTCACAGAACGAGCGAAAGGCTGCTCCCATGAAGTTCGACGTCACGTCACACCCCGAGCCGACGCCGGAGGCCCGTCGCCAGCAGATCCTGGCCGACCCGGGCTTCGGCACGAACTTCACCGACCACACCGCGGTGATCGACTGGACCCAGGACGCCGGCTGGCACTCCGCCCGCATCGAGGCCTACGGCCCCATCACCCTAGATCCCGCCGCCGCCGTGCTGCACTACGCGGAGGAGATCTTCGAGGGGATGAAGGCCTACCGGCACGCAGACGGCGGCATCTACACCTTCCGCCCCTATGCCACGCCCGGCGCATGAACCGCTCGGCCCGTCGGATGGCGATGCCGCAGCTCGACGAGGAGCTGTTCGTCCAGTCCCTGGAGGAGCTGCTGGCCCTGGACGCCGGTTGGGTTCCCTCCGGAGAGGGCGAGGCCCTGTACCTGCGTCCGTTCATGTTCGCCACGGAGGCTTTCCTCGGCGTGCGGCCCGCCCGGGAGTTCACCTACCGGGTGATCGCCTCCCCGGCGGGAAACTACTTCGGCGGCGAGCTCAAGCCCGTGCGCATCTGGGTCTCCCGCGACTTCGCCCGGGCGGCTCCCGGCGGCACCGGCGACGCCAAGACCGGCGGCAACTACGCCGCCTCTCTGGCCGCCCAGGCGCAGGCTTCGGAGCAGGGCTGCGACCAGGTGCTGTTCCTGGACCCGCTGCATGACAACGCCATCGAGGAGCTGGGCGGCATGAACGTCTTCCTCGTCACCTCCGATGGACGCCTGATCACTCCCGAGCTCACCGGCACCATCCTCGAAGGCATCACGCGGGACTCCGTCATCCAGCTCGCCAAGGATCGCGGCATGACGGTCGAGGAGCGGCGTGTGACCCTGGACGAGTGGGACCGAGGGGTCCAGGACGGCACCATCACGGAGGTCTTCGCCTGCGGGACCGCCGCGGTCATCACCCCGATCGGGGAGCTGCGCGACGGTGACCGCACCATCGCCTCCACCGGCACCGGAGACGTCACCCAGGCCATCCGAGACGAGCTGCTGGGCATCCAGACCGGCGTCGTGGAGGATCGCCACGGTTGGATGCACCGGCTCGCCTGAGAGCCCTGCCACACAGGATCCTGCCCGGGGCCTCCGCGAGGACGGGCGCCGGGGCGATAGGGTGGGATGCATGCGCATCGCACGTTTCGTCACCGACGCTGAGCCCGCCTTCGGAGTCGTCGCCGGAGAGCCCGGGCAGGAGACCATCTCCGAACTCATCGGGGATCCTTTCTACCAGGGCATCCAGCAGACCCAGAACACCCATGACCTGCAGGATGTGCGGCTGGTCGCGCCGATCATCCCTCGCAGCAAGGCCATCGGGGTGGGCCGCAACTACGCGGACCACGCCAAGGAGATGGGCAATGAGCTGCCGGTCTCTCCGCTGCTGTTCCTGATCCCCAACACCGCGGTGTCCGGGCCGAACGAGCCCGTGACGCTGCCCTCCTTCTCCGAGGAGGTCAGCTACGAGGTCGAGCTGGCCGTGGTGATCGGCCGGATCTGCAAGGACGTGCCCGTCGAACGCGTCGACGACGTGATCTTCGGCTACACCGTCGGCAACGACGTCACCGCGCGCGACGCCCAGCGCAGCGACGGCCAGTGGGCCCGGGCCAAGGGATTCGACGGCTCGATGCCGCTGGGGCCCTGGATCGAGACCGAACTGGATCCCGAGGGCCTGCGCATCACCGGTCGCCTCAACGGGGAGACGGTCCAGGACGGCACGACCTCGGACATGGTCTTCGGCGTCCCCGAGCTCGTCTCCCACATCTCGCAGGCCTTCACCCTGCTGCCCGGTGATGTGATCCTCACCGGCACCCCCGCCGGCGTCGGGCTGGTCTCCTCCGGGGACCGCTTCGACGCCGAGATCGAGGGGATCGGCACCCTCGTCACCCATTTCCGTCGTTAGACCATCCACAGGAGCCACCACACCGTTATGAGCATCCCCGTCGTCGACGCCTCCACCCCGGTCCGCGTGAGATTCTGCCCCTCGCCGACCGGCACGCCCCATGTGGGCCTCATCCGCACCGCGCTGTTCAACTGGGCCTATGCCCGGCACACCGGCGGCAAGCTGATCTTCCGCATCGAGGACACCGACGCCGCCCGGGACTCGGAGGAGTCCTACCAGCAGCTTCTGGAGGCGCTGCGCTGGCTGGGCCTGGACTGGGACGAAGGCGTCGAGGCCGGGGGAGACCATGGCCCCTACCGGCAGTCCCAGCGGGGCGAGATCTACGCGGACGTCCTGAAGCGGCTCCAGGACGCCGGGCATGTCTACGAGTCCTTCTCCACGCCGGAGGAGGTCGAGGCTCGGCACCGGGCGGCCGGACGTGACCCGAAGCTGGGCTATGACAACGCCGACCGCGACCTGACCGATGAGCAGATCGCCGCCTACCGCGCCGAGGGACGTGAGCCGGTGCTGCGACTGCGGATGCCGGACGATGACCTCACCTTCACCGACCTGGTGCGCGGGGAGATCACGTTCTCCGCCGGCTCCACGCCGGACTTCGTGGTGGCTCGGGCCAACGGCAAGCCGCTCTACACCCTGGTGAATCCCGTGGACGACGCGCTGATGGAGATCACCCATGTCCTCCGGGGCGAGGACCTGCTGTCCTCCACGCCGCGTCAGATCGCGCTGTACCGCGCACTCCACGACGTCGGGGTGGCCCGGCACATGCCGCTGTTCGGGCACCTGCCCTATGTGATGGGGGAGGGGAACAAGAAGCTCTCCAAGCGGGACCCGGAGTCGAACCTGTTCCACCACCGGGACCGTGGCTTCATCCGTGAGGGGCTCCTGAACTACCTGGCGCTGCTGGGCTGGTCGCTGTCGGCGGATGAGGACATCTTCACCGTCGAGGAGCTGGTCGAGCACTTCGACGTCGCCGATGTGCTGGCCAACCCGGCGCGCTTCGACACGAAGAAGGCCGAGGCGATCAACGGCACCCACATCCGCCGCCTCGAGCCCGGCGACTTCCGGGACCGCCTGGTGCCCTACCTGCAGGCGCTCGGTCTGGTCGGTGACGAGCTGACGGCCCGGGAGGCACGGATTCTCGACGGCGCGGCCCCGCTGGTCCAGGAACGGATCGCGCTGCTGGGCGAGGGGGCGGACATGATGGCTTTCCTCTTCGTGGCGGACGCAGAGCTCGTCATCGAGCCGAAGGCCTTCAGCGGTTTGGGGGAGGACGTGCTCGGCACCGTCGACGCCGCCGTCGCCGCTCTCGACGCACTGAACGACGACGCCTGGACGACGGAGGCCATCGAGGAGGCGCTGCGCACCGCACTGGTCGACGGCCTCGGGCTGAAGCCGCGCAAGGCGTTCGGCGCCGTGCGCTCGGCGGTGTCCGGTCGGAAGGTCTCCCCACCGCTGTTCGAGTCGATGGAGCTGCTGGGTCGGGAGTCCTCGCTGGCGCGTCTGGCCCGCTTCCGCGCCGAGGTCGCCGCCCGATGAACGCCTGCGGGGTGCTCTTCGACGTCGACGACACGCTTGTGGACCTCGAGAGCGCGATGCGCGCGGCGTTCCGCGACCTGGCCTCGGCGCATCTTCTCCAGGAGGGGACGGTGTGGGAGGACGCGGCCTGGGAGGCTGCGCTGGGCACCTTCTGCGAGGACGCCGGGGGCCAGTACGCGCGCTATCTGGCGGGTGACCTGAGCTTCCTGGAGCAGCGGATCGCCCGCGTCCGGGACGCCTACCGGGCGGCGGGAGCGCCCGTGCCGGACCCGCAGAGCCTGCTGCGGTGGGAGGACGAGTACGAGCAGGTGGTCCGTCGCCGGTGGCGTCCGTTCGACGACGTGCCGCAGGCGCTGGACCGCCTGCGGCACGCGGGTGTGGCGGTCGGTGCGGTGACGAACAACGTGGCGGACTATCAGCGGGAGAAGCTGCGCATCGCCGGTCTGGAGAGCATCGAGGTCGTCGTGGGCACCGACACTGTCGGCGCGGTCAAGCCCGATGCGGCGATCTTCCATGAGGGGGCGCGACAGCTCGGGCTGGCTCCTGAGCGGTGTGCCTATGTGGGGGACAACCCCGTCGTCGACGGCGCGGGCGCGCGGGAAGCCGGACTGGTCTCCGTCCTGGTAGATCGGCGGGACCTCGTCGACGCTCCTGCCGGTGTGACGAAGGTCTCCACGCTCGAGGCCGCCGTCGATTTTGTGCTCGGGGCACCTGCTCGTGTAGAGTAGTTTCCCGTTGCGGGGCGCACGGAAACCTCGAAGGAGCGATCCTCAAGGGCCGAATGTCCGGCAGACGCCGATGGGCTATGGTGTAATCGGCAACACAGCGGTTTCTGGTACCGTCGTTCTAGGTTCGAGTCCTAGTAGCCCAGCTCGATCCGTTCTGCGGATCGAAAATCCAGTGGAGACACTGGTTCGGCCCTCGGAGACGAGGGCCGAACAATGACATAGGGCCCCATCGTATAGCGGCCTAGTACGCCGCCCTCTCACGGCGGTAACGCGGGTTCGAATCCCGCTGGGGTCACGGTTGGTGGTCTCTCATCCCTGCGGGGGTCGGAGACCATCTCTCCGTCAGCTGTCTGCGCAGGCGGCTGGAAAAGTGAATATGGCCCCATCGTATAGCGGCCTAGTACGCCGCCCTCTCACGGCGGTAACGCGGGTTCGAATCCCGCTGGGGTCACCATATTCGGAAATGCCTCGGATCTTCGGATCCGGGGCATTTCTCGTCGGTGGACATGGCAGAAGGCGGCGACCTCTTCCCGACAGCGAGGACTTCCCTAGGATGCATGATGTATCGCTGAAAGGTGGTCCATGTCCCGCGCAGGCTCGGCCATTGTGCCAGGCGGCGCCTCACTCAGCTCCTGGGAGGCCCAGCGCCGGCAGGCACAGGAGCACTGGCAGTCATGCCCGGCACCCGCACTTCTGGTCGAGGGAGAGCATGGGCTGGCCCCGGAACGGATGGTCCACCAGATCGCCCGACGCACCGAGACGCACCTGGTGGAGATCCACGACCTCCACCGCCTGCCACGGCTCGGTGACCTGAGCGACCTGGGTGACCTGGGCGACTTGGAGGGCCTCCAGCACGTCGGCGACCTGGCCGACGCCGAGGCGGCCCGCGCAGAGGCCCCGACGACGGCGCTGCTGCTTCGTGACATCACTCGTCAACCTCCTGCCCACCTCGAGGCCGTCGACGCCGTGCTCAGAGCCGGCGCCGTCCCGGTGGCGGTCACCGCCCGCCCAGGGCCTGAGTACGGGCACCGGTTCGTCCGCGCAGCCGGTCAGGGCAGAGGGCTGCGCCTGAGGATACGTCCGCAGACCTTCCACGACACGGCGAGGACGCTGGCGGAGATGCTCGGGGCCCCTCCCACCGCCGCGCTGGCCCGCCTGATGCACCAGCATTCCCAGGGACGGATCCTCGAGCTGGAGAACCTCGTGGCGATCGGTACAGCCGAGGGCTGGATCGTCGACTCAGCCGGACGAGCGGCGGTCGCGCGGCTGCCTGCCTGGACGGATCGACGCACCAGGTCGCTCGTGGTCGACCGGCTCGCCGCGGCTGTCGGAAGTGACGGTCTGGAGGTGATGCGGCGGCTCGCCCGACGGGGCCCCCGTGAGCTGGAGGAGCTTCTGCACGGCGACCAGCCCCCTGAGGCGGTCTTCGCCCTGGAGGCCGAGGGCCTGGTCCGCCTGACGGGACGCACTGCGTCGCTGACGCACGCTCTGCATCGGCATGCCCTGCGGGAGCCGGGGGCGTCCGCGGGGAACCCCACTGGACGGGACGTCGCTGGACCCGGCGGCACCGCACAGGACGAGGGCCACGACGCCCTCGTCGCGGCCGCGGCTCTGCTGGGCGCCGGAGAGATCACCGCGATGCACGTCGCGCTGCTCAGTGCCGACGGATCGGGGACCGGCGAGCCCTGCCCGCCAGAGCCCGGTGCGGGGCGTCCTCCGGGCATGGTGGCCGAGGCGCTGGACTCCCGAGTGCGCTGTCTCTCCGCTGCCGCGCTGGCGGCCACCGGAGAGATGCACGCCGCGTTGGCGCTGCTGGGCCCGCCGCACGCCGACGTGCGGTCCGCGAGCCTGCCCGGGACCCTGCATGCCTTCATCCGATGGGGCCTGCTCCAGGACAGGATGGGACGCCCCCATCACCTCGGGACGGGTTCTGAGACCGGACTCGCCGGACGACTGCGGTCCTTCCACGATGGGGGTCCGCGGGAGTGCCTGCGCCGATTCTCGCCACCGGCGCGGCGCCCCGCGGAGGACTCGTCCCGCGGAGGAGAGCAGATCCTCCCCGATCTGGACGCCCGCCGTCTCGAACGCTGTGTCGCCCTGGCCTTGGAGGCCTACGCGGCGGCCCAACTGGATGAATGCGCGCGGGCCCGGGAGTCGCTGGCGGAACTGGAGGCGATCGGCGAGCCGAGCGTCCCGGTGGTGTGTCTGTCCTGGGTGACAGACCGGATGGGCGTCGCCCGCACTCTGCTGGACCTCAGCCTGCCGACGGTCCCCGGGGCCTTCCGGGACCGGCAGCCTCCTGAGCGGATGCTCCTCACAGCCCAGGCCGCCGGTGCGGTGGAGCTCTTCGCGGAGGTCGCCCGCGGCACCCCTCCTGAGGAGCTGCGGGAGCGCCTGGACGACCTGTGGAGCCAGTTCGAGGCCGAGGGGCCGATCGGGCATGTGACGCGTAAGCATCTGGAGGCCCTGGACTTCCTCGTCGACGGCGACAGGTCCCGTCAGCTCCAGGGCCCGCCCGGAGCGTCGGTGGCGCTCGTCGGAGAGAGTCTCGCGGATCCGTGGGTGACGGTGATCGTCGAACTCGCCCGACTCCTGCATGCCCCGGTCGAGGAGCTGACGGCGACGCTTCGCGCTCGCGGAAGACGGACCGAGGCGCTGCCAGGGGTGCGCAGGCTCATGGTTCGCTGTGTGGCGCTGCGCCGAGGCCATGACCTGCCGAGGACCGCGCTGGTGGAACTGAGGCGAGCGTGCCGACGTCTGGACGTCGAGACCGAGCTCGTCGATCTGCTGACCGCGCATCTGGCGGATGATGATGCGGCGAAGGACGAGGCCGAGGAACACCTGCGACGCCGACGTCCGCACCTGCGGCCGAGGCTGGAGGGCTCCGGCCTCGGCCCGGGTGGTCCCGTGTGGACCCAGGCGCGCATGCTGCTCTCGCCCAGGGAGCAGGAGATCGTCGAGCTGCTGCTCCGGGGGCTCTCTTCGGCCGATGTCGCCGATCGGGCCGGGATCAGCGTCAGGACGGTGCAGACGCATGTGCGGCATGTGTATCGCAAGCTGCGGGTGACCTCCCGCACTGAGCTTCGGGCGCGGCTGATCAGCAGGAGCACGCCATGATGCTGCCCTCTCCGCTGCTCGTCGACGCCCCAGACCTCCGCCCAGACCGCGCGATCGCGGATGCGGTGCTGGGGTCGCACCCGCGTGATGTGGTGCTGGCGCTGATGCCTGCCCTGTGGGGAGCCGAGGAGCTGGTCCTGCGGCTCGGCGAGCGGGCACCGCTGCATCGACTCCACGACGCGACCGCGGGCATCCCGCCCGGGCACCCGACAGGCGGGCTGCTCGTGCTGGACGAGCCCGCGGGCCAGGACCCGTCCGCCCTGGAGGCCCTCATCGCGTCCGCCGCGCAGGCCCGTCACCGGCTGGTGATCCCCCTCCGGAGCGACCTCGACGTCCCCGCACCCGTCAGGGCCCACGGGGGGACGGGGAGGGTCGTCCTCGCGGGCGTGCGCAGCCTTCGTCCCGAACAGGTGGTCGAGGCGATGGTCCGTCACCTGGAGGGGCCAGTGACGTCTTCAGCGGCGCGCCGTGTCGTGATGCTCAGCGACGGACAGCCGCAGGCGGTCCGGATGGTGCTGGAGCGCGCTCGACGGACGGGTGTCCTCCACGCCGTCGACGGGGCATGGCGGTGGCGGTCCCAGGACCAGTCCTTCCGGTGGGCCTTGGCCGAAGGGCTGCCCGAGCTGCTGGCGGGCCTCGACGCGGCCGAGCATGAGCTGCTGCGCGTCATCTCCTGCGCTTGGAGGCTTCCGGAGTCCTGGGCGGTGGGGCGTTTCGGCGTCGAGGTGGTGGACAGCCTCCTGGCGCAGGGCCTGATCTCCGCGACGGACGGCACCCCGCTCGGTCCCACCGTGCTCGCGGTGAGGTCGGGGATGCTGGGTCTCGGGCTGAGCACGGAGCTGCGGCCGGCAGAGGACGCTCGGCTCTGGTACACGGCCGGGTCCGCCGTCCACCAGGAGGCGGTCGGTGCCGCCGCCCAGGCCGGGATCGCCTGGTGGGCCGCTCGAGTGGGTCGGTCGATCCCGGCCGGAGAG
>NZ_MDSS02000023.1 GCF_001758425.2 Nesterenkonia sp. PF2B19 | reverse complement strand
GGAGCCCGCTCCGCCGGCGCCGAGCAGCACGACGCGCCCCGGTGTGTGCGGCCCATCGCGTCCTCGAGGGAGGCGGAGAAGCCGGAGACGTCCGTGTTGTGGCCGACGCGCCGACCCTCGCGCCAGACCACGGTGTTGACGGCGTCGACCCGCCGGGCAGGCCCGGAGAGCTCATCCAGCAGCGGGATCACCGTCTGTTTGACCGGGTGGGTCAGGTTGAGCCCGTCGAAGCCGAAGGCCTCGGCGCTGGAGAGCAGGTGATCCAATGCCGCCGCTGGGTCCTGCGTCTCGGGGAACTCCACGGTCCGATAGATGTGCCGCAGCCCGTGGCGGGCCCCCTCCAGCTCATGCATGCGGGGCGTCAGAGACGGTCCCACACCATGGCCGATCAGGCCGATCAGCACAGCACGGTCCGCAGCACGGTCTTCGGATTCGGTCACAGGCCCAGCACCTCCAGGATGAACAGCACGGCTTCGGGAAAGAGGATCACCAGCACCGTGACGACCACGGCCGGGATCATGAACGGCAGCGCTCCGCGGAACACTTCGCCCACGCGTGTCTCCGAGACGGCCGCCGTCACGAACAGGACCGTGCCGACCGGCGGCGTCAGGAGGCCGATCATCAGAGACAGGATGAGCACCACGCCGAGCACGATGGGGTCGACGCCGTACTGGACGGCGATCGGCAGCAGGACCGGCACGGTCAGCACCAGGACGGCCGTGGCGTCGATGACCGTCCCCAGGACCAGCATCAGCCCGGCGATGAGCAGCAGGAACAGGACGGGGTTCTCCGTGATGCCGAACAGCAGCTCCGTCATGAGCTGGGGGAGACGCTCTCTGGCCAGGATGTGGCCCAGCAGCGCCGCCGAGGCGACGATGAGCATGATGCCGGCGGTGGTCACCACCGTCTCGCGCACTGCGGTCAGGAAGCCCGACCAGGACAGCGACCGTTGGACCAGGGCGATCAGCAGGACGTAGGCCACGGCCACTGAGGCCGCCTCCGTGGGGGTGAACCAGCCGCCGAGGATCCCACCCAGGATGATCACCGGAGTCAGGGCCGGCAGCAGCACCCCTCGGGTCGAAGCCAGCAGCTCCCGGGCGTCGAAGGTCCCCCGGCTGACCCCTGGTTCGCGGCGCACCAGGAGGAAGACGACGACGAGCAGGCCGAGGGCCACGGCGAGGGCCGGGACGACGGCGGCGGCGAACAGCGCGCCGGTGGACGCGGCGGCCAGTCCGGCGAAGATCACCGCGGGGATGCTCGGCGGCATGACGGGAGCGATGAGGGAGGAGGTCGCGGAGATTCCGGTGGCGAACCGGCGGCTGTAGCCGTTGCGCAGCATCGCCGGGATCTGGACCTTGCCGAGGGCGGCCGCGTCGGCGACCGCAGAGCCGCTCATCCAGGAGAAGCCGACGCTGACCCCGACGGTGACATAGCCGAGATTGCCGCGCAGGCGGGCCAGAAGCGCCAGCGCGAACCGGAAGAGCTGGTCCGCGATTCCGGCATGGTTGGCCAGCGCGCCGAGGAAGACGAAGAGTGGGACCGCGAGCAGCGGAAAGCTCTGGGCGGCGTCGGTGACTTGGCGCAGGCTCATGCCGGAGGAGTGTCCGTGGACGAGCATGTAGACGAGCGAGGGTCCCAGAAAGGCGAAGGCGACCGGGACCCGCAGGACGAGCAGGACCGCGATGGCCAGGGCCAGCAGCAGCAGTGTCATCGGGCCACCTCCTCGGCGAGCTCAGACCGGACGGGTCCGTGGAGCGCGATGCGGGCCGCGCCGATGAGGGCGCGGACGGTGCTGCTGATGAGTCCCAGCAGGACCGGCACGTAGACCAGCGCCATGGACAGTCCGAGCACCGGGGAGCGCAGGGCGCCCTGAGTCTGCACGAGGTCCCAGGCCTCCAGTGTGAAGGCCCCTGCTGTGACGGCCACGATGACCAGGGCGAACACCTGGACCGCACGGATCAGTCGTGGCTTGGGCAGGATGTTGACCACCTCCAGGGTGATGTGGCCGCCTCGGCTGATCAGGACTCCGGCCACGGTGAAGGTGAGCCACGCCAGGGCGAACCGAGAGACTTCGCCCGTCCAGGGCAGGCTCTCGCCGGGGAGGTGGCGCTGGGCGGCCTGAATGAGGACGAGCACGAAGATCGTCAGCAGCATCACCGAGCCCGCGGAGATCTCCAGGGCGTCGATCATCCGTCCGGCTCGGCGAAGCGGTCCGCGGGGCGGTGGTGTCATGGGATCCCTCCCAGGGGAGCGGGGAGCATGTGACGGGAGTCACGTGGTGTGCTTACGAACGTACCGGTTATTACATTAGGCGTCAACAGGAGCGGCAGGACCGGAGGGTGGAGGGGTCAGGGCCGCGGGCGCTGGGCGGCCAGGCGCACAGGAGCGTTCGGCGCGCCATAGCCGTCATAGCTGCCGCGGCGCTCCACGAGCTCGAGGAAGACGTCCCCGAGCGTCGGGGTGTAGAAGTGGATGAACTCGCCGTCGTCGTCCCGGTCGTAGAGCAGATCCAGGCCGCGCAGTCGATCGATGAGTTCGCCGTCGAGGGCGAACCGGGCGGCGAGGTCGTCATAGTAGTTGTCCGGCACAGGCAGGAAGTGCAGTCCCCGCGCGCGAGCCCGCTCGGCCACACCGATCACGTCCCGGCAACGGATCGCCACATGGCGCGGCGGGTTCGGGGCCGTCGGCGGGGCCAGGTTCAGCGGCACTCGGAGCGCGCCGTCCGGGGAGCGCATCACCTGGCTGCGCACCAGGCCTCGGGGCCCCGGAACCTCGGAGGAGGCCTGTGCGTCCAGCCCGAGGACGCTGGTGGAGAACAGCACTGCTTCGTCGAAGTCCTGCCAAGGGTAGGACAGATTGATGTGGTCGACGACGGCGATCACGTCGGCGTCAGGATCGTTGCCGCCGACGAACTCCTCCGCCCAGGTCTCTGCGGGTCGGTCGTTCCAGTACACCTGCGTGCCGTCCGGTGACGCCACGGCCTTCAGTTCATGGTCGCCGGCGTAGGTGCGACGGAACGCGGGGGGAGCCCCCAGGGCCTGGGCGCGTCCGGAGGCCTGGGCCGCGTCGTCCACGGACAGCCCTATTCCTGAGAGGTGCGGTGCCTCCTGCCGGTCCTGCTCATCGAGGATCAGGCGCGCTGAGCCGAAGGCCCAGAGTCGGACGGGTTTGCGGTGATGGGTCCCGCGGAAGGTGAACCCCAGCTGCTCGAGCATGTGGTCGACCGCCGAGAGGTCCGCGCCCGCGAGCTCCACGAAGTCGACTCCACGCGGCGGCTGGGGCGGCGGGATGCGGCCCGTCTGGTGCCCCTCGGCGACGGCCACGCGGTCAGTCAGCCATGTCAGGGATCGCCGCGCGTGCGCGGCCGTCCGCTGGGTGTCCGTCTGACGGAACGTGTCGTTGAAGACCTCCAAGGACAGCGGTCCCGTGTAGCCGGCGCGCAGCACATGGCGCAGGAACGTCACCAGATCGAAGGAGCCCTCGCCGGGGAAGAGGCGGTGATGGCGGCTCCAGGAGAGCACATCCATGCTCAGGTCCGGCGCGTCCGCCAGCTGCAGGAAGAAGATCTTCTCGCCATCGATGTCCTCGATGGCGGAGGGGTCGTGCCCGCGGGACAGGATGTGGAAGCTGTCGAGACAGGTTCCCAGATTCGGCCGGTCGGCCATCTGTACGATCCGCCAGGCGTGGCGATAGTCGTTGACGAACCGCCCCCAGGCGAGAGCCTCGTAGGCCAGCCTGATCCCATGTTCGGCGGCGAGGTCCGCCAGCTCGCCGAGCTGGCGAGCTGCCAGGGCGTCGTCGTCCACAGTGGCGGTGCCGGCATTGCTGCACACCAGCATCAGGTCGGTGCCGAGTCGTCCTGCCGTCCTGAACTTCTCGCGGGCCCGCCTCAGCGTGTCGGCGAAGGTCTCGTCGTCGACGCCTTCGGCATCGCGGAACGGTTGAAACATGTCGATCCGGAGCCCCAGGCGCTCGCAGAGGGCGCGGATCTCCTCCGGTGACTCGTGGGCCACCGTGAGGTCGGAGTCCATGATCTCGATGCCGTCGAAGCCCGCTTCAGCGCAGGCGTGGATCTTGTCTGTGAGTCCGCCGGAGAGGCAGACGGATGCGATGGAGGTCACCATGGCAAGTAACGTACCAGGTATTACATTAAAGGGACCAGGGGTGGTGTGCTGCGGATCACAGCACCTCGCCTAGGGAGGAGCTGCCGGGCCCACGCCCGGCCGTGCCTCAGCTGCTGAGCAGCTCCGCCGCCTTCTGGGGGCGTTCGACGGCGATCTGATGTGCGACGCCGTCGACGACGGTGAGTCGTGCTCCCGGGATCGCCTCGGCGGCCGCACGGATCTCCTCCGGCGGAGCCACCGGGTCCAGCTCGCCGGCCACCAGATGGACAGGTGTGGAGATCGCGGGCAGCTCCTTGCGCAGGTCGAAGCCGCTGAGCACTGTGCACAGGGCGGCATAGGAGGAGTCGTCCGCCGCCCGGAGCGAGGCCATGACTGCGTGGACTGCCTCTGGCGCGGAGGCGCGGAACGCGGGGGAGAACCACCGGGGCATGCTGCCCTCCGTCAAGGCTTCCGTGCCGTCGTCGAGCACCTGCTGGGCGCGGTCCCGCCAGGCCTCGGCGGTGCCGAATCGCGGAAGGCCTCCGAACACTGTGGCGGAGTCGACGACGCGCCGTGCTCGACGGCCAGCAGCAGGTCAGTCCGCCGGCCAGCGAGGTGCCGGCCACCCGCAGCGGGCTGTGCTCCAGGCGCGGGTGCGGTGCTGCGCAGGCGCTGCACGGCGTCGACCACGGCCCGGGCCAGCTGAGGCATCGACGGCGTGGCCGGCGCATCCGTCCACGGTGCGGATCGGCCATGCCCTGGAAGATCCAGGCCCACGGCCCAGACGTCCTCGGGAAGGTGTGCGGCCGCCGCCCCCCAGGTGGAGGCGACGTCAGTGCCCAACCCGGGGACGAGCACCAGCAGCAGCCGCGGGTTCTCGGTCTCACGCAGGCTGGTCGCCTCCAGCGCGGGGGCCCCGGCCACGTCTGAGGCAGTCGGATCATCGCTCATGGCACCGAGTATGGTGGCCCCGTTCTCGCCCGGACAAGCCCCGGCGCGTGCGTGATAGCATGGTCGACTGTGCCCAGGCGAGGGAGCGCCGTCGGCCCGTACAGGCCGCCGGTGACTCCGTGATCGACGAGGCGACGGACAGGACGCATCAGCCGCCCGGCCCGGGATGAGGAATCCCGGTGTTCCACCAGGTGTGCGGCGACCTGCCCCGTGAAATCGTCGGTTCCGGCTCCAGGCCCTGGAACTCCACCAGACAACCGACGAAGGACACATCATGGCTGACAAGATCGTCATCCCCGCGACCCTCCGCACCGAGTTCGGCAAGGGTGCCGCCCGCCAGGCCCGCCGCAGCGGCCAGATCCCCGCCGTCGTCTACGGCCACGGTGAGGACCCCATCCACCTGCTGCTGCCCAACCACGAGACCACCCTGGCGGTCCGCAACCCCAACGCGCTGATCACCCTGGACATCGAGGGCAAGAAGCAGCTCGTCCTGCCCAAGGACATCCAGCGCGACGCGATCTACCGCAGCGTGGACCACCTGGACCTGCTGGCCGTCCGCTCGGGTGAGAAGGTCGTCGTCGACGCCCCGGTCGAGGTCATCGGTGAGCCGGCCTCCGGCTTCGAGTACCTGCTCGACCAGCCGACCGTCGCCGTCGAGGCCGAGGCGACCCACCTGCCGGAGTCGATCTCCATCGACATCACCGACCGCGACGAGAACGCCCTGCCGGAGCACCTCCAGCTGCCGGCCGGCGTCACCCTCGCGCTGACCGACCTCGAGTCCCCGGTCGTCACCATCTACGAGCCCACTGCGCAGGACCTGGGCGAGGACGAGGGTGCCGAGGAGGCCGAGGCCGCGGACGAGGCTCCTGCCGAAGAGTCCGGTGAGGGCGAAGACGCCTGATCAGCGCCACACGCGTGAGCTGACGCCCACGACGGCCACGCCTCGATAGACTGCGGGGCATGGCATCTGACACCTGGCTGATAGCGGGGCTCGGGAATCCCGGGCCCCGCTATCGTCATACTCGGCACAACATCGGACACATGGTCCTCGATGAGCTCGTGGACCGCATGGACGCGAAGTACACACGGACCAAGGTCGGAGCGCAGGTCGTGGCCGCCCGTCTGGGTGCAGGCGGGCCCAAGGTGGTCTTCGCCGTCTCCGAGGGGTACATGAACACCTCGGGCAGGCCTGTGCGCGGGCTGATGGACTACTTCGACATCGACCCCGAGCGACTCGTGGTGGTCCACGACGAGGTCGACCTGGACTTCGGGCGCCTCAAGCTCAAACGCGGCGGCTCCGAGGGCGGCCACAACGGGCTGAAGTCCATCACCCAGCACCTGCAGGGGGACCGCGACTACATCCGGGTCAGGGTCGGGGTCTCGCGGCCGCCCGGACGGATGGACACCGCGGACTACGTGCTGCAGAAGTTCTCCGCCGAACAGGCGAAAGACCTGCCGCAGGTGATCGACCGGGCCGCCGACGCCGTCGAGCTGATCATCACCGCCGGTCTCACCGCAGCGCAGAACACCGTCCACCAGAACTGAGGCGCACCCGGCGGACGGCGTTCCGCCCCCTCTCAGAGAGCGCTGCTCAGCCGTTCGCGCTGATCCACTGCGCCACTTCGCGGGACTGCACCGCGACGAACTTCTTCATGTACGGCTCGGCGGCGGCCTTGAGCTTCTTGCCGATCAGCGGGATCGACGTGGAGACCTCGCCGCGCACCGTGGACAGCGTCTCCTCGGGCCCGCGCGCATGCAGCACCTGGGAGGCCTCGGCGCTGACGGGGGCCGAGTGGATCTTCACGTCCATGTCGGAGCGGCGGGAGCCGTCGGCGTCGGGCGTCGACCAGCGTTCGGTCACCGTCACGGTGACCTGCCCCTTCATCACCTTCTTGGCGATGTCCGGCAGTCGGTCCACGGACATCGACTGCTGCGAGGTCACCTGGAAGGCGCCGTCCGTGTCCCCGCTGACCTCGAAGCTCTCCAGCGTGGAGCCGACGGTGTCGGCCAGGTGCTGGTGGAAGTCACGGGAGGCGTAGGCGGTCACGATCTTGTCGACGGAGTGGGAGATGACGGTCTCGGCTTCAAGCGCCACAGGCGGTGCTCCTTCAGAGTGAGGACGTGGGGAAGGCGACGTCGGAGGTGACGTCGCCCGCGGCTCCTCTCATCATAGGCCCGCCGCCGCTGTCAGCTGATCAGCCCACGGCGGATCAGCCGACAGCAGGTTTCGTCGCTGTGACGGGGAGCCGACGGTGATCCTGGGACCATGAGTGATGAGACCCCCGCAGCTCCGCTGTTCGGCGAGTCCGCCCGCCAGGAGATGCTCCACCGCAGAGTCCTGGTCCTCGACGGCGTGCTCGACGACGACAACGGCACGCTGCTGATGACCCAGCTGATGACCTTGGCCGCCGACGACCCGCACACCGAGATCGCCCTGTGGATCCACTCGCCGGGCGGCTCCGTGCCGGCCATGCTGGCTCTGCGGGACCTGATGCGCACCGTGCCCTGCCCGGTGACCACCCTGGCGCTCGGCGTGGCGGCCAGCGCCGGGCAGTTCCTCCTCTCCGCCGGTCAGCCCGGGCGCCGGCATGCCCTGCCGCACGCCAAGATCCTCATGCACCAGGGATCCTCGGGGATCGGGGGCTCCACGGTGGACGTCGAGCTGCAGGCGAAGGATCTGCGCAGCACCCGGGACACCGTGCTGGGGCTCATCGCCGCAGACACCGGCCAGCCGCCGGAGAGAGTGTTCGAGGACTCCCTGCGGGACACCTGGTTCACCGCCGCCGAGGCGGTGGACTACGGCTTCGTCGACGCCGTCGTCGCGGACTTCTCCGCGATCATCCCGCGCGCACGACGCCGCCCGGTGGGGCTCACCTCCCAGGTGGAGCGCAGCGCGCCGGGGGCCGACGGGGAGGGATCATGAGCGCCTACACCATTCCGCATGTGATCAGCCGGGACGGCCGAGGCGAACGGGTCATGGACGTCTACTCCCAGCTGCTCGCCGAGCGCATCATCTACTTGGGCACCGGCATCGACTCCGGGGTCGCCAATGCGATCATCGCGCAGCTGCTGCATCTGGAGTCCGCGGACCCCCAGGTGCCGGTGAACCTGTACATCAACTGCGAGGGCGGCGACCCCTCGGCCACCTTGGCCATCTACGACACGATGCAGTACATCCGCGCGCCGGTGGCCACCACCTGCGTGGGGCAGGCCTTCGCCGCCGGCGCGGTGCTGCTGGCCGGGGGAGAGCCCGGGATGCGGTCCATGCTGCCGCACACCCGGATCGTGCTCCACCAGCCGGCGATCGGTGCCGGCCGCGGCGCCATCCCGGACCTCATCCTGCACGCCGACGAGCTGGTCCGGGTGCGGGGCGAGATCGAGCGGGTCCTGGCTCGTCACACCGGTCGCGGCCCGGACCAGCTGCGCCGGGACACGGACCGCGACCGGGTGTTCGCCGCCGCCGAGGCCCTGGACTACGGGCTCGTGGACGAGGTGCTGAGCACCCGCCCCACGACGGCGGCGAGCCCGGCCGCGGGGTGATCCCTCCATCGAGGCGTCACATTCCCGTCGATCATCCCGAGTCTGACACGTGTCAGCGTGCGGAGATGCACGGGAAAGTGACTCGTGGATCGCGCAGCAGCAGGGCCTGTGTCGATCGCGTCGGCTCCGTGATCAGCAGATGTGCTGAGGGGCGTCCCCCGTGATGCGCCAGGTGATGTTCTCCCCGCAGGGCGACTCGCGGACGGAGGTGCCGTTGACCTCCAGGGTGATGCTCACATCACGCGTGAGGGGGAACTCGCTGCGCGAGGCGATGCGGACCTCCCCGCCGCCGTCGACGGTGCCGGAGGCCAGGGTGACGTTGTAGCAGTTCTCGATCAGCACGGCGTTGCCGCCGGTGCCGCTGAGCTCGACCTCCCCGACGTGCAGCCCGCCGGACTGGGAGACGCAGAAGATGCCGCGTCCGCCGCCGTGGGCGACCACCTTGTCCACGACGACGTTGGTGTCATATCCGCCGTCGGCCGCGCGTCCTGCGGTGTTGGCCATGCGAAAGGTGGCGTAGCCCGTGCCGGTGGCCACATTGTGGCCGTCCACCAGCCCGATGCGTGCGTTGCGCGTGTTGTTCAGCAGCAGCCCCGCGTAGCCGACGTCCCGGGCGATCACCGCCCCGATGTCGAGGCCGTTGACGTTCCACGTCTCCACCCCGTGGTTGTCGGTGCCGGAGACGTGGATGCGGTCCATGACCACGGAGGTGCTGTCTGGGCTCTCGCGGTCGAAGCGGACGCCCAGGCCGCCGGTGAGGTCCAGGGTGATCTGGCCCAGGTGCAGCCCGCGCACCGCGCCGAAGTGGAGTCCGAACCAGGGGCGCCCGGTCATGGTCAGATGCGGGATGGCGACATCCGTCGCGCCGAAGGCTTCGATGGCGCCGCGACCGGTGGCGCTGCCGACGTCCATGGTGCCGCAGACCTCGAAGGAGGTGTGGCTGGGCAGGTCGATGGTGTGGTGGCCGATCCAGCCGCTGGCCATCACCGAGACGCTCTCCTGGGACGTGCGTCCTGGCGTCAGGCTGCCGACCGCCTCCCAGATGGCGACGATGTAGCTCTCACCCTGATAGACCGTCTGTCCGCGATAGCTGGTGGTGAAGCCCTGCTGCTGGCTGCCGGTCACGACGGCGTCTCCGCCGCCGCAGTCCTGCTGCGCCATGGCGGGTGCGCCGCCGGTGAGAGTGGCTGCCAGCAGGGCGAGCACGGCGAGAGCGGCGCCGAATGCTCTCCTCAGGAGCCTGGGTCGACGTCGGACGTCGGGGAAGGCGGGTGGCGTCGAGGGAGCCGTCGGCGGATGGTTCATCGCGGGAAGAGTCGTCATGTCGTCCTCTCGTGGGGATCAGAACTGTCATGCAACGTTGCAATATCAGCCCTGAGGTCGAATGACGACAATGAGGCCGGAAGCACCCCGGTGGCTGAATGTGGCGCAGATCACATGACGTCCCGCACGGTAGCAGGCGTCATGCCGGAGTAAAAGGTTTCAATGACCGGAGCGTCGATCGCGGCGGCTCAGGCGACGGCGCTGAGGCTGACCACGGCAGAGGCGCCGACGTCCCGCGAGGCGTGCCCGGTGTGCGTCCGCAGATCAGTGATCGGGGAGAAGCCGATGAAGGAGAGCGTGTCGCGGCGCAGCTCGTCGGCCACTTCGAGGGTGAGATCCACCAGCCCGATCCCGAGGGCCCCGGCGATCGCGGCGATCATCTCCGAGGAGGGCTCCTTGCGGCCCCGTTCGATCTCGGAGAGGTACTGCGGGGACAGCCCGGCCTCTGCCGCCAGCTCGTGGAGGGTCCTCTGCTGGTGCTGGCGCAGCCGACGCAGCCGCGCACCGAGCACCTCGCGCCGCAGCGGCTCCTGCCGCGCGGGCGCCCCGGCTGAGGCGCGTCTCCACGCCGTGCGGTCCCGCTGATGCTGGCTCATGGGCCCACAGTAGACCGGCCGCGTGGCGGCACTCCAGAGTTTCTGCCCTGAGCAGAGGCGCGAGAGTACGCTGGTGCGGTGAGCATTCTCAGCATCCTTCTGCTTCTCGGTGGTTTCGTGCTGCTCGTCGTCGGCGGGGAGGCGCTGGTGCGCGGGGCCGGGTCGCTGGGCCGCACCGCAGGGCTGTCCTCGCTGATCGTGGGTCTGACCGTCGTCTCGTTCGCCACCTCCAGCCCTGAGCTGGCGGTCTCCACGGGTGCGGCGCTGTCCGGGGCTCCGGGGCTGGCCATCGGCAACGTGGTGGGCAGCAACATCGCCAACATCCTCTTCGTACTGGGGCTGACGGCGGTCTTCGGCGCTTGGCGGTGCGTCTGCAGCTCATCCGGGCGGACATTCCGGTGATGATCGTCTTTTCGGTGCTGCTGCTCGTGCTGGCCCTCGACGGCGGCATCGCCACCTGGGAGGGGGTCCTCCTGCTGGTGCTTCTGGGCGTGTACCTGGTGGCGCTGATCACCTATGCCCGGCGCCAGCAGGCTCAGGGCACGGTGCCCGAGCTCGGCGTCGAGGTCGACGAGGAGGAGCCGGGCCGCCTCATGCAGGCCCTGCGCGCCACCACAGTGCGCTCCGTGCTCACCGATCTCGTGCTGATCGCGGTCGGTGTGGCGCTGCTCGTGGCCGGTGCGCAGATGCTCGTCTCGGGGGCCACCGACATCGCCGAGGCGTTCGGGGTCTCGGACCTCGTCATCGGTCTGACCGTGGTGGCCATCGGCACCTCGTTGCCTGAGCTCGCCACCAGCATCATCGCGGCGCTGCGCGGCGATCGGGAGATGGCCGTCGGCAACCTGGTGGGCTCCAACATCTTCAACATCGGGGCCGTGGTCGGGGTGACGGCCCTCGTCGCGCCGTCGGGCATCGACGTCGAGGCCGCCGCGATCCACTTCGACATGCCCGTCATGCTCGCCACCGCACTGGTGCTGCTGCCGCTGG
The DNA here is from genome assembly GCF_001758425.2 of Nesterenkonia sp. PF2B19. Classification (GTDB taxonomy): domain Bacteria; phylum Actinomycetota; class Actinomycetes; order Actinomycetales; family Micrococcaceae; genus Nesterenkonia; species Nesterenkonia aethiopica. The sequence continues at coordinate 40,192 of NZ_MDSS02000023.1, read as the reverse complement.
CCTTCACCGGCCAGTCGATCTCCCGCTGGGAGGGGGCGCTGCTGGTGGCCCTCTATGCCTCGTATGTCGCCTATCTGGTGATGGCCGCCTCCCACCACGCCGCGCTGGGGCCGTTCAGCGCGGCGATGATGTGGTTCGTCCTGCCGGTCACCGCCCTGTGGATCATCGCCCTGGTCGGGTACGAGCTCGGGCTCCGGCACGGCAGCGACAGCGACGTCGACTGACCCTCCCGCGGCCGGCCGGGCTCATCCCTGGATCAGCCCCAGCAGCGCCGCGGCGGCCGGTGATGTGTTGAACCCGTCCCAGGCCAGATGTTCGGTGCGCGTGGGGCCGGCCGTCACGGCCAGGGTGTGCAGCCCGTGGAACTCCTCCCGCAGCGCAGAGGGCAGCAGTGCGACGGCGAGTCGTTGACGCACCAGTTCCAGGATCAGGTCCGCGGTGGTGGACTCAAAGGCCACCTCGCGGGTCAGCCCGGCCTCGGCGAAGGCCAGGTCCGTCTGGGTGCGCCCGGGGGAGTCGGCGGGGAAGTCGGCGAAGCGCTCGTCGGCGAGCTCTTCGAGACGGACCCTCCGGCGGCGGGCCAGCCGATGGTCCGGGGCGACGACGGCCACGTGCCGGTCCCGCGCCAGTTCTCGGGAGCTGACCCCCGTCGGTGACTGGCCGGCCGCCAGCCCGAGGATCCCGATGTCGAGCCGGCCGTGCCGGATCTCGGTGACGATCTCGTCGCTGCGCCCCATGCGCAGGCTCACTGTCACCTCGCTATGGGCCTCGTGGAGGCGGCGGAGCAGGGCCGGCAGATCGACGGCGGTGACGGTGGGGATGATCCCGATGCGCACCGTTCCGCGGATCTCTCCGCCGGCGAGGCCGCCTCGGCCGCGGCCCGCTCGGCGGCCTCCACGGCTTGGCGTGCCGCCGGCAGGAAGGCCTCTCCGGAGGCGGTCAGCTCGACGCGTCGGCTGCTGCGGGCGAAGAGCCGCACGCCGAGCTCCTTCTCGAGGGCGGCGATCTGGTGGCTGAGGGCGGACTGCACTACGAAGCATGCCCGCGCTGCCCGCGTGAAGCTGCGGTGCTCGGCGACGGCGAGCACGTAGCGGATCTGCTGCAGGTCCATCCATCTATCGTGCATCACGATGGTTGCGATGACAAAGATGTGTTGGACTCATCGATGAGTGCTGGCGGAGGCTGGTGCCATGAACCCCGTCCTGCGCACCACTGTGCTGACCGCCCTGGCCCCCCATCGCCTGGGGCACGACCTTTCTGGTGACCACTGAGCTGCTTCCTCCGGACCGGCCGCTCACCGCGTCTCTGCTGCGTGCGCTGCCTGCCGGGCTGCTGGCGCTGCTGATCGCGCAGTGTCTGCCCCACGGGCACTGGTGGTGGCGGTCCCTGGTCCTCGGCACGCTGAACATCGGCGCGTTCTTCCCGCTGCTGTTCCTGGCGGCGGAGCGGCTTCCTGGGGGAGTGGCGGCCACCTTCGGCGCCGTCCAGCCGCTGCTGGTGACCCTGCTGGTGGTCGTCGTGCTCTCCGAACGGCTGTGCCGCTGGCGGCTGTTGTGGGGCGGGCTGGGGGTGGTCGGTGTGGGCATGGTGGTCCTCGGCCCGGCGGCGGCGCTGGACGGGCTGGGCGTGGTCGCCGGCCTGGCCGGGGCCGTCTGCATGGCCTTCGTAGTGGTCCTCACCAAGCGCTGGGGCCGACCCGACGGGGTGGGACCCGTGGGCTATGCGGGTTGGCAGCTCGCCGTCGGCGGCGTCGTCCTGCTGCTCCCCGCAATCCTGGTCGAGGGGCCGCCCACCGGTCTCGACGCCGGTGCGGTGCTCGGCCACCTGTGGCTGGGGCTGGTCGGCGGGCTGGTGGCCTACGGCCTGTGGTTCGACGGACTGCGGCGGCTGCCCGTCACCGCCACGGCACTGTTGGGGCTGCTCTCGCCCCTCACTGCCGCCCTGATGGGTGTGGTGGTGCTGGGCCAGGTGTTCACCTGGACCCAGCTGGGAGGGTACGGCCTGGCGTTGGCGGCCCTGGTCGCCGGTCAGCTGGAGCCGCGACGCCGCGGTCCGTCCCTCACGTCGCCTCCCGCTGAGAGCGGACGTGGATGCCTTGCCGGCGGGCGGCGCAGTATCCTGTGGGAGGCCCATCGGCCACCTGGTCCGGCGACTCTCCCCTGAACTGTCACGAAGCGAGGCGTTCCACTCCATGGCACTGTCCGGTCTGCGCACGGCACTGGCGGCTTCCTCCTCCTATGGGCGGGTCTCCGCCGCGGCCTCGCACCCGGCGGCCGAACGCACCGACGAGCTGCAGATCGCCGCCACCACCGGTCTGCGGCCGGCTCTGGTCGCGGAGATCGCCGCCCGACTGCGCGGCGCGGAGGACACCGGGGTGCTGCTGGCGGTGACCGCCACGGATCGAGAGGCCGACGACCTGGCCACCTCGCTGCGCAGCTACGCCCCGGGGATCGAGGTCGCCCACTTCCCGTCCTGGGAGACCCTGCCCCACGAACGGCTGTCCCCACGCTCGGACACCGTCGGCCGACGGCTCGCCGTGCTCCGGCGGCTCGCCCACCCGCAGCAGGCCGGTCGGCTCGACGTCGTCGTGGCGCCGGTGCGCGCCGTCGTCCAGCCGCTGGTGGACGGCCTCGGCGATCTGGCCCCGGTGCGGCTGGAGGTCGGACAGGAGCATGACTTCGACGACGTCGTCGCCGGCCTGGCCGACGCCGCCTACACCCGGGTGGACATGGTCACCCGTCGCGGCGAGTTCGCGGTGCGCGGTGGAATCCTCGACGTCTTCCCGCCGACCGAGCCCCATCCCGTGCGCGTGGAGTTCTTCGGCGACGAGATCGACCAGATGCGCCGGTTCTCCGTGGCCGATCAGCGCTCGCTGGAGGAGGACGAGCATCCCACCGCCGTGGACGCCGCCCCCTGCCGGGAGCTGCTGATCACCGAGGACGTCAGGGCCCGGGCCAAGGAGCTGCTGCCGCAGATGCCCCACGCCCAGGACCTGCTGACCAAGATCGCCGACGGGCTGGCGCCCGAAGGCATGGAGTCCCTGGCCCCGGTGCTCGTGGACCGTATGGTCCCCCTGGTCAGCCAGCTGCCGACCGGATCACTGACCGTGGTGGTGGAGCCGGAGCGCACCCGCGGCCGCGCCCAGGACCTGGCCGCCACCAATGAGGAGTTCCTCGCCGCGGCTTGGGCCGCAGCCCCCGACGGCGGCGCCGCACCGCTGGACATCACCGCCGCCGAGCAGGAGGGCCTGGCCGCCGGCTCCTTCGCCACGTTGGGCGAGACCCGGGAGGCCTCCCTGCAGCACGGCGCCGGATGGTGGTCGATCACCTCCTTGGGGCTGGACGAGGAGCTCGAGCAGGACGCCGACATCGTCTCCCTCGACTCCCGTGAGCCCATCGGGTATCGCGGCAGCGTGGAGGATGTCATGCAGTTCCTGGCCGAGCGGGCCCGGGACCATTGGTCCGTGGTGGTCACCACCGCCGGGCACGGCTCGGCCCAGCGGGTGGCCGAGCTGCTGGCCGAGCATGAGGTCCCCGCCGAGCTGGTGGAGAGCCTCGAGGAGGCCCCCTCCCCGGGGAGGATCACCGTCACCACTGCGGAGGTCTCGCAGGCTTCGCCGTGGACCCGCTGCAGCTGGCGCTGCTGACCGAGTCCGAGATGCTGGGACGTTCCATGCGTTCGGGATCCACCGGTTCGCGGCGCATGCCGGCCCGCCGTCGTCGTCACGCGGTGGACCCGCTGGCCCTGAAGCAGGGCGACTACGTGGTCCACGAGCAGCACGGCATCGGCCAGTTCGTGGAGCTGGTCCAGCGGCGTGTGGGCTCTCCGCAGGCGGTGAAGGCCGGCACCGCCGGGATCCGCGAGTACCTGGTCCTGGAGTACGCCCCCTCCAAGCGTGGAGGCCCCAAGGACCGCCTCATGGTGCCCACCGACCAGCTGGACCAGGTGTCGCAGTATGTGGGAGGGGACGCCCCGAGCCTGTCCAAGATGGGCGGCAGCGACTGGGCTCAGACCAAGAAGAAGGCCAAGCGCGCCGTCAAGGAGATCGCCGGCGAGCTCATCCGACTCTATGCGGCGCGCATGGCCTCCCGGGGCCACGCCTTCGGCCCGGACACCCCCTGGCAGGGGGAGCTGGAGGACGCCTTCCCGCACCCGGAGACCCCCGACCAGCTGACCACCATGGAGGAGGTCAAGCGGGACATGGAGCGAGAGGTTCCCATGGACCGGCTGATCTCCGGCGACGTCGGCTACGGCAAGACAGAGATCGCGGTCCGGGCGGCGTTCAAGGCCGTCCAGGACGGCAAGCAGGTGGCCGTGCTGGTCCCCACCACGCTGCTGAGCTCCCAGCACCAGGAGACTTTCACCGAACGGTTCGCCGGCTTCCCCGTCACGGTGAAGGCGCTCTCTCGCTTCCAGACGGCCAAGGAGTCCCGGGAGATCATCGCCGGGATCGCCGCAGGCGACGCCGACGTCGTCATCGGCACCCATCGTCTGCTCTCCAAGGAGGTCCAGTTCAAGGACCTGGGGCTGGTCATCATCGACGAGGAGCAGCGCTTCGGCGTCGAGCACAAGGAGGCGCTGAAGAAGCTGCGCACCAATGTGGACGTGCTGGCGATGTCCGCGACCCCGATCCCCCGCACCCTGGAGATGTCCATGGCCGGGATCCGGGAGACCTCCACCCTGGCCACCCCGCCGGAGGAGCGGCACCCGGTGCTCACCTATGTGGGGCCGTTCACGGACAAGCAGGTCTCGGCGGCCGTCCGCCGTGAGCTCATGCGCGAAGGGCAGGTGTTCTTCGTGCACAACCGCGTCTCCTCCATCGAGGCGACTGCGGCGAAGGTGCGCGAGCTGGTGCCGGAGGCTCGCGTGGAAGTGGCCCACGGCCAGATGAGCGAGTCCCGCCTGGAGCAGATCATCCAGGACTTCTGGGAGAAGCGCTTCGACGTGCTGGTCTCCACCACGATCATCGAGACCGGCCTGGACATCTCCAACGCGAACACGCTCATCGTGGACCGCGCCTCCACCTACGGGCTCTCCCAGCTGCACCAGCTGCGCGGCCGGGTGGGCCGCTCCCGGGAGCGCGCCTATGCCTACTTCCTCTACCCGGCGGAGAAGCCGCTGGGAGAGGTCGCCCTGGAGCGGCTGAAGGCCGTGGCGGCGAACAACGAGCTCGGCGCCGGGCTGCAGCTGGCCATGAAGGACCTGGAGATCCGCGGGGCCGGGAACCTGCTCGGCGGCGAGCAGTCCGGACACATCGCCGGGGTCGGCTTCGACCTGTACCTGCGCCTGGTGGGGGAGGCGGTGGCCGACTACCGCGGCGACGCCGAAGAGAAGATCACCGAGGTCAAGATCGAGCTGCCCATCAACGCCCACCTCCCGGAGGAGTACGTCCCGGGGGAGCGGCTGCGGCTGGAGGGCTACCGGAAGATGGCGGCCGCGGACACCGAGGAGAAGATCACCGAGGTGGTCACCGAATGGCAGGATCGCTACGGGGAGCTGCCCCAGGCAGTGCAGAACCTGGTGGAGGTGGCCCGCCTGCGGAACCGCGCCCGGGCCGCCGGGATCTCCGACATCGGGGTGCAGGGGAAGTTCATCCGCTTCGCCCCGGTGGAGGAGCTGCCCGAGTCTCGTCAGATGCGCCTGGAACGCCTGTACCCGGGGTCTCAGATCAAGTCGTCGCTCTCAGCGGTGCTCCTCCCGCGGCCCACCACCGCCCGGGTGGGTGGCCAGGACCTCACCGACGAGGCGCTGCTGAGCTGGCTGGAGCAGGTGTTCGAGGCGATCTTCGCGCCGGCAGTCCGGTCAGGTACGGCGACAGCGGCGTCCGGTTGACCAGCACCCCCAGGGCCCAGCACAGGGCCAGCGCCAGCGCTGTGCGGGTGAGGGGCTCCTCGATGCCGAGCCAGCGCAGCGCCAGGTAGAGGACGAGTGCGTGCGCGAAGACCACCAGGGTTCCGGTGCGCACCAGCTCGGAGATCACGGTCACCGCAGAGGGGAGGCGGCGCAGCACTGCGTCCACCCGCGTGGAGAAGATCAGCACCATCCCGCAGCAGATCAGGATCGCCAGCATCGGCGAGAGCAGGTACGTGCCGAAGCCGGACCATTTCATGTTCATGGTCTCCGCGCCCAGCACGACGCCGCCGAACCCGACGATCAGGCAGAGCACCCCTACCGGCACGGCGCGGGGGATCCTCCAGAAATGGCGGCGGAACCAGTAGCCGGCCAGCATGTAGGTGGTGCACGCCGGCACCAGTCCGATGCCCAGCAGGGTATAGGCCATCCGGGACTCCGGGATCTCCGCCAGGGTGAGGCCCACCAGCGCGACGACGACGCCCACCCACCAGGCAGGGCCACCAGGATGCGCAGCAGCAGGGCGGCGAAGAACATCACGGAGATGAACCAGAACGCCAGGAACGGCATGTCAGTGGAAGCGCCGCCGGCCAGCGCCCCGGAGATCACATACTCTCCGAACGGCCACGGCGTGTGCTCCATGGCCCACACCGCACCGAGCAGGATCAGGAACCAGGTGAGGTACGGGGTGGCCAGGGTCCGCCAGCGCACGGCGACCTCACCGGAGAAGGTCCGGGAGGTGGAGAAGAAGAACCCGGCCAGGAAGAAGAACAGCGGCATGCGCCAGATCTGCAGATATTCCTCGCCGGGCATGCCCGGATAGGCGTGTCCGATGACGACGGCGGCCACGGAGATGACCCGCAGCAGATCCACTCCGATGTTGCGTTCGGAGGCGCGATCGGAGCGGGCGGGTGCCGTGGGGTGTGCCGTCAGGGTCTCAGCGGTCTCTCAGCGCGGGGCAGAGCGGTCAGTGGGCCTTCGGCTCGACGGCATCGCCGTGCTCACCGTGCAGGTCCTGGTGCTCCAGCGAGTCCGACCGTCCGATGACCTCCTTGGCCACGAAGAAGGCCAGGGTCCACAGGGCCATGAAGGACAGCCCCGGGATCCAGGCGTTCTCCAGGCTCCAGAAGCCGATGGCCACCACTGAGCCGACCAGGAGGCCGAACACGAAGAGGAAGGCGATGAGATTGCCGACGAGGTTGCCCTGGCCGGAGTAGGCCTTGACCTTGCCGTTGCTGATCATGTGGTGGTTCCCCCTGAGGAAGTCTTCATGGCCCCGCTGGGCGGCCAGTGGTCGATGTCCGCTGCTCAGTAGCTGGCGTCGGCGCCGGCTGCGGACGTCGTGTCGTCTGCTCCCACGATATCAAGAGAGGAGCTCGCGCCGATGCGTGTTGCCCCCGCTGAGACCATCGCGACGGCGTCCTCGTAGGTGCGCACACCGCCGGAGGCCTTGATGCCCAGGCGGCCTCCCACGAGCCGGTGCATCAGGGCGATGTCCTCCGCCGTGGCCCCGCCGCCGGCGAAGCCCGTGGACGTCTTCACGAAGTCCGCGCCCGCGGCCTCAGCAGCCCGGCACACGAGCTCCTTGGCGGACTCGCTGAGCAGGGCGGTCTCGAGGATGACCTTCAGGGTGGCGCCCCCGGCGTGCGCCGCCTCGGCGATCGCCCGGATCTGGGACTCGACCGCTTCGGCGTCACCGGCGTTCGCCGCGGCCATGTCGACCACCATGTCGATCTCTTCGGCGCCGGAGGCCGTCGCCTCCTGGGTCTCGGCGACCTTCGCCGCCGTCGTCGTGGCGCCGAGCGGGAAGCCGACCACGGTGCAGGTCCTCACCGGGCTGTCGTCCAGCAGCTCCACGACCAGCGGCACCCAGCGCGGGTTCACGCACACCGAAGCGAAGCCGTGCTCGCGAGCCTCGGCGGCCACACGGCGCACCGTGGACTCGTCGGTCTCCGGCTTCAGCACGGTGTGGTCGATCAGGCCGGCCATGTCGCGGGGGGCGGGGACAGGGGCGCCGTCGGGCGTGGTGCTCATGGGTCTCTCCTGCGCGGGTGTCGCTGAGGTCGTGTCTCGGCGGGTCGGCCGAGGGATGGTGGATGCCGTCTGCGGCGGTCAGCCGAGAAGCCGCTCCATGCTCTCACGGAGCTCGCCCAGCCGCGCGGCGGCACGCTGCCGTGCCTCCGCGATGGCCTCGGTGGAGGAGTCGACGCCGGGAGTGTCGGCCACGGCCTCCAGATAGCACTTGACCTTGGGCTCGGTCCCGGAGGGCCGCACGATCACGCGATCGCCCTGCGCGGTCAGGTAGATCAGGGCGTCGGTCACGGTGGCCTCGTCGAGGACACCGCCGGGCAGCGGGTCCCGGGTCAGGTCCAGGGCCTCGACGACGGCGGCCCCGGCGATCTCGGCCGGCGGCTCCGCCCGCAGCCCCGCAGTGACCTCGCCCAACTGGCTGAGGTCGTCCACCCGGATGGTCACCTGGTCGGTGACGAACACCCCGGCCTCGGCGGCGATCTCGTCCAGGGCGTCGACGGCCGAGCTGCCGCGGGCCTTGAGATCGGCGACCAGCTCCGCGAAGATCAGCGCCGCCGAGACGCCGTCCTTGTCCTTGACGTGCGTCGGATCGACGTTGAAGCCGATGGCCTCTTCGTATCCGAAACTCATGTGCTCCACCCGGGCCAGCCACTTGAATCCGGTCAGGGTGGCCGAATGGCCGACGCCGCGGACCTCGCAGAGCCGCTCCAGCAGCCGGGAGGAGACGATCGAGTTGGCCATCACCGGCGCCGCGCCGTCCGCGGCGCCCCGCAGCGGACCCCGGCGCAGCAGATGGGCGCCGAACAGCGCCCCCATCTCGTCGCCGGAGAGCTGCCGCCACCGGCCCGTGGCGGGGTCGACGACGGCGGCGGAGAGCCGGTCGGCGTCGGGGTCGTTGGCGAGCACCAGGTCGGCGTCGTGCTCGGCGGCGGCCTGCAGGGCCAGGTCCAGGGCGCCGGGCTCCTCCGGATTGGGGAAGTCCGCGGTGGGGAAGTCGGGGTCGGGGTCGAACTGCTCGGCCACCGGGACCACGCGGGCGAAGCCGCCCTTGCCGAGCAGCTCGGTGACCATCTCTCCGCCCACGCCGTGCATGGCGGTGTAGACGACTGTCAGGTCCCGGTGCGGGAACTCCGCCGGATCCAGGAGCTCCAGAGCCTCCTCCCGGTAGGCGGCGCGGGCGTCGTCGTCGATGGGCAGCGTGCCCTCGGGCATCTGCGGGGCCGCCGCCGGCCGGACCTCCAGGTCGCCGGCGAACTCCTCGGCCACCACGGCGGCGATGGTCGCCGCGATCTGCGTGTCCACCGGGGCGGTGATCTGCGCTCCGGCACCGCGGCCGTGAGGCTCCAGCAGGCGGGACAGCACGCCGCCCAGATAGACCTTGTAGCCGTTGTCTCGGGGAGGGTTGTGGCTGGCGGTCACCATCACACCCACCGAGGCGTCCCGGACCAACACCTGACGAGCCAGCAGGGGAGTGGGGCCCGGTCGGTCGAAGGCGTGGACCTCCCAGCCGGCCGCCGCGAAGATCTGGCGGTCTCTGCGGCGAACTCGTCGGACTGGTGGCGGGCGTCGTAGCCGATCACGATCCGCCGCGCGCCGGCGGCGTCGCCGTCCGCCTCGGCCAGCTTCTCCTCGGCGTGCCGCAGCAGCCCTGCGGCGGTCTGCCGGACCACCAGCCGGTTCATGCGCAGCGGGCCCGGGCCGAGTTCGGCGCGCAGCCCGGCGGTGCCGAACGCCAGCCGACCGGCGAAGAGTCGGGCCAGCTGGTCGGCCGCCTCGGTGTCGGAGCCCTCGGCCCGGGTCAGCAGGGAGCTGAGCTCTCCGCGGGTGGCGGGGTCCGGATCCAGCTGGATCCAGCGGCGGACGGTGCTGCGCAGCTCGTCCTTGACAGTGACGTTCGTGGTCTCCGGCACTCGTCTCAGCTCCTCGGTCGTGGGCTCACCCTGGTGTCCAGCGGGTGGGTCCAGCTTATCCGGGCGCGGCGGCGAGCACGACGGGAGATCCAGCCCTCCTCAGTCCTCCAGGGATCCGGCGATGATCTTCGCCAGCAGCGAGGCGATGCGCGGGGCGGCTTCGCGTCCGGCGTCGAGGACCTCCTGGTGACTCAGCGGCTCGTCGGAGATGCCGGCGGCCAGGTTGGTGACCAGGGAGATCCCGAAGACCTCCATGCCGGCGGCCGTGCCGCGATCGCTTCCAGCGCGGTGGACATGCCCACCAGGTCGGCGCCGATGATCCGGGCGTGCTGGACCTCGGCGGGGGTCTCGTAGTGCGGGCCCGGGAACTGCGCGTAGACGCCCTCGGGCAGCGCAGGGTCGATCTGCCGGGCGATCTGCCGGATCCGTGGGGAGTACAGGTCCGTCATGTCCACGAAGTGCGCCCCGCGCAGCGGGGAGGTCGCCGTGAGGTTGATGTGGTCCTTGATGAGCACGGGAGTCCCGGGCGCCCAGTCCGGGTCGAGTCCGCCGCAGCCGTTGGTCAGCACCATGGTCCGCGCCCCGGCCGCTGCCGCGGTGCGCACTCCGTGGGCCACAGCGTCCACGCCGCGCCCTTCGTAGTAGTGGGTGCGGGCGCCCACCACCAGGATCGTGGCGCCGGCGGGCGTGCGGAAGACCTTCAGGGTGCCGGTGTGGCCGGAGACTCCGGAGAGGTGGAAGCCGGGGACGTCGTCGGCGCTGATCTCGGCGATCTGCTCGCCGAGCTGCCCGGCGGCCTCGCCCCAGCCGGAGCCCAGGGTGCAGGCGAGGTCGAAGGCGTCGACGCCGGCGCGTTCGAGCAGGACAGACGCCGCCTGTTCGGCGAGCTTGTTCGCCGGGGCGGTCGGGTCGTTGGTGGGGGTCAGGTCGGGCTCATGGGCACGTGCTGCATGTTCTCGCTCATCGACACCAATCTACCTGGGCGGTCCCGCGGCCAGCTATGAAAACCCCCGACGAGTCGGCACAATGGTCCCCGTGACTTCACCTGACTTCCGCACGCACTTCGCCCCTGACCGTGTTGCGATCCTGGGCGGCGGCCCGGGCGGATATGAGGCCGCGCTCGTCGCCGCCGACGCCGGGGCCCAGGTCACCGTGGTGGAGGACAAGGGGCTCGGCGGCTCGGCGGTCCTCACCGATGTGGTGCCGTCCAAGACGCTGATCGCCACCGCCGATGCGATGCGTCGGGTCAACGCCTCCACCGCCTTCGGCGTCCGCTTCGGAGACCACAGCAGCGACGCCTATGAGACCGAGGCCTGGGCCGACATCTCCAAGGTCAACGAACGTCTGCTCAAGCTCGCCCATGACCAGTCCCGGGACATCCAGGCCTCCCTGGAGGCCATCGGGGTCACGGTCATCAGGGGCCGCGGTCGACTGGTGCCGCCGCATCACCTCGAGGTCACCACTGCCGGCGGGGAGACGCAGCTGGTGGAGGCCGACGCCGTCCTGGTCGCCACCGGGGCGCACCCGCGGGAGCTGCCCAGCGCGCAGCCCGACGGCGAGCGGATCCTGAACTGGACCCAGGCCTACAACCTCACCGAGGTGCCCGAGCACATGATCGTGGTCGGCTCGGGCGTGACCGGTGCCGAGTTCGCCTCCGCCTACCGGCGCCTCGGGGCCGGGGTCACCCTGGTCTCCTCGCGGGACCGCGTGCTGCCCGGTGAGGACGCCGACGCGGCCCGCGTGCTGGAGAACTCCTTCGCCCGGGTCGGCGTGCAGGTCGCCTCCCAGTCCCGTGCCGAGGCGGTGGAGCGCACCGCCGAGGGAGTCCGCGTCACCCTGACCGACGGCAGCGTGCTCGAGGGCTCCCACTGCCTGATGGCCGTGGGCGGGATCCCCAACACCGAGGACATCGGACTGGCCGAGTGCGGGGTGGAGACCGCCGAGTCTGGGCACATCCTGGTGGACAGCGTCTCCCGCACCACCGCGAACAACGTCTATGCCGCGGGCGACTGCACCGGGGTCATGCCGCTGGCCTCCGTGGCCGCCATGCAGGGCCGGGTGGCGATCTCCCACATGCAGGGCGACGCCGTGAAGCCCCTGAAGCTGCACCAGGTGGCCTCCAACGTGTTCACCTCTCCGGAGATCGCCACTGTGGGGGTGACCCAGGAGCAGGTGGACTCCGGGAAGTATCAGGCCGACGTCGTGAAGCTGGACCTGGCCACCAACCCGCGGGCCAAGATGACCAACGTCAAGGACGGCTTCGTCAAGATCTTCTCCCGCAAGGGTTCGGGCACGGTGATCGGCGCCGTCGTGGTCGCCCCGCGCGCCTCCGAGCTGATCTTCCCGCTGGCTCTGGCGGTCACGCAGAAGATCCACGTCGACGACGTCGCCGCCACCTTCACCGTGTACCCGTCGCTGTCGGGCTCCCTGGCGGAGGCGGCCCGCCGCCTGCACGTGCACCTGTAGCACCCGGCCCGACGGGTCCGCTGCCCGCGCCTCGCCTGATCAGCGCGCGATAGCATGCGGATATGACCTCACGCACACCCACCGCCGTCGACGCCCACGCCGAGGAGCACTTCGAGCGGCTGCTCGCGCTCAGCCCCGAACAGGCCACGGTCCTGGGTCGACGCGGCGTCGAGACCGAGTACTCCGACCTGTCCCCGGCGGGACGGGAGGAGGTCGTCGCGGAGCACCGTCGGGCACTGGCCGGGCTGGACGGGCTCATCCCGGAAGACCACACCGACGCGGTGACGCTGCACGCGATGCGTGAACGGCTGGGCCTGGAGGTCGCCCTGCACGAGACCGGTCGCACCGAGCTGAACAACCTCGCCTCCGCGCCTCAGGACGTGCGCATGGTCCTGGAGCTGATGCCCCAGGACACCGCAGAGGACTTCGCCCAGATCGCCGGGCGGCTGCGCAACCTGCCCGGTGCGCTGGACGGGTACTGGGAGTCCCTGCGCCACTCGCGCAGCCTCGGTCAGGTCCCGGCCCGTCGACAGGTCGTCGCCGTGGCCGAGCAGTGCCGGGACTATGCGCGGTCCGAGGGCGCCCTGAGCACCTTCGTCGACGCCGCTCGGAGAGCCGGAGTCCAGGAGAGCACGGTCGACGAGGTCGCCGAGGGCGTCGCCGCGGCCGCCGCAGGCTACCAGCGGCTCGCGGAGCGGCTCTCCGCCGATCTGCTGCCCGATGCTCCCGAGGAGGACGCGGTGGGTCCGGACCACTACCGGCTGGCCTCCCAGGTGTTCACCGGGACCGTGCTGGACCTCGAGGAGACCTACCGGTGGGGGCTCGAGGAGCTGGCCAGGATCGTCGAGGCTCAGCAGCAGGTGGCGGAGAGGATCCGCCCCGGCGCCGACATCGCGGAGGCCAAACGGATCCTGGACGAGGACCCCGCCCGGCAGCTGCACGGCACCGAGGCCCTGCAGGCGTGGATGCAGCGCCTCTCCGACGACGCCGTCGCCGCGCTGAAGGACACCCACTTCGACATCCCCGCACCCATGGACGTCCTGGAGTGCCGCATCGCGCCCACCCAGGACGGAGGGGTGTACTACACGGGACCCAGCGACGACTTCACCCGGCCGGGCCGGATGTGGTGGTCGGTGCCGCCGTCGGACACCCGGTTCACCACCTGGGCCGAGACCACCACGGTCTACCACGAAGGCGTGCCCGGCCATCACCTGCAGATCGCCACCGCCACCCTGGTGAAGGACCGACTGAACTCCTGGCGGCGCCACGGCTGCTTCGTCTCCGGATACGCCGAGGGATGGGCGCTGTACGCGGAGACGCTGATGGCCGAGCTCGGGCACCTCGACGACCTCGGCGACCAGATGGGCATGCTGGACATGCAGCGTATGCGGGCCGCCCGCGTGGTGTTCGACATCGGGGTCCACTGCAGAATGCCGGCGCCTCGGGAACACGGCGGCGGAACCTGGACCCCGGAGGCGGGGCGCGCCTTCCTCCGGGAGCACCTGCCGATCTCCGAGGCTCAGCTGGACTTCGAGTTCGTCCGGTACCTCGGCTGGCCCGGACAGGCGCCCTCCTACAAGGTGGGTCAGCGCATCATCGAACAGCAGCGGGCTCGGCGGGAGGCCGTCGACGGGGCCGCCTTCGACCTGCGAGCCTTCCACACTGAGGTCCTCCAGCTGGGCATGCTGGGGCTGGACACGTTGAGCTTCGCGCTCTCTCGGGACTGAGGGGCTCGCCGACGATGGCACGCAGACGCACAGCCATGGACTGGCCGACCACTCTCAGAGCCGCCGTCCCGGCGGGGGAGATCCGACTTCGCCCGCTGACGATGCGGGACGAGCACCGCTATCTGGCGCTGCGGGCCGCCAACCGTGACTGGCTCGCCCCCTGGGACGCCACCACCCCCGAGTATCCTGTCACGGAGGTGACCCCGGCCGGATTCCGGGAGATGGCCCGCACCATGGCCCGCCAGGCCCGGGCCGGCAGCCACCTGCCCTGGCTGCTGTGGTTCCGCCCCGCGGAACAGGGCGATGTCGTCGCCGACTCTGAGGACGCCGCCGAGCGTCTCATCGGCCAGGTCACCGTGGGCCCCATCATCGGAGGGTCTGCGCGCAGCACCTCGATCGGCTACTGGATGGATCAGGGGCACGCCGGGCGTGGCCTGATGACCGCCGCCGTCGCGCTGGCGTGTGACCACCTGTTCATCTCCCGGGGTCTGCATCGGGTGGAGATCAGCATCCGGCCGGAGAACGCCGCGAGCCTGCGCGTGGTGGAGAAGCTCGGCTTCCGGCAGGAGGGACTGCGTGAGCGGTTCCTGCACATCGCGGGGGAGTGGCGGGACCATCACAGCTTCGCGCTGACCTCGGAGGAGATCGGTGACGGGCTGCTGAGGCGGCTGATGTGACACGCCTCGCGTCGCCGGCCGCAGATCGCCGGAACCGGGCCGCGGATCGGCTACGCTGGTGCCGTACCTCATGATCTGCGTAACCCCCGGTGTGCAGGACGCGATGGTGCCGACGAAGGGCAGGTGGACTCACGGTGACGCTGGGCATCGGTCGCCTCGACATGGCGATCATCAACGTGATCCCCAGCCTGCCATCCACTCGTCGGTGCTGTTCGCCCTGATCGCCGGGCTCTTCCTGGCGGCGCTGATCATCCGGGCCCAGCGCCTCCCGAGCCGACCCTCGGAGACCTCCCGAAGAAGGGCAAGCATGTCTGCGACCACTCCACGCGGCGGAGCCAGCGCCGCATCGAGGACCGGAGCGCCCGCGGCCGCGGCGTCGGGCCGACTCACCATCCACTGGGGCAGGACCCTGGTGACGGTGATCGGGCTGATCGCGCTGCTGGCCGCCGTCGTCACCGGTGTCCTGGCCGCCGTCACTTCACTGACCGTCGTCACCCCGCTGCTCTGCGCCGCCGTGGTGCTGGCCAGCCTGGCCACGCTGCGCACCATGGCCGTGACGCGCCGTCGTCGTCGCCGGCGGCGGCGTCTCGACGCCGCCCTGCAGGAGGCGATGAACCCGGACGTCGACGCCGCGGGGCTGCGCCGTCCCACCGTGCCGAACACGGCGGCGGCGGTGCCGGAGCAGACCGGCCGCACGGCGCCGTTCGACGCCCTGACCTCTGATGAGCGCGGCGTGGGCGGTCCGCGGTCGCTGCAGGAGGTCGACGACGACGGCCTGCCGGTGGACCTGGCTGAGACGTTCCCCGCTGATGAGGAGCCCGCCGCACCCGCGGCAGCCGCCTCCTCGCCGGCCGAGCCGTGGGAGCCCCGGGAGCTGCCGCTTCCGAAGTACCTGGAGGCGGAGAAGGCCGAACGGCCCCTTCCGGAGCCGCTCACCCCGTCGGAGCCGAAGCCCTCCGGTGAGGTGAAGATCGGCCGGACGGCCTCGAGCCCGGCCGTCGCTCCGCCGACGCCGACCCGCCCCCAGACGGCGGTCCAGCAGTCCCTCGACCTCGACGCGGTGCTCAAGCGCCGACGCGCCTGAGCCGCGACCACTCCATGGCCGTCGACCTACCGCCGCAGGCCCCTCGGGCCGCCCCTTCGCCCAGCACGGCGCAGCTGGAGGCCAAGCAGCTGGCCTTCATGGAGTCCTATGACGCCCACTCGCCGATCTCGGTGGCCGTCCAGCACACGGGGGTCTACGCCACCTCCATCCACCTGGAGTCCCTCCAGCACCGTCCCGGCGCCGGGGTGACCGGCATCTACCGTGTGGCCACCGCCCGCCCGGTGGTGCCCCGGCACTGGCCCTCCGGGGTGTACACGGAGACCTCGGACCACGTGGACGAGCTCTATGTGGGGATGACGACCGAGTCCGTGCCGGCCGACGCCGACGGCATCGTCCACTCGCACAGTCCCTACGGCCGACTGGCGATCTGGCAGCATCCGTTGGACCCCTGCCTTCCCGGTCTGCGCCTGGCCACCGACCCGGCCTCCGTGGTGGAGCACTGGGGAGCCGGGCGACGGCTCGTCGCCCTGGAGACGATCAGCTACCGGCCGCTGCGCCGGGCGGTCATCGCCGCGGACTTCGACGACGGCACGCGCCTGTACCTGAAGGTGCTGCGAGCCGGACGGGCGCGCGACCTCGATGCCCGCCACCGGATGCTTCTTGACGCCGGCATCCCTGCGCCGCGGCCGGTCCGTGAGCCGGTGGGCGACGTCGTCGCGCTGCAGGAGGGAGCGGGGGAGTCGCTGGCGGAGCAGCTGCTCGCCGACGGCGGCGCGGCCGTCGACCCGTCCCGATTCGTCCAGCTGCTCGATGCGATGCCGGCGGCGGTGATGACTCTGCCGGCGCGCGACGCCTGGACGGACCGCCTTCCTGCCTATGCCTCCGCGGCCGTGTCGGCGCTGCCGCACTGTGCCGATCGGATCCGTCGGCTGGAGCGGGCCATCATGGAGGGGCTGCCGCTCACTCAGCGCGGCCCTGTGGTGCCCACCCACGGTGACTTCTACGAGGCGAACGTCCTGATGCAGGAGGAGACGATCTCCTGCCTGCTGGACGTGGACTCCCTGGGGCCGGGGCACCGGGTGGACGACCTGGCCTGCTTCCTGGGGCACGTCGCGGTCCTGCCGGCGGTGGACTCGCGGTACGTCCACGCCCCGGCCGCCCTGGACCGGTTCGCCCGGGTCTTCGCCCAGGCGGTGGATCCCCAGGCGCTGCGCCTGCGGGCGGCTTCGGTGGCGCTGTCCCTGGTGGCTGGCGCCCGGGACTCGCGGCGGGATGGTTGGGAGGCGCAGGCCGAGCATCGGCTCACCTGTGCGGAGGCGCTGCTGGGCTTCGTCAGCGCCGGGCCAGCTCTTCCGCAGTGGCCAGACGATATCCGGCGCCCCGCACCGTGACGATCCGCTCGGCACCCAGCTTGGCGCGCAGGTACCGGATGTAGACGTCGACGACGTTCGAGCTGGTCTCCGAGCTGGACTCCCAGACCATGTCCAGCAGCTGGTCCCGTGAGAGGACCTGCCGCGGATGTTCCAGCAGCACCTCTGCCAGGGTGAACTCCCGGGCGGAGAGCTCCACGGCCCGGCCGTCCACGCTGGCCTGCCGGCTGGGCAGGTCCAGACGGAGTCCGGCGTGCTCCAGCTCGGTGACCTCCTCGGGGCCGCTGGGCGCTGCGGGTCGGGCCGCAGGCGCAGCCGGACCCGGGCCACGAGCTCCTCCACCCGGAACGGCTTGGCCATGTAGTCCTGGGCACCCGAGGACAGCCCCTGGACGGTGTCCTCCACGGAGGACCGGGCGGTGAGGATGATCACCGGCACCGCGTTGCCGGTGGAGCGGACCTTCTGCAGCACCTCGAAGCCGTCCATCTGGGGCAGCCCGAGGTCCAGGATCACCAGGTCGAAGTGGGCGTTGGCCAGCGCCACGATCGCCTCCGTCCCCGTGCGGGCGATGTGCGGCTCGAAGCCGGCGGCTCGGAGTCCTTTGGCGACGAATGCGCTGATCCGTTCTTCGTCCTCGACGACGAGGATCCTGCTCATCGGGTCCCTCCTGGGTTGGTCAGACTGGTCAGGCTGGTCGGGGCGGTCGGGCGGGCGGTCTGGAGCATCTCGAGACTCTGGATCGGCAGCACGATGGTGAAGGTGGATCCATGACCCGGGGAGGACATGACGTCCACCCACCCGCCGTGGCCCTGGGCGATGCTGTCCACGATGGTCAGCCCCAGCCCGGAGCCCTCCGTGCGGGAGGAGTTCGTCCCGCGGGCGAAGCGGGAGAAGATCGCCTCCTGGTCCTCGGGGCTGATCCCGGCACCGGAGTCCTGCACCCACAGGCGCAGGGCGCCGCCGCGCAGCGCGGAGCCCACCGCGATCTCGGAACCGGGCTCGGAGAACTTCACGGCGTTGTGCGCCAGCTGCAGCCACGCTGGGTGATGCGCTGGGCGTCGAGGGGCACGACGGCCCGGGCCGTGCCGTCCTGCCGCCACCTGCGGTCACCCAGCAGGGCCGCCTTGTCGAAGACCTGGTCGGTGAGCAGGTCCACATCGGTGGCGGCCGGGGCGAGGAAGTCCACCTGTGCGGACTTTGCCAGCGTGACCAGGTCTTCCACGAGCCGACTCATGCGGTCCAGCTCATCCAGGCTGAGGTCACGGGTGGCGACGACGTCGTCGGGGTCGTGGGCGTCCACCAGCTCGAGGTGGCCCCGCACGATGGTCAGCGGGGTGCGCAGCTCATGGCCGACGTCGTCGAGCAGCTGGCGTTGGGAGGTCACGGCGGTCTCGAGCCGGTCCAGCATCTCGTTCACGGTGACGGTGAGCTCGCCGAGGTCGTCCCGGGAGTGGACGTCGATGCGCCGCGAGATGTCGGTCTCGGTGATGGAGCGGGCGGTCTGGCGCAGCCGCCGGATCGGCTCGAGCAGGCGCCCGACCATCAGCCAGCCGACGACTCCGGTGATCGCCACCGCGCCCAGGCCGACTCCGGCGTAGGTCAGGAACGTCCGGTTCAGGGCCGTCATCCCTGCCTCGACGTCGACGGCCAGCACGAACAGGGTGTGCGAGTCGTCCTCGGCCATCTGCACCGGCACGGCCACGGCGCGGTAGGTGGAGACATCGGTGGTCACGGTCTGGATGCGCCGCTCGGTGATGGGATCCTGCGCCAGGACCCAGTCCAGGAACTGAGGGTCGTTCTCCAGCCGCACCGGCTGCTGTGCGTTGGGGGTCTGGCGTACGTTCCCTTCTCGCATCGCGACCATGGACTCGTTCTCGGCCAGCAGCGTGCGCTGCATGCCCACGTAGATGAGCCGGTCCGCGGTGCGCCACGGCTCTCCGGTCTCGGGGTCGTTGCCGTCCTCGCCGAGCTGGATGAACTCGGTGACGGTCCGGGCCAGGGAGTCGTCCATGGTCCGGTAGGTCTCGACGCGCTGGAGCAGGTAGGCGGCCGTGCCGGCGAGCACGAGGGTGAGCACGGTGAGGAACACCATGATCAGCAGCGCCCGCGTGCGGACGGTCAGCTGTCTCACGGCTTCATCCGGCGCTTGAGGCGCGTGAGCTCCCGCCGCAGCTCGGCGGCCTCCTCGGGTTTGCCCTGCCGCATGAGCGCGTCGATGCGCCCTTCCAGAGCCTCGGCGACCAGATCATGCTCGGACTGCCGGTCGCCCACGGCCATGCGCAGGATCGCCTCGGCCTCGTCCGCGCGGCCCATCTCCAGCAGGACCTTCCCGGCGAAGATCTCCGCCCCGCCGGCGGACCGATCGTCCCCGGCGGCGAGGAACAGGTCCGCGGCGTCGAGGGCGCGGGCGACGGCGGCGGCGCCGTCGCCGAGGGCCACATAGCCGCGCGCCAGGGAGTCGGTGATGTCGGCGACCTGCCAGTCGGTGCCGTGCTCCTGGGCGACGTCGAGGGCCTCCTGCAGATGCGCCACCCCGGAGGGGTCCTCGGTGCGGGTCAGCAGATGGCCCAGCGAATGCAGCGCCTGGACGAGCACCGCAGGGTCGTCCTCCTGGGAGGTCCGGGCCAGTTCGAGGGCCTTGCGGTGGTGCGACTCTGCGGCGTCGAGGCGCTCCAGAGAGGCCGCCAGGGAACCGGCGGCGAGGTGGGCCCGCGCCGACTCTTCGATCTCGTCCACCGAGCGGAAGAGGGCGGCGGCCTCCTCCCAGTGCGCCATGGCCTCCAGGGGGCGCTTCTGCTGGGTGACCGCGTGGCCGAGACCCATGAGCGCCCGCGCGCGCACGGACGCGTCCTCGGAGGATCCCGTCAGCCGCACCGAGAGGGCGTCGAGGACCTTCTCTGCCTCCTCGAACCGCTCGAGCTCGAGCAGCTGCTGGCCCAGGGCGAGGGTGAGCATCCGCGATTCGGGGAACTCACCGAGCTCGGCCTGCTGGACGGCGACCCGCCACGCCAGCACGGAGGTCTCGTCCTGGTCGGCGGCGGAGGTCAGGCTGGCCAGCAGGGCCGCCGCGGAGGCCGCACCCTTGCGCACTCCGCAGGCCGCGTAGAGCTCGGTGGAGGTCATCGCGTCGGCGATCGCCTCCTCGGGCCGGTCGTCATGGTGGTGGATGGTGGCCCGCAGCATCGCCATCGCTCCGCGGACCGCACGGTTCGCCGGCGCGGCCATGACCTCTTCGGCCACGTGCAGGGCCCGGGCGGACTCGCCGGTGAGCAGCAACGTGTGGGCCAGGAACATACGGGCCCCGGCCAGCGCCTCGGGGCGATCCAGGCGGATGAGGATGTCGACGGCCTCCTCGACCACCGGCAGAGCGGCCTCGGGGCCCTCGTCATGCAGCACCCGGACCGCCTGGGAGGAGAGCACATCGGCCAGCTCCAGGCTGGGTCGGCCAGCGGTCGCATCCTCGTCGCGCAGCTGCTCGGCCACACGGGCCAGGATCTCGCCCTCCACGTGATCGGGTTCTCGCAGCAGCATCGGGCCCAGCTCCTCTTCGATACGGGCCTGGCGCGTGCGCCCCAGCTCCCGGAGCAGGGCGACACGCTGGGTCACGTAGGGAGTGGAGGCTTCCGTGTCGCCGCGCATCTCGTGGACGCCGGCGAGGATCCGCAGCAGCATCAGCCGGTTTTCCGGGTCCTGCCCGCCGGCGGCGGACAGGCCCGCCTGTGCGGCGGCAGCGGCGGCTGAATACCGTTCGCCGTAGGCGGCCTCGTAGGCCAGGTCCAGCCAGCCGCGCGCGGTCTCGGCGCGCGGCTCATCGGCCTGCGGTCCGTGGAGCAGGGACTGCAGACGGGTGATCAGCGGCGCCGCACCGCTGAGCTCCACCTCGACATCGGCAGGATCACGTGTCATCACCTCCAGCCTAAGCGTTCAGGGCGCGTGACGTGCACGGACGCCGTCGCGCGTGTGCGGCCACGGTGCCTCCTGCTGCGCGCTGCAGGCCGGCTGTCCGCCCCTAGAATGGCAGCCATGACCTCTCCGCCCGGCCGTCGCTCAGCCCTGCTTCCGGCCCTGCTTCCGGTGCTTCTTCCGGTGCTCCTCGTCGTCTCGGCCTGCTCGGGGCCGCCGCCTGCCCAGGAGCCGACGGGGGAGGCGGCCGAACGTGCGTGGACCATCGCGGTTCCGGACCACGGACTGGACCGGACGGTGGCGCACATCTATTCGCTGGCGCTGAACTCCCGGGAGACCCCTGCGGTGGTGGAGCCCCGCGACGCCGACGTCGGCGATCTCGTCCTGGCCATGGCCGAGGAGCAGGATCCCGGTTACGACATGGTCCTGGCACGGACGCTGCCGCTGGCCGAGCAGCTGCAGGCGGAGGACGACACGGCCGAGGAGGTGGAGCCGGGTCCGTCCGCGGAGGAGCTGCTGGCCGTCGTCGAGTCCCAGCTGGAGGCCCAGGCGCCGGGCACCGAGCTGCTGGAGCCGGCTGCCGCCGTGCTCTCGAACGCCATGGTCATCACCACGGTCACAGCGGAGCAGCATGAGATCGACCTCAGCGCCGAGGCGGACGATCCCGCCTTCGCCGCCGCCTGTGACGAACTGCGCATCGGCATTCGGCAGGACCTGCCGGATCCGGAGCCGCTGCTGGAGGAGCTCTATGACTGTGAGCCGGAGGAGGTCCTCACGGGCACCGAGGCGGAGCTGCTGCATCAGGTGATCACCGCCGAGATCGATGCGGCCATCATCACCGACTCCCATCCGGGCATCCTGGAGCACGCGCTGGTCGCCCTGCAGGACGGGGAACAGGCGTTCGGAGAGGAGCAGCATGTCCCGGTGGTCCACGCCGGGATCTCCGAGGAGATGCCTGATGTGGTGGACCAGATCGCCTCCCGGCTGGACGACGAGGCGATGGTGACCCTACGGCAGCTCATCGACGGCGACGACGGGCTGGACCCGCAGGAGGCCGCTGAGTACTGGCTGGTGGAGGAGAACCTCATCGCCGAGCCGGAGGACTGGGGCTGAGCCTCGCGGAGTGCGCGAGGAGTCTTCAGGGTGTCATCTGCGCCGGGCCGCCCCGCGGTGAGGCAAGATGGGGGAATGCAGGAGTTCGAGGATTTCACCCAGTCGCCCAAGCTTCGGGACGTCCGCTACGACGTCCGCGGCCCGATCGCCCAGGAGGCGGCCCGGCTGGAGCGCGAGGGGCACAGGATCACCCGGCTGAACATCGGCAATCCGGCCCCGTTCGGCTTCGAGGCGCCGGACTCGATCCGGATGACCATGATCAACAACCTGGCGAACGCCCAGGGCTACTCGGACTCGCAGGGGATCTACTCGGCCCGCATCGCGGTGGCCCAGTACTACCAGTCCCGCGGCATGACCGACACCGACCCGGATGACATCTACCTGGGCAACGGGGTCTCCGAGCTGATCACCATGGTGCTGCAGGCGATGCTGGGCCCCGGGGACGAAGTGCTGATCCCCGCTCCGGACTACCCGCTGTGGACCGGTGCGACCACCCTGGCCGGGGGCCGGGCCGTGCACTACGTCTGCGACGAGCAGAACCACTGGTGGCCGGACCCGGAGGAGATCGAGTCGAAGGTCACCGACCGCACCAAGGCCCTGGTGATCATCAACCCGAACAACCCCACTGGGGCGGTGTACCCCCGCCATGTCCTGGAGGCGATGGTGGACATCGCCCGCAGGCACAACCTCATCCTGCTGGCCGATGAGATCTACGAGAACATCACTTTCGACGACGCGGAGATGGTCAACGTCTGCACGCTGGCCGACGACGTCTTCACCATCACGTTCTCCGGACTGTCGAAGACCTGGCGGGTGGCGGGCTTCCGGTCCGGATGGATCTTCGTCTCCGGGCCCACACACCGGGCGAAGAACTATCTGGAGGGCCTGACCCTGCTGATGAACATGCGTATGTGCGCCAATGTGCCGGCCCAGCATGCGATCCAGGCCGCCCTGGGCGGTCACCAGTCCATCGAGGACCTCATCGCCCCGGGTGGGCGGCTCTACGAGCAGCGCACCACGGCGCACCGGCTGCTGGCGGAGATCCCCGGGGTCACCGTGGAGCAGGCGGACGGCGCCCTGTATCTGTTCCCGCGCCTGGACCCGGAGATGTACCCGATCAGCGACGACGAGCAGTTCGTCATCGAGCTGCTGCGGCAGCAGAAGATCCTGGTCTCCCACGGGCGGGCGTTCAACTGGATCGACGACAACCACTTCCGGCTCGTCACCCTGCCCAGCGTGGAGGACCTGGAGGTCGCCATCGCCGGGATCGCCGAGTTCCTGGAGGAGTACCGCACCGCCGCGGCGCGCGGCTGAGAGGCCAGCCATGGGAGACCAGCCCTTCGACGCCGACCCCCGCGGCATCTTCAGAGCCGATCGGTGGGGCTCCCCGCTGAGCCTCGACGACGTCCCCACCCGCCGGCGTCTGGAGTGCTCCGGGAAGAAGGCGCGGGGCCGGAGGCTGCTTGCGGAGCGGGCCGAGGTCCTGGCCGAGGCGCAGGAGCGACTCTGGGCCCATCAGGCGGCCGCGGGTGAGCAGACTCGCCGCGTCGTCATGGACAGACTCGTCCACCGGGCGCCGCGTGGTGAGGCGACGGAGGGGGAGCGCGCCTCCCGGCTGCTCACCGCCGAGGTGACGGGCGCTCTGGACGAGGTGCCGCCAGGACCTCGGGTGCTGCTGGTGCTGCAGGGGATGGACGCCGCCGGCAAGGGCGGCACCGTCAAGCATGTGGTCGGGTCGATGGACCCCCTGGGCGTCTCGGTGGCGGGCTTCGGACGACCGACGGAGGCGGAGCGGCGGGAGCATTTCCTGCGCCGAATCATCCGCCGGCTCCCTGCGCCGGGCCATGTCGGGGTCTTCGACCGGTCGCACTATGAGGACGTGCTGGTCCCGGCGGTCACGGGGACGCTCAGCCCGGAGGCCCTGGCCGAGCGGACCGAGGTCCTGCGGCTGTTCGAGGCGGAGCTGGTCCGCCGCGGCGTGGCCGTGGTGAAGGTGTTCCTGCACCTGTCTCACCAGGAGCAGCTGGAGCGCCTGCTGTCCCGGCTGGACCGGCCGGAGAAGCACTGGAAGTACGATCCCTCCGACGCGGACGCGCGAGCGGATTTCGACCTGTTCCGCACCGTGTACTCGGGGCTGCTGGAGGCCACCGACGCCGACTGGGCGCCCTGGCATGTCGTGCCGGCCGACCGGAAGTGGTACTCCCGGCTGGCGGTCCAGGAGCTGCTGATCGCCACCTTGGAGGACCTGGAGCTGGGGTGGCCGCGGGCCGGGTTCGACATCGAGACCGAGCGGCAGCGCCTGCTGAGCAGCTGAGCGCGACCCAGACCCGCTCCGGCTCAGTCCTGGTCGGGTTCGGCACCCTCCAAGCTGCGGCGGACCTCCTCCAGGCGGGCGGAGGCGCCGTCGAGCCACCGTTCGCACCGGTCGGCCAGCGCCTCGCCGCGCTGCCAGAGGGCGAGCGACTCCTCGAGCGGGGCACCGCCGGTCTCCAGCTTGGTGACCACGGCGATCAGCTCCTCCCGGGCCTGCTCGTAGCTCATCGTCTCGATGTCCTCCAGCTGCGCTCCGGCGAAGCTCTGCCCGGGGTCGTCCCGAGAGTTCTGCCCAGGGTTCTGCTCAGGGTTCTGCCCAGGGTTCTGCTCCGTGCTCTGCGTCATGTGCTGCCTTCTCTCGTTCAGTTCTCGTCCTCGGCCGCGATCACCCGCGCGGTCCGTGCTGTCAGCTCTCCGCGGGCGACCATCACGCGCAGCGGTGCCCCGACGGCGACCGTCTCGGCGTCGCGGACGATCTGCACCCGCCGCGCGCCGTGGGCAGCCCTTCGGCGTCCAGCCGCCGTCGTCGGCATGGGTCTGGACCACCGCATAGCCGCGGTCCAGCGTGGACTGCGGGGAGAGGCCGGTGACCCGGGCCCGGGCCTGACCGACCCAGTCCCGTGCCCGTGCCACGGAGGCCTCCACGGAGACCAGGGCCCGGCGGCGCAGCCCTGTCAGCTCCTCGGCGCGCACCGTGACCATGGTCTCCGGCTGGGCCAGCACCGGCCGGGAGCGCACGGCGCTGAGCCATTCGGCCTCCCGGGCCACCATGCGCTGAACCCCGGTGGACATCCGGGCGCGTGCCTGGGAGATGTTCTCCCGCTCGAGCGCCTCGTCCACCACCAGAAGCTTCGCCGAGCCGGTGGGGGTGGAGGCGCGCACGTCGGCGACCTCGTCGAGCAGGGGACGGTCCGCCTCGTGGCCGATGGCCGAGACCACGGGGGTCCGGGCGGCGGCCACGGCACGGATGAGACGCTCGTCGGAGAACGGCAGGACGACCTCTTCCAGCGCGCCGCCGCCGCGGGCGATCACGATGACGTCCACGTGCGGGTCCGCGTCCAGCTCGGCCAGGGCCGCGGCCACCTCCACCGGGGCGGTGGCCCCTTGGGTGGCGACCTCCCGGATCTCGAACTGCGCGGCGGCCCACCGGGCGTGGGTGTTGCGCAGGATGTCCTTCTTCGCATCCGAGTCCCGGCCGGTGATCAGCCCGATCCGGGCCGGGAGCGCCGGCAGCGGCTTCTTGCGGTCGGCGGCGAACAGCCCCTCGGCGGCCAGCTGCTTCTTCAGCTGCTCCACGCGGGCCAGCAGATCGCCCAGACCCACCGGGCGCATCTGCTGGGTGACCAGGGAGAGCCTGCCGGTCTTCTCATAGAGGTTGGGACGCACCTGGGCCACCACCCGGGAGCCGGGCTGGACCACGCCGTCGAGCCCGGAGGCGACGTTGCGCCAGGCCACCGCGCTGAAGGAGACCTCCTGCTCCAGGTCCCGCAGCGTCATCCACGCATTGCCGTTGCGCAGGGTGAACTCCACCAGCTGGCCCTCCACCCAGGTGGGAGTGACCTTCTCGATGTGCGCCTTGAGCTTCCCGGAGAAGTGGCTCAGCGGCCACGGAGTCTCCGGAGAGGTCTCCCGGCTGTTGGCTGGCATCGCAGAGCGCTGCGGACCGTCCCCGGGGTGTGCCTGGGTCACTGTTCCTCCTCGGACGCCGGTACCATCGGTGCTGCCAGACACTCTACTCATCCCCGCCGACACGTTCCTCCCGGCCGACCGGACTGTGGACGACGCCCCTGGGCTGTCCCGTCCTGTGGAGGAACGCAGTCGGGACGCGGACAGGAGGCTCGTGCGACACCTGCTCAGCACACTGTGCGCCCTGCTCGCCGCCCTGCTGGCGGCGGCCGCGCTCGCCGGAGGCCAAATCGACCAGCTGCTCCGCGAGGAGGAGCCCGTCCGGGAGATCGCCGGAGATCTTCCCGCGCAGGAGCCCTTCGGCGAGGCCGTGGTGGGGCTCCTGGCGGAGGAGCTCACCGGTCAGGACGTCGACGCACTGCCCTCGGGGGTGCGGGACGCCGTCTCCGGGGTCGCCGGATCCCTGCTGCAGGAGGACCGCACCCTCCAGGCCTGGGACGAGACTCTGCAGACCACCCGGGAAGGGGTGGACGCCGAGCTGGACCGGCTGTTCCACGAGGGCGGCACCGGATCCCCCCAGGATCTGGACATCACGCTGGAGCTCAGCCCCGTGGCGGCAGCCATGACCGAGCCCCTGCGCGACGGCCTCGACGGGATCCTCGGCTGGCTGCCGTTCCTCGACGAGTCCAGCTTCGACGCACTGGCCCCTGAAGTGGTCGTCGACCTCGACGCCCTCGCCGAGGACGGCGTGGATCCCTACCCCTGGGCGACCGCCGCCGAGGCGGCCCGCCACTGGCCCATGATCGCCGGGGCCGCCGTCGTGCTGGGTGCGCTGGCGCTGCTGATCGGCGCGGGGAGAGGACGCTGGGCGGCGTTGACGCTGGCCGGGCTGGTCGCCGTGGTGGCGGGGATCTGGATGGCGTTGACCGTGGCCTCCCCGGACATGACCCCGCACCAGCCGGTGCCGGAGGCCGTGGCGGTGCTGCTGGACCATGTGGAGGGACGCTTCACGGACTGGGCCCAGCCGGCCTGGTGGGTCTTCTCCGCCGCAGGAGGCGCCGCCGTCGTGATCGGCCTGCTGGGGGCGGCGGCCACCGGTGCGCGGGGGCGACGTTCCGTGGGTCACGATCCCCTGCACCGGGTCTGATTCCGCGGGGTCCGGCCGGTAGACTGGGCCGCATGACTACCAGTGCGACCACGGAAGCTCCTTCGCGCGCCCGGCACATCTCCGTGCCCACGCCGATGGTGCCGCGCAAGCGCCGCAGCCCGGAGGAGGTGGCCGCCGCATCGTCGTTCTCGGGCGATCGGAAGGTGCTGCTCGCCGCCCCGCGCGGCTACTGCGCAGGAGTGGACCGCGCCGTCGTCGCCGTGGAGAAGGCCCTGGAGCGCTACGGGCCCCCGGTGTACGTGCGCAAGGAGATCGTGCACAACCGCCACGTGGTGGACACGCTCACGGAGAAGGGCGTGATCTTCGTGGAGGAGGCCGACGAGGTCCCCGAGGGTGAGCTGCTGATCTTCTCCGCCCACGGCGTCTCCCCGGCGGTGAAGCAGACCGCCGAGGACCGGAAGCTGCGGACCATCGACGCGACCTGCCCGCTGGTGACCAAGGTCCACCGGGAGGCCGTCCGATTCACCACCAAGGACGACTATCACATCCTGCTCATCGGCCATGACGGGCACGAGGAGGTCGAGGGCACCTTCGGGCATGCGCCGGAGAGCACTACGATCGTCAACGGCCCCTGGGAGGTCGACCAGATCGAGGTCCCGGACCCGGACCGGCTCATCTGGCTCTCGCAGACCACGCTGTCGGTGGACGAGACCATGGAGACCGTGCAGAAGCTCAAGGAGCGGTTCCCGAACCTGCAGGACCCGCCCAGCGATGACATCTGCTACGCCACCTCCAACCGGCAGGCCGCCATCAAGAAGGTGGCCCCGCAGACCGACCTGGTGATCGTGGTGGGCTCGGCGAACTCCTCGAACTCCGTGCGGCTCAAGGAGGTCGCCAAGGAGTACGGGGCCACGCGCGCCGAGCGGGTGGACTTCGCCAACCAGGTGGACGAGGCCTGGTTCCAGGACGCCCAGACCATCGGGGTGACCTCTGGTGCGTCGGTGCCGGAGGTCCTGGTCCAGGACGTGCTGCGGCTGCTGGAGGAGTACGGCTACGACGACGTCGAGGAGGTCGTCACCGCCGAGGAGGACATCATCTTCAGCTTGCCTAAGGAGATCCGCAAGGCGCTCCAGGAGGTCGGGGACGAGTCGAACACGCGCGGGGGCCGCAAGCGCGACTGAGGCAGAACTACCACGGGGTAGAATCTGTGCGGTGCGTCACGGTGTGTGATCTGTGACGCCCTGACGACCTCAGACCAGGAGCGCAGATCGATGATGACCCCGAGTTCCCGTGTCACCGGCGACCACCTGAAGAAGTACGACCCGCAGACCTCTGCCCGCGATCAGCGTGAGCACCTCTCGGTGGGCGCCCGAGCCGAACCCCTGCCGAAGCCGACCTTCCTGCGCCGCATGATCGGCCTGTTCGGCGGACTGCTCGGTGCCGTGCTCATCTACCTGGTGATGCCCGGCGACCTCGAGGTCTGGCCGCGGCTCACCGCCGCCACCGCCGTCCTCATGGCGGTGTGGTGGATGACCGAGGCGATCCCGATCCCGGCCACCGCACTGGTGCCCCTGGTCGTCTTCCCGGTGCTCGTGCCCGCCGCGGAGGCCGGCGACGACCCGGTCACCGTCGACGTCATCGGTGCCAACTACGGGCACAACATCATCTTCCTCTTCATGGGCGGGTTCATGCTGGCCCTGGCCATGCAGCGATGGAACCTGCACCGGCGGATCGCCCTGATGACGCTGCGAGCCATGGGCTCGAAGCCGGCGAACCTCATCGGTGGATTCATGATCGCCACCGCGTTCCTGTCCATGTGGGTCTCCAACACCGCCACCGCCGTGATGATGCTGCCCATCGGCATCTCGGTGCTCATGCTGGTCCACCGCATCACCCAGGGGGAGGACCCTGCCACAGCCTCGGCCGCCGACGCCGACGGCGACGCCGATCCGGGGGAGACGGCCCAGGCGGTGAAGTCCAACTTCGGCACCGCCCTGATGCTGGGCATCGCCTACGCCGCGTCGGTGGGTTCGGTGTCCACGATCATCGGCACCCCGCCGAACGCTCTGCTGGTGGGCCATATGGCCAGCAACCATGACGTCACCATCGGCTTCGGCCAGTGGATGCTGGTGGGTGTGCCGATCGCGATCGTGATGCTGGTGGTGGTGTGGGTGGTCCTCACCCGGTTCCTGTTCCGCCCCGAGATCAAGACCATCCCGGGTGGTGCCGATCTGATCAGCCGCGAGCTGCGCAAGCTGGGCCCGATGAGCTCGGGGGAGCTGCGCGTGCTGCTGATCTTCGTGGCCGCGGCGGTGGCCTGGGTGTTCATCCGTTGGTGTCCGAGCAGCTGATGGGCATGGATGACCCGTTCATCTCCGATGCCGGCATCGCCATGGTGGTGGGGCTGCTGCTGTTTCTGCTGCCCGGTGGGGCTCAGCGTGGGGGCCGTCTGCTGGACTGGGAGTACGCGGCGAAACTGCCGTGGGGCGTGCTGCTGCTCTTCGGCGGCGGGCTCGCGCTGTCCTCGCAGTTCTCTGCCTCCGGCCTGAGCGCCTGGATGGGTGAGCAGATGGAGGGCCTGAACACCGTGCCCGTCTGGGTGCTGGTGCTGCTGGCTGCTGCCGGCGTGCTGATCCTGACGGAGATGACCTCCAACACGGCGACGGCGGCGACGTTCCTGCCGGTGGCCTCCGGCGTCGCGATGGGCACCGGGGTGGACCCGCTGGTGCTCGCAGCCCCGGTGGCGCTGGCCGCCACCTGCGCCTTCATGCTGCCGGTGGCGACCCCGCCGAACGCGATCGCCTACGGTTCCGGGTACGTGACCATCGGACAGATGGTCAAGGGAGGCGTGTGGCTCAACGTCGCCGCCGTCGTCGTCATCACGCTGGTGTCGATGACGCTGCTGCTGTGGGTCTTCGGACTGAGCCTGTGACCTGAGCCTGTGCCGCCCGGAGAAGGGCGGCACAGGCTCACTCCGCGCCGCGAGAGAGCCGCGGGCCGAGGTCGTTGACCTCGGCGTCGACGTGGTCCAACGTCAGGGTCTCGCCGAGGTCCTCCAGCGGAGCCTGCTCGTCGCCGCCGGGCTCGTCCTCGGTCGGGGCGAGCTGCAGCCGACTGATCGTCTCCACCTTCGGCAGCACCTGGCGCTCCATATTGCCGATCAGCTGGTTGTAGGCGCTCACCGCCTGGCGCAGTCGGTTGCCAGTGGCGGAGAGGTGGGTGTTCATCTTGGCCAGGCGACGGTAGAGCTCTCGGGAGTGCTCGACGATCTCGCGGATGTTCTGCGCGAGCCGCTCCTGCCGCCAGGATGTCTCCACCGCCTTGAGCGCGGCGAGCAGCGACGCGGGAGAGACCAGCGAGACGCCGCGCGACAGGGCGTGGTCCAGCAGCTCCGGCTCGGCCTCGAGGGCGGAGGAGAGCAGAGACTCGGCGGGCACGAAGCAGAAGATGACCTCAGGGGAGTGCTCCACCGTGGAGGCATAGTCCTTGGAGGCCAGCACTCCCACATGGTGCCTCAGCGCCTTCGCCTGAGCGGCGGGATCCTCCGGGCTCAGTGGGGCCTTGGCGTCGATGATCAGCTGGCGATTCCCCGGCAGGCGGACCACCATATCCGGTCGGAGCATGGCGCCGTCCCCGCCGGTGCCGGTGTGCTGCTCCACGAAGTCCACATGGGGGATCATCCCGGCGGCCTCCACGATGCGGCGCAGCTGCACCTCGCCCCAGTACCCCCGCGCGGAGGTGGAATGCAGGCTCCCCAGCAGCGTCTGCGTGGAGTCGTAGAGCTTCTGGTCATTGTGCGCGGCCTCGGTGAGCTGCCGGCTCAGCGCGGCATGCTGCGCGGCCCTCTCCTTCTCCAGCTCCTGGATGCGGCGCTGCATCTCGGTGACGCCCTGGCGCACCGGGTGCAGCATCTCCACCAGGGACTCGCGTTCACGGGCGGCTCGGCGTCGTCGTCCCGGCGCTGCTCCAGAGCCTGCAGGCGGGCCTTCGCCGCCTCGGCGTCCAGCTGAGCGGCATGCCACGCCTCCCGCAGCTGATCCCGATCATCGTCCTCCGGCTCCCGGCGCAGTCGGCCCAGCAGCACGACGGCGCCCACCGCCCCGAGGATCACGCCGAGCAGCAGACCGAGGAGAAACAGCAAAGATTCCATGCCCACCAGCATTCCACCCTCCTGTGACAGGTTCAGGGCAACGGCTCGCAGGGGCAGTCGGGGCCGTGCGGCAGATGCGGTCCCACCAGGCGTCCCAGCGGATCGTCGGGGTCCAGGGAGGCCAGCAGAGGGTCGCAGTCCAGGGGAGCCAGCCCATCGATGACGGCGACGGCGCGCGCATCCCGGAGCGCCGTCACGTCGCGTGCCGAAACGCGGGCCGCCAGCCGAGGGGAGTGCTCGAGGTTCAGATGGACCTCCCGGACCAGGTCGGCGTTCGGGAAGAACCAGTGGTACGTCATGGAGGCCGATCCGCTGCTGCTCCGCTGGGCCTGTGTCATCGTTCGAGCATAGAGTGTCCTCGTCACCAGATCCCCATCTTCAGGAGAGCCCTGCCATGATCCGCGTGCTGCTGTGCCGCCACGGTGAGACCGACTGGAACCGCGACCACCGGCTGCAGGGCCGCTCCGACATCTCCCTGGCGTCCTCGGGACAGCGGCAGGCCGCGATCACCGGCGGCTTCGTCAGGGCGCAGAACCCGCTCCAGGGGCACGTCTCCACCCTGGTGCGCACCCAGCAGACCTTCGCGCAGTTCGGACTGGACCTGCAGCCGCGGGTATGGGACGAGCTCATGGAGCAGAACCTCGGGGAGTGGGAGGGCGCCTACGCCGCGGACATCCGTGACCGCGAAGCGGAGGAGTTCGCTGGGTGGCGGGCCGGAACCTACACGCCGGCCGGGGGAGAGTCCCACCAGCAGCTGGCGGAGAGGATGCTCTCCGCCTTCTGCGGAATCGTGCGGGATACCGCGCAGATCGAGCCGACCGCCTCGCCGGACCTGAGCTTCGAGGTGCGCACCGCCGTCGCGGTCAGCCACGGCGCGGCGCTGCGGGTGCTGCTGGAGCATCTGGGCCTGATCGACCGGGCCCAGTCCATCCCCCTGACGCCCGCGTCGGTGACGGTGGTGGACGTGCCGCTGACGCTGGGGCCGGTGTCCAGTTCCCTGCCGAAGGGCGGGCTCGACGACGGCCGCAGCCAGGACCAGGAGTCCGCACAGATCGCCGCACTGACCGATGAACAGATCATCGCGCAGTCCCGGCTGCGGGTGCTGAACCTCTCCCCGGAGCTCCTGAACCCGGCCGCGGAGAGCGTGGCGCTGTAGTTCACGGTTCACCTCGGTCCGTCCAGCGCTCGTCTGAGCGCCGGAAGTCCCGCAGGTGCCGGTTCCGTACGGCGATCCAGCCGATGCCCACCAGGGCCAGCACTCCGCCGCCCACCAAGCTGGCTGGAGCACCCACCAGCTGCGCGACCAGGCCGGCACGGGCGTTGCCCAGATCCGGACCCGCGGCACCGATGACATGCTCCGCCGCGGAGACCCTCCCGCGGCGTGAGTCCGGGGTCACCAGCTGTACGATCGCCCCACGGGTGATCACGCTGACGGTGTCCGCGGCACCGGCGAGGGCCAGACACAGCAGCATCGGCGCCAGGGCGGGGCTGAGGCCGTATCCGATCAGCGCCAGACACCACACCGCTGCCGCCGCGGACTGGATCCGACCGAGCCGCTGACGGCGCACCACCGTCCCGGAGAGCACCCCGGCCAGCAGACCGCCCACGGCTACAGAGGTGGTCATCAGTCCCAGGGTCTCCGGGGCGCCGTCGAGGCGCAGGTCGTTGATCATCGGGAACAGCGAGACCGGCATCACCAGCAGCGTGGCGAACAGGTCGGTGCCGAAGGCGCCCCGCACGGCGCCGGGCCGGCTGACGTGGCGCACACCCTCCCAGGTCATCGCCCAGGGGCGGGCGCCGGACCCTGGAGGCGGAGCCACGCGGGCAGGCGCAGCACCGTCCACCAGGCGACGGTCAGCGCCGCGCCGCACACGCCGAAGCAGGTGGCCAGGCCGAACGCGCCGATCAGGACCCCACCCAGGGCCGGGCCCAGCAGCATCGCCGCCTGCGTCCCCAGGTGCAGCAGCGCGATCCCCGCCGGCAGCTGGGCGGCCTCCAGGAACCGGGCCGGCAGGCTGCGCCGGGAGGCCGCCCCGACCCGGCGCAGAAGGCGTTGCCGGCCACCAGTCCCAGCACCAGAGCCACACCGGAGTGCCCTCCGGGCGCCAGCCCGGGCAACGCCTGCACGGTGAGCCCGAGAGCGGCCAAGAGCTGACCCAGCGTGGTCCAGCGCAGCACCCGGGTCCGGTCGTGGACGTCGGCTGCGGTGCCGCCCAGCAGGGAACCGGCGGTCATCGCCACGGCGGAGACCAGGCCGACCAGGCCGGTGGCCAGTGGGCTGCCGGTCTCCTCCCACACATGGAACAGCACGGCGATGACCGCGAGCTGCGCGGCGAACGCGGAGGCGGTGCCGCCCAGCCAGAGACGCCGGAACGCTGCGGAGTCACGCAATGGGGTCAGGTCCAGGAGACTGCTGCGCATCAGCAGGGCGCCCGCATCAGATCCAGCCCCGCTCCCGGGCGACGCGAGCCGCCCCATACCGGTTCTCCGTCTCCGTCTTGCCGATCGCGGCGGAGAGGTGATTGCGCACGGTGCCGGGGGACAGGTGCAGCTGTTCGGCGATGTGCCGCACCGAGGCCCCGTCGGCCGCGGCGCGAAGCACCTCACGTTCCCGGGCCGTCAGCGGGTCGATGCCGCCGGACAGGGAGTCGGCGGCCAGAGCAGGGTCCACCACCCGGTGTCCCGCGGCCACACGCCGGACCATCTGCGCCAGCTGCTCGGCCGGGGTGTCTTTGACCACGAATCCCGCGGCCCCTGCCTCCATGGCGCGCCGCAGGTACCCGGGCCGACCGAAGGTGGTCACGATCAGGCACCGGCACGCCGCCCCGGAGCCCACGACGGCGGAGGTCGCCTCGATCCCGTCCAGCCCGGGCATCTCGATGTCCAGCAGAGCGACGTCGGGCCGGTGTGCCTGGACGGCTGGCATCACCTCGTCGCCGCGGCCCACCTGGGCCACGACCGCCAGGTCCGGCTCCAGGGACAGCAGGGCGGCGAGTCCGCCTCGCACGAGGTCCTGGTCATCGGCCAGCAGGAGCCGGATCGTCGGGGAAGTCATGACAGGACCACCTCCACCACGGTGCCGGGACGGTCCGGGCGAATCCTGGATTCTCTGAGCTGAAGGTCCGCGCCTGCTCCGGCCGCACGTTCCTTCAGACCACGCAGGCCCTGACCCTGTCCGGCCTCGGTCCCCTCAGCATCACCGGGCAGCCCCACGCCGTCGTCCTCCACCTGGAGCCGCTGGGGCTGGACCCGGATCCGGCAGCATGTCGCCTCCGCATGCCGGACCACGTTGGTGACCGCCTCCCGCAGCGCCCAGGCGAACAGCTCCGCATGGGCGGAGTCAGGCTGCCCTTCGGACGTGACCTCGGCGCTGATGCCCGCAGCGGACAGGGCCTCCCGCGCGGAGTCCAGCTCGGCCTCCAGCCGCGGAGTGCGCAGCCGGGCCACCGTGGAGCGGACCTGGCCCAAGGACTCACGGGCCAAGGCGTCGATGCGCTGGACCTCCTCCCGGGCCTGGGCCGGGTCGCGGTCGATGAGCCGGGCCGCCAGCTGGGCACGGATGGACAGCACGGTCAGGGAGTGGCCCAGCACATCGTGCACATCCCGGGCGATCGCGTCCCGCTCCGCCGCGCGCCGCAGCTCCTCCTCGGCGGCCTGCTGCCGATGCTCCATGCTGTCCGCCAACCGGATCAGCACGATGAACAGCACACCCAGGCCCGTGCCGAGGATCGGCCACAGCGACGCCGCAAAGGGCAGACAGGCCAGGGCGGCGAGCACCCACACGGCGATCCCGCTGAGCACCCCGGGGCGTACCGGCAGAGCGAAGACCAGGGACGCCGTCAGGAAGGGGGCGAAGGAGATCGCCGCATATCCGGCTGCCGGGAGGGTGGCCGCCGCGAGCAGGCCCAGGATGATCACGATGAGCACTGTCCGACGCACCCCCGCTGGGGATTCCAACGCCGGGACATCGCGCCAGAAGTGGGCGATGTAGATGCCGATGAAGACGGCCGTGGCGCCGAGGGCGAGAAGCCTCGCGCCGGGGGAGACCTCAGGGTCGAATGCGTAGGCCACAGGGAGGCTCAGGAACACCAGCCAGATGCCGGCGTAGAGCAGCCGGTAGATGCGAATCCCCATGGCACCATCCTGCCCCATCATGCCAAGACCCCTCTCCGCCCCGCCGCCGGTCAGCGGCGGGAGGTCCGGCGTCGCTGCAGCAACAGGCAGGCGGTACCGAAGATGATCGTCCAGGCCAGCACGTTCGCCAGCACGGCCCACAGCGGGTCGGTCTCACCCATCGCCCCCATGGAGATCAGGTCCCCGTCGGTGAGCGGGTACCGGGCCAGCGCCACCACTCCGTACATCGGGGTGAACCGGCCGATGTCCAGCAGGACTCCGTCCAGCGGCATGAACGCATTGCCCAGGAAACTGAAGATCACCAGCAGTCCCGTGGCGGCGCCGACGGCGGCGTCGGAGCGGAAGCTCAGGCCGATGGCCAGCCCATAGAGCGCGAACGGCAGGGAGCCGAGCACGGTGAGTGCGGCCGTGGCCAGCCACACCCCCGGCGGCATGTCCGCCACGGTGAGGATGCCGACGACGTTGAGCACCACCACCGGAAGCACCGCGATGCCGACGGCGACCACTGACTTCGCCACCACGAAGGCGCCGTGCGGCATGGCGGTCAGCGCCAGCTGGCGCCCCCAGCCCTGCTGGATCTCCAGGGCTGCGGCCCCGGCCATGGAGGTGGTGGCCATCGCCGCGCCGTAGGAGGCGATCGCGATCATCGTCCACGCGCTGACATTGCCTTCACCCACCGGATTGTCCGACCAGTCCATGGTGGTGCCGAAGAACAGGAACAGCGCAGTCGGCAGCACGATCACGAAGAAGCTGTTTCCGATGTTGCGCAGGTTCCGCCAGAAGTCCAGAGCGATGTACCGCCCCAGTCGGTAGTGCCCGCTCATGCCGGCACCTCCTCAGATGCGGCGTTCTCCGATGCAGCGTCCTCGGACGCGGGGTCCTCGGTCAGCAGCCGGAAGGCCTCCTCCAAGCTCGCCGGGCGGACCGTCAGACCGTGAGCCCCGGTCCGGGTGAGCAGGTGCCTGGCCAGGGCGTCGGCGTCGTCGGTGCGGAAGCTGATGCGCTGTCCCTCAGAGGTCACGGACAGTACGTGCGGGACCGCCTCGAGCTCCTCCGGCGTGGGCGTCCAGACGACGCCCACATGGGCGGCCCCGGCCCGGGAGCGGACCTCGTCGGTGGGCCCATCGGCGAGCACTCGCCCGCGGTCCATCAGCACGGTGCGTCGGGCGAACTGCTCGGCCTCCTCCAGGTAGTGCGTGGCGAAGATGACCGTGGCGCCGTCGTCGGCCTGCGTACGCATCCGGGCCCAGAACTCATGCCGGGCGGAGACGTCCATGCCAGCGGTGGGTTCATCCAGGATGATGATCTCCGGACGGGGGAGCAGCGCGAGGGCGAACCGCAGGCGCTGCTGCTGCCCGCCCGAACATTTGCCCACGGGCCGGGAGGCGAACGGCCGGACCCCGGCGATGTCCATGACCTCGTCGACATCGGCCGGGTCCCGGTGCAGGGCGGCGACCATGCGCACGGTCTCCGCGGCGGTGAGGTCGGGCAGCAGCCCCCCGGTCTGGAGCAGGGCGGAGAGCCGACCCGACTGGACGGCGGCCCGCGGGGTGTCGTCGTCGACCAGCACCTGGCCGGATTCCGGGACAGTGAGGCCCAGCAGAGTGTCCAGCAGCGTGGTCTTGCCGGCCCCGTTGGGGCCCAGTAGGGCGAGGACCTCGCCGCGGGTGACGGACAGGTCGACGCCGTCGAGCGCCTGAGTGCGGCCCCCGGCGCCGTCGGGGAACGACATGGAGACGCCCCGGGCGGAGATGATGGCGGTGTTCATGCCATCAGTCTCGCCCGGGGCGTCGCGAAGATCATAGGGACGATGTCATCGATGCCCCATGACAGATGTCAGCGGGAGGCCTTCACCAGGTCGGCGCAGCGCTCGCCGATCATCATCGTGGTGATGTTCGGGTTCACCGTGGTCAGCTCCGGCATCACCGAGGCGTCGGCCACGCGCAGGCCCGTCACGCCCTTGACCCGCAGCTCGGGGTCCAGCGGGGACATCTCGTCCTGCACCGCGCCCATCCGGACGGTGCCGGCCGGGTGGTAGACCGTGTTGTGCGTGCGACGCACGTAGTCGGCGATCTCCTCGTCGGTCTGCACGTCCTTGCCCGGGTAGAGCTCATCACCGGCCCAGTCGGCCATGGCCGGCTGGGAGACGATCTGCCGGGCCAGCTTGATGCCTTCCACGGCCACGCGCATGTCGTGGCCCTCCGCGTCGGTGAAGTACCGCGGGTCCACCTTCGGCTTGTCCCGGAAGTCGCGGGAGCGCAGGCGCACCGTGCCACGGGACTTCGCGTGGGTGATGTTCGGGGTCAGGCAGAAGGTGTTCTCGCTGGTGGGGTAGCCCTGCCGCAGCGTGTGCATGTCGAAGGGCACCGAGCCGTAGTGCATCATCAGGTCCGGACGCCCGGGCTTGTCGGAGGGGACGTCGGTGCCTTCGCGGGTGTCGGCGAAGATCCCGATCTCCCACCACTGGTAGCCCTCGGTGATCATCGGCTGCTTGGCGTCCCAGCCGATCACGGCCTCGGGGTGGTCCTGCAGGTGCTCACCCACCCCGGGGGAGTCCACGAGAGCCTCGATGCCATGCTCGGCCAGGTGCTCGGCCGGGCCGATGCCGGAGAGCATGAGCAGCTTCGGGGAGTCGATGGCCCCGGCCGAGACGATGACCTCCCGGTTCGCGGTGATGGTCTCTCCGCGGCCGAACGCGTTGGCGACGATCTCCACGCCGGTGGCGCGCTTGTCGTCGTCGATCAGGATCTTCCGCACCCAGCTGTCGGTGAGGACGGTCAGGTTCTCCCGTTCCAGGATCGGGTGCAGGTAGGACACCGACGACGACGCGCGGGTGCCGTCCTGCTGCCGGTTTATCTGGAAGAAGTTCGCGCCCTTGACCACGGTCTCGCCGGAGTTGAACTCGGTGCGCGGGATGCCGGCCTGCTCGCAGGCGTCGAGCAGGGCCACGCCGCAGGGGTCGTGCGGCGGGATGGTCATCAGGTGCACCGGGCCGGAGCGACCGTGGTGGTCGCCCGGTGCGTCGTTGGTCTCCAGACGCTGGAACAACGGGTAGGTGGACTCGGCGTTCCACCCGGCGGCGCCCAGCTGCTCCCACTCGTCCATGTCCTCCTTGGGCGCCCAGAAGGCGATGCAGGAGTTGTGGGAGGAGCATCCGCCCAGCACCTTGGCGCGGGCGTGCCGCATGAAGGAGTTGCCCTTGGCCTGCTCCTCGATGGGGTAGTCCCAGTCATAGCCGGACTCGAGCAGCTCCATCCAGCGGTTGAGCTGCAGCACCACGTCCTTGTCGGTGTCGGTCGGGCCGGCCTCCAGCAGGGCCACGGTCACGTCGGCGTCCTCGCTGAGGCGGGCGGCGACGGCGGCGCCGGCGGATCCGCCGCCGACGACGACGTAGTCGAAGGTCTTCTCAGTCACGAAGGTCTCCTCACTCACTTCTCGGGCATGGAGAACCAGCCGGAGACGGCCGGTTCGGTGTTCTGGTAGATGTGCTTGGCCTCGCGGTACTCGTCCAGGCCGGCGTGGCCGAGCTCACGGCCGATGCCGGACTGCTTGAAGCCGCCCCACTCGGCCTGCGGCAGGTAGGGGTGGTAGTCGTTGATCCAGATGGTGCCGTGGCGCAGCCGGGAGGAGACTCGGTGGGCACGGCCGGCGTCGGAGGTCCACACCGCGCCGGCGAGGCCGTAGTTCGTGTCGTTCGCGGTGGTGATGGCCTCTTCCTCGGTGGTGAAGGTCTCCACGGTGATCACCGGGCCGAAGGCCTCCTCGATGACCACGCTCATGCCGCGGCGGACGTCGGTGAGCACTGTGGGGGCGTAGAAGTAGCCCTCCTTATGCTCCTCCCCGCCCCAGTGGCCGCCGGTGCGCAGGGTCGCGCCTTCCTCGACGCCGCGGGTGACGTAGTCGGTGACCTTGTCGCGGTGCTCCGCGGAGAT
Source organism: Nesterenkonia sp. PF2B19 (assembly GCF_001758425.2). Lineage (GTDB taxonomy): Bacteria > Actinomycetota > Actinomycetes > Actinomycetales > Micrococcaceae > Nesterenkonia > Nesterenkonia aethiopica. The sequence goes on along the minus strand of NZ_MDSS02000023.1, from coordinate 837 downwards.
CAGCGGACCGGTCTCGGCCTGTTCGTCGAAGGGGCCGCCCATGCGGATGTTCTCCGCGCGGCGGACCAGCTCGTCCACGAACTTCTCGGCGATGGACTCCTCGACGATGAGTCGGCTGCCGGCGGAGCAGACCAGCCCGGAGTCCAGGAAGCCCGCGTTCAGGGCGTTGTCGACGGCGGCGTCGAAGTCGGCGTCGGCGAAGACCACGTTGGGGTTCTTCCCACCCAGCTCCAGGGCGACCTTCTTGACCGTCTCCGAGGCCGCGGCGGCGATCTTCCGGCCCGTGACCAGTCCACCGGTGAAGGAGATGAGGTCCACGTCCGGGTGCGAGGCCAGCGGGGCGCCGGCGGCGGCGCCGGCACCGGTGACCAGGTTCGCCACACCGGCCGGCAGCCCGAGCTTGTCCAGGACGTCCATGATCAGGATGGCGGTGTGCGGGGTCAGCTCAGCGGGCTTGAGGACGAACGTGTTGCCGGCGGCCAGGGCGGGGGCGATCTTCCAGGCGGCCTGCAGCAGCGGGAAGTTCCAGGGGGTGATCATGCCGCAGACGCCCACCGGCTCGTAGACCACCTTGGAGATGACCGTCGGGTCCCCGGCGTCGACGAGGCGCCCCGGGTCGGAGTCCGCAAGCTTCCCGAAGTGCTTGAAGCAGCCGATGATGTCGTCCATGTCGATCTCGGCCTCGACCAGGCGCTTGCCGGTGTCCAGGGCCTCGGCCCGGGCGAACTCGTCCTTGCGCTCGGTCATCCGCCGCGGCGGACCGCGAGCAGCAGCTCTCGCGACTGGGCCGCGGGGGTGTCGGCCCATTCGCGGGAGCGAAGGCCGGCGCGCCGCGGC
>NZ_MDSS02000022.1 GCF_001758425.2 Nesterenkonia sp. PF2B19 | reverse complement strand
GGAGGGCCCGGCAGAGGGTCCAGTGGGGAGTCCGGTGGTGCTCAGCGACGGGCTCACAGCACCGCCCCCGCCAGGGCGCGGATCCGCTGGACGCCGCGCTCGCCGTCGGCCCACTGACAGACACCGGGTGGGCGGCCTCTCCCGTCAGGGGTTCGACGGCGGCCAGTCGCACCACCTCGCCGATCACCAGCACCGCGGGGTGGCTGATCCGCGCGTGCGCGGCCACGCCGAGGATCTCGCCGAGCGGCGCGATCGACACGCGCTGGTCGGCGCTGAAGCCGTGCTCCACGATGCCCACCGGGACGTCGTCGCCCAGTCCGTGGCGGCGCAGCCCGGAGACCGTGTGGCCCAGCGTGCCGACACCCATGAGGATGACGGTGGTGCCCCCGAGCCCGACGAGACCGGCCAGCTCCTCTTCGCTGAGCGGATCATGCCCGGAGATCACCGTGAACGCCTTCGAGACGCCGCGGGCGGTGACCGGGATGCCGGCGGCGGCCGGGACCGCGATGGCCGAGGAGATCCCCGGCACCACGGTGACCGGCACCTCGGCCTCCCGGCAGGCGGCGACCTCCTCGCAGCCGCGGCCGAACACGAACGGGTCTCCGCCCTTGAGCCGCACCACGGCCTTCCCTGACTGTGCTGCCTCGATCATCATCTGGTGGATGGTCTCCTGCGGGACCCGGTGATGTCCAGGCCGCTTACCGACGTCGACCAGCTCAGCCCCCGGCGCCCAGTCGGGCAGGCCGTCGGTGGGGGCGAGACGGTCGTAGAAGACGACGTCGGCGGCGGCCAGCGCGTCCCGGGCGCGGACGGTCATCAGATCCGCCGCACCCGGCCCTCCGCCGACCAGGGTCACATGCCCGATCATGACCGCACCCCCCACCGGCTGAGCAGCGGCCGCGGCGGGTTCGCCGCCGTCCTGACGCACGGGGATGCGGGGACCGGAGAGCAGCACGGGCCCCTCGCCGGCGGCGGCCGCCTCGACCTCCTCCGCGGTGGCCGGGCGTCGCTGGTCCCGCTCCACCACGTAGGCCAGCCCCGTGTCCGGGGCGTCGGGGGCGTTGACGAAGCTGCGGAACCGCCGCAGCTTCTCCGGGTCCCGCAGGGTGGCGGCCCATTCGTCCTCGTAGCGGCCCACGTGGGTGGCCATGGCGGCCTCCAGGTCCTCGGCGATGCCCAGGGTGTCCTTCACGACGACGTCGTGGACGTGGTCCACCCCGCCGGGCAGCTCCTCCATCCAGCGGGCGGTGCGCTGCAGCCGGTCAGCGGTGCGCACGTAGTAGATGATGTAGCGGTCGATGTAGCGCAGCAGGGTCTCGTCGTCGAGGTCCTTGGCCAGCAGCTCGGCGTGGGCGGGCGTGGCGCCGCCGTTGCCGCCCACGTAGAGGTTCCATCCCTCCGAGGTGGCGATGACGCCGACGTCCTTGCCACGGGCCTCCGCGCACTCGCGGGCGCAGCCGGAGACGCCGAACTTGAGCTTATGCGGGGAGCGCAGCCCTCGGTACCGCATCTCCAGCTCGATGGCCATCGCCACCGAGTCCTGGACGCCGTAGCGACACCAGGTGGAGCCCACACAGGACTTCACATTGCGCAGCGCCTTCCCGTAGGCCTGCCCGGACTCGAAGCCGGCCTCCACCAGGCGCTTCCAGATCAGCGGCAGCTGCTCGAGACGGGCGCCGAACATGTCGATCCGCTGGGCGCCGGTGATCTTGGTGTAGAGGTCGAACTCCTGGGCGACCTCCGCAATCACGGCGAGCTTCTCCGGGGTGATCTCCCCGGCCGGGACCCGCGGCACCACCGAATAGGTGCCGTCCTTCTGCATGTTCGCCAGGGCGCGGTCGTTGGTGTCCTGCAGGGTGCCGCGGCCGCCGTCGAGGATGTACTCGTCATGCTGCGCCGCCAGCACCGAGGCGATGACCGGCTTGCAGATGTCGCAGCCGAAGTTGACGCTGGCGTCCGCGGGGGTCCCGAAGCGCTCGATGATCTCGGCGAAGGAGGTGAGCCCGGTGGCCTGCACCGCCTCGAAGAGCCCAGCGCGGGAGAGGCCGAAGTGCTCGCACAGGGCGGTGGAGACCTCCATCCCCTGGGCGACCATCTCCTTCTCCATGATCTTCTTGGCCATCGGCAGACACGAGCCGCACTGGGTGCCCACCTTCGTGCACGACTTCAGTGCGCCGATGTCCGCACACGGCGGGGCGACGCCGTCGCCGACCACGGCCTTGCGGATGGTGCCCGCGCAGATGTCCTTGCAGGAGCACACCTGGGCGTCGTCGGGCAGGTCCAGGTCGGCGACCTCGCCGCCGGCTGCCGAGAGGAAGGCGCCCGGCTCGGCCGGCAGCTCGCGGCCCAGCAGCGGGCGCAGCGAGGAGTAGGGGGAGGCGTCGCCGTCGAAGATGCCGCCCAGCAGCGTCTTGGCGTCCTCGGAGACCACCAGCTTCTGGTAGACGCCGCCGGCCGGGTCGGCGTAGACGACCTCCAGGGCGCCGTCGGTCTCGGCGAAGCCGTCCCCGAAGGAGGCCACGTCCATGCCGGCGAGCTTGAGCTTCGCGGCGGTGTCGAAGCCGTCGAACTCGGCCGCCCCGCCAGCCAGCCGGTCCGCGACGACCTCGGCCATGGCGTTGGCCGGAGCCACCAGGCCCATGCAGATGTCCTCGAAGCAGGCGACCTCACCGATGGCCCACACATGCGGCGCCGAGGTCGCGCAGGTGGCGTCGATGACGGCCCCGCCGCGGGACCCGATGTCCAGACCGGCCTCACGGGCGAGCTCGTCGCGGGCGGTGATGCCGATCGCCGCGACGATCAGATCCGCCTCCACCGTGTCCATGGCGGGGAAGGTCAGGGCGTAGCGAGGCTGTGGAGCGGCGGACCGGGCATCTCCCGCGGCGGCGGCGTCGCGGATCTCCAGGCCGGCGGGGCGCTCGCCGCAGTGGAGGTCGTAGCCCTCCTTCTCCAGCAGGCGGTTCAGGGTGCGGCCGCCGAACTCGTCCAGCTGGGCGTTCATCAGCCACGGCTTGGAGTGCACCACCGTGACCTGTGCGCCCAGCCCCTTCAGCCCGCCGGCGGCCTCGAGCCCGAGCAGGCCGCCGCCGATGACGGCGCACTGCGGAGTGCGGCCGAGCTCGACGGCGAGGTCCGCCACCCGCTGACGCAGCCAGTCGACGTCATCAAGGGTGCGGTAGACCGCGATCTCCTCGGCGCCTGCCAGCCGGGGCCGCGGGGCGGAGGAGCCGGTGGCCAGGACGAGCTCGTCGTAGCCGTGGGTCTCGCCGTCGGCGGTGGTGATCCGCTGGGCGGCGACGTCCAGCGCGGTGACGGACCGTCCGGTGTGCAGGGTGACGGTGGGATGTTCCCAGAGGGAGGGCTCGCCGAGGAGGAGGTCGTCGTCGATCTCGAAGCGCTTGGACAGGGCGACGCGGTCGTAGGGCGGCAGCATCTCTTCGGTGAAGACGCTGATCCGGGTGCCGGGCAGCTCGCGGGAGACGAGGGCCTCGGTCAGCCGGTGGGCCGCGGGGCCGCCGCCGACGACGACGATGTGCCGCGTCTCGGCGTCGCTCGGAGTCGGGGTCGCTGTGCTGGGTGCAGACATGATCCTCACCTTGCCGGTCGAGAAGAGCGTGTCAGAGGCACCGTGACGGTGCCCTGTGCTCGGGGTTGGATCCAGCGTAGGGAGAGGCGATTTCCCTGCCGTATCGCCTTTGTAAAGCCAATATGACGAGGCGTTCAGCGTGGTGATCCGGGGTGCTGAAGGACGTTTCACCGGGGGGAAACACGCGCGCACGATGGGGGAAATCCCGCACGCCTAGCGTGGATGTATGACCACAGCACTGCATCTCACCGAAGAGCCCGACCTGACGCTCGCCGACGCCGCGGCGTCGACCGACGGGCGCCACGCGGTCTGCCGGCTGGAGGACCTCGAGCCCTTCTGGGGCGAGGCGGCCCTGGTCGAGGGCGTGCAGATCGCCCTGATCCGTGTTCCCGGAGACCGCGTGTTCGCCGTCTCCCAGTGGGACCCCTTCGCGAAGGCCCATGTGATGGCTCGCGGGATCGTGGGCACCAAGGGCGGACGGCCCACTCTGGCCTCGCCGATCCACAAGCAGGTCTATGACCTCGAGTCGGGTCAGTGCCTCAGCGAGGACGGGCTCGCGCTGCGGGTCTTCGCAGTGGACGTCGATGCCGAGGGCAGGGTCCACGTCAGCCTGTGACAGGGGCGGGCCGGGGTGCTCCGGTCCGCCTCTCTGGTCTGGTCCTCATGTCGAGGAGTCAGTTCCCCGTGCATCTCACCCCACCTGACGCGTGTCAGGCGGGGTGAGGGGTGCCGGGAAGTGACTCCTCGACGCTCGTGTGCCCGCTCAGGGACCCCGGATGGAGGGGCCTCAGACCACGGCGGGCTCGGCCGCGGCCAGCATCCTCTCGATGTTCCGGTGGCAGGTGCCGCAGCCGGTGCCGGCCCGGCAGGCCGCCCCGACCTCCTCCACGGTGTCACAGCAGGATGCCGCCTCCTCCACCTGTCGGGCGGTCGCCCCGGAGCAGCGGCACAGGACGTCGTCGGGCCCGAGCTCGGCCTCCTTGGTGGCGTGCTCGGCGGCGAGCAGGGCGGTGCGGTCGGCCACGGGCAGGGTGCCGCGGGTGCAGTGCAGCGCCAGCTCCGCCGCGGAGCGTGGCATCCCCACCGAGACGAACCCCAGCAGACGATCACCCTCGGTGACGATGCGCAGATACTGTCCGGCCTTGGGGTCGGACCAGGTGGACACCGTCGGCGCCTCGGGGTCCCAGGGATCCACAGCAGTCTCCCCAGCGCAGGCCACGGACAGCGTCTTCGACTTCACCAGGATCACATCCAGCGTCTGCGGGGCGGCGCCCGCCGTCGCGGCCCTCGCTGGAGCCGACGCCGTCAGATCGACGGGACGCCCGGCGGCGTCGTGCTCGGTGGGCGCGCTGAGTCCCAGGTCGGCACGCAGAGTGCCGGCGGCCGTTTCGGCCTGCGCCCAGCCGGGGCCGATGAGCCCGCTGGGATCGCGCCCTTCGACGGCGGCACAGTCACCCACCGCGAAGACGTGTGGGTCCCCGGTGCTGCGGCACTGCCGGTCCACCACCACGCCCCAGGCGGTGGGCAGTCCGGCATCGGCGGCCAGGCCGTCGCGCGGGCGCACCCCGGTGCAGGTGATCAGCAGTGAGGTGTCGATCTTCTCGCCCAGCGAGGTGCGCACGGCGGAGAGCCGGCCGTCGTCGGCGACCACCGTGTTGACGTCGCAGGCGGAGCGGACGTCCACGCCGGCGTCCACCAGCTGACGGCGCAGCAGCATCCCGGAGTCGGTGTCGATCTGTCGGCCCATCGGCACGGTGCCGCGGTGCAGCAGCGTCACCTCACCGCCCACCTCGGCGATCGCCAGGGCGGCCTCCACTCCGAGCACGCCGCCGCCGAGCACCACGGCCCGCTCACGGCGGGAGACGATCTCGCGGATGCGTCGGGCGTCATCGAGGTCTCGCAGCGCCATCACCCCCTCCGGGTACCGGCGGGGCTCCTCAGACTCCGCCCCCGGCGCGCGAGATCTGCGCCCCGCCGAGCGGCCGTTGGCCTTCATGGTCAGCTCGGCGTCGATGTGGCCGTCGCGGCGCATCTCCAGTGACATCCGCGGGACGGTCGGCTCCGCGCCCGTGGCGAGGACCAGCTTGTCGTAGTGCAGGATGCCGCCGTCGTCGAGGGTGATGATCCGGGAGGCGGCATGCAGGGCGGTGGCGGTGACCCCGCAGCGGACCTCGATTCCCGTCTCGGCCAGCTCGGCCTCGTCGGCCAGGGCCAGGTCCTCCGGTTCGCTGCGCCCCACGCTGACGTCGCCGATCCTGATCCGCTGGTACGCCGGGACGCACTCGGAGCCCACCACGGTCACGCGCAGGTGACCGGCGGCGACGTCGTCACGCAGCTGCTCGAGCAGGCGGGCGGCCACGGGGCCGAAGCCCAGCACCACCACGTGAGGCGCCGGTGCGGTGGTGGTCTCCGCGGGGGAGGCCTCGATGTCGGAGGTGCCGGAGGACAAGGTGTCAGCGGCGGGACGGGGGGCGGTCGACGGGGACGTCACAGGCGGGTCTCCTTCGAAGGGGCGGTCACAGCAGGCTCAGCGTCACGGGTCACCCCGGCCGGCGCCGTGCGAGACGCCCCGGCCGGGCGCAGCGTCACGGGCGTGTTCTTGAACTCGGGCATCCGACTCTGCGGGTCGGTCAGCGCCTGGGTGAGCCGGTTCGCGGTCCCGGCGCCGGCGTAGTGGAAGGGGGCGAAGATCGTGTCGGTGCGGATGCCGCGTCGCAGACCACCCGCGCGGTCATCTCGCCCTGGGCGTTGGCGATGACGGCCTGGTCGCCGTCGTCGAGGCCGTGCTCCAGGGCGTGGCCGGATGCACGGCCACGGTCGCCTCCGGGTGGGTGTCCAGCAGGGCGGGTACGCGGCGGGTCTGCGTGCCGGACTGATAGTGCTCCATGTGCCGGCCGGTGGTCAGGGTGAGCTGCCCTGGGGCCGGGGCGGGGATCTTCCCGGGGGTGATGGCGGCCAGCCGCGCCTTCCCGTCGGGGTGGGCGAAGCGCTCCAGGAACATCCGGGTGGTGCCGATGATCGGCTCCCCGGTGAGGGAGGCCTCGCCGCTGAGCGTCGCCGAGGGGACCGGCCAGTACGGGGCATGGCCGGCGTCGATGAGGTCCCAGTCGAGCCCCGAGTAGTCGGCGGCGGCGCCGGCGGTGGCCCGGCGGATCTCGGCGAAGACCTCTGCCGGGTCCACGGGGAAGCCGCTGGGGCGGCCCAGTCGGCGGGCGAGCTCGTGCCAGATCCACAGCTCCGAGCGCGGCCCAGAGTCCGGGTCAGCGGACGACGGCGGCTCCACGAGCTTCCGACGGCGCAGCACCCGGCCCTCCAGGTTGGTCATGGTGCCGTCCTCCTCGGCCCACTGCAGCACCGGAAGCACGACGTCGGCCTCCTCGGCGGTCTCGGAGAGGAAGAAGTCGGCGACCACCAGCAGGTCCAGGGCGCGCAGGTTCTCCACCACCCGGCCGGCGTCGGGCGCGGAGATCGCCACGTTGGAGCCGTGGACGAGCAGGCCCTTCACGCCGCCGTCGCGCCCCATGGTGTGCAGCAGCTGGGCGGCGGGCTGGCCGGGGCCGGGGAGGGATTCCTCGTCCACGCCCCAGATGCGGGCCATGTGCGCGCGGTCGGCCGGATCGGTGATGGAGCGGATGCCGGGCAGCTGGTCGGTCTTCTGGCCCATCTCCCGGCCCCCTGCCCGTTGCCCTGCCCGGTCAGGGTGCCGTATCCGCCGGCGCGGGTGCCGGGCAGCCCCAGCAACAGGGCCAGGCTGATCGCCGCGCGGGCCGTGTCGGTGCCGTCCTGTGGCTGCTCGACGCCGCCGTCCGGTGAGGATGTAGACGGGGTCGCCGCCGGCGCGCGCGGCCCGGGCGGCGTGGCCGAGCCGGCGGGCCACCAGACGGATCTGATCGGCTCCGACACCGGTGGCGGCCTGGGCTCGTTCGGGCCACCAGTGGGCCACGGTGCGGCGGAACGCGTCCAGCCCGGTGACCCGCCGGCTGAGGTAGTCCTCGGCGGCGAACCCCTCCTCCAGGACCACCTGCGCCACGGAGAGCAGCAGGACCAGGTCTCCGCCCGGGGCGGGGGCGACGTGCAGGCCGCCGCCGTCGGCGGTGAGCTCCGCGGTGGCGCTGCGCCGCGGGTCCACCACGATCAGACCTCCGGAGGCCTGGGCACCTTCCAGGTGCTGCACGAACGGCGGCATCGTGTCGGCCACATTGGACCCCAGCAGCAGCACGGTGCAGGCGGCGTCGAGGTCCGTCAGCGGGAACGGCAGCCCGCGGTCCAGCCCGAAGGCCAGGGTGGAGGCCTTCGAGGCCGAGGACATGCAGAACCGGCCGTTGTAGTCGATCTGCGCGGTGCCCAGGGCCACCCGCGCGAACTTCCCCAGTGCGTAGGTCTTCTCATTGGTGAGGCCTCCCGAGCCGAAGACGCCGACGCCGTCGGGCCCGTGCTCGTCCTGGATGCGGCGGATCTCGGTGACCACATGCGTCAGGGCGGCCTCCCAGGTGGTGGGGTGCAGCTCGCCGTCGTCTCCACGCAGCAACGGTGCGGTGAGCCGGTCGTGACGGCGGGTCAGCAGCTCGGCGGCGGTGTTGCCCTTGCGGCACAGCCTGCCCTGATTGGTGGGGAAGGAGGTGCCGTCGACGCTGAAGCTGTCCGGTGCTCCGGGCTGCTCGACCACCGTGAGGTCCATGGCGCACTGCAGAGCACAGTACGGACAGTGGGTCTGCACTGTGCGCGTCGAACCTGTGCGCGTCGAACCTGTGCGGGTGCGCGCCGTGGGGGTCATCGGGGAATGCTCCTGGGGTCGGGGTCAGCCGGGGTCGTCAGTTGCAGCTCGTCAGACGTTGGCCTTGGCGAAGATTGTGCCCGGTCGCATGTAAACGGCCCATGTCAGTCCTGCAAAGCCGATGTAAGCCGCCGCGAAGCACCAGAAGGCGACGTCGAATCCGCCGGTGGAGTTGTGGGAGAAGTTGAGGATCTGTGGGATGGCGAAGCCGCCGTAGCCGCCGACGGCGCCGATCAGGCCCAGCGCCGCCGAGGCCTTCCGCTCATGGCCGACTCGGTCGTCGGCACTGACGGAGAGCTTGAAGACCAGCGGGATCATCCGGTAGCTGGAGCCGTTGGCGATGCCGGTGAGGGTGAACAGGGTCAGGAACAGCAGCAGGTAGATCCAGAAGCTGGCCATCGGCAGGGTGAGCACCACCAGGGCGGTGACGCCGGCCATGAGGATGAAGCACAGGGCGGTGATGCGGGCGCCGCCGATGCGGTCGGCGAGCTTGCCGCCGTAGGGACGGGCCAGGGAGCCGACCAGCGGGCCCATGAAGGCGAGGGACAGCGCGGCGCCGAGGACCTGGAAGCTGGAGAACTCCGGGAAGGTCATGTTGATCAGCGTGGGAAAGACGGAGCCGAAGCCCATGAACGAGCCGAAAGTCCCGATGTAGAGGACCGCGATGATCCACAGGTGCTTCTCCTTCAGCGTGGACAGGGACCCCTTGAGGTCGTTCTTCGCGTGGGAGAGGTTGTGCATGTACTTCCAGGCGCCCCAGGTGGCCAGCAGGATGAACGGGATCCAGAAGATCCCCGCCATGGGCAGGTTCGGCTGGAAGGTGCCGAAGGCGAAGGCGGTCACCACGATCGGCACCGTGAACTGGGCGACGGCGACACCGAGGTTCCCGCCCGCGGCGTTGACGCCCAGTGCCGCACCCTTCTCCTTGGCCGGGTAGAAGAAGGTGATGTTGGCCATCGAGCTGGCGAAGTTCCCGCCGCCGAATCCGGCGGCCGCCGCGATCGCGAACAGGACCCAGGTGGGGGTGTCGGGGTTGCCGAGGCTGAAGGCCATGGCGAGGGTCGGGATCAGCAGCAGCAGGGAGGACACGATGGTCCAGTTGCGTCCGCCGAACATCGCGACGGTGAAGCTGTAGGGGACGCGCAGGGTGGCGCCCACCAGCGGCGGCAGGGACACCAGCCAGAACTGCTGGGAGGTGGTGAGGTCGAAGCCCACCTGGGGGAGGAAGACCACGGTGACGGACCACAGCTGCCAGACGGCGAAGCCCAGGAACTCGCAGAATACGGACCAGATGAGGTTGATCCGGGCGGTCACCCGTCCTGGTCCCTCCCAGAAGCGGGAGTTCTCAGGCTGCCAGTTGGTGATCCAGCGGCCGCGTTCCACGACCAGACGGTCTTCGGGGGCCTGGCCGACCTCGGCAGGCGGGGCGGCGCGGTGCTGCTCGGTGTCAGTGAGGGGTCCGGTGCTGTAGGGCTGCGGGGTCATGGTGTCCTGCTCTCCTCCGCTCGACGGCGGGCACGTGGTGGAACCTGGGCTGGGAGCGTGAGACGGGGCCTCACGGTGAGCCCCACGATTCCAACTCGGTGTTTCGCCCTGGGCATCGCAGAGTTTCGGCCAGGAAAAACCAGCCTCAGCACCAGGCCGTCCGGTGGTGAGGTGCCGGATGGCCGCGGAATGGCACCGTTGTGTGGCACCGTCGTCTGGCCCCGTCGTCGGGTGCGGTGCGCGGGCCGCGCCGAGGCGCGGCATCTCCCGGTCTGCCGCCGGCGTTGCTACTGTCGGGGCAGCGGGCCGGTGCCAGGGCCGAGGGGGCTCACACGGGTGCGTCGCAGGTTGAGTGACGGGACGGAAGGACGGACTCATGAGCGGACATGGGGTGGACCGACGAGCGCTGGCCGCTGCGGTGACGGCGGGCGGCCGCCGCGCACCGGAGGACAGGGGAGGGCTGACCGAGGATGAGCCGAGGGGAGACCGACGGTCGCCGACGGCGCGGCTGCGGGCGGCCGGGCTGCTCTCGGCGGCGATGCTGCTGGTCAGCGGCTGCGTGAGCCTGGGGGATGAACAGGCGACCGACGCCGAGCCCGACGACCAGGAGACCGTGGATGAGGACGGAGACGTCGACGGAGACGCCGACGGAGACACCGGGTCCGACGACACTGAGGACCGCGACGCCGAGGACGATGACTCCGACGATGATGAGGCTGACGACGAGGAAGACGACTCGCTCGGCCCGGACCTGGACCGCGAGGGCGAGGACGACGAGGACGACGAGGAAGACGATGAGGATGACGACGAGGACGACGACGTCGGGGAGGGCCCGGCCATCGAGCAGGACATCCTCGCCGGGTACCTCGACCCCGATGACCTGCCGGACGGCTGGCTCTATCAGGAGGGCCCCACGCCGTATCTGACCGAGATCGAGCCGGGCGAGGAGCGCATCCGGTACGACTTCTCGCTGGACTGGACCGGCTACGACCTCGATGAGGACTGCGAGGACGCGCTCGCGGACATCGATGACCTCTCCACCAGCGCGTCAGGATCCGGGGAGGCGGTCATCTACGACGACGCCTTCGGGGTGGTGGAGATGGACGTGTTCACCACGGACCGGAGCCTTGACCTCATGGGCCCCTACAGCGCCCTGGCGGACGCCTGTTCGGAGCTGGTGTACGAGGACGGGGATGAGGCCATGCTGGAGCCTTGGGACGATGACGACATCGGCGGGTTCTGGGCCGAGGAGGTCATCTCGGGACACGAGATCTCCACCGGGCTGGCCGTCTGGGACGGCGACGGCGTCCACCTGTACATGTTCGTCGAAGGCATCGACGACAAGGAGCTCATCGAAGAGTTCCTCGCGGACCAGATCGCCTCGTTCGAGGAGATCGACTTCCGCTGACCTACCCGCTCGGAGGTGACGCCTGGTAGCCTCTGGGCTCACCAGATCGGTGTGCCGGAAGGGAGAGCCGGCTCGATCGTTCTCACAGACCTGTGACGACGACGGGAAGGGATCTCCCGATGCGTGAGCACGCCCTCGAACGCTTGTCCTGCCGCCAGTCGGCGCACGGTGGGCCCAGCTGGTCCGTCCCAGCTCGCCTCGCCTGCGTGTGCGCGGCCGTGGCGCTGGTGGCCGCCTGCGCCGACGCGCCCGAGGAGAGGGGTACGGCGGATGCCGACGCGACCCCCACACCGCAGACGCCCGAGGCCGACCCCGGCCTGCCCGACGATGAGACACCGGACGATGGGCGAGAGGCCGACGCCGAGCAGGAGGCCGAGGCTGAGGGGAACGGGGAGGATGAGGACCTCCCGGCAGGGGAGGCGGAGCAGCGCGCGAGCCGCGAAGCAGGAGAGCAGGTGCTGCTGGAGGTGTTCCCCGAGGAGCAGGATCTCCCCGCGGGGTGGGCCATCGTGGAGGGCCCGGAGCCGGCGGTCGACGACTTCGGCGGGGTGCGGCACGACTTCTCGCCCCCATGGGACGATGCGTTCGGCTGGCTGGGAGTGGAGGAGACGGACCGAGAGTGTGAGATCGCGCGTGAGCGGCTCACCGGGCTGCGCGAGGGCGAGGCAGGGATGTCCGTGGTGCTCGTCCACGAGGCCATGGAGTTCTCGGGGGCCGGACTGTCCGTGTATGTCGCTGACGCGTTCCCCGACCTGCTGTGGGCATACCAGGAGATGATCACCGACTGCCGAGAGCTCGTGACCGAGGACGGTCAGGAACTGGTCAAGGACACGTGGGAGCGAGAGGACGCCGTCGGCTTCTGGTTGGACGTCGCACTCTACGACGCGCTCACCGATGAAGAGATCGCTGGGTCGAGCAGCGGGTACGTGTGGGTGGGGGACGGGGTGGCCTTCCATCTCCAGGCGCGTGACCTCACTGAACGTGACGCGGCGGAAGCGTTGGTGGAGCACCTCATCTCGTGGTTCGAGGCGGCCCACCCCTCCTGATGCGGTCGACCCCTCCCGCTGTGCCGGTACCCCCTGGTAACCTGAAGGCACCCCGATCGACGCGCTGGCAGGGAGAGACCAGGCCGATCGTTCTCACAGACCTGTGACGACGACGGAAGAGGACTCTCCCCATGACCCCCACGACTCGGTTCACCGACGGCTCGACGGAGCCACAGCTGCTCGACCAGACAACCTCTCGGTGGTCAGCCTCCCTGCTGTCGATGCGGGGGGCCGCGCTCTCCGCGCTGGCCCTGACCCTGACGTCCTGCGGTGATTCCGGCGAGGACTCCGAGACTGCTGCCGAGGTGGAGGACGCTGACACCGTGACGGCTGAGGACTCGGACGCCGAGGCCTCGCCGGACGATGCCGCCGATGATGAGCCTGTCGAGCATCCCGACGACGAGCTGGACGAACAGAACGAGCTGGATGAGCTGGAGGAGTACGACGACCTCTCCGACGAGGAACTGGTGGAACGGTACGGAGAGCCTCCGGAGACTGAGCGGCATCTCCTGGAGGCCGCCCTGGACGACGATGAGCTTCCAGAAGGCTGGACGTACTCAGAGGGTCCCACGGCATACCTGAGCGAGGACCGACGGCGAGGGGACTCCACGCCTCTGGACTTCGAGATCTCTGCGGAGGACGCGGTCACGGGAGCCGACTGTGACGAGGCGATGGCAGAGCTGCGTCGGCTGATCGTGATCAGCACGGGGCTCGTGGAGTCGACCTTCCACATTCCTGGTGAGGAGGACGGGATGGCTCATATCAAGCTGTTCACCGCAGAAGGCGACGACGACGTCGCCGGGCTCCACGCTGACCTCCCCGATGCCTGCCCCACGGTGGAGGGAGACGACGGACTCGTCGTCGAGATGCAACCCTGGGACGATCCGGATGTCGGGGGATTCTGGTATTCCACCGAGTATGAGGGGATGACCGGCACCGCCGGGGTCGCGGCCTGGGACGGCGACGGTGTCCATCTCTACGCGCGCTTCGTCCAGGAGGGCGACGAACAGGCCCTCGAGGAGCACCTGACCGCCCAGATCGACGCGTTGGAGGAGATCGACTTCCGCTGAGGTGAAGCGGCCGGCAGACGTCAGGCGCTCGCCGGGGCGAAGCTGCGGCGGCGGGTCAGCAGCAGCACGCCCAGCAGAGCGGCCGGCAGCAGCCAGCCGGACCAGCCCTGCAGGGTGGCCTGCCGAAAGTCGAGCTGTTCGCCGAAGGAGGTGAACCAGTAGGCCAGGATCGTCGCCGCGGTGATCATCGACTGGGCGAATGCGGCCGGCCAGACTGATCCTGAGCGCATGCGCAGCCAGGCCAGGACTCCGCCGATGATGATGCAGAAGACGATCATCAGCCCCATGGCCTGGAAGACGTCGGCCTGGTCGTAGAAGAAGCCGACGGCCAGCAGCGGCGCATACCAGAGTCCGTTGGCCGCCCCGGTGATCAGCACCGCGCGAGTGGTGCCCCAGCGCAGCTGCGCCCGGGGGAAGAACCAGCCGCGCCAGCCGATCTCCGCGCCCACATGGAGGAAGACGAAGCCGATGGCGGCGGCGAAGATGATCCCGGCCTCGACCATCAGGCCGGTGGCGATGAATTCGGTGGGGTCGTGGCCCAGACGCTGGCCCAGATCCTGGACGAAGACCGGCATGGACGGGTCGAAGGCGTAGACCCCCAGCAGGCCGCCGATCGGCAGAGCGGCCATGCTGAACGCGAAGAACAGCAGGATGCCCAGCACCGACCAGCTGATCAGTCGAGACACCGGGCGCAGCGGTGTGATGCCGAGCGCGTCGGTCACCGTCTGCGGCCGCAGGCGAGTGGTGATGTCGACGTCGGCCGCTGAGTCGTGCTCAGCGTCGTGCTCAGCGTCGGCGTCGGGCTCGGCCTCACGCGTCCGCGCCAAGTGGCCGTAGAGCACCTGGGCGGGCTGGCGCCGTTCCATCACGTGGACGGCCACGGCTGCCAGTGCGGGGCTGAGCATGAACAGGTTGAAGAAGATGTCCAGCGGTGCGGCGTGCCGGTCCGGCGCCTCCATCAGCACCAGGGGCAGGCCGATGAGCCAACCCAGGGCCAGAGCCAGGATCAGATAGGTGCTCATGATCACCAGCGGGGTCCGCGGAGTGGCCGGGGCGGTGCGTACAGGCACGCCGTCGGACGGCTCCTGGGCTGCCGGTCGGGTGTCAGGGGAGTGCTGCGACATGGGAGGCCTCACTGGTCTCACGGTCAGGGGAAGGTCCGGTCCAGCCCCCGATGATACGGGGTCTGGCTTGACGTCCTGACCGAGACGCAGAAGGCCTGCGCGGCCGCGCCCGGGAGTCCGAGCGCGGCCGCGACGCACATCACTGCGCTGGGCGACGAGCGATGAAGAACAGGCGACGGAACGGCAGGACCGTGCCGAGCGAGGTCTGCGGGTACGCCTCGCGCAGAGCGGCCTTGTACTCCTCGGTGAACCGGCTCAGCTCGGGCTCCGGGAGGGCCTGGAGCACCGGGCGCGCGGCCGCCGCGGAGATCCACTGGAAGACCGGGTCCTCGCCCTGCAGCACATGGTGGTAGCGGGTCTCCCAGGCTTCCACCTCCCAGCCGGGGCGGGCGACGTCGAGCATGTAGTCGGTCAGCGCGTGGGTCGGCTGGAGCAGGGAGTCCTGGTCGATATGGGTGGCATAGGGTTCGCGGGAGGCGAAGTCGGCCAGCAGCGAGTGGCTGGGTGCGCTGAAGTTCCCCGGGATCTGGACGGCCAGGGCCCCGCCGGGCGCCACCATGTCCAGGATGTGGGGCAGCACGTCCCGATGGTCGGGGAGCCACTGGAGGGCCGCGTTGGAGACCACGAGGTCCACCGGCTCGGGGACCTCCAGGTTCCGGATGTCCGAGCGGATGTAGCTGATGCGGTCGTCGTCGGTGGCCTCCCGGGCGCGGTCGAGCATCTCCGCGCTGGAGTCGACGCCGGTGATCGTCGCGTGCGGCCACATGCCGCGCAGTACGGGCATGCCGTTTCCGGGGCCGCAGCCCAGGTCCAGGATGGTCTCCGCCTGGGGGAGGCGGACGCGCTGGAGGAGGTCGATGAAGGGCTGCGTGCGCTCGGACGCGTAGGTCAGATACGCACCCGGGTTCCACTGGGTACTGGGCATGGCTGTCATTCTATGGACGCTGGTCAGCGGAACCGAGGGGCCGGGACACATTCCGACACCTGGTGGGTCGCCGCGCTCGCCTGCGGTGGGACGCGTCGTCACCTCGTCGTCACAAACTGCGAACGGTTTGCATCTATTGCGAGCGATTTCTGATAATGATTCGCATGAATAGGAATGCACTCACTCTGACCTCCCTGGCCATGGCTTCGGCTCTGGTCCTGTCCGCCTGCGGCGATGAAGGCGCCGCCACCAGCGACGAGGAGCTGGACACCGCCGCGCAGACCGAGGAGACGGATGCCGGTGACGAGGACGGTGCGCAGGAGGAGGACTCCGAGGACGAGCGAGTCGAACCGTCTGACAGGGAGACCCATGAGGCCGGCGGGCCGACGACTCGTCTGGCCGTGACCCATGACGGCGGAGTCGCCGTGCTCGACGGGGCGACCTTGGATGTTCTCGGAGACTTCGACGCCGAGGGCTTCGTGCGCGTCAACTCCGCCGGGGATGGCCGCCACTTCTTCCTCTCGGAGGGTGAGTCGTTCCGCCTGCTCGACGGCGGCACCTGGGGTGCTCCGCACGGCGAGCACAACCACTACTACACGACCGATCCGCTGCTGACGGACATCACCGTCGACGGTCCCGAGCCCGGTCACGTCGTGGCCCACGACGGCGTCGGTGCCCTGTTCTTCGACGGCAACGGGGAGATCCACAGCTACGACCTGGGCAGCCTCGACGCCGAGTCCGAGATCGAGGCGGAGGTGGCCGAGACCGAGGAGGCCCACCACGGCGTGGCCGTGGTCAACGCCGACGGTTCCCGTTTCGAGACCCTGGCCGATCGCAGCGGTGCCCGTTTCCTGGACGCCGACGGCGAGGAGGTCGCCCGCAGCGAGGAGTGCCCGGGGGTCCACGGTGAGGCCGCGCTTCCGGACCACACCATCGCAGTGGGCTGCGAGGACGGTGTCCTCCTGTTCGACGGCGAGGAGTTCACCAAGGTCGAGGCCGGCGAGGACTTCGCGCGGATCGGCAACCTCTTCCCCCACGATGACTCCCCGGTGCTGCTGGGCGACTACCTGCTGGATGAGGACCGCGAGGAGCCGATGACGGAGGTGGCCCTGGTCAACTCCGAGACGGAAGAGATCGTGCTGGCGGACATCGACGCCGCCTACAACTTCCGCTCCCTGGCGCGTGGCCCCGAGGGTGAGGCGCTGGTGATCGCCGAGGACGGGCAGCTGCACGTCATCGACGAGGAGACCGGCGAACACATCGACCACCTCCAGATCATGGACGAATGGACCGAGCCGGAGGAGTGGCAGGAACCGCGACCGGCCATCCGCGTGGTGGACGACATCGCCTACATCACCGAGCCGGACGCTCAGACGATCCACATGGTGGACCTGAACGAGCTGGAGATCATTCACGAGGCCGAGCTGGACTTCGCACCGAACGAGATCGCCGCGGTGGACGGCCGCCCCGTGGAGGGTGTGTCCGACGACTTCGAGGGCGAGCACGACGGTGACGAGGACGACGGAGACGAGGACGACCACGAGGGTCACGACCATGGCGACGAGGACCATGGCGACGAGGATGACCACGACCACGATGACGATGACGATGATCATGACGACCATGATCACGATGATGAGGACGATCACGACCACTGAGTCGGGCGTCCCTGATGGACTCGGGTGGTTCTGCCAGACCCGACACCGCTGACGGTGTCACGGACAGCGTCAGCGGACTCCTCCTGGCAGGTGCGAGATGGGGTGGCGCTGTCGCCGCCGGAGATTCTTGGGCGGATCTCCGGGCATGACGGCGCAGCGCATGACACCCCTGGCAAGGTAGGTGGGCGGCGGCCCGGTCACAGAGCATCAGCTCTGGGCCGGGCCGCCGTTCTGTCTGCGGGCTTCTGTCAGTCCAATTCAGCCAAGAGATCGTCTCTCAGTGACAGATCGTCGCCAGACTCAGGGACGATTTCTCAGGGGCGGACGATCCACGGGCGAGGAGCCGGGCGGAATCCCGTCACGGACGCCAGTTCGGGAGGTCAGGGCGTGAGGCGGGCGACGACGTCGGCGGCGGGCTCCTCCCGGCAGGCATCGGTGCGGGTGCCTGCCCACAGGCTCAGGTGCTCAGCATCTCCGGCGGCTGCCGCGGCCGCACGCAGCGGGGCGGTCAGCTGGTTCACCTGCGGATAGCCGGTCACCGCGTGTCGGTCCATCTGGTCGATGAACCGGTTGCGCAGGCCCCGCGCCGGCCGTCCGGAGAACGCCCGGGTCACCACGGTCTCCCGGCGTGCCGGATCCAGCACCGTCTCCCGGTGGGGCGCGCGGGTGCCGGCCTCGGACGCCGTGAGGAACTGGGTCCCCACCTGCACGGCCTGCGCGCCGGCGTCACACAGGGCGGCCACGTCCTCGGCCGTCCCGACCCCTCCGGCCCCGATCAGCGGCAGACTCGCCGAACCGCCGTCGCCGTCATCTCCGTCGCGGTGGCCCTCCAGCGCGCCGCGCACCGTGCGCAGCAGGTCGGCCGTGTCGATCGGGTCGGGATCGTCGTGCATGTCCAGCACCGAGCGGTGTCCGCCCGCCTGCTGCCCCTGCACCACCAGGCCGTCAGGCCGCAGCTGCGCAGCACGCAGCGCACCGGGCCGGTCGGCCACGGTGATCACGACGGCGGAGCCGACCTCCTGCAGTCGGCGCACCACCTCCGCCGCCGGGAGGCCGAAGGTGAAGGAGACGACGGCGACCGGCCGGGAGACCAGCAGCTCCACCTTGGCGGGGAAGTCGTCATCCGACCATGCGGGAACCTCAGGAACCTCCGCGCCGAGGGCATCCGCCACCGGGCGCAGAGCGGCTCGGTACCCCTCCAGTGCGGCGGCCTCGGCGGTGTCCGGGTCGGGTACGAACAGGTTCACGCCCACCGGCAGAGGCGCGACCGGCAGAGGCTCGACCGGCAGGGCCCCGTCCGGCGAGGCAGGGGAGCTCAGGAGCTCCCGGGTGCTGTCCAGCTGGGCGGCCAGCGCGGCGGCAGAGAGGTTGCCGGCGGCCAGCTGGCCGAACGCACCGGCGCGGTGCACCGCGGCGCCAGCGCGGCGTCGCCGGACCGCCGGCCATCGGGGCCTGGAGGATGGGGGAGCGCAGCTGGCTCAGCAGCCGCTGAAGTCGGGTGCTCATGCCGCCGAGGCTACCCCTGGTCAGCGCCGATCCACAGCAGATGACTCCCGGCCCCGCCGTCTCCGATGGGAGGCGAGGGACGCCCACCAGGCGCCCAGGATGATCACCGCGCAGCCGGTCAGCTGGATCGGTGACGGCGTCTCTCGCAGCAGCACTGACGACAGCCCCAGGGCGAACACTCCGGGCAGCAGCAGCAGAGTGGAGGTCGCGGTCTCCGAGATGCCGGTCATGCCCACGTTGAGGCACCAGAACACGACCACTTGGCCCACGAACGCCAGGGCCAGCAGCTGGCCCCACGTGCCAGGTTCGGCGGGCCAGTGGGCGTCTCCGGTGATCACGGCGCCGACTCCGGCCGCGGCTCCGGCTGAGAGGCACACCAGGGCGAGGACCGTGAACGGTGCGGGTTTGGTGGTCGCCGGTGCCGTCCGACGGATGACCGCCAGGTAGATCGCATAGGCGGTGCCGGCGGCCAGTCCGGCCAGCACTCCGCCCAGCTGGACCCCGCCGACGTCGAAGGTTCCGGCGGTCATCGCCACTCCGGTGAGCATCAGCGGGATGATCGCCGCCAGCTGCGGCATGGGCCGTGCGCGCTCCACCAGCCAGGCGATCAGGGGCAGGGCGACGAGTTGGATGTTGAGCAGCACGGTGGCGATGCCGGGACCCACCAGACCGATGGAGGTGTTCCAGAAGCTGTAGTCGATCCCCAGGGCGAGTCCGGCGATCAGCGCACCGATCACCGTCCGTCGGGGCAGTGACGCGGCCCGGTCCACGCGACGCAGCTCCCACAGCGCCAGGGGCAGCAGCATCGGGACGGCGAGGAGGCATCGCAGGGAGGCGATGACCAGGGGGTCTGCCGCGATGGTGGAGATCAGCAGTGAGGTGCCGCCGAGGGCGAAGGTCCCGGCCAGGAGGAGCAGCGTGCCCTTCAGCGGAGTCACCATGCGGTCAGTGTGGCACACCGGTGCCGGTGCGCTTGAGCGCTGTGACGGGGGAGCGGCTCGTCAGGACTTGACCAGGCGTCGGATGGCGTCGGAGGCTTCTTTGAGCTTCTCCTCGCCGTCGGCGCCTCCCTCGGCCACAGCGCCGGCGACGCAATGCTTCAGGTGGTCGTCCAGCAGGGCCAGGCCCACGTTCTCCAGGGCGGAGGTCATGGCGCTGATCTGGGTGAGGATGTCGATGCAGTAGGTGTCGTCCTCGATCATCCGGTGGATGCCTCGAGCCTGTCCTTCGATGCGGCGCAGTCGTGAGAGGTATCGGGACTTGTCGGACATGTATCCGTGATGGGTGTGTTCGGCGTGCTCGCGGGGTTCGGGAGTCGCCGTGCTGTCGGTGCCTGCCGTGCCCTCGCTGGGGGCGGCGGTCGTCGTCTCGCTCATCGGTCATGGCCTCCTTATGTGACGAAAGTGTACTGGAGAGGGGTATACAATTGTACCCCCTAGGGGTATAGTTGCCGGCATCGGATGATCACTCACGTCACGGAGGAGCACCATGGCCACCACCCTGCAGTACACCGTCACCGGCATGACCTGCTCGCACTGCGAGAGTGCCGTCCGGCAGGAGGTCGAGGCCCTCGACGGCGTCCAGGGCGTCGAGGTCAGCGCGGCCAGCGGCACGCTGCGCCTCACGGCTGAGGACCCGGAGCGGGTCTCCGACGACGCCGTCATCGCCGCCGTGGACGAGGCCGGATACGAGGCGGTGCGCGCCTCATGACCGATGCCTCCGGATCTGCGCGCACTGCGCCGCCGCACAGGGCTGAGAGCTCCGACGGCGTCGAGCGACTGGAGCTGGAGATCGGCGGGATGACCTGCGCCTCCTGCGCGAACCGCGTGGAGAAGCGCCTCAACCGGCTCGACGGCGTCACCGCCTCGGTCAACTACGCCACGGAGAAGGCCTGGATCAGCGGCGAGAACGTCGAAGACCGCCAGGACTTCGTCCAGGCTCTCATCGCCGCCGTCGAGAAGACCGGCTACACCGCTGAGCTTCCTGAGGAGGATGAGTCGGAGGAGGACGAGCGCGCCGACCGCGAGCTCCGCGGGCTGAAGCGTCGCCTGGTGATCGCCGCCGTGCTCAGCGCGCCCGTGGTGGTCTGGGCGATGGTCCCGGTCACCCAGTTCGACGGCTGGGGGTGGGTCTCCCTGGTGCTGAGCCTGCCGGTGGTGCTGTGGGCCGGATGGCCCTTCCATCGGGCCGCGGCCCTCAATGCGCGGCACGGCATGGCCACCATGGACACGCTCATCTCCTTGGGGACCTTGGCGGCGCTGATCTGGTCGCTCTACGCGCTGGTCTTCGGCACGGCCGGAGATCCCGGAATGCGCCACGAGTTCAGCCTCTTCCCCGAGCATGTGGACGGCGCGGCCAACATCTACTTGGAGGTCGCCACCGCCGTGACCGCCTTCCTGCTGCTGGGCCGCTATCTGGAGAAGCGTTCCAAGCGGCAGGCCGGGGCCGCACTGCGCTCGCTGCTGCGCATGGGGGCCAAGGAGGTCTCGGTGCTGCGCGCAGCTCAGGAGGTCCGCATTCCGGTGGAGCAGCTCGCCGTCGGGGACGAGTTCGTCGTCCGACCCGGCGAGAAGGTCGCCACCGACGGGGAGATCGTCCGCGGCGTCTCGGCAGTGGACATGTCGATGCTCACCGGGGAGTCCATCCCCGTGGAGGTCTCACCGGGCAGCCCGGTGGCCGGAGCGACCGTCAACACCTCCGGGCGCCTCGTGGTGCGGGCCACCCGCATCGGAGCCGACACTCAGCTGGCCCAGATGGCGCGCCTGGTGGAGGAGGCCCAGTCCGGGAAGGCTGAGGTGCAGCGGCTGGCGGACCGGATCTCCGGGATCTTCGTGCCGGTGGTGCTGGTGATCGCCGTGATCACCCTGCTGGCCTGGCTGCTGATCGGACACCCCGCCGAAGCCGGGTTCACCGCCGCCGTCGCCGTGCTGATCATCGCCTGCCCCTGTGCCCTGGGGCTGGCCACCCCGACCGCGTTGCTGGTCGGCACGGGCCGGGGTGCCCAGATGGGCATCCTCATCAAGGGGCCCGAGGTCCTGGAGTCCTCGCGGACCGTGGACACCGTGGTGCTGGACAAGACCGGCACGGTGACCACCGGCTCCATGCGGCTGACGGCGATCCACTCGATCGGCGCTCCGGAGACGGAGCCCGAGCCGGTGACCGACGCCGACCATCGGCTCCTTCGCCTGGCCGGCGCCTTGGAGTCCTACTCCGAGCATCCCATCGCCCGCGCCGTCACGGCCGCGGCCCGGGAGACCCACGGGGAGCGGGACGGCTCCCTGCCCGAGGTGGAGGGCTTCCGGAACCATGAGGGTCGCGGCGTCTCCGGCCAGGTCCAGGGGCGTGACGTCTGGGTCGGGCGGCGCAGCTTCCTCGCCGAGCAGGACGTGGACCTGCCGGACGAGGTCCTGGCGATGTGCCGCCGCGTCGAGCGCGAGGGGCGGACGCCCGTGCTGGTCGCCGTCGACAGCGCCTTCGCCGGCGTGCTGATCGTCGCCGACGCAGTCAAGGAGACCTCAGCGGAGGCGGTCTCCCAGCTGAAGGGGCTGGGGCTGACTCCCGTCCTGCTGACCGGTGACAATACGGGGACCGCCGAGCGCGTGGCCGAGGAGGTCGGCATCGCTGAGGTCATCGCTGAGGCGCTGCCCGAGGACAAGGTCGACGCCGTGAAGCGTCTGCAGGGCCAGGGACGCACGGTGGCGATGGTCGGCGACGGCGTCAACGACGCCGCCGCCCTGGCGCAGGCGGATCTCGGCATCGCCATGGGAACCGGCACCGATGTGGCGATCGACGCCGCCGACATCACCATCATCCGAGGAGACCTGCGCAGTGTGGCCGACGCCGTGCGGCTCTCCCGGAAGACGTTCACCACGATCCGTTCGAATCTGTTCTGGGCGTTCCTGTACAACACGGCGGCGATCCCGCTGGCCGCGCTGGGCCTGCTGAACCCGATGCTCGCCGGGGCGGCGATGGTGCTCTCCTCGTTGTCCGTGGTCGGCAACAGCCTGCGGCTGCGCGGGTTCCGTGCGCGGGCCCGGTGAGCGGGTCCGGTGACAGCGGCGTCACAGTCGGTTTCGTCATTGCGAAGTTCGCTAAAGGGCGTCTACTGTGGTGAGGCGAACCTTCCCTGATGGCTCGATCGAGCGCATCGGGGTCGCCCCGACCTGTGGAGGATCCCATGAGCGCACAGCCGGTCGATGTCGCCGAGGCGACACCCGCCCGCCCGGAGATCCGTGCCGTGGAAGGCTCGGGTCGCCGCGCCACGGCGCCGACCGTGCCGACCGACG
Organism: Nesterenkonia sp. PF2B19; assembly: GCF_001758425.2. Taxonomy (GTDB): domain Bacteria; phylum Actinomycetota; class Actinomycetes; order Actinomycetales; family Micrococcaceae; genus Nesterenkonia; species Nesterenkonia aethiopica. The sequence continues at coordinate 28,888 of NZ_MDSS02000022.1, read as the reverse complement.
GGTCGACGGCCGTGGCTCGCCCGATCCCGGCGACCCGTGCGTTCCGGACCACGGTCGCCGACGTCGTACGGCTCAGTCCCCATTTCATCCGGGTGACGGTGACCGCTGAGGACCTCCGCCACTTCTACACCGGCGGGCTGGACCAGCGGATCAAGGTCTTCCTGCCCCGTGCCGACGGCGAGTATCCGGAGATCGGGCTCTTCGCCGACCCGGCCCCCACGATCATGGAGTGGTACCACCGCTGGCGCGAGCTCGACGACGCGGAGCGCAATCCCATCCGCACCTACACGGTGCGCGCGATCCGTCCGGAGCAGCGCGAGATCGACATCGACTTCGTGGTCCACGACACCGAGGGTCCGGCCTCCGCCTGGGTGAGCGCCGCCCGTCCCGGTGATGAGCTGATCGTCATCGGCCCGGACGGGCGCTCCGATGAGGTCGGGGCCGGCATCGAATGGAACCCCGGCACCGCCCGGGACGTGCTGTTGGCCGGGGATGAGACCGCCGTGCCTGCCATGTGCGCGATCCTCGAGTCCCTGCCGGAGGGCATCACTGGTGAAGCGTACCTGGAGGTGCCCAGCAGCGAGGACGCCCTCGAGGTCACCACCCGCTGCGGTGTCACCGTCCACTGGCTCGGCCGCGACGGTGCGCCTCTGGGGGAGCGGCTCACCGCGGCCGTCGAGGACTGGGCGCGCCGCCGGGAGGAGATCTTCGCCGCCCGGCAGGCCGCCTGCGAGCCGCGCGCGCCGCCGTCGGTGCCCCGGACACCGGCGAGCTGCCCGAGGTCAGCGAGGACGCCGTGCTCTGGGAGGTCGCCGACCCCGAGGGATTCCGGGAGTACGCGTGGCTGGCTGGAGAGGCCGGCGTCATCACCGGTCTGCGCCGCCACCTGGTCAAGGGCATCGGCATGAGCCGCAAGCAGGTCTCCTTCATGGGGTACTGGAAGGCGGGCCGCGCCAGCGCCTGACCCGTCCCCCTGGCTCATCCCCTGACCCGAGGCCGCCCCGGCATGGGACACTGGTGTCGATGTCGACTTCACCGAAGAACCCGGAGACGCCGCGCGCGGCCGCGGCGCAGCGCCCCACCCGTGCCGACGATGCCCGCCCTCAGGTCCGGCCCAAGCCGGAGGGGTGGAAGCAGCCCATGGGTCCCGACGGGCGCCCGCAGCTGCAGTTCGCCCAGTCCGCACGTGTCACCCAGCCGCCCAAGCACCTGGCGGACATGAGCCTGGAGGAGCGCATCGCTCGCGCCAAGGAGCTGGGCTACCCGGGCTTCCGGGCCAAGCAGCTCTCCGTGCACTACTTCCAGCACTACACCTCGGACCCCTCAGAGATGACGGACCTGCCGGCGGCCACGCGGGAGGCGATGGTCTCCGAGTTCCTGCCGCCGCTGCTGACCGAGGTCCGTCGGCTGCGCACCGACGACGGCGCCACCATCAAGTTCCTCTGGCGGCTCTTCGACGGCGCCTGGTGGAGTCGGTGCTGATGCGGTACCGGAACCGCATCACCCTGTGCATCTCCTCCCAGTGCGGCTGCGGGATGAACTGCCCCTTCTGCGCCACCGGCCAGAACGGGCTCACCCGCAATATGTCCACCGCGGAGATCGTGGACCAGATCGTCCAGGCGAACCGGGCCATCGCCGCCGGAGAACTCGACGCCCCCAGTGCGGCGGAGATCGCCGAGGAGCGGGACCACGCCGGCCTCGGTGAGGAGACCGACTTCGCCGAGGAGGGGCCTGAGCCTGCCGCGGGCGGGACGCAGCGCACCGGTCCGCAGCGGGTCTCCAACATCGTCTTCATGGGCATGGGTGAGCCGCTGGCGAACTACAAGCGGGTGATGAATGCGGTGCACCGGATGATCGATGACGCCCCCGAGGGCCTGGGGATGAGCGCCCGGGGCATCACCATCTCCACCGTCGGCCTGGTGCCGGCGATCCGGAAGCTGGCCGATGAGGACCTGCCGATCACGTTCGCCCTGAGCCTCCACGCCCCCGACGACGAGCTGCGCGACGAGCTCATCCCGGTGAACTCGCGCTGGAAGGCCGACGAGGCGATCGATGCCGCGTACTACTACTACGAGACCACCGGCCGGCGGGTCTCCATCGAGTATGCGCTCATCAAGGACATGAACGACCACGGCTGGCGCGCGGACCTGCTGGCGGACAAGCTCAACGCCCGCGGGCGGGGATGGGTGCACGTGAACCCGATCCCGCTGAACCCCACCCCGGGCTCCATCTGGACGTCCTCCGAGCCGGAGGTCATGCAGGAGTTCATCGCACGGCTCGAGGCCAAGGGTGTGCCCACCACGCTGCGGGACACCCGCGGCAAGGAGATCGACGGCGCCTGCGGCCAGCTCGCCGCCGCCGAGGACTGAGCACGCACCGCTTCACCGCGGCTGCGGCCGATAGGCTGGCGGGCATGAAACCGTCGCAGCGCTCCGAGGTCCCCGGCTTTCAGGTGATGAGCATCCTCGCTCAGATCGATGCCCTGCGCGCGCAGGGCCGCGACGTCGTCTCGCTGACCGCCGGCGAGCCAGGCTCGGGCGCTCCTCCGGCGGTCAATCGCGCCGCCGCGGAGATCCACGCCCAGGGCACGGTGCTCAACTACAGCGCCGCGCTGGGGATCCGGCCGCTGCGGGAGGCCGTGGCCGCCCACTACGCCGACTGGTACGGCGTCCAGGTCGACGTCGAGCGGGTGGCCATCACCACCGGGTCATCCGGGGCGTTCCTGTTGAGCTTCCTGGCGGCCTTCGACGCGGGCGACCGCGTGGCGCTCGCCCGGCCCGGCTATCCCGCCTACCGGAACATCCTGGCCAGCCTCGGCATCGAGGTGGTGGATCTGGACTGCGGCCCTGAGGTCCGCTTCCAGCCCACCGTGGAGCTCCTGGAGCAGGCGGCGGCCGACGGCGGCCCGCTGTCCGGGCTCATCCTCGCGTCCCCGGCCAATCCCACCGGCACCATGATCGGCCGTGAGGAGCTCACCTCTCTGGTGGACTGGTGCCGGGAGCAGGACGTGCACCTGGTCAGCGATGAGATCTATCACGGCATCACCTATGGAGGGGCCGGTCCGGCCACCGGTCGCCCGTCTCCCGGGGTGAGCGCACTGGAACTGACCGACGACGCCGTCGTGGTGTCCTCGTTCTCCAAGTACTGGGGCATGCCCGGCTGGCGCCTGGGCTGGGCGGTCCTGCCGGAGCATCTGGTGGATCCGGTCTCGCGGCTGGCCGGCAACGTCTCCCTGTGTCCGCCGCACGGCTCCCAGTTGGCCGCCGTGGAGGCCTTCAGCTCGGAGTCGATGGATTTCGCCGGAGCACAGGTGGAGCAGTACGCCTCTGCCCGTCAGCTGGTGCTGGACCGGCTGTCGGAGCTCGGCTGGGGCCAGCTGGCGCCCGCCGACGGCGCGTTCTACGTCTACGCGCACATCGGCGAGCACCTGGCGGAGTTCGGGGACTCCCCGGCCTACTGCCAGGCGGTCCTGCAGCAGGCCGGGGTGGCGATCGTCCCCGGCACTGACTTCGATCCCGTGACCGGTCACGAGTGGGTGCGCCTGTCCCTGGCACCGGGGCCGACCGCCGTCGCCGAGGGTCTCGACCGGATCGTGGCCTTCCACCGCGGCTGAGCCCAGGGTCGACCGACTGAACCCTGCGCTGACCGAGTCAGGGGGCCCGCCGCCAGAGGGCGGCCCACTGCTCAGCAGTCAGACGGCCGGGGGCAGCATCGCGACGCACCCCCGCAGCGCCCAACAGCGGGCCCACCTCGCGGCGTGACAGTCCGAGGCCGTGCTGCAGGATCTGCCCCATGCCGCGGCCCGGTCCGGTGAACGCCCGGTGGACGAAGGCCGCATACGCTCTCCGGTCCGTGTGGGGGACCAGAGGGCGCTCCCGCCGTGCGATGGTCAGCAGTCCGCCGTCCACGGCAGGGCGGGGTCGATACGCCGACGCGGGGATCCGTCCCTCCAACCTGAATGCGTAGTACGGGGCCCATTGGGCGGTCATCATGGTGGATCCCCCGACGCCGGCACGTCGGCGGGCGACCTCCCATTGGGTCATCAGCACGGCATCGGTCCAGCCGGGGGCATAGAGCAGCCGCCGCAGGATCGCCGTCGTCAGGTGAAAGGGGAGGTTGCCGACCACCACGTGGGGCTCCCGGGGGAGACGGTGGGTGAGGAAGTCCCCTTCGACCACCCGGGTGCGTCGGCCGGTGCGCTGGTCCAGACGCCGGGCCGCGCGGGTGTCGATCTCCACTGCGGTGAGGGGGCGTCTCAGCGTCTGCAACGGCAGGGTCAGGGCGCCGTCTCCGGGGCCGATCTCCAGGATCGGGCCCTCGGTGCGGGCGACGAGCGCCACCACGGTCCGGATGGCGCGGGGGTCGATGAGGAAGTTCTGGCCGTGTTCGTGACGGCTGTGGGCATAGGTGTGCACAAGTGATCTCCAGATCGCGCAGGGATCACGCTGGGCAGCACGAGGCGCCGCGCAGCGTGGTGGTCAGCTGCGGCGGCGGGAGAGCATCAGGGACTCGTCCGGGTCACCAGGGCAGGGCTGCCGACGGCGCGCGGGCGCGCAGGCAGGCAGAGGCCAGCGGTGGACTACGGGAAGAGACGGAGCTCGAGGGACGCCTAGATCAGCGCCGAGCGCGGACGTGCCGCGACCACGCCTCGAGGTTCAGCTGCTCATCGCCGCTGAGCCCGTGCGGGGACGGGCCACGGCGATGATGTAGATGGCGTTGAAGGAACCCATGGGCATGAGGATAGCAGAGGCCGGTCTGGGGCTGATCAGCCTTGCGAGGCGGTCTCGGCGGTGTTGAACATCCAGGTGACCCCGAACCGGTCCTTCAGCATGCCGAACCGGTCACCCCAGGGTGCGCGTTCCAGCGGCATGAGGACCTCGGAGTGCTCGCTCAGGTCGTTCCACCAGCGTTCGAGCTTCGTGTTCTCCGAGGCGTCGGGCTCGTTGACGCTGAGCGCGATGGTGCCCAGCCCGTTGCTCTCCATCCCGGGCGGCAGGTCGGAGGCCATCACGTGCAGGCCGCGGTCCACGAAGAGCGAACCGTGCATGATGCTGTCCTTGTTCTGGTCGTCGACCCCCATGCCTTCGCCGTAGGTGAGCATGCCCAGCTCTCCGCCGAACACGGCATGGTAGGTCTCGAGCGCCTCGCGGGCGGTGCCGGGGAGCTGCAGGTAGGGGGTCAGCGCGACAGCCATGATGGAGCCTTCCTCGCAGGGTCGGGGCCGCTCGGGCCTCGAGTCACAGGTGGTGTGGGTCCGTACCGCGACGGCGGATGCCGAGAGACTCGGTCGGGTTCCCGCCGGCCGCGGAGGGGCCTGTGCCTGTCATCGTGCTCCGGTTCGCACGCGAGGGGAAGGGCCGCTCGCCCGGGGTTCGAGATCCCGCGCGTCACGACGTTCGTGACCATCGGCACGTGCCTCGCAAGGGATCCGCCCCCTAAGCTGAGGCATCCGTAGCTCGGCCCGTCGGAGAGGGTGCTGTGAGCATGTCGAGTCTGTTGCTGGGAGCGCCGCTGTTCGGCGCTGTCCTGTTCATCGCGGTCTTCCTGATCGACGGGGCCACACGGCCCGGCTACGATCCTCGCCGCCAACCCGTCAGCGCCCTCGCCCTGAGCTCTCGCGGCTGGGTCCAGACTGCCAACTTCCTCCAGCTCGGCAGCGCGCTCATCCTCGGGGCCTCCGTGCTCATCCGACAGGCCTTCAGCGGCGTCTCTGGGTCAGACGTCCCCTGGGCAGACCTGATCTGGGCAGGCGGCGTCGCGGTCCTGGGCCTCGCCGTGGTGGCCTCTGGGCTGTTCCGCATGGACCCCATGCGGGGATATCCGCCGGGCAGTCCCGCGGGCGACCCCGAGGTGCTGTCCCGGCGGCACCGGCGGCACGACCAGGCGGGCTCCGTGGTGTTCCTCGGGCTTCCGGTCGTGATGATCGGGGTGGTCGTGGTCCCTGGCCTGGACACGGCGGTGCGGGTCGCCGCCGTCGTCGCGGGCCTGGCCACGGGGTGGCTGGCCGTGCGATTCGGGGAGCGATGGGAGCAGGACGCAGGGGATGCCGGTCTGTGGCAGCGGGCCCATCTGGTCCTCGGGCTGCCGAGCCTGGGAGCTGTGGTCCTGGCGGTGGGGTGACCCGCGCTGGTCAGTGTCGAGTCGCCGTCTCCGCAGCGCCGCCGGCGCGGGACTCCAGGCCCGCGATGATCAGGTCCAGACCGAGGTCGTACTCCGCCTCGACGTTCTCCACCGGGGGTTCGTCAGTGGCTGGGGGTGAGGCGGTGGACCCCGGCGAGTAGTCGCCGGCCTGATAGAGCGGAGCCACGTGGGGGTAGCGCTCTTCGGTGATGACCTCCTTGAGCATCGCGGCGCCCTCCTCGGTGACGGTCAGCTGGCCCTCCTGCGCCAGGGCGAGCTCCAGCTCGGTCATCGAGGCCACGTGCTGGGAGACCACGAGAATGACGCCGATCTTGTCGTCCCTGGTCAGGGGCAGGGACTCCAGAGCCTGGAGCCCGAGGTCGGCGAGGCGCATCTGGTTGGGCATCAGCACCGAGACCTGTCCCCGGGGGATCTCGCGGAGCCAGGGGTGGGCCCGCCAGGCCTCGCGGATCAGCGCGGCCCATTGTCGGAGCGCCTGGCGCCAGTCGGGATCGAGCGTGACCTTCTCAGAGAGCCGCGCGGCCGCATCACCCATGAGCTGCAGCATCTCCTCCTTGCCGGAGACATAGCGGTACAGCGACATCGTGGTGAATCCCAAGGACTTCGCCACGGCCTGCATCGTGACGGCGGCCAGGCCCTCCTCGTCGGCGATGCGGACCGCAGCGGCCACGATCCGCTCATGGCTCAGGCCGCGGCTCGGGCCGCGCTGCGGCGTCTCCTGCATGCCCCAGGCGACGGCGACCGCGCGGGGGAGGCCTGTCTCAGTGGTGTCGACCATGACGTGCATTCTCTCACCTGGACGAGTACCACCTGACATTGACTGTGTACGAACTACACTGTGTATGTCATACTCTATGTATGACGTACACAGACAGTCGCGGCGCGGCCGCGCCGGAGGACGCCCCTCCGCTCATCCATGTCACCGGGCTGAGGAAGAGCCACGGACGCCATCGAGTCCTGGACGACCTCACCCTGTCACTGCCCCCGGGCGTCCACGCCTTGCTGGGTCCCAACGGCGCCGGCAAGACCACGTTCGTCTCGATCCTGTCCACCCTGATCCCCCGGGACTCAGGCGAGGTGCGGGTGCTCGGACTGGATCCCTGGGCCGATCGGCGGCGACTGCAGCGGCTGATCTCCCTGACCGGTCAGCATGCCGCGGTCGACGAGTCCCTCTCCGGGGAGGAGAACATGCAGCTCATGGGCCGCCTGTTCGGACTGTCCCGGTCCCGAGCCCGCGAGCGGTCCGAGACGCTGCTGGCGAGGTTCGGCCTCACCGAGCACGCCCGCCGCCGGGCCGGCACGTACTCGGGAGGCATGCGCAGAAAGCTGGACATCGCCGTCGGGCTGATCCCCGAGCCGCGGCTGCTGTTCCTGGACGAGCCCACCACCGGGCTCGACACACGGAGCCGTCAGGCGCTCTGGGATGAGATCCAGGCCCTCGCCGACCAGGGCACCTCCGTGTTCCTGACCACCCAGTACCTCGAGGAGGCCGACGTCCTGGCCGATCAGGTCCTGGTGCTCCACGGCGGTCGGATCATCGCCAGGGGCACTGCCGAGGAGCTCAAGGCGCAGGTGGGCGGCTCCACCATCGAACTGCGCGACGACGCCGGGCACGTCTGTGAGGAGATCCCCACCGGGGGAGAGGTCGACGACGTCGCGCGGGTGCTGCACGGCATCGCTGAGTCCCGCCCGGGCATGCGTGTCACGGTGCGTCGCCCCAGCCTGGACGAGGTCTTCCTCCAGCTCACCGGCGCCCCGCCCACCGATCAGATCACCGAGGAGGCCCTGTCATGACCAGTACGAGCACCGACGAGCTCGCCGCCGTCCGGCCCGCCCGTCAACACCAGGGCGCCGAGGGCGCCGAGATGCCGCAGACACCGACTCGGGTTCCCCCTGGGGCGCCCGGAGCCGGGCTGCTGACAGGCCTGACGCAGTTCTCTCTGCGCAGTCTCCGTCATTCCTTCCGGGACGTGGAGTCCGTGCTGATGGCCGTGCTGCTGCCGGTCATGCTCATGCTGATCTTCACCTTCGTCATGGGGGAGGCCATGGCGATCGGGGACGGCAGCCGGGCCGACTACCTGGCCTTCGTGCTGCCGGCCATCGCGCTGACCGCCGCCGGATTCGGCGCCTCCCACACCGCCGTCGTCGTCAGCAACGACGTCACCACCGGCTTCATGGACCGGCTGCGGACCATGCCCTTCCCGGCGGTCACGGTGCTGCTGGGCCACACGGTGGCCTCCATGGTGCGCAACCTGCTGGCCACAGCCGTGGTGCTCGGGGTGGCCTTCGCCGTCGGCTTCCGCACGGATGCGGGCCTGCCCCAGCTGCTGGGAGCAGTGGGGCTCATCGCCCTCTGGATCCTGGCCATCACCTGCGTCTTCGCCCTGCTGGGGCTGATCTCCGGTTCGGCGGAGTCGGCCAACGGCTACGGGTTCATCCTGCTGTTCCTGCCCTATGTCTCCAGCGGCTTCGCGCCCGTGGAGACGATGCCCGGATGGCTGCAGGGCTTCGCACAGCACCAGCCGATGACACCCATCATCGATGCCGCCCGCGCGCTGATCACCGGGACGGAGGTTCCCTCGACCTGGTGGGGCGGCCCGCTCTGGTGCCTCGGCTTCGTGATCCTCGCGGTGTGGCTCACCGCGGTCGTGTTCCCGCGCAAGGTGACACGATGAAGGCGCTGACCGTCTGAGGCGCTGACAGGCTGTGCGGCCCATGCGGCCGTGAACGACGAAGGGGGCCGCCGAAGCGGCCCCCTTCACCGTGTCTGCGCTGCTCGCTCGGTGCCGGTCACTCGGTGCCGGCGAACTCCCGGGCCAGCCGCGTCGCGAGGCCGGTGTACCGGGCCGGGGTGAGGCTCTTCAGCCGGTCCTCGGCGGCGGGGCTCAGCCCGAGTCCGGCGACGAACTCCTGGAGCTTCTCGGCGTCCACGCGGCGGCCGCGGGTCAGCTCCTTGAGCCGTTCGTAGGGGTTCTCCATGCCGGAGGTGCCCGCGATGGCTTCTGCGCGCATGACGGTCTGGATCGCCTCTCCCAGGACCTCCCAGTTGGCGTCCAGGTCGGCGGCGATGACCTCGGCGGCGACGTCGAGCTGCTTCAGGCCCTTGGTGACGTTGCTCAGCGCCAGCACCGAGTGGCCGATGCCGGTGCCGATGTTGCGCTGGCCCGAGGAGTCGGTGAGGTCGCGCTGCCATCGGGACGCCACGAGCGTGGAGCCGAGGGAGTCGAGCAGGGCGTTGGAGATCTCCAGATTGGCCTCGGCGTTCTCGAAGCGGATCGGGTTGACCTTGTGCGGCATCGTCGAAGACCCGGTGGCCCCGGCCACGGGGATCTGACGGAAGAAGCCGATGGAGATGTAGGACCAGATGTCTACGCACAGCCCGTGCAGGATCCGATTGAAGCGGGCGATGTCCGCGTAGAGCTCCGCCTGCCAGTCATGAGACTCGATCTGGGTGGTCAGCGGGTTGAACGTCAGTCCGAGCTTCTCCACGAACCGCTGTGCCAGCGCCGGCCAGTCCAGCTCCGGTGCGGCCGCCAGGTGGGCGGCGTAGGTGCCCGTGGCGCCGTTGATCTTCCCCAGGTACTCCTGAGCTTCGACACGACGCACCTGGCGGGCCAGGCGGTGGACGAAGACGGCGATCTCCTTGCCGAGGGTGCTGGGAGTCGCTGGCTGGCCGTGGGTACGGGAGAGCATCGGCACCTCGGCGGCCTCTGCGGCCAGGGCGCCCAGACCGTCCAGCGCCGTGCGGGCCGCAGGAAGCCACACCTGCTCGACGGCGTCACGGATGCCCACCGCGTAGCTGAGGTTGTTGATGTCCTCACTGGTGCAGGCGAAATGCACCAGCGGGGTCAGCTCACCGAGTCCGAGTCCGTCGAGGCGACGGGCGATGAAGTACTCCACCGCCTTCACGTCATGGACCGTCTCGGCCTCGATGGCGGCCAGCTCGGCGACCTGGTCCGGCCCGAATCCGGTCACGATGCCGCGGAGCCCGGCGATCTGTTCCTCCGTCAGGATGGGCAGGCCCGGCAGCGCCTGCTCGGTGCAGAGGTGGATGAACCATTCGACCTCCACGTGGATGCGGTTGCGGTTCAACGCGGCCTCGGAGAGGTGGTCGATCAGCGGCGCGACGGCGGGGCGGTACCGACCGTCCAGCGCACCCAGGGCGATCTGCGGCTCGGCGGCGGCGAGGCTGACGCGGTCCTGGTCGGCGGAGGACGGCGTGGACACGGCAGGGGAGGAGACAGAGTTGGCCATGCCCGACATTCTTCCACGGCCGAGGGGCGCAGGTGCAGGCCCGTCACAGGCGGGCTCCTCCACAGGGGCCGGACGACGGCGGCGACATGCCCGGGCTGTCCACAGACCGCCGCCCCGGGCGGCGCAGTGAGCGGTGCGCCGCCTAGCGTCGACGGCGTCGTCCCTGTTCAGCCAGCCGCCGTCGAGCGGCCGAGCCCCGAGGAGTTCCCGTGTACAGTGCCGCAGCTGCCCACTTGGACCAGGTCGCCACGGTCTATGACGAGATGGCCGCCCGGTACCGGCGCGCAGCGGGTCTGGGCCCTCAGCAGCGGACGCAGCTCGTCCTCGCCCAGGACGCGGTGCGGTGGGAATCGTTGGCCGGGGACGCCTTCCGCGGGTTGATCGACCTGCTGATGGCCGACAGCGCGGGGGTCAGCGAGGAAGCTGAGGACTTGGCGTCCGAGGCGTCGATCCTCGCGGGGGTCATGCGGGAGGGAGCGCAGGTCGCGCGCCATCTGGCCGCGATCCTCGACGCGGTGGCCGGGCTGGACATCGTGGGGATCTCCGGCGAGGTCCTGCTGCGACGAGCGCGCGCGGCAGTGGACGACGTCATGTCCCTGGGGAGCTTCCTCGACGACTACGGGGGAGTTCCGCCTGGGCTCGGCGACGTGATCGCAGAGGTCCTGCGACCGCCTGTCGAGCCGAACGCCACCTGACGGCCACTCCATCAACCGCCCCATCCACCACCCCGTCGACGACACACTGTCAGGAGATGACCATGGATCTTCCTGCCCCTCAGTTCCCCGTGCCGGTGCCCGTGCGCCCGCACACCGCCGATCACGGTCCGTTCACCGTCAGGGTCTCTGGCGGGGACACGACGATCGACGTCGCCTGGGAGACGCTCCTCGCGGCCTCGTCCCACGTCGGGGCGGCTCAGGAGCTCGCGGGGAGGCAGCTGGACGACGTCGCCGCGAACAACACGCTGCTGGTGGTGCCACGTCCTCAGATCCCCCACTGGCGGGCGCCGCTGCTGGTGGCCCGGAGTGCGAGTCTCAGCATGCGGATCATCTGGATCAGCGGTCTGGTGGAGAAGTGTGTGTCGGCGATCGAGTACTCCCACGACAAGTACCGCGAGGGCGAGTCGATGATCCGCCGATGGCTGCAGATCAGCGAGCTCATCTCGGAGACCTCCTACGTCATCGATCAGGCCGGTCAGGGGGACGGGAGGTTGGCCGGCGACTGGGCCCGCAGCCTCGGTGTGCTCGGCGGGCAGGAGGCGCTTCGGCTGGTGGCGGCGTACTTCACGCGTGGGCGATCAGGCCTCGGGGGCGGCAGGCCCAGCGGGCGCGATCGGTTCGAGGACGGTGCCGGGTTCGGGTTCCTGGCGATCGCGAAGCTCCAGGAGGAGAACGCGCTGGCCGCGTATGAGATGACGAGACATGATTTGAGGCTGGGTGATCAGACGGGAACGTCCTTCCACCACGGCGACGGAACGCTGCACGCGTGGTACCAGCAGATGGGCCAGGTTTCGGAGGAGGGGGACCTCGCGGTGACGACCGTCGCCGGAGACTCGGGCGAGACCACGTACATGGTGCATCTGCCGGGACTGGATATGGACATCACCGACCTCAACCGGCAGGACGGCAGGGGGTACCTGGGTCTGGTCGACTCGGCGTTCAACGACGCCGAGCAGCTCGCCGATGTGGTCGATGAGGCATTGGAGAGCCTGGGGGCGCAGGAAGGAGACCAGATCGCTCTGTCCGGCTACAGTCTCGGCGGGATCGGGGTGACCAATCTGGTCCGGAACGGCAGGCTGGGGGAGAAGTATGACCTGGTCGCCGCGACGAGCATCGGAGCCCCGGGCCGACACGGCGGCTTCCCGCCAGGGACGCAGACCTCGACCACGCATATCCAGGACCGTCGCGATCCTGTGCCGCACCTCCTCGGCGAGCACCAAGGAACCGGGGTGAACCGACAGGTCATCGAGGTCGCCCATCACGACGAGGACGCCCGGCCCGAGGACCCCTCGCTGTTCGGCGATGCCCACAGCTACCAGTATTACCTCGACATCGTCGAGGAGCTAGAGACCAACCCGGAGGAGCACCTCGGTGAGGGCGGGGATGCGCTGCTGCGAGACTTCTCCACGCTGTACCAGGGCCAGGCGGAGACGCACGTCTTCCGGACGGGATGGGAGGAGAACCCGGACAGCCAGGACCCGGACCTGTTCGACCCGGAGTTCTGGGAAGCCACGGGACTGACGACCGGCGTCTGGGAGTCCATCGAGCGGTTGGACGTCTTGGGGATCGGAGACGCGTTCGGCCCGGTGACACCGGTGGAGGATCCCGAGACGCCAGGAACGCCGGACCTCGAGGACACCGCACCACCTTCTCCCTCCGAGAGGACACGGGGCGCCGGCACCCTCGACTCCGGCACCCTCGACGCCGGCGCACTGGGATCTGCCGGTGAGGAGGACGGTCAGGGCCTGGCTGGGGAGCCCGGAGGTGCTATTGGGGAGGAGTCGCTCGGCGGCGCCGTCGGATCCGACGCCTCGGCGGTGCGGAGCCAGGCGGAAGCCGCCGCGAATCCCCAGGAACCGGTCCGCGGCCACCGTGACCGCGCGCAGCCGCTCACCCCCGGCGTGATCATCCCGACCACCCCACGGTCCGGTCCGCGCCGGGCGCCGACGACGGCGAACCGTCCCTACCGCAGCCGCTCACCCCGGCCGTCATCGGCCCGCCGGAGCGGTGAGCCCCCATCCCGGCGGCCCGGTGCTCAGGCCGCGCGTGCCGCCGGATCCACCAGGAACCGGCCTAGGATCGCGGAGACCAGGGAGACGATGATGGCCCCGAGGATCGCATCCCAGAAGAACGACCCGACGACGAACTGTACGGGGAAGAAGGAGGTGACCCAGCCGGTGAGCATCAGCATCGCGGCATTGATCACCACGGCGAACAGGCCCAGCGTCAGGCAGGTGATCGGCAGGGCCAGGAGGGAGAGGACCGGTTTGATCACGGCGTTGATGACCCCGAAGACAGCCCCGACGAAGAGATAGGCCAGCAGGACCATCCCGATGTCGTCACCGGCGCCCTCGACGCCGATCCCAGGGAGGAGCAGAGCCGCCGCGCCCAGGGCGCAGGCGTTGAGCACGATCGCCAGTAGGATTCTCACGAGGACGATCATCTCATGTCAGAGATGAGAGAACCCTGAGAGGATCATGCGACCCATGAGCACCACAGACCACGACACCGCCCGGACGGCTGACCGGCTGACCCGCAGCGTCGCGGGCACGGTCACCCCGCGCCCTGCCCTGTCCCTGCTGCCCACCTATGCCGCAGGCAAGCCGCCTCGCCCCGCCGAGGGGCTCACCCCCTACAAGCTCTCCTCCAACGAGAATCCGCTGGGCCCGGTCCCCTCCGTGGAACGGGCCATCGCCTCGGTGGACACCGTCCACCGCTACCCGAACCCCGGTGCGGAGCAGCTGCGTGCCGCGCTCGCCGAGACCCTCGACGTGCCGGTGGAGGACATCGTCACCGGAACGGGCAGCCTCGGCGCCCTGACCCAGGTGATCAGCGCCTTCGCCGGCACAGGGCCCGACGGCGTTCCTGACGAGGTGATCTACGCCTGGCGCTCCTTCGAGGCCTACCCCATTGTGGTCCGCACTGCAGGCGCCCAGGATGTCCCGGTGCCCGTCACGCAGGACGGTCGCCACGATCTCGAGGCGATGGCCGCCGCGGTCACGGACCGGACCCGGGTCATCCTGCTGTGCACACCCAACAACCCGACCGGGCCCGCGCTGCGGCATCAGGAGGTCGTGGACTTCCTGGGGAAGGTCCCCCGCGACGTCGTCGTCGTCATCGACGAGGCCTACCTGGAGTTCGTGCGCATCGAGGACCCCGTGGACACGCTCGCGCTGTACCGCGAGCACCCGCAGGTCGTGGTGCTGCGGACCTTCTCCAAAGCACACGGTCTCGCGGCCCTGCGGGTCGGCTACTCCATCGCCTCACCGGAGGTGACCCAGCACCTGCGCAAGGTCGCGGTCCCGTTCGGCGTCTCCACGCTGGGTGAGGTCGCAGCGATCGCATCGCTGGAAGCTCTGGACGAGGTGAACTCCAGGGTGCAGAATCTTGTACAAGAACGACAGAGAGTCCGGGACGCCCTCATCGACGCGGGGTGGAACGTGCCGGACGCGCAGGGCAACTTCATATGGCTGCCGTTGCGGGACCACGCAGGTGACTTCGCCCACGAGGCCGGGCTCCAGGCCCTCGCCGTGCGGGCCTTCGACGGCGACGGTGTACGAGTCAGCATCGGCGAAACCGAAGCCAACGATCGGCTGATCCAGTTGTGTAAGACCTACACACGGACGAGCTGACCGCAGCTGACAGAATGAACGGTGGCCCACCCTTGATGCCACCGGAGAGGAGCACGCCGTGCAGCCCATCCAGCTGCTCGCGCCCGACGGAACCTACACCGAGCATGACGTGTACAGCGAGTACATCGCCGCGCTCGGAGAGCAGGATCTGCGCGACCTGTATCGACTCATGGCCACGGAGCGGCGCATGGACGCTGAGGCGACCTCGCTCCAGCGCCAGGGCCAGCTCGCCCTCTGGGTGCCTGCCCTCGGACAGGAGGCCGCCCAGGCCGGAACCGTCTCAGCGCTGAAGCCCACGGACATGATCTTCCCGACCTACCGGGAACACGTCATGGCCCTCCACCGCGGCATCCGCCCGGACCAGATCATCCAGCTCTTCCGCGCCACCGCGCACAGCGGCTGGGACCCCCGTGAGCACGCCATGAACGTCTACATGGTGGTGCTCGGCGCCCAGACCCTCCACGCCGCCGGGTGGGCGATGGGCATCCAGCGGGAGCTCGAAGCGGGGGACCTCGCCGACGGGCGGGCGGAGGACGAGATCGTCCTGGCCTGCCTCGGCGATGGTGCCAGCAGCCAGGGAGACGTCCACGAGTCCATGGTCTTCGCGAGCTCCTACGAGCTGCCGGTGCTCTATTTCATCCAGAACAACCATTGGGCGATCTCCGTGCCCTCCTCCACGCAGTCTCGGAGCCCGCTGGCCGCTCGCGCCGCCGGGTACGGCTTCGAGGGGGTCCAGGTGGACGGCAACGATGTGCTCGCCAGCTATGCGGTGGCCGCCCACATGGCGGGACAGGTGCGCGCCGGCGGACCGAAGCTCATCGAATCGGTCACCTACCGGATGGGCGCCCACACCACGGCCGACGACCCCACCAAGTACCGCAGCGCGGACGAGGTGGAGGCCTGGCGCGCCAAGGACCCGCTGGACCGGTACCGTCGCTGGCTCGAGGCCGAGGACCTCGCCGATGACATCTACTTCTCCGAGGTGGACCAGGAGGCCGCCGAGGTCGCGGCCGAGCTACGCCGGGCCGTCCAGGAGATCGATCCGCTGCCGCTCGAGGAGGCCATGGACGCCGTCTACGCCGAGCCGCACCGGCAGGTCGAGACGGACAAGGCGTGGTTGAAGGAGTACGAGGCCGGCTTCGTCGATGACGACGCCCTGGCCGGCGGAGAGGCTGGTGCCCGATGACACTGATGAACCATGGCCAGGCACGCCGGGCGGAGTCCCACGCGCCCTCGGCACGCAGCTCCCGCCGAGGTGCACGCGGGACGCGCCCCGCGGCCCCCACACCGTCCTCACCGGACGTCGTCTCCACGGCCTCTTCGGCACGCAGCGCCCAGGAGGCGGTCGGACACGACGACGGCGTCGAGACGCCCGCACCTCCGCGGGAACTCGTCCTCGCCAAGGCGATCACCGCGGCGCTGCACGATGAGCTCGCCGCTGACCCGCGCACCCTGCTCATCGGGGAGGACATCGGCGCCCTGGGCGGCGTCTTCCGCGTCACCGACGGGCTGCAGAAGGAGTTCGGCCCCCGGCGGGTCATCGACTCTCCGCTGGCGGAGTCAGGAATCGTCGGCACCTCCATCGGTCTGGCGATGCGCGGGCACCGTCCGGTCGCCGAGATCCAGTTCGACGGCTTCGTCTTCCCGGCGTTCAACCAGATCACCACCCAGCTGGCCAAGATCAGCTCCCGCACCGCGGGGAAGGTGCACCTGCCGGTGACGATCCGGCTGCCCTACGGCGGCTCCATCGGCTCGATCGAGCATCACTCCGAGTCTCCGGAGGCGCTCTTCGCGCACACAGCGGGTCTGCGCATCATCACGCCGTCGAACGCGCATGACGCCTACTGGATGACGCGTCAGGCGGTGCGCTGCGAGGACCCGGTCATCATCCTGGAGCCCAAGCGCCGATACTGGCTCAAGGGCATGGTGGACTTCTCCACCCCCGCCCAGGACGCCTTCACCGCCCAGGTGGTGCGCGAAGGCACCGACGCCACGATCGCCTGCTACGGGCCCCTTGTGCCGGTGGCTCTCGCGGCCGCGGAGGCGGCGGCCCAGGACGGACGCAGCATCGAGGTCGTCGACGTCCGCTCGATCAGCCCGCTCGACGACGAGACCATCGCTCGATCGGCGGCGAAGACGCAGCGGCTCATCGTCGCCCACGAGGCCCCCACCTTCGGCGGCTTCGGCGCGGAGATCGCCGCCCGAGTGAGCGAGCGGGCCCACCACCGACTCGTCGCCCCGGTGCTTCGGGTGGGCGGCTTCCACATGCCGTACCCGCCGTCGCAGCAGGAGCACCGCTACCTGCCGGACATCGATCGCATGCTGGAGGCCGTGGACCGCAGCTTCAGCCATCCCCGCCGCTGATCCCGGCGTCGACAACGAACGGAGAGAGACTGAGCATGGTCGACACCTTCAACCTGCCTGACGTCGGCGAGGGGCTCACCGAGGCGGAGATCGTCTCCTGGCGTGTGGGGGTCGGGGACACGGTCGAGGTCAACGACATCGTCGTCGAGATCGAGACCGCCAAATCGCTGGTGGAGCTCCCCATCCCGTACGCCGGCCAGGTCCAGGAGCTCGTCGCGGACGAGGGCGAGACGATCGAGGTCGGCAGTCCGCTGATCCGCATCGCTGTGGAGGGCTCCCCGAGCCCCGAGACCGAGCCGTCAGCGGCTCAGTCGGCGGAACCGGCGGCCGCCCCCGCCCCCGTCGACGACGAGTCTGCCGGGACGACGAGCTCTGCGGCACAGGCGACGTCGACCTCCACCCCGGCCTCCTCTTCGCAGAGCGAGGACTCGCTGATCGGCTCCGGGCCCAAGGCGGACTCGGCCCGGCGCCGTCCGCGCAGCGGGCACACCACCCCTGACCTGGTGGACGTCTCGGATCTGGGACTCCCGGACCTGGACCCTTCAGGCGGGCGCCCCGGCGACGTCGTCCCGGCTCCCGCTGCGGGCGCCTCGGACATCGGCGATCTCGTGGCGAAGGCGAGCCCGCCGGTCCGGGCGCTGGCCAAGCGTCTGGGTGTGGCGGTCTGGGAGCTGGTCGGCTCCGGCGGCAACGGCAAGATCACCCGCGACGACGTCGAGCGCCGCGCTCGTCAGAAGAACGGGGAGAAGGCCCCGGCGACAGCGACCCCGGCCGAGCCGCCGTTCACCGGCCTGCTCCGCGAGGGCCCCCGGGAGGAGAAGGTTCCGGTGCGCGGCATCCGGAAGGCGACGGCGACGAATGTGAGCGCCTCCGCCTCCGAGGTGCCGCATGTCAGCGTGTTCAAGGAGATCGACGTCACGCGCACCATGGAGCTGCGGACCGCGCTGAAGCAGGACCCCTCCTACGAGGGACTGAGCGTGTCTCCGCTGCTCTTCGCGGCCAAGGCGATCATCTGGGCCGCCCGCCGCAACCCGCAGGTCAACGCCACCTGGCATGACAGCCACTACTCGGTGAAGAACTATGTGAATCTGGGGATCGCTGCGGCCACCCCGCGGGGCCTGATGGTGCCGGTGATCCATGATGCGCAGACCTACAGCACCCGTGGCCTCGCGGCCGCCATCACTCAGCTGACGGTGGACGCCCGGGATGGGAAGACTGCCCCGGCGGACATGCAGGGCGGCACGATCTCTATCACCAACGTCGGCCCGCTGGGCCTGGACGGCGGCACCCCGATCCTGCCTCCGGGCCAGGCCTCGATCGTCCTGCTCGGCGCCGTGCGGCGCAAGCCCTGGGTGGTGGGTGAGCAGATCGTCCCCCGGGACGTGATGACCATCGGCGGGTCCTTCGACCACCGCCTCATCGACGGCGACCACGCCGGACGGTTCATCAGCGACGTCGGTGCGGTCCTCGAACAGCCCGGACTGCTTCTGGACTGAGGGCGCCTGGTGGACTGACGACGTCGGCGTCCCGGGCAGGGTCAGCGGATGATGTCGGTGACGCGCTGCAGGGTCAGCGGACCCTCCGTCACCTCGATGCCCAGCACGTGGGCGAACGGCTCCCCGTCGAGCAGGATCTCGGCCTCCTCGGCGCCGGTGGCGGCGCGGGCGGTGGCCTCCAGCTGGGAGTGGATCTGCCAGGACTCGCAGGCGCCGCGCACCGTGGGCTCCCCAGTGAGATCCACGGTGACGACGTCGTCGTCGACGGTCACGGAGTCGAGCTCCAGTCCCTCGGAGATGGCCAGCGGATTCAGGTAGGCGGGGTCCCCGTGGTGGTAGTGCTGGTCCTGCAGCAGGAACTCCACGGCGCTGCGTGCCGGGTCCTCGGTGACCATCGGTACGGAGGCGATCACGGACACGGTGTCTTCGCAGCCGAAGGTGTCGGTCCGGTAGACCTCGGTCTGCTGCACGCTCCCGACGTCCTCCCGGATCCGGACCACGCCCTCCTCGTCGATCGGGGCGTTGACGCTGTGGCCCTGGGGGCTCACCAGCCCGAGGGGCAGGCGGACCGTGTCATCGGCCTCATGTTCGGGTGCTGGGATGGCCTGGTCCGGCTCCGTGGGAGCGTCCTCGTCGTCGCCGCCGCAGCCGGCCAGCAGCAGCGCAGCAGCTGCGGCCGCGCCGCACAGGCGCAGGGAACGGCGGAGAGTCATGGGAGCCAGAATACGAGCCCTTCCGCGGTTCAGCGAATTCGGCGGAGCTCCGCAGGTGTCACGAGGTGGAGGGAGCGGGCGGGAGGCCAGAACGGGGGTGCCTCCCGCCCGCTGGGCGAGAAGGGACCGGGCGGCTGTCAGGGGTGGGATGATGCGCACCCGGCCAGCAGATCTTCTCACGGGGCAGAACACGATGCCCGAGGGAACGGAAACTCGGACATCGATTTTCTGTCGGGCCGGAGACGAGGGGGATGTCTCCATGACGGTTCAAAGTTGAACCGTGGCCCATCACTATGTTCCTCCGCACGGCGGCCGGTGTCAATCCCCGCCACGTTCCGCCGAACCGTCGTCGATCGCCGCGGACAGCGACCATCGATCGTGGCAGGCATGGGCGGCGTCGGTGGGGAGCCCGGGAGCGCCGGGGGTGCCCCCATCGGTGCTTCTCAGCATGCGGGAGGCGGGTGCGTCAGCCCGGCCCACCAGGCGGCGGGACGATAGCTGGGCCCATGCCGATTCGCAACCGACGCGCCGCCGCTCTGCCTGCCAAGCTCTCCCGCTCCTGGCTGCTGATCAATGCGGCCAAGCAGGAGGACTTCGCCCCCGGCCTCGCCAGCGAGGCGGACTCGGTGATCTTCGACCTGGAGGCCTCGGTGCCCGATGACGGCAAGGTCGCCGCCCGGGCCGCCGTGCTGGAGGCGCTCAACGGCGGGATGACCGCCTGGGTCCGCATCAGCCCCACCTCGTCTCCGCACTGGGAGGACGACGTCGCCGCGCTCTCCAAGGCCGAGGGGCTGCGCGGGGTCATGCTTGCCGAGACCGAGCGGCCGGAGCAGGTCACCTACACGGCCATGCGTCTGCGGGCCGGAACTCCGGTGATCGCGCTGGTGGAGTCGGCCCTCGGCGTGGAGAACGCCACACAGATCGCCTCGGCTCCCGGCACCTTCCGCCTGGCCTTCGGCACCAATGACTTCCGCAAGGCGTCGGCGTCTCCGCCGACCCCATGGCGCTGGCCTATGCGCGGTCGCGTCTGGTCATCGCCTCCCGTGTGGGCGGCCTGCCGGGCGCCATCGACGGCCCGACGCCGCCCGATGCGGAGGAGGCCGCTGTCATCGAAGCCTGCGGTGTGACCGCCTCGATGGGCATGACCGGCAAGCTCTCGCTCAACCGCGGGCAGGTGGACCTGGTCAACAAGGGTCTCAGCCCCTCCGAGGATGAGCTCAACTGGGCCCGCGAACTGATCGAAGCGCATGAGAAGGGCGCCTCCATCGGTGACGGCTCCTACCTGCCGCGTCTGGCCCGTGCCCAGAAGATCGCGTCCCTGGCCGACTCCTACGGCCTCTGGAACGCCTGAGCCGTGCCTGACTGTCAGGAGCGGACCGCGCTGACGCCCGGGGAGCTGCTGACCCCGGCGGAGCGGCTGCGGCTCATTCTGGTGCTGGGCGTGCTCATCGCGCTGGGTCCGCTCACCGTGGACATGTACCTGCCGGCCCTGCCGGCCATCCGCGACGACCTGATGACCACGGAGGCCGCCGTGCAGCTGACGCTGACCGGTACGCTCGCCGGCCTGGGTCTGGGACAGCTGCTGGTGGGCCCGCTCTCGGACGCGGTGGGCCGTCGTCGTCCGCTGCTGGTGGGGGTGGCCGTCCACGTGGTGGCCTCCGTCGGCTGCGCGCTCGCCCCGGACCTGGTCGCCCTCGGCGGCATGCGGGTCCTGCAGGGCCTCGGGGCGGCCGCGGCCGCCGTCGTCGCGATGGCCGTGGTCCGGGATCTGTTCGTCGGCATGGCGGCCGCGAAGATCCTCTCCCGTCTCATGCTGGTCATGGGTGCGGCCCCGGTGCTGGCCCCCACGCTCGGAGGGCTGGTCCTGGCTCTGGTGTCCTGGCGGGGCGTGTTCGTGGTGCTGGCGATCCTCGGCGTCGCGATCACCGTGGTGGCCGCGATGCTGCTGCCGGAGACGCTGGCGCCGGAGGACCGGCGCCGCGGAGGCCCGCTCGGCACGCTGCGGGACTGCGGCCGGCTGCTGGGCGACCGGCCGTACGTGGGTCTGATCCTCGTGGCCGGGTTGGCGATGTCGTCCCTGTTCGGCTACGTCTCCGGGTCCTCGTTCGTCTTCCAGCAGGTCTACGGGCTGGACGAGCAGCAGTACGCGATCGTCTTCGGCCTGGGCGCAGTGGGCCTGATCATCGCCACGCAGTGCAACGTGCGGCTGCTCCGCCGTTTCGCCCCCGCCCAGGTGATGACCGGCGCTCTGGTCGCCGGCACCGCCGCGGGCGTGTCCTGCTGCAGCTCGCCGCCACGGCGTCGGCGGTCTGCCTGGCCTGCTCGTCCCGCTGTGGCTGGTCCTGGCGCCTGCGGGCTCGCCCTGCCCAATGCGCCCGCGCTGGCGCTCTCCCGTCATGGGGAGGCCGCGGGCACCGCCGCCGCACTGCTGGGCGCCGTCCAGTTCGGCGTGGCCGCCCTGACGGCCCCGCTGGTGGGCGTGCTCGCCGCAGGCGCGACAGGGATGGCCGTCGTCATCGCTGGAGGCATGGCCGCGGCCACCGCGGTGGCCCTGCTGGTGGTCCGGCCCTGGCAGATCGAGCCTCCGCGGCGCCGGCGGGTCCGGTGGCGCACTGAGCCGACCGGGTTCCGGAACCTCCTGATCAGCGCCGCGTCCGTGCCGTCGTCGGCGCGTTGAACGCGTCCCTGTGGGCCGGTACATTGTGGTGAGACCCAGGTCACTCCCTGTGCTCTGGGTTCTCATCGACCGACGGGTCCGCGGACCGGCAAGGAGGCGTGATGGGCAGGGAGACTTTCACCGGCGACGTCGCATTCGAGGTCCGAGGACATCTCGGCATCATCACGTTGAACCGGCCCAAGGCCATGAACGCGCTGACGCAGCGGATGTGCGAGTCCGTGCTCATCCAGCTGGAGGAATGGGCTGCCGACGACGCCGTCGCCCAGGTGCTCGTCCGGGGCGCGGGGGAGCGGGGGCTCTGCGCGGGCGGAGACGTCGTCGGCGTCTACCGGGACATGGTGGAGCATCAGGACCACGACGGCGGCCCGATGCTTCCTGACGGCACCCCCGCCTATCAGGCGCATTTCGCCACCGAGGACTTCTGGGCGGTCGAGTACCGCATGAACCTGCTGATCTCCCAGTACCCGAAGCCGTACATCGCGCTGATGGACGGGTTGGCGCTCGGCGGGGGCATGGGCATCTCCGCGCACGGCTCCCACCGGATCGTCACCGAACGCACCCGGGCCGGGATGCCGGAGACCACCATCGGGTTCTCGCCCGACGTCGGCGGTACCTTCCTGCTGGGTCATGCGCCGAGGAAGGTCGGCCTGCACGCGGGGATGCTGGGGCTCCACCTGGGAGCCGCGGATGCGATCTTCGCCGGACTGGCGGACACCCGGATCGACTCGGGGTCCATCGAAGCGCTGATCCGCGAGCTGACCAGTCGCCCAGTGGATGAGGCGCTGCCGGAGTTCGCCGTGGAGCCGGGAGACTCCGCCCTGGGCGCGGCCGAGTGGATCAACCACGTCTACTCCGGCAATGATGTGGACATCATCCTCGCCCGGCTGGACGGTGTGGCCGGGGAGATCCCGGAGGCCGCCGAGGCGGCGTCCACGCTGCGGGCGCGTTCCCCGCTGTCCGTGAGGGTCGCGCATCGTGCCATCACCACGGCGGCGGAGCTCTCCCTGGCGGGTGCCTCATCCAGGAGTACACGGTGGGGATGCATATGCTGCGCTCCCATGACTTCCGGGAGGGGATCCGTGCCCAGCTGGTGGACAAGGACCGCAGCCCGCGCTGGAACCCCGCCCGGCTGGCCGACGTCGACGACGACCTGCTCGACCATTTCTTCACCCCGGTGCCCCACAAGATTCTGGAGCTGCCCCATGACTGAACAGACGTACACCACCATCAAGGTCTCCTCCGCCAAGCGGGTCGGGAGGATCCAGCTGAACCGGCCCGCCGCGCTGAACGCGCTCAACGCAGAGACCATGGAGGAAGTGGTCGCTGCGACCGTGGCCTTCGACGCCGACCCGCAGATCGGTGCGATCCTGCTCTCCGGTTCGCAGAAGGCGTTCGCCGCCGGGGCGGACATCAAGGAGATGTCCGAGCAGTCCTTCGCCGACATGTACGCGGCGGACTGGTTCCGCCGCTGGGAGGACCTGGCTCGAGTGCGGACCCCGATCGTCGCCGCCGTCTCCGGCTACGCGCTGGGCGGCGGCTGTGAGCTGGCGATGATGGCCGACATCATCATCGCGGGCACCGGGGCGAAGTTCGGCCAGCCGGAGATCAACCTGGGCGTCATCCCGGGGATGGGCGGCTCCCAGCGGCTCACCCGTTCCGTGGGCAAGGCCAAGGCCATGGACATGGTGCTCACCGGCCGCCACATCGACGCCGAGGAGGCCGAGCGGATCGGCCTCGTCTCGCGGGTGGTCCCGGACGGGGAGCTCGACGCCGAGGCGAAGACGGTGGCCGAGCTGATCGCCTCCAAGTCCAAGCCGGCCGCACAGATGGCCAAGGAGGCGGTGGCTGCGGCCTTTGAGATGCCGCTGGCCAGTGGGCTGCAGTTCGAGCGCCGAATCTTCCACTCGCTGTTCTCCACGGAGGACCAGTCCGAAGGTATGGACGCCTTCGCGAACAAGCGGAAGCCCACCTGGCAGCACCGGTAGTCATCGCCTGTTGCCGTGTGGGCCGTGAGGACGAATCATCCTTCCGGCTGATCCTCGCGCGGCGCGACGCCTGGCAGGCTGGAGCCCATGAAGGAATGGGGCAAGCGGCGTCGGCAGCGGAAGGTCCGTCCGGGGGACGGCCGTGCCTTCGTTCCGATGCAGTGGTGGCATGTGCTGCACCGCTCGGCCTTCCATCTGGAGCTTCCCGTCTCCGACGGGGCCGCCGGTGGGCCTGACGAGGCGCGGCCGACGGTGGACTACCAGGTCGATGTGGACCATTTCTCCGCCGAGTTCGAGGCCTCGCTGTACCGTGAGGGCCGCCAGGTAGGCGTCGGCGCCTCCCCGGCCGCGTTCTCCGTGCCGGGTGGTGTGGTGGAGTTCGCCGCCAGCCTCTACGGTCTGAAGCGCATGCACTACGTGCCCGACGACGGAGGGCCCACCCGCATGCTGGAGCCGGACCCCCGCTCCATGGAGGGGCTGCGCGCAGAGTTCGACCGTCGGCGCCCCCGGGCCAGTCGTGCGGTGGGCTGGGCCGCCGTCGTGATCCTGGTCGTCGGGCTCGTGGTGGGCGGGCTGCAGCTGGCCGAGGTGGTGTCCCGCTGGGACGTCGTACCGGAGTCCTGGGGCGTGTTCATCTCCCCGGTGACCCTGCCCGGCTGGGCGAACGTCACCCTGACGGTCGCGGCGGTGGGTGCGGCCCTGGAGCGGGCGCTGACCCTGCGCCATCACTGGTTGCTCGACGGCGGGCTCGGGGACTTCGACTGATGAGGACGCACATCACGCGCAAGACAGGAGAGAGGACTGGCTGTGGGGGACGCTGAGACGAGCCGGGCGCAGGCGCCGGAGCCGGAGGTGTATGGCGGATGGCAGGACCGTCCGGAGCCGGACTATGAGTTGGGCTCGGGGTGGAGGACCCTGCGTTGGGCGAGCGTGGTGGTCGGTGCGGTGCCGATGCTGCTCATCGGCTGGCGTGCCCTGGAGGAGCCCGGTCAGGTGCCGGTGCATTTCGCCATGGACGGGTCGGTGAACAGGATGGGATCACCCTGGGAGCTGTTCCTCGCCCCCGTGCTGATCTGGCTGCTCTGCGTGCTCGGCATGACGCTGCTCTCCCGGCACCCGCGGATCTTCAACTTCCCGAAGCCGTTGACCAGTGAGAACGTGCAGGACATGTACCGACTCGGGGAGAGGATGCTGATCGCCCTGGCCGCATCGGCGGCGGTGCTCTGCTGGGGGATGGTCGGGGCCATGCCGGGGATGCCGCTGTTCTGGCTCACCTGGGTCGGCGGCGCAGGTGTCGTCGGGGTCGCCGCCGTCGGGATCTGGCAGATGGTCAAGGCCTGACCCGGCTCCGCCTCAGGTCCGGAGCGCCGGCAGCTCGGCGTCGCGGAACTCCTCGGTGCCGCGCTCGCCGCCCCGGCTCTCCTCCAGTGCCCGCAGCTCCACCCGGCGGATCTTCCCGGAGATGGTCTTCGGCAGCTCGATGCGCTCGATCCTCCGGATCCGCTTGAACGGCGGCAGCTTCTCCCGGCAGGACGCCAGGATCGAGGTGGCCGTCTCTTCATCCCAGTCCCAGCCGGCCGCCAGGACCACGTAGGCCTTGGGCACCGCCAGCCGCAGCTCGTCCGCGGCGGGCACGACGGCGGCCTCCGCTACAGCGGGGTGCTCCACCAGCACGGACTCCAGCTCGAAGGGCGAGATCCGGTAGTCGCTGGACTTGAAGACGTCGTCGCTGCGGCCCACGTAGGTCAGCACCCCGTCCTCACCCCGTCGGACCACGTCTCCTGTGTGGTACAGGCCGTCGCGGAAGACCTCCGCCGTGCGTTCGGGGTCTCCCGCGTAGCCCTTCATGAGTCCCACGGGCCGGCGCGTCCCGGACTGCTCGGCGCGCAGGCACAGCTCCCCCTCCTCGGCCTCCTCCCCGGTGCGGGGATCGATCAGCACCACGTCGAAGCCGGGAAGGGGCCGACCCATCGAGCCGCGCGTCACCGGCTGGCCGGGAGTGTTGGCCACCTGCAGCGTGGATTCGGTCTGTCCGAAGCCGTCTCGGATGGTGCAGCCCCAGGCCCGCTCCACCTGGTCGATGACCTCGGCGTTGAGCGGCTCCCCGGCGGAGACGGTCACCCGGGGCGGGTGCTGCAGCAGGGTGAGGTCGGCCTGGATGAGCATCCGCCAGACGGTGGGCGGGGCGCAGAAGCTGCTCACCCGGTGGGCGTCCATCTGGGCCATCAGTTCGGCGGCGTCGAAGCGGGTGTAGTTGTAGATGAAGATCGTGGCCTCGGCGATCCACGGGGTGAAGAAGTTGGACCAGGCGTGTTTGGCCCACCCAGGTCCGGCGACGTTGAGGTGGACGTCTCCCGGCTGCATGCCGATCCAGTACAGCGTGGACAGGTGCCCCACCGGGTAGGAGGTGTGGGTGTGCTCCACCAGCTTGGGCAGCGAGGTGGTCCCGGAGGTGAAGTAGAGCAGCAGGGTCTCGTCAGCCGGGGTCGGCTGCACGGGGGTGAATGTCGCGGAGGCGTGCCGGGAGTCCTCGTAGTCCAGCACAGTCCGCCCGCTGTCCGGCGGCGCCCCCGCCCCCGGCACGTGGATGAGGGTGAGGTCGCCGTCGACCTCCTGGAATTTCGCCAGGTCTGCGGGGCCGGCCACGGCCCAGCGCGCCTGTCCGCGGCTGACCCGGTCCTGGAGGTCGGCGGGCCCCATCTGCGTGGTGGTGGGGATCAGCACGGCGCCCAGCTTGATGCCGGCGAGCATGACCTCCCAGAGTTCCACCTGGTTGCCCAGCATGAGGATCATCCGGTCGCCGCGTCGGACGCCCTGAGCGGTCAGCCAGTTCGCCACTCGGTTCGATGCGTCGCGCAGCTGGGCGAAGGTGCGGCGCAGCACGGTGCCGTCGGCCTCGGCGATCACCAGGGCGTCCTGGTCGGCTCGCTCCCCGGAGGCGACGACGTCGAACCAGTCCAGGCCGAAGTTGAAGTGGGAGAACCGAGGCCAGCGGAACTCCTCACGGGCCCGGTCGTAGTCCTGCTGGCAGGCCACCAGGCGGTCCCGGGCCTGGCGGAACGCGGCGGCGCGCTCGGCGCTGGTCAGGGCGCTGGAGTCGAGTGAGGCGTTGTGGCTGGTCATGTCCTGGAGAACCTCCCACTGGCTGCGTGCGGCGTCAGTCGACACGGGACCCGACGTGATCGCCGGGCTGACAGCTCCAGCCTACGACAGGACCTGACGTCCTGTGATGCGCGTCACCGGTCAGGCCATATACTGAGGGTCCCGAGGCGGCCAGGCCGAGATCCGGCACCGCCCGGGACCCGAGACCGGGGTGCGTCCCTCCCGAGGGGGCGCGCCTCCCCATCCCGGCCCCGGCGCGGCTCATCATGGCCGGCTCCAGGAGCCGGCGACCATGCGAAGGAGCTGGTGACGGTGACCGTTGCTGTCCAGTACCCCGAGGGCGACCTGCTGAAGACCAGGCGCCACCTGTCCGCTGAGGAGGACGAGCGCCTCCGTCACATCGAGGCCTTCGTGCAGGAGAGGCTCCGCAAGCCTTCCCTCGAAGCGTGGAACGAGGAGCGGTTCCTGGCCGAGGCGCTGCCGTCCCTGGCGGACCTGGGGCTCGGCGGTCTGGAGATCGACGGCACGTCCCGTCTCTTCAAGGGCCTGGCGCACGCCGCCGTCGCCCAGGCCGACGTCTCCATGTCCGCAGTGCTGGGCATCCACAACGAGCTCATCGTGGGTCTCATCCACGCCTATGGCTCCGCGGAGCAGAAGGAGGCCTGGCTGGGGCGCCTATCCCGCTTTGAGGCGCTCGGCGCCTTCTGTCTCACCGAGCCGGACCACGGCTCGGACATCGCCGGCGGTCTGGCGACCACGGCTCGCCGGGAGGGCGACTCCTGGGTCATCAACGGCACCAAACGCTGGATCGGGATGGCCACCATCGCTGACATCGCCCTCATCTGGGCCCGTGACGTCGCCGACGACGCCATCAAGTGCTTCCTCGTGGAGACGAACACTCCCGGGTACCACGCGGAGATGATCCGCCACAAGATGGGGTTGCGCGGCATCCCCAACGCCGACGTCGTGCTGGAGGATCTGCGGGTTCCGGCTGAGGCCAAGCTGCCCGGCGCCCGAAGCTTCGCGGACACCAACGTGCTGCTGTGCAGCTCACGGGCCTGGGTCGGCTGGCAGGCGGTCGGTCTGCAGCACGCGGTGCTCGACGTGGTGCGCACCTATGTGACCGATCGCGAGCAGTTCGGCCGCCCGCTGGCCTCATTCCAGCTCATCCAGCAGGCCATCGCCGAGATCTCGGGGAACCTGACGGCGACACAGGCGCTGATGACGCAGATCACCGCACTCCAGCAGGAGGGACAGCTGGAGATGGTGCACGCGGCTGCTGCGAAGGCAACTGCGACCCGCCTGGCCCGGGCGTCCGCGGCCCTCGGGCGGGAGGCCCTGGGCGGGAACGGCATCACCACCGACTACGAGGTCGCCAAGCTCATGGGGGACGCCGAGGCCATCTATACCTATGAGGGCTCCTACGGGATCAACTCCCTGATCGTGGGCCGGGCACTCACCGGGGTCTCGGCCTTCGTCTGATCGGAAGGCCGCAGCCAGGACGGAGCTGATGGTGCTGGCGCGGGTGCTGGAGGACGTGGTGCGGCTGGTCTCCTCCAACTGCCTCGGTGAGGATTCGCAGGTCCGCCGGGGCCGACCCGTGCGTGGAGGACCGGCGCGACGACGTGCTCGGCTGAGCAGGTCAGGCAGCGGGGAGTTCGGTGGTGTGGCTGGGCTGGTGTGGCTCAGTGTCGTCGTCTGCTGGTCTCGTAGAGGACGGTCACGCCCGCACGGGAGCCCGGGTGCCTTGGTGTGCGCGATGAGGTCGACACGGCCGTGGGGCGCCGGGGCGCGCCGTCGCGTGGCTG
>NZ_MDSS02000021.1 GCF_001758425.2 Nesterenkonia sp. PF2B19 | reverse complement strand
TGGCGGTCGCCGGCTCGGCGGCGGCCGGTGCGCCAGGCAGGCTGCGCCGGGTCCACCGCTTCAGGGCGATGACGCAGAGGGCCGTGACCACGGCACCGGCCAGGACGGCCAGGATGAACAGCACGAACGAGTCGATCGCGAAGAACACGAAGGCTCCGCCGTGCGGGGCCAGCGAGGTGATGCCGAAGGCCATGGTCAGCGCCCCGGTGACGGCGCCGCCGGCCATCGCAGAGGGCAGCACCCGCAGCGGGTCGGCCGCGGCGAATGGGATGGCGCCCTCGGAGATGAAGGCTGCGCCCAGCAGCACTGCGGTCTTGCCGTTCTCCCGCTCCACCGGGGTGAACAGCCGCCGGTCCAGGAAGGTGGCCAAGGCCAGGCCCAGCGGCGGAACCATGCCGGCGGCCATGACCGCGGCCATGATCATCAGCGGCCCCGGGTTGTCGGCCACGGACCCCGCGGAGATGCCGGCGACCGCAAAGGAGTAGGCGACCTTGTTGATCGGTCCACCCAGGTCGATGCACATCATCAGGCCCAGGACGACACCCAGCAGGACGGCGGCCGTGCCGGTCATCCCGGACAGCCAACTCTCCAGGGACGCGGTCAGACTGGCGATGGGTCCGCCCAGCAGCAGGAACATCAGGCCGGAGGAGACCAGAGTGGCGATGAGCGGGATGATCACCACCGGCATCAGTCCGGCGAGCCAGCGGGGGACCTCCAGACGGCGGAACCCGGCGGCGACGGCGCCGGCCAGCACACCGCCGACGATGCCGCCGATGAACCCGGCGTCCATGGACACGGCGACCATGCCGGCGGTGAAGCCCGGGGCGATGCCGGGGCGGTCAGCCATGCCGTAGGCGATGTAGCCCGAGAGAGCTGGCACCAAGAACCCCATCGAGGTGGCGCCGATGGTGAACGCGACGGCGCCGAGGTACGTGAGGAGGCCGCCGTCGGGGAGATTGAACAGAGTATTGCCGAACACGACGTCGTCGGCGACGTCCGTGATGTCATGGCCGCCCAGAAGGAAGCCCAGGGCGATGAGCAGACCGCCCGCGGCGACGAACGGGATCATGTAGGAGACACCGGTCATCAGCACACGCTGGGTCTTTTTGCCGAAGCTCTCCTCAGCCCCGGAATGTGACTCCTCGCCGGACTCTTCAGCGGAGACGCGCGGGGCGGAGGGGTCGTCCACGGCCGCCAGGGCCCGGTCGATCAGCGCGGCGGACTCGTCGATGCCGCGCTTGACGGGCACGTGCACCACGGGCTTGCCGGCGAAGCGGGCCTTGTCCCGGACGTCGACGTCGACGGCGAAGATCACCGCGTCGGCACCGGCGACGACGTCGGCGGGCAGGGCGGTGGCCCCGGCAGAGCCTGGGTCTCCACATGGATCTCCACGCCCTCCTCCTCGGCGGCCTGCTTCAGGGCGTCGGCGGCCATGTAGGTGTGGGCGATCCCCGTGGGACAGGCGGTCACGGCCACGATCCGGCGGCCCCCGGAGGTGGCCGAAGCAGCGTGCCCTGCGGCTGCGGCCGGGGCGGTGTCGGCGGGCGCACCCGCAGCCCCCTCGAGCTCGGCCACGGCAGGAGCGACGGCCTCGGTGACCCGGTCCACCACCCCCTGGGAGTCCTCGGCCTCGCGCAGGGCGGCGACGAAGTCCTTCTTGACCAGGGAGCGGGCCAGGGCGGCGAGGATCTTCAGATGAGCCTTGTCGGCGCCGTCGGGGGCGGCGATGAAGAACACCAGGTCGGCAGGGCCGTCCTTGGCGCCGAAGTCCACCGGCTCGGGCAGTCGGGCGAAGGCCAGGGTGGCCTCCGTGACGGCCGAGGTGCGGCAGTGGGGGATCGCCACGCCGCCGGGCATACCGGTGGCGGACTTCTCCTCGCGTGCCCAGGCGTCGGCCACCAGGGTCTCGGCGGCCGCGGTACGACCTGCCTGCTGGATGCGGGAGGCGAGCTGCTCGATGACCTCTCGCTTCGCGCTGCTGCGGATCTCGTCGAGGCTGACGAGCTCCGGGGTGATGATGCTCTTCATGGCGGGTCCCTCGCAGTTCGGGTGCGGTGTTCCGGGGTGGTGTTCCAGGGATGGATCCGGCTGACGCGGGGTCAGACGGAGAGTGGCTCCACGACGACGACGTCGAGGTCGAGATCATCCGGGGTCGGCATGACCGATCCGGGGAGTGCGGCGGCGGCACGGCCCTGGGCTGCGGCCTGCCGAAGCCGGCCGGCAGGACCTTGGCCCTGCTGAGCGGCCAGCAGCAGCCCGGCCAGGGAGGCGTCGCCGGCGCGACGGTGGAGCGGGCGAGAAGCTCCGGGCCCCAGGCCCGCAGCACCTCGTCGCCAGGGCGGTCGGGGACGAGCAGGGCGCCGTGGGCGCCCAGGGTGACCAGGGCGGTGCGCACGCCGTGGTCCTGGGCGATACGGACCAGGCGGAGCACTTCGGCCGGGCGGCTCTCCAGCTCCTCGGGCTCCATGGTGCGGCCGTCGGAGAAGCGGGGGCTGGAGCCGGTGAGCAGGGTGACCAGCTCCAGCAGCTCCTCACCGTTGGGCTTGATCAGGTCCGGCTCGGCGGCCACGGCTCGGGCGAGCGCCGGACCGGAGGAGTCCAGGGCGATCTGCGGAGCCTCCGGCCCGAGGTTCCTTCGCAGCCGCCCGATGACCTGGGCGTAGAAGTCGACGGGCACGCCCGGGGGCAGCGAGCCGGCCAGGGCCGCCCAGCTGGCGCCCTCGGCGGCGTCCAGGGCGAGGGAGAGCAGCGCCTCGGTCCGGACCTCGTCGAAGGCTGGGCCGGGCTCGTTGATCTTCGTGGTGGTGCCTGCCGGATCGGTGACGGTGATGTTGGTGCGCAGCGCTTCGCTCAGGGACAGGCCACGATGCGGGACGCGCAGCTGGGTGAGCGCGGTGAGCACTGGGTCAGTGTGGTCTCCGGGGAGGACCGCCAGGGTCTCCTGCCCGGCGGCGACCAGGGCGCGCGAGATGTTCACGCCTTTGCCACCGGGTTCGGTGGAGGTTCGGACGGCGCGCTGCACGGCCCCCGGAGCCAGGGGGGCGTCCAGTTCGACGGTCTTGTCGAGACTGGGGTTCGGAGTCAGGGTGAGGATCATCGCGGCACCGCCACGACGACGGTCACATCGGCGGCGTCCAGGGCGTCCTGCAGCCCGGGGTCGGGCTCGGCGTCGGTGATGAGCACGGAGATCTCCTTCAGCTGGGCGAAGCGGACGAGGGTGGAGCGGCCGAGCTTGGAGGAGTCAGCCAGCAGCACGGAGGTGCGGGCTGCGCGGATCAGGGCGGCTTTCATGGCTGCTTCGGCGGCGTCCGGGGTGGAGAGGCCGAACTCGGCGTCGATCCCGTTGGTGCCGATGAATGCGACGTCGGCCTGGCGGCCGGCCAGCGTCTCCAGGGCGCGGTCACCGACGACGGCGCCGGTGAGCCCCCGCACCTGACCGCCGAGGATCTCCAGGTCGACGGCGGTGACGTCGCTGAGCTTCTGGGCGATCGGCACGGCGTTGGTGATCACCACGCGGGACTCGGCCGGGCCGGCGTCGCGTGACTCGGCGGCGATGAGGTCGGCGAGCGCCTCGGTGGAGGTGCCGGCGTCCATCATCAGGGAGCCGGTGCCGACGGGAGGCAGGAAGTCGACGGCGGCCCGAGCGATGGCCTGCTTCTGCGCGGCGCGGCTGGCCTGCCGGTCCCGCCAGGAGGTCTCGGTGCGAGAGGAGGGGGAGGCGGGGACTGCACCGCCGTGGACCCGGCGGAGGGCTCCGGCGTTCTCCAGGTGGTCCAGGTCCCTGCGGACGGTCTCGCGGGTGACGGACAGATCTTCGGCGATCTGCTGGACCGTCACGGTGCCGTGGGTGCGAAGGTGGGCCAGGATGCGGTCGTGGCGCTCGGGTGCGAGCAGGGCCATCGTGTCCTCCGATCTGGCGGGTGCTGCCGGTGGGGCGGGTCACGGAGCCGGTGGCTCCTGGAAGTGCCCGTGAGTGTGATTCTACCCACGTTCGTTGGGATTTACCAGACTTTATCTGTGTTTTTCTGTGCTCGCAACGTGGGCCGTTGGGAGTTCACCCGGCCCGACGCGGAGGATTCGCCCGTGTCTCGGCGGCGAGGCGGCGTCGTTCTGCACACCAGAATCACGTCTGCACCATCAGATGTGGTGAGGCAGACGTGATGTGATGGTGCAGATCGTCCGGCGGGGGCGATCAGGAAGGATCCGGCCCATGGCGTGGAGCATCGAGCTGCTGGCCGCTGCGCACCGGGACCGCCTGCTGAGCTTCGAGGAGCGCAACCGCGAGTACTTCGCCCAGTCCATCCCGGATCGCGGCGACGACTTCTTCGCGCAGTTCGACCACCGGCTGCACGCGCTGCTCGACGCGCAGGAGGAGGGCACCGATCTGTTCCATGTGATCCTCGGTCCCGAAGGCGGGCAGCCGATCATCGGCCGGATCAACCTGACCGACGTCGACGCCGGCGGTGCGAGCCTCGGATACCGGGTGGCGGAGGCCGCCGCAGGACGCGGCGTGGCTACTTGGGCGGTGGGACGGATCTGCGAGCTGGCCGTCGGCTCCTACGGGCTGTGCACTCTCACCGCGGAGGTGTCCCATGGGAACGTGGCCTCCCGGCGGGTGCTGGAGCGCAACGGGTTCCGGGTCCAGGGCTCGGCCAGCTGGGACGGCGGCACCGGGGTGCGTCTCCTGCGCAGCCTCTGAGCGCACTGCCCCGTATGAGGGCGCAGGTCTTGTCGTCGAGTCGGTCTCCGGTTCCGGCGGCAGACGGAATGGCCGCGGAGCGCATCACGGACGTGGAGGGGGAGCATCGTGGAGACCATGCAGGCTCAGTCGGACTGATCATCGCCCGGCGACGCCACCGCCTCCTCCGAAGGAACCGGCGGAGAACCCCGGCGATCCTGTTGAACCCGCGCCGGAGGAGCTGTGCGAGGCGCCGATCGTATGCTGCATGCTTGTGGCCAGCAGAAACCAGCTGCCGGCCGAGAGGCCCTGGGGGCGGAGGGTGCTGTCACCGGCTGCGGCGAAGCCTTCGGCGATCGCGGCCCAGCGTTTCGCCTCGCC
Source organism: Nesterenkonia sp. PF2B19 (assembly GCF_001758425.2). Taxonomy (GTDB): domain Bacteria; phylum Actinomycetota; class Actinomycetes; order Actinomycetales; family Micrococcaceae; genus Nesterenkonia; species Nesterenkonia aethiopica. The sequence goes on along the minus strand of NZ_MDSS02000021.1, from coordinate 47,460 downwards.
CAGAGCCATGGCGTACGGCAGCTGCGAAGTGATCTGATCCGGCGTCAGCTCGGAGGTCGGTCCCGTGCCGTCGGAGGTCTCGACGACGGCGGCCTGAGCGGCCTGCAGTCCGCGCAGCTGCTCCACGTGGGCCCGGCCGAGTGCAGTGCGTCGGGTGCCCATCGTCGCGGTCGCCGCCCAGAGGACCCCCAGCAGGAGGAGGGCCCCGGTGATCCCGGTGAGCAGCAGGCTCAGCGAGGTCGGCATGGTCAAGGCCCAGGCGAGGATCGTCACGACGAGCAGCACCGTGATGCCGGCGGCCGCGGTCCAGTCCCACAGGCTGCCTGCTCCGCCCAACCGCCGACTGAGCAGGTGCCGCGCGTCGAAGCAGGCCAGGGCCTTCGCCTGGGCCTTCTGTGCCGCGGTGGAGAACTCATCGCCCAGCTCGGAAAGTCGGATCGGTTCGCCGTCCCCTTCGGCGTCGAGGGCCGCGAGAAGATCCTGCTCATCGTCGGGCAGGCCGCTCCGGTCGGCGATCGTGGTGGAGGCCAGCCAGTCGCGGCTGTCGTCGTCGTGCTCGGCAGTCGTCTCCTCCAGGTGGAGGTGGCCGCGGGCGGCCAGATCCACCAGCGTGAGTGTGGTGAAGTCGGCCGGAAGAAACAGGGCGGACTTCCTCCAGAGCAGGGCTGCCTCGTAGGGGCTCAGGTCGTCCGGCACCGCATGACGGGGGACGGCCGGGGGCTCCTGCTCCAGGCGCGCGATCCCCAGAGTGGCCCCTGGCTCCGGGAGCGCTCCGGGAGCGAGGAGGGGGAAGTGCTCATCGCGGCCGGAGCGGCGCCGCAGCAGGAAGATTCCGGCGACGGCGGCGACCCCCGCGGCCGCCGCGGCCCACCAGGCCTGCAGCACCGCGTGCCGATGCGGTCCGAGACCGGGGCGATGGTGTCGGCGAGACGCTCTGAGGCGGTGGGCTCCGCATAGACCGGAGTCGCTGCCGAGAAGGTGCCTTCCGGGACGGTGACCTCCACGCCCTGCCACCCGCCCGGCTCCAGGGTCGTGGCCGTGGCGGTCATCGTCTCGCCGTCGATCTCTGCCGGACAGGGGCGGCCGTCGTCCAGGTCGGAGTCGGTGCCCTGCCAGCAGGCGCCGTCGAGTATCTCCTCCGGTGCGGTGACCTCGGTGGTGACCCGCTCGATGGAGACGTCCTGGTCCGGACCGGCGACGATCCAGTCCCAGGACGAGGGGTTGACGGCACCATGGACGGTGTAGCTGAGCTCATAGGTCTGCAGTCCGGTGCGAGTGTCCTCGGACCCTTCCGGAGCCCCGAGGCTGAGCTGGAGGGCGTCCCTCGACTCCTCGATGTCCGCGACGGCGGCGGGCGCTCCGGTGGGGCTGGTCAGGGCGAAGTCCTCATAGTCGACGACGCGGGGTCCTTCGTCGGAGGGCATCTGGGTGCTCAGCGTGCGGAAGAAGCCCAGGCCCTCTCGCTCACCGAAGTCCCAGTCGTAGGTCTCCTTCACGTGCATCACCCCGTCCTCGTCGAGGTCGATGCTGATGGACAGATCCCGGACCACATCATCGGTGGGATCGCCGGACGCCGCTGCGGCCGGCGCGGGCAGAAGGGCGGCGGCCAGGCCCAGCATGACGACGGCGGGACCAGCTGTCAGGGTGCGCAGAGCGTGCATGTCGGCCAGCTTAGAGAAACGCCTGGGGTGGGGGATCATCCGCGGGGAGTATTCCGCAGACGGACAGAGCGCGTGATCCTCGTCTGCCAAGGTAGCGTCGCCGCGGCCTACCACCAAGCCGCCCGTCGCAGGAGGCTTCTATACTGTACGTATCCGTCACCTAAGGAAGGACGTCGTCCCCCGTGGACTGTGATCAACCGTCGGCCGCCCGCCATCTGCATCGGGCGGCCATGTTGCACCGTTCGGGCCTCCAGCCCACTCCCGTCATCTCTCAGGGGAGGTTTTCGGCTCAGGGTGCCGGGACCTCCGACTGGGCAATCGAGGGCGGCAGTCGATGACGACCCTCCTCCTGCTGCTGGTGGGATGCCTGGTCATCCTGCTGATCATCGCCGCCAACGCCTACTTCGTGGCCCAAGAGTTCGCCTACATGTCGGTGGACCGGAACCAGCTGAGGACGCGTGCCGCGAGTGGTGAGGTTGCGGCCGCGAAGGCGCTGAAGGTCACCAACCGCACATCGTTCATGCTCTCCGGCGCCCAACTGGGCATCACCGTGACTGGACTGCTCGTCGGCTACGTCGCAGAACCCCTTGTGGGTGAGGCGCTGGGGGACCTGTTCGGACTGGTCGACGTCCCCCGGGCCGCGGCCGTCGGCGCCGGAACCGTGGTGGCCCTCGCCGTCTCGACAGTGGTACAGATGATCTTCGGCGAGCTCTTCCCCAAGAACTACGCGATCGCGAACCCCACAGTACTTGCCTTGAGGCTCGCCGGATCCACGCATCTGTATCTGGTGGCGTTCGGGTGGCTCATCACGTTCTTCGACCGGTCGGCCAACGTGCTCCTGCGTCTGCTCGGGATTCAGCCCGTTCATGATGTCGACTCCACAGCCGATGCCGATGACCTGGAACAGATCGTCGACGATTCGCGACAGAGCGGAGATCTCCCGGAGGATCTGTTCCTCGTGCTCGACCGTCTGTTGGACTTCCCTGACCATGATGTGGAGCACGCCATGATTCCTCGTTCTCGGGCGGGCGTCGTCACGCCTGAGACCACGATCGACGGCGTTCGTGAGCTCATGGCTCGGGAGCACACCCGCTATCCGGTCATCGATGAGTCAGACGCCCCGGTAGGGGTGGTTCATCTCCTCGATGTCCTCGCCGCAGAGCAGCCGTGGAACAGGCCGGTCTCGGATCTCATGAGGCCTCCTGTCATCCTGCCGACATTGATGACTATGCCTGACGCCGTCGATGAACTTCGACGCCAGCGGACACAGTTCGCGTGTGTGATCGATGAGTATGGTGGGTTCGCGGGCGTGATCTCTCTGGAGGATCTCGCTGAGGAGGTCCTCGGTGAGCTGACTGATGAGCATGATGAGGAGATCCCCCTGGACATCGTGTCCGTTGCTGAGTCGACGTGGCACGTCAACGGATCTGTGCATGTCGATGAGGTGGAACGGGCGATCGGATATGATCTGCCACGGGGCGACTTCGAGACGCTGTCGGGTCTCATCATCCACGTCTCTGGGGGATTGCCTGCTCCAGGTGACCGCGTGCGGATTGATCTGCACAGCGGCGCAGTGCCCCTGACCGGAGCGACGCCGGTGCTGCGCTTCCTCGAGGCGGATATCAGATCCCTCGACCGCCACGTGCCGCACTCCGTCGTCCTCGAGCTCAGGGAGGAGACGCTGTGACTGAGTGGCTGATTCCAACGATCGCCACAGTGGTGGTCATCGCGCTGTCGGCGTTCTTCGTCGTCATCGAGTTCTCTCTGCTGGCCGCGCGGCGGCACCGCCTGGAGACGAAGTCTCAGCACAGCGCCTCGGCCCGCGCGGCGATCCGAGGTCTGGACCAGCTCACGCTGATGCTTGCCGCCGCGCAGCTGGGCATCACAGCCTGCACATTCGCCCTCGGCGCTGTGACCAAGCCGGCAGTCCATCATCTGCTGATGCCGGTGTTCGGCTTCCTGCCCGCATGGGTCGCTGACGCTGTGAGCTTCGGATTGGCGCTGCTGCTGGTGACGTTCCTGCATCTAGTGGTCGGGGAGATGGCGCCCAAGTCCTGGGCGATCGCCGATCCGGAGCGCTCCGCGACTCTCGTCGCCCTGCCGGCCCAGGTGATCGTGTCGATCCTGGGTCCCCTGCTGCGGGCCATCAACGGCTTGGCCAACCGTCTGGTCGCAGCGGCGGGTGTCGAGCCTGTGGATCGGGCCGCCGTCGCCGGCTACGACTCAGACACCATTCGCACCCTGGTGGAACGGTCCACGAAGGCCGGAACGCTGGACCGGGAGTCCGGGCGCCAGATCTCGGATCTGCTGGCCCTTGGCGTGCAGACAGTGGATGACGTCGTCGAGTCCCCGCAGCAGGCTGTGCCCACGCTTCGCGACGGGGCCACGATGGCGGAGGTGCAGGAAGCGTGTCGGGCGTCCGGGAGGCTGAGGGTGCTGGTGGGGCGCTCCGGGACCGCTGGCCTCGGGGTGGTCCACGTGCGCGACACCCTGCGCGCGCGGCCTGAGGAGCCTGCCGAGCGCGTGGCACGCAAGCCGCTTCTGATGGTGTCCGGGACCACTGTCTTCGACGCCCTCCAGGAGATGCGAGCCGCCGGTGAGCAATTCGCCGTGGTGCGGGCCCCTGGAAAGACGGTCGGCATCATCACGTGGAAGGACATCTTGGACCAGATCTGGCCCGGAGCGTCCAGAACTCGGTGACACGTGCTCCGTTCGTCCGTCGTCGGACGAGGTGTGGAGTGGCGGCGTCATCGGGTGCGCGTGCGCGATGACTGGACGCACGAGCGGACCGGCGTCGCCCATCGAAACCTTCGCCGAGCATGAGAAGAGCCCCGATCCCTGTCATGCCAAGGATCGAGGCTCGTCTCTTCGGTGCGCCCATAGGGATTCGAACCGCCTTGCCGGACCTCATGACTAAAGCGCTACGATCCGCGCCATTGCAGGGAAGTAGTCTCCGCGTGAAGGGGCGGCCATACTGGCCCTGATCGAACCCATTGACCGCGTTAGTCTGCGTATCCGTCCCCAGTGGGGACACGCTGTCAGGGTGCGTCACAGGCACGACATGTGAATCTTGCAACAGTGTCACCTCCGCCCTGTAGGCTCGAACATACATTCGAATCGCACCGACGAATGAGGGGTCACGAGATGGGCGAGATGACGATCGAGGACATCACGAGAGTGTCCGCAAGCCTGGGGGTCAGCCCCTCACGGCTGGTGGACGCGCTCCTCTACTTTGCGCATCACAGCGGGCAGACTGACGTCTAGGGCGTCAGTGATCGCGTGGAGCCGACCGAAAGGCATGTCTCGCTCGCCTGAGAGGTACCGGTGCAGCGTCTTGATCTGCATGCCGGTATATGCCGCCATGGCGTCGTAGGTGACTCCGCGGGTCTCGCGCTCGTGGCGCAGCTCGGCGGCGAGGGCGCGCCGGTAGGCCAGTGCGTACTCGTCCAGGTCTTTGATACTCATGGCAGTCAGTCTATGACCATCTGGACAACAGCAACACGCCAACTTTCAACCCCAGGTTGACCGTACGGACAAAACTTGCCTAATGTAGTCCGTATGGACAAAAGAGCAGCACTCGGACAGCACATCCGAGACCTCATGGACAACGCCGGGCACAGCGAGAACAGCCTTGCTGAGACCACCGGCATCCCCCGCGTGACCCTCCGCCGCCGCCTGGACGCCCCGGAGAACCTGAGCGTCGGAGAGATCGCACGCATCGCCGCAGCCCTCCACGTCGAACCCTCCGCGCTGACCGAGTACTACTACGGTGAGGCGGCCGCGTGACATGGCAACTGCAGCAGCGATCAGCACCGACCCCCGGGCCGAGTGGCTGGCTGAGGCCCGCGAGTCAATCGAAGCGCTCGCCGCATGGTCCGCGAAGTACGGCACCACCTTCACCGCCGATGAGCTCCGACTCATGACCGGCGAACCCGACCACCCCAACTGGTTCGGCTCGGCGTTCAACACCGCTCGCATCGCCCGCATCATCGAGCCCGTCGGCTTCACCACGAGCCGCGCCCGATCGCGACACGGCGGGGTCATCCGCACCTGGAGGGCCGCCGCATGAGTGCAACACACTGGCTCACCCCCGCCGAGGCCGGGGACGCCCTCGGATTCACCGCCAAGACCATCCGCGTCTGGTGCCGTCAGGGGCGATTCCCCGGCGCACGGAAGATGCCCGACGACAAGCCCCGCAGTGAGTGGCGCATCCCCGAGGACGCCGTCACTGCGATCCGGGAGCGCCGCGTCACGGAACGCCCCGCCGTCCTGGACTCCAAGCGCCGCGCCGAGCTCATGCAGAAGCTCAGCGACGCCGCCTAATCACCCCGCGCACTCGCGCACCACCATCACCGCACCACCCTCACATCAGCCCGTATATCCCTGACGTTCGCGTCTCGGCGGGCAGGAGATCAGTCATGCCCAAAATCAGCCGCACAGCGGTCGAGAACCGCATCAAAGAGGTCAACCCGTCCATCCGCCCCAGCGACCTCCGACGCGTCGTGAAGCTCCACCAGCGCCGACACGACGCGTTCACCCGGATGCCCACCCACGAGGAGGCCCTGCTGCTCGTGAAGGCGATCAGCCACACCGACGAGCCCGGCGACATCGTCGCGGGCATCCGCCGACGCCCCGCCGCCGCATGAGAGGAGCACACCCGATGTGCTGTGACACCCCGATCGACACCACCCCGACACTCACCAGCGGCGACACCGAGATCAAGGCCGCCCTATGGAGCGTCATGCAGGCATCCCAGCGCTACGGGGCGCAGATGACACCGACCCGCCTCGACGCCGCCAACCGTGCCGCCGTCGACCTGCTCGCGGTGATCGCCGCACACCAGGAGGAATGACCGATGCGCCTCACGACACCGATGTGGCACACGCGTCCGTGCGAGTGGGACGGCTGCCCGGAGCGCTCCGAGGGTGACGGCTTGTGCGCCGAGCATCTCGCCGACGACCAGGAGTCCCACGCAGAGCGGCTCTGGGAGATGGAGGAGGGCCGATGAATCCGCACTCTCACCTGACCCGACGCCACCGCCCCGCACACGTCCGCCGGAAGCTGCGCCTGTGGGCGCCGCTGGCCGTGATCGGCGTCGCCGTCTACGTGACCCACTTCCACGACGCCGGCACCGCGCTTGCCGGTGCCGCACTCGCCACGGTCGGCCTGCTCGGGCTGATCGGCGACAACACCACCACCTGAGAGGAAGACATGACCATCAGAAACTCAGCAGCACACATCCTGAAGGGCTACGTCGCGGATTTCGCCAACGCGTCCGCTGCCCTCCGCGCACTGGAGTCTGACGAGCTCTGGTGCGAGGCCGAGGGCAGGACGCCCGGGCCGAACCTGCTCGACCAGCTCGCGGAGGCCCGACACGACTGGAGGAAAGCCCACAAGCAGGTCTACGGGTTCATCGACAGCCTGACCGAGGAGAAGCCATGAGCGAGTACCGGATTGACTACACGATTCACCGGATCGACCCAGACAGCGGCGAGTCGGAGGAGATCGGGTTTGGAGCCTCCGGCGCCAGTAGCGGTATCCCCGAGGCGGCGCATGTCATCTCCTCCGACCTCGACACGGGCTCATGGGAGACCGAGCCACACCAGCCCTGCCCCGACGAAGTCCTGACCGAGGAGACTGCATGACCACCACCGCGCAGAAGCTCGCCGAGGCCCGCGAGTACCACCAGCGGGCGCAGGCACGCTCCGACTACTACCAGCGGCACCTCGGCGTCGGCACAGACGACCCGGGCGCCGTCTCCGGCATCCGCCGCCGCAGCACACCCCGGCAGGTCGCCCAGTCGTCCGCCCTCACCGACCGGGCGCTCGACGCCGCCCAGGAGGCCGACCGCGCCCGGGTGAAGGTCGAGAACCTGGAGGCCAAGCTGGGCCGCGAGCAGAAGGAGGCGGAAGCAGACGCCGACGCCACCGTGGATCTCGACCGGCTCCGCCCCGGTGACCTCATCCGGCACCGGGTGCACGGCATCTCGGTCTGGGACACCGTCCGCCGGGTCAACTCCAAGACCGTCACCTGCGAGCCCCGCTGGCAGGGCCACGACGCGCCCCGCATCCCGCACGACCGCATCCGAGAGACCCGCCACCAGGAGGACCAGTCATGAGCCTGGAGTTCAACCCAGAGAACCACCGCTACCGGCTCGACGGTCGCCCCGTCCGGGGAGTCACCGGCCTCATCGCTGGCGGCACCCCGAAGGACGCCCTGATCTGGTGGGCGGCCACGAAGGCAGGCGAGTGGGCTGCAGAGAATAAGGCCGCGCTCGCCACGCTCGCCGACGACTCGATCATCCGCGAGGCCAAGATGGCCCACAAGCAGGCGAAGGACACCGCTGGCATCACCGGCACGGCCGTTCATGACCTCGCGGAGCGGCTGCACCAGACCGGGGAAGTCACCACGGCAGACCCGCTCCACGGCTCCTATATCGAGGGGTACGCGGAGTTCCTGGACGCCTGGGAGATCGAACCGGCCCTGTTCGAGCGGCCGTGCGCGTCCCGCGCCGACTGGTGGGCCGGGACGTTCGACCTGCTATGCCGGTCCCCGTACTTGGCCGACGGCGAGCTGGTGCAGATCGACCTCAAGACCTCCAAGAGCGTCTACGGCGAGACCGCCATGCAGACCGCCGCCTACTCGCGGGCGGAGTTCTACCTCGACCAGGACGGCGCCGAGCAGCCGATGCCTGAGGTGCACGCGACCTACGTCGCCCACGTGACCCCGCTCCACCGCGACGGAGAGGCCGCCCGCTACGAGGGCAAGCCCCTGGGGACCAGCCTCTACCAGCTCGCCGGGAACCCCGCAGAGATCGCGACTCAGTACGGCTGGTTCCTCGCCGCCGCCTACACGGCCAAGACAAAGAAGCTCCGAGACCGACTCATCACCGAACCACTCACCGCACCGAACGCGGCCACCGCCGCCTGAACAGGAGAACCTGATGACAGAGATCCAGAAGCACGCCGGCGACCAGCTCGCCATCCCTGCCCCACACGCCGCACCGGCCAGCGTCATCCAGATCAGCGACTGGGCCGCAGAGCTCGGCGCCGCCCGCCAGCTCGGCAACGCGCTCGCCGAATCCGGGATGATCCCCGACGCGCTGCGCAAGGAGGGCAAGAACTACAAGGCCCCCGAGAAGCTGGCCGCCGACGTCGGCGTGGTCATCCTCGCCGGGAAGTCCATCGGCCTCGACCCGCTGACCGCAGTGCAGAACATCTTCCCGGTGTACGGGCGCCCCGCCATGTACGCCCGCACCATGGTCGGCCTCGCCGTCGGCCAGGGACACGAGGTGGAGCGCACCCACGCCGACCAGAACAGCGTCACCGTCCGGGCAAGGCGACGCGGCTCCCGCGAGTGGCACACGTTCACATGGGACATGGACCGCGCCAAGCAGGCCGGATACACCGGCAACGCCCTCTACCAGCGCGACCCGATCGCGATGCTCACCGCCAAGGCACAGGCCGAGGCGTGCCGCACCATGTTCGCCGACGTCCTGCTGGGCATGCCCTACAGCGTCGAGGAGGGCCAGCTCGAAGACCTCGGCGAGACCGTCGAGGAACAGCCGGCCGCCACCGTGAAGCGCAAGACCCGGTCCAAGGCGAAGACCACCACGAAGACCGAGACGAAGCCCGACCCCGCACCGGAGCCGGAGCCCGCCGAGGAGCCCGAGCCAGACCTTCCCGGCGGCGTGCACGACACCGCGCCGATCACCGAACAGACCTGGGCAGAGATCCACGAGCTCGCCGAGCAGCAGAACGTCGGATCCGTGCCCGGCTGGGCATCCGACCAGCTCGGACGCACCCTCACCGGCTGGAAGGACATCACCGAAGCCGAGGGCGACCGGCTGCTGCAGCTGCTCACCACCGGCGAGACCACACAGGAGAACTGACCACATGGCAGGCGAAACCATCATCACCGTCGTCGGGAACCTCACCGCCGATCCAGAGCTGCGCTTCACGCCCTCGGGTGTGGCCGTCGCGAACTTCGTCATCGCGTCCACGCCCCGAAACTTCGACAAGCAGGCCAACGAGTGGAAGGACGGCGAAGCGCTGTTCGTCCGGTGCACGGTCTGGCGCGAGCTCGCCGAGCACGTCGCCGAGTCGCTGGCGAAGGGTACCCGCCTCGTCGCCCAGGGGCGACTGCAGGCCAACAGCTTCGAGGACAAGGAAGGCAACCGGCGCACCGCCTGGGAGCTGCAGGTTGACGAGGTCGGCCCGTCCCTGCGGTTCGCCACGGCGAGCGTCCAGCGGCAGGGGCGTGGAGGCGGCTTCAACGGTGCCGGTGCCTCCACCGGCGGCGGCCGGCCCGCCGAGCAGGCCCAACCCGCCGACACCTGGGGCGGCCAGCCCTCGGGGGAGTGGGGCGGCTGGCAATGAGCATCCTCACCGCGGTCGCGATCATCGCCGCCGCATGGGTGGCGATCAACTTCGTCGGCGTCATCATCGGCGCCACGCTCGCGATCCGCTCCCGCCGTCAGTGATCGTCGCTGACGGCTCACTGAACATCACTGACGATCACCGGCCCCGCCGCCCTTCAACCGGGCGGCGGGGCCGACTCGTACCCACCAGGAGAACACCATGACCACCTGCCCAATCGGCCGCGGCGACCTCACCGGCTACAAGGTGAAGGGCTGCAGGTGCCGACCCTGCAAGGACGCCGCATCCGCACAACAGCGCCGCTGGACCCGACAAGTCGGATACCACGGCCACCTCACTATCACCGGAGACGACGCCGACAAGGTCCGCGACCGCATCGCAGCACTGCAAGGGCTCGGCTGGACACTCGCCCAGATCGCCGAGCTCGCCGGATGCGCCCCGAGCACGCTGAGCAACGTCCTCAACGGCCGGAAGAACCCACACCGCGACACCGCCCGCGGCATCGACCACGCCTGGGACGTCCTCACCGGCCGCAACCACGGCATGACTCGAAATCCGCTCGCCGGCCGCGGCAATCAGCACACCCGCAGGAGGGCCGCGTGAACACCTTCACCATCACCTGCTCAGCCGGGCACCCGCCCCGCAAGGTCGCTGTCGTCGTCGACTTCGGCGGCTGGGCGTGCGACCCACCCGAAGCAGACATGAACCTCCGCCGGCGGCCCGTGCACGGGTACTCATTCCGCTGCTCATGCGGCGCCGGCGCAGCAGCCCACAAGGACGACATGCACCGGGTGCTGACCCGACTGGCAACTGAGTACGGGATCGACGAGCTCAGCATCCAAGCCATCGCCCGAGCTCGCCGCTGGCAAGGCGGCTTCCGCCGACCCGAACAACTCAACGAGAGGAGTCCCGCATGACCTGGTTCAAGGTCGACGACAAGTTCCACGGACACCCGAAGGTCGCCGAGCTTTCGCTCGCCGCCGTCGGCGTGTGGACCGTCGCCGGCTCCTGGTGCGCCGACTACCTCACCGACGGAGCGATCACCCCGGGCCAGTTGCGGCGACTTGGAGGCACCACAGCCGAGGCCGACGAGCTCGTCGAGGCCGGCCTGTGGGAGCAGACCGACACTGGATGGACGTTCCGCAACTGGCAGGACTACCAACCCACACGGGAGGCAGTCGAGGCCAAGCGCGGCGCCGAATCCACCGGAGCCGCCCGAGGCAATCATCTGCGCTGGCACGTCGGGCGCGGCGTGGTCGCTCCCGACTGTGAGTTCTGCACCGCCGAGTCGGGTACCCGATCAGGTACCCGATCGGGTCAGGATCAGGTGCCGATCGGGTCCGCATCAGCCAAGGACGAATCGGCCCCGAATCCTCCCGTACCCGTACCCGTACCCATCCCTACTGAAGTAGGGATGAGCGACGCACGCGCAAGCGCGAGCGCCGACATGAGCAGCAGCAAGGGGCGACGCAAGCCCGCCCGGCCGATCCCCGACGACTGGACCCCCACCGAGGCGCACGCCACCCGAGCCCACGAGCTCGGCGTCGACCTGAACCTCGAGGCCGAGAAGTTCGTCAACCACGCCAAGGCCAACGACCGCCGACAAGTCGACTGGTCACGGAGCTTCTACACGTGGCTGACCAACGCTCACCAATTCCAGAAGCGCGATGGCGGACCACGACGCACCAGCGCCGAGCAGCGGCTCGACGCGGGCCGCGCCTGGCTCTCCCGCACAGAGGGCTGGGACGAGCAGCGCGCCGCCGCCGACAACCCGTTCATGCTCGACGCCCCCACCCCCGACGAGCCGAGGAGGATCACACGATGACCGACCGCCCCGACCAGTTCACCGAAGCCGACGCCAAGGCCGCCGTCACCTACCTGGCGCAGATCGACGCCCGCGTCATCGCCGCCGAGGAGATCCCCGCGCTCGCCGAGGTGTGGCACCACGGGCTGAGGAAGTTCACCCCCGAACAGGTCCGATGGGGGATCAAGCACTACTACGGCGTTCTCGCGATCGACAAGGCGCCGGTACTGACTGCGGCAGAGTGCCGCCGGATCCTCATCACCACCCGTGTCCAGTCGGAGGCGAAGCGGGCCGCGCTGGGGGAGCTCCCGAAGCCACAGGGCACGCCGATGCCCGAGGAGCTCCGCGACAAGCTCGACCGCATCGGCGGCCGCGTCGACGAGGAGGGCACCACGTGACCACCGCAGCCGATCACGACCACGAGTGGCCGGGCCGCCCACCCGGCTCCGAGGCGCACCCGCCGCACCGGTGGCGCCGGCCCTGGACGACCCCCGAGGTACATCTCCGCGAGTCCGACGAGGTGCCGGGCACCGTGAGGATCCCCTACACGCACCCCGGTGGCAGCCCCGAGACGAACCTATTCCTGGCGGAGAATCACCTGGCCGCCGCTGAGGAAGGCAGCGAGGCGCCCCAGACATGGCGGCACATGAAGAAAGCCGGCGGATACGGCGGCACCTACCTCGACTTCTGCCGCGACCAGGTCGCCATGCACCGGTGGATCGTCGAGAAGCGCGCAGCCACAGGTGCCGTCGCCCGCGAGGTCTGGGAGCAGGAACAGGCACGCCGGAACAACCATGACGCGGTCTACACGTGGGCGCTGCTGAACGACCGGCACCGGCCCATCCGGGACGCCAGCGACCCAGACCTGGCCCACTACATCGCTGACTACCGGCGCGTCCACGGTAGGCCGCCGAAGGGCGTCCAGGACGAGGAAGCACCACACCACGAGGTTCAGCTGGGCGAGACCGTCGCCCAGCCCGCCCTGTTCTGACCGCTCCAGGTCCCATACGCCCCGAGTCGCACAACCACACACCCCGAGCCCTGCAAGCGCTGAGAGCGGCGCACAGGGATCTACCTATGCCCGCAGGAGGGCCCCATGAGCAGCTTCACCATCACCTGCTCGGCCAGGCACCCAGCCCACACCGTCGCGACCAAGTGCCATGTCCAAGCTCGTGCGAGACTGCTCTCGCTACCGCCCAGCGGAACGACACCCAGGGCGATCTAAGCCAAATGCAGTGCATGTCGGGTCAGCCGTGAAAGGATGGCGTTTGTGAGTGACTGGCAGTCGAATCGAAAGCAGAGTGCCCCCGCCGCCGAGGAACCGCTCCGAGTGGTCTCGCTGTTTACCGGATGCGGCGGCCTTGATCTCGGATTCGAGGCCGCCGGCTGCGAGACCATCGCGGCCGTCGACAACGACTTCGAGGCATGCAAGACCCTTCGCCACAACCGGCCTGAGTGGAACGTATTCGAAGGCGATATCTGCGACTACAATCCGTCGATGCGCGGCGTGGACATCGTGATCGGCGGGCCGCCGTGCCAGGGCTTCTCGTCCGCTGGCAAGGGCGACCCGAACGACCCGCGCAACTTCCTCTGGAAGGAATACATGCGCGTAGTCGAGCGACTCAAGCCGCGAGCCATGGTGCTGGAGAACGTGTCGGCACTGACGCACAAAAAGAACGGCGACCACCTCACCGGCATCATGTCGGGGCTCGAGGCTCAGGGGTACCAATTCGCGTACGGCGTGCTGAATGCCGCAGATTTCGGCGTCCCTCAGGCGCGTCGCCGTCTCGTCGTGATCGGCCTGCGCGAGGGGAAGCCGTCGCTGCCGGAGCCGACGCACGCCCGAAAGCATGTGACGGTCCGAGACGCTATCGCCGACATCGACGGCGAGTTTGATGAGGATTGGAGCCACACCCCTCCTAAGCACGCGGCTCACGTGGCCGAGCGATGGAGCGAGCTCGGGCCGGGCGAGACAGACCCGAACTACCGGCGTGCTCGACTGGATCCGGACAAGCCAGCGACTACCATCCGAGCGGGAGGAGGGTACGGCCCAAAGGGCAATCATCTGGCCGGATTCCACCCGCCGATTCACCCGTTCCAGCCGCGACAGCTGACGGTCCGCGAGGCGGCCCGCCTTCAGTCCTTCCCCGACACCTGGATCCTCAAGGGGTCCAAGACGGCGCAGGGTCGGCAGATCGGAAACGCAGTGCCCGTCAAGCTGGCCGAGGCAATCGCCCATCAGGTAGTGGGGTTGCTGCGCGCAGCCGAGGGTCGCATCGCCGCCAATGAGGAAGCCACAGCCTAGTGGCGACCACGATCCACGAGTTCTTCGGCTACCGCTCGGACGACGATTCGCAAGAGGCGATCGAGGCTGCCCAACGGGCTCGGTGCCCGTTTATGGATGACACCTGCACGAAGACGCTACGCGACGGGACCATTGCAGGGGTCTGCACGCTCAAGCCGGCCACGAATAGCCCGGTAATCTGTTGCCCGATCCGCCTGTACGCGGATGACTACCGAATCCTGCGCGACGTCGCCGACAGGGCGTTCGCGCCCGGTCTCCCACTGAAAGCTGGCGCATCAGCTGTCGTCGAGGCCCGTCACAGGAACTCCGAAGTCGTAGCTGTCTTCGGCAAGCGTTGGGGAGGAGAGCTTCACCTCCCGCAGCGGCAGGGAACCGGAGCCTACTTCGTCGACTGGATCCTCGCCCGGGTCGACTCCGGTGGGAACCTCGTCGAGTTCGTCGCTATCGAGGTCCAGTCGATCGACACAACGGGCAACTATCAGGATGCGCGTCGCAAGTTGCTCGATCCGGCGAGGCGAGTCGAAAAGGCAACAGCAGGCTTCAACTGGGAGAACGTAAACAAGCGGATCCTGCCCCAGCTGATCTACAAGGGGAATGTGCTTCAACGCGAACAGTTGTGCCTCAAGGGCCTGTTCTTCGTGACACCGACGCCGGTGTTCGACAAGGTCATGAGCCGTCTGGGGGGCCAGAATGTGCTGCTCCAGTACCCGTTGCAGTCGAGCAGCATCACCTTCATGTCGTATGATCTCGACACCTCGAACCTCCTCCTGGGGCAGCCCCAGCCCCTGATACTCCAGAATGTCCACACAACTAATGTCGGGCAGGTTGCCCAAGCTTTCGCCGGTCCGGGCGTGATGCCGCCGTTGAACGTCTACCAGCAGGCAATTGAAGAAGCGCTCGAGCCGTAGTCTGGGAGTCGTGCTCATTGACTCGTTGGCCCCGAGCTCTGCGCCTCGCGCTTCTATGATCGCCAACATGCGTCGCGTCACGAAGCCTGGGTTGGCGCTGTGGCCCGATTCAATACGGCTACCGTCACCATCTTCTCCGCACTCGTAGTCCGACGCTGACTCTGGCAACACCCACACCACGGCCCCGTTGCCCCTCATCGGGACGGCGGGGCCGACTCGTGCCCTAGAGGACACACAATGGCCCCGCACCGGGTAGGTGCGGGGCCATTCGGCTATTCGTCTTCTTGAGGTTCTTGGCCGTACTCGGCCAGATGTTCGCGGATCACGTCGGTCAGGGTGCGCCCCTCGGCCTTGGCTCTTGCTAGGGCCGGTTCCCAGATCTTGGAGGGTATGCGCACCGCTCGGAGCGGGGTGGGCATTAGCGGCCCTCACTTTCCCGCTTTCGTTCCCACTCGCGGATCAGCACCATGCGCCGGGCGACCTCGAGCGGGATCTCCTCGAACCAGAAGTCGGTGAACCCGCCGAGTCGCGCCCGCGCCATTGCCTCGGCGACGGCATAGTCCTCGGTGCCACCGGGGGCGGTGAGGTCGCTCACTGTCTTGTCGGTGAGCCACGTGCTTTCTCCCGACAGGACACGGGAGACCTCAAGTGCGGCCTGGTCGGCAAAGGCCATCTTGAAGTTCATCGGGTGCGTGCCCTCGACGGGGCAGTGTTCGGTCGGGGTGAGCGTCTCGACATTGATTTTGTTCGTCATCGTTTCTGCCTCCATCGGTGCATGTATATACAGACTAGCGCGGTGTGTATATACATGCAAGCACTGGAAAGGAAGCTCATTCGAATCACGCAGGACGGTTCGATACGGCGGACTATCCGTAGTCGCCGAGCACACCAGCAACGCCCACCCCGCCTGGGGGGATCACCGCCACCGGAACCGACGGCCACAAAGCCACACTCTGGGCCGTCCCACGACGAGCACGCCCACACAAGGCCGTCCGGTGGCACGTCACAGCCTAACGAGACAGCGCCGGTCACATCAGCACCCATCGCACGTTCGAGGCCGCCGCACGGGCCGCCAACGTACGCGCCCGCCGCTACCTCGCCGCCGGACGCCGCATCAGCCGCAACCCGATAGGAGCCGCCGCATGATCCGTCTCTACCGCGCCGTGTGCCGCCTCGTCGAAGCGCACGCCGACCAAATCACCGACGCCGCCGACGACCCCGGACAACCCCAGGGCGCCGAGTCCACCACCGAGCACGCCGGACACCCCGAGCCGTTCGAGCTCCGCGGAGGCATCGCCCGCACACAGGACGACCTCGACGACGGATGGGATGACCGCAGCCGACCCCGCATCGGCTTCACGAGGAGGAACACGAGATGACGATCCCGCACACCCCAGACGACCTGATCACCCGCGCCAGACACTGCCTCGATACCGGACAGCCCCGCGTGGCCGAGCTCTACATGACCCGCGCATCCGAGCTGCTCGACGAGCGTGCCCGCGAGCAGGCCACCAGAGACGCGTTCGCCGATCTCGCGGCGCAGGCCAAGGCGTACACCGACGCCATCGCCGAGGCCGCCGGCTGGATCTTCGCTCATGTCGGCGGCACGCTCGACGCCCTGCAACCGGGGTTCCGCGACCTCGTCGAGTACCTGGCGACGATCATCGACGACGACCACCAGAACGACTACGCGACCGCCAACTGAAACGAGTAGGAGCACCACATGACGACCATTCCAGGCAATCGCCACGCCGCAGACGCTGAGTACAGCACCGAAGCACTGCGAGAGTGGATGGAATCCGAAGGGGAGACTGACGCGACGATGCTCGCCGTCGCGCTGGATTCGCAGGCACAGGCCACCCTCGCCCTCGCCCACGAGCAGCGAACCGCGAACCTCATCGCCCTACTCAACACCGAAGGTCGATGCGGCATCGGCGCGTACTACCTCCGCGAGGAGATCCGCGAGCGCATGGGCAAGAACCATGCCTGAACTGTTCATCCCGCAGCCCGCCGACTGGATCAACGCCAACCAGCGCGAACACTGGGCGCCGAGGGCACGCCGGACCAAGGAATGGCGCCGCACCGCTGGACTCATGGCCCGCACAGCCCGGATCGGCCCCTACCAGCGGATCCACGTCACCGCCCACGTGCACAAGAAAACCAGGCACGCCTACGACGCCCACAACCTCGTCCCCACCCTCAAAGCAGTCATGGACGGGCTCGTCGACGCGCAGGTCATCCCCGACGACACCAACGCACACCTCACCGGACCAGACCCGAGGGAAGGTGACGCCCGGCCGCACGCGCCCGGCATCACCCTCACCATCACCCAGGAGGAGACATGGACATCGCACTGAACATCATGACCGGCATCGCCGCAGCCTACGCAGCCGGGATCATCGTGGTCCTGATCGGCGGCGCGCTCCTGCGGTTCGGGACGACACGGGAGAGTCGCATGGGCGCCCACCTGATCACTCGCTGCTGGGCATGGCCCGCGATGGCATGGTTCGCCGCACTCGAGGCCGCGGACGAGATCCGAGGCGACGCCAGAGCATGGCGGAAGATGCACCGGCCGTTCTGACACTCCGCCCGCGACTTCGAAACGTCAGTTGGCCCTCGTACGCTGGAAGCACCTCACTGTGAGGTGAAGCACCGTCAATTGAAGGGGACGCACGCATGACGACAGACACCTACTGGCACATCGACACCATCCCTGAGATCGTCTGGCTGGCGAATCGAGAACTCTGGAAGCGGACCGAGAACGACCAGGACAAGGCGTACCAGAACCTCAGGGAGACGAGCCGGCTCATGCCGTTCCTCGACAAGCTGACGGAGTTGCACGTTCAAGAACTCATCGCCAGCGACTCGCATAATACGTCGAGCCAGCTCCGCGAAAAGTGGATCGAGTGGACCAATAGTACGGAGGCTTTGAGCGAGCGCTGGTACTCACCCGTGGCACGGGCGTCGACCGAAACGCTCGATGTGGTGGCCCCGCACTGCGTGGAGCTCGCAGCCCGACAGATCATTCCCTACGCTGAATTGCAGCTCGACAAACAGCCCTCGGATGAGTCTCGCAATCCCACCTACGTACGCCCGGCGGATCTCCTGCGTGATTCGCGCCGGGCTTACGGGGCGAGCTAACGAGACTCTAACCACCTAGCCCGACACACGAGGCCCCCGTCGCTCACCAGCGGCGGGGGCTTTCTCATGCCCACACGCACCACGGAGGCCCCATGAACGAGCCCATGACGCTCCCTCAGAACATCCACCAGCTCATCCGCGCCCACCTCGCCAAGCGAGCAGATGGCCGGCTGGTCCAGCGGCCCGCGCTGCTCGACCAGCTGGCCGGGGAGGTCCAACCATCAGGCGGCGGGCAGGGTGGCAGTAGCGAGAGCCCACTGCCGATCAACACAGACGCCGTCGAGCTGCAGCTGCAGTTGCTCCACACCGCACAGCAGGAGGAGGCCGAGAGGTCAGGGCTCACTGGGCCTCTCGATGTCATCCTGGACCGCTGGGCGCAGGAGGACCGCCCCGAGATCGTCGCGCACCTGGTGCAGGTCACGCGTGACATGATCGACAGCATCCATCAGATCGTCGACCCGGCACCAGCGCGTCGGCCTCTGAGGAAGGCCTGCCCTGCCTGCGGCGTCACCTGGATCTGCAATGAGAACGGCGACCGGAAGGCGGCCCTGACTGCTGGCGTCTGGGACGCGAGTGGGGGACTGAGGCCGACCATAGACTGGGACATCACCTGTGCCGAGTGCGAGGCGCGCTGGCACGCAGCTGACCCAGGTTTCAACGTGCTGATCGGGCTGTTGAGCGAGGCCGCCTGACGTGTGTTAATCTGGTCTCGGTTCAAGCAGACGTGTATCCAAAGGCCCTCTCCCGGATCGGGATGGGGCCTTTCGCATGTCCGGCGATGTTCCTTTCACAGGTGGTTCTGGGAGTCAGTGCCCCGGTCGACGCAGGGGAAGGCGCGACCGGGGCACACCCCCACCCTCGCCAGAAACTGGAGGGGGGGGGAGGGTGCACCCCCACCGAAAAACACAGGGGGGATGGTGCCATGACCGACGGCCGAAGCACCCCCGCCTGGAACGGACGCCGCGCCGCCCGTGCGCTCGACGAGGTCAAGCGCAAAGGCCGAGCACGCGGCGAACCCTGCTGCATCTGCAAGCAGCCCATCGACTACGACCTGCCCTCCACTGACCCCGACGGCTGCTCCGTCCAGCACGTCAAGTCACGCGCCCTGTTCCCGCACCTCACGTGGGATCCGGCGAACTGGAGTCCTGCGCATCTGTCCTGCAATAAGGCTGAAGGCAAGACCGCGACCGTGAACATCGGCCACACATCGCGCCAGTGGTAGCCCCGCCATTCTCAATAAGCCGCCGAAAAATCTGGGGCGATCCTCAGAAAATCGTCCGACCCGATGCCCTGACGGCATCACAGCGCGGCGAAAAGGGGAGGGGCGGGTCAAAACTCTGAAGCCCAAGGGGGCGGCAACAGCGGGGGTTTAGCGGCCTCCCTCCCCCGAGGGGCATAGGGGGGTCGCACATGCGTGTGCGTGATACCTGTTGTCAAGTCGCCCCGCAAGTCTTATTGAGAATGGCGGTGATCCTGTGCGTCAGGTTGTCCTGCTCTGTGGCCCGCCTGGTGCGGGCAAGACCACGGAGGCCCGGCGCTCAGGGCTCACAGTCTACGACCGCGACGACCCGGAGTGGCTCTCGGAGCGGCACTTCACGGACGCACTGAAGCGGCTGGCCGATGACGCCGGCGCTCGTGCTGTGGTGATCCGCTCGGCGGCGACCTCGTCGGCACGTCGGCGTGCTGCGCGCATGGTCCGAGCGACCGACACGTTCCTGCTCTCGGCGCCACGCGAGGAGCTGATGCGCCGGGTGCGCAGCCGAGGCCGGGATGTGCCGAGGGAGCAGGCCGGGGTGAAGCACTGGCTGGAGAGTTTCGACGATGCCGACGGCGTCCGGCGGTTCCCTGGCTGGCCTGCTGTCTTCGGCGAGGGGCTGGGTTCGACATCGAGGCGGTGGTGACAGTGGGTGACGTGCGAGATGCCTTCGAGGACGCCGTCGAAGCTGCTGACCACCTGACCGAGACTGACGCCGGGACCATCGCCGCGGCTCGCGCTCTGGCCGACAAGATCGACGCTTGGGACGTGATCGTGCAGTGGGCGAAAGAGGATGCGTCCGAGAGTGGCGACAGGCCCACCGTGCCCCACAACGACAATGTCACGCTGCCAACGTTCTTGAAGTTCCTCGACGCTCTGGGTCTGACGCCGATCGCTCGCCAGAAGCTGGACAAGGAGGATAAGGGGGGCTCGGGTGGCAAGCTCGCGCAACTCCGCAAAGACACGGGGCTCCGGGCAGTCTAAGAAGCTGCGGGGCTCTGAGGTTCCCCGGGTGTGGACGCGCCCGCTGCGGCCGCTGACGGAGAACACCTCGTTGGGATTCGCGGCGATCAGGTTCGCGGAGAACGTCTGCGACGTGACGCTGTACCCGTGGCAGAAGTGGCTGCTGATCCATGCCCTGGAACTCTCGCCCGGGGTGACGGTGAAGAACATGCACCGCCGCGGCAAGGATGTTCCGCTGTTCCGCTTCCGCACGGTCGTCGTGCTGGTAGCACGCCAGCAGGGGAAGTCGACCCTGTCGCAGGTGCTGGCCCTGTTCATGCTCTACATGTTGGGGATCAATCTGATCCTGGGCACGGCGCAGGATCTGGACACGGCCGAGGAGGTCTGGGACGGCGCCCTGGAGATCATCGAGGAGACCCCGGAGCTCGCCGAGCTGGCTGACAAGCCGATCATGGTCAACGGCAAGAAGACGATCCGGCTGAAGTCGGGGGAGCGGTACAAGGTCAAGGCCGCGAACCGCCGAGCGGGCCGTGGTCTCTCGGGTGATCTGATCATGCTCGACGAGCTGCGCGAGCATCAGACCTGGGATGCCTGGGGCGCGATCACCAAGACGACGATCGCCCGCCCGAACGCCCAGGTGTGGGCGATGTCGAACGCCGGCGACGCGACCTCGGTCGTGCTGCGCTATCTGCGGAAGATGGCCCACAAGCCCTTGGGTGACCCCGACGGGATCAACGCTGACGACGACCCGGAGTCGCTGCTGCCGGCGGAAGGCGTTCCCGGCATGGACGACGCCGAGGAGTCGAGCGCGTCCACCGGCGATGAGTCGCTGGGGATCTTCGAGTGGTCGGCGCCGCCGGGCTGCGACGTCATGGACCCCGAGGGCTGGGCGCAGGCGAACCCGTCGCTGGGCCATGGCCTGGTCACTGAGCGGTCCCTGATGTCTGCGGCCAAGACAGACCCGGAGTGGGTGTTCCGAACCGAGGTTCTGTGCCAGTGGTCGGACGGGTCGCTGGAAGGCCCGTTCCCGCCGGGCGCGTGGGAGGCCGGCCAGTGGGTCGCCGAGGATCATCCGGGCGAGGAAATGCCGCAGATCGTCGGCAACGTCGTCGCCTGCGTGGACATCGCGGTCGACCGCGGCCGGGCGCACATCGCCTTCGCTGGCCGGGACGCCGACGGGTTCCCGCAGGTGGAGCTGGTGGCGTCCCGCTCGGTCTCTGAATCGGCGGGCACCGGCTGGGTCATCGACTGGCTGACTGAGCGCGCCGAGATCATCGACGCGGTGACCGGCCAAACTCGCGGCGCCCCGGTGTCAGATCTGATGCCGCAGCTGGAGGAAGCAGGTCTTCCGGTCGTGTCCTGGTCCGGCCCGGAGCTGACCTCCGGGACGGGCAAGTTCTATGACGCGGTCCGTGACAACGGATTCCGGCACTTCCCGCAACCGGTGGTCGATGTGGCCGCTGCGACTGCGACACCGAAACTCACCGACGGCGGCAGCTTCCTCTGGGACAGACGCAAATCCCCGGTGGACGTCTCCCCGCTGATCGCTTTCACCGGCGCCCTGTGGTGCCTGGACCGCCCCGTGGAGAAGAAACCCGAGCCGAGGATCCGGCAACTAGGAGGCTGAGCGCATGTCTGAGAAGACGCAATCGAGGCTCGAACTCCTCGGCGCCGGGCTAGCTGTGGCCGGGGTCGCCCTGATCTACATTCCAGCCGCCCTGATCCTCGCCGGTCTCGTCCTCATCGCGATCGGCAACCTGCCCAAGAGAGGAGGCTGATGTGCCGATTCTTCGCGAGTTCTTCTCTGCCTCTGATCCTGTGAAGCGGGGCCGCATGCCTCGACTCGGCGGCACCTCCACGGCAGCCGGGGTCGCGGTGGACGCAGAGCGGGCACTGCAGGTCTCCGCCGTTTACGGCTGCGTGCGACTGATCTCGGAGGCCATCGCTCAGCTGCCAGTCCACGTCTACCGGCGCACCGCGAACGGACGCGAGCAGGTGCGAGACCATCCGCTGATCCCACTGCTGACGGACCGCCCGAATCCTGACGTGGACGCTGGAGAGTTCTTCCGAGGCATGGTCGGCTGGATGCTGCTGCGCGGCAACGGCATCGCCTACCGGGAGATCGGCGGCGATGGCCGCACCAAGGGTCTGTGGCCGATCGCCCCGACCTCGGTGGAGATGAAGCGCACCGCCTCGGGCAAGCTGTCCTACCTGATCACGCTGAACAGCGCGGAGTACGTGCCCGGCTTCACGCCCGGGCAGAAGCGTGCTGTGCCGCAGGATCGCATCCTGCACTTCCGGGCATTCGGCATGGGCAACTGGGGGCTGTCCCCGATCGGCCTGGCCCGCACCAAGATCGGCACCGCATTCGCGGCCGAGGAGTACGGCGCCGGATTCTTCGCACGCGGCGCCCTGCCCGGCGGCGTCCTCACCACTGACGGCTCGTTGACTGACGAGCAGTTCGACCGACTGAACCAGCAGTGGAACGAATCGCACGGCGGATTCGGCAAGTCGCATAAGCCCGCGGTGCTTGAAGGCGGAGTCAGCTGGGAGAACGTCGGCCTGCCGCCGGCCGAAGCCCAGTTCCTGGAAACGCAGAAGTACACGTCCTCGACCATCGCAGGGCACATCTTCTTCGTGCCTCCACACCTGATCGGCGACGTGGAGCGCTCCACCTCGTGGGGCTCCGGGATCGCCGAGCAGGGTGTCGCGTTCGTCCGCTACTCGCTCATGCCGTGGATCGTCCGACTGGAGCGCGTCCTGAACCGGCTGTTCGCCGAGTCCGACCTGTACGTGAAGTTCAACGCCGCCGCCCTGGAACGCGGCGACATCAAGACACGCTACGACGCCTACGCCATCGGCAAGCAGTGGGGCTGGCTCTCGACCAACGACATTCTCCGCAAGGAGGACGAGTCCCCGGTCGACGGCGGCGACGTCTACCTGCATCCGCTGAACATGGTGCCGGCAGGCACCTTCGACGAGCCCGAACGGGCACGCCGCAGCGCAGGAGCCGCGACGCGCTCGCCGTCGATGCGAGAGCGGCACGTGACGGCCCACGAGCGGGCTCTGTCTCGGTTCTTCGCTGATCAGCAGGAGGAGGTTCTGGCGGAGTACACCGGGCGCGGAGCCCGAGCGATCGACCGGGAATCCTCGGATCGCGAGCTCGCCCGACTGCTGGCCTCCCTGGGGCTATCCGCTGCGCTGGATTCCTCACGTGAGGTGCTATCGCGGTTCGGCCTGGATCTCGACGACGGCGGCTTCGCTGGGTGGATGTCGACGATGGGGCGCAACACAGCACGCCAGATCAACGACTCCACCTTCAGCGCGGTGGCATCCGCATCCAACGCAGACGAGATCCGCAACGTCTTCGAGAACCTGACCACGGCGCGAGCCTCACAGATCGCGGTCAGCCGGGTCACCGAGGCGTTCGGCTTCGGGCGCCAGGAGGCAGCCAAGCAATCGGGCGCGAAGAAGAAGACCTGGCGGACCAACTCGGGAAATCCCCGCTCGGAGCACGCGGCGCTCGACGGCGAGACCGTCGACGTCGGCGACACGTTCTCCAACGGCGCCCGCTGGCCCGGCGACTGGGCGAACCTCGACGCCGACCAGGCTGCAGGCTGCCAATGCGACATGGAGATCAGCACATGACCATCTGCGGATCGACCAGTACCGGGTGCCGTGGGCTCTGCGTGCTCCGAGAGGGACACCCGGGTGAGCACCAGTGCGGAGACGAGGCGCACGACCGCCAGCAGCAGGAGAGGCAGAAGGGGCGCCCCGCCCATGACCGACAGATGACCAACCCCGGAAGGGACAGATCATGAACCGCGTGTACCTCCACGGCTTCGCCCAGCGTGCCGAGGCATCCGGCACTGAGCCCGGTCGGCCGATCCGATTCATCGTCGCCACCGAGGGCCGCAAGGGCGACGGCCTGAACCTGCAGATGAGTGGTGCCAACCTGGAGCGCTTCAAGGCCAACCCGGTCGTGATGCCCAACCATGACTACTCGCGGCTGCCCATCGGGCGAGCCGAGAACATCTCCATCGAGGACGGGCAGCTGCTGGCTGATGCCGTGTTCGATACCGGCAGCCCCGAGGGCGCCGAGACTGACCGGCTCTACCGTGAGGGATTCCTCAACGCAGTCAGCGTCGGGTTCGACATCACCGACATGGACACCCGCACCGGCGACGTCCACGAGTGGGAGCTCATCGAGTTCTCTGCTGTCTCCGTGCCCATGGACCCCTCCGCGGTGGTCGAGTCTGGGCGCACCCTCGCCATGGCCCGCGCCTTCGACGCGGTCCGCGAAGGCACCGCCCTGACGGATGACCACAAAGCCGCGGTGCAGCAGGCCGTCGAGTCCCTGAGCGCACTGCTCAACGACGCCGAGGAGGAAACCTCGCCGGAGGGCGGGGAGGACGCGCCCGCTGGCGACGCGCAGGAGGACAGCCGGGGCCTCGCCCTGGCGGCTGCGCGGCTCGGCGTCGACTACATGGAGCGCGTGAGCTCCGCCTGATTCTTCCGCTCCGCCCTCGCCGGGTGGCGCGGTGCCCCTCGTCGGGGCGACCACGCCTGCGCGCAGCAGGCATCCCTTCACTACCCATACGACAACCGAGGAGGTTGAACGATGCCTTCGAGCATTGAGCTGCGACAGCAGCGCGCCAGCGTGGTCGAGCAGACGCGAGAGCTGGTCACCCGCAGCGAGAACGAGAACCGCGACCTGAGCGCTGAGGAGCGCCAGTCCTACGAGCGGATGAACAACGAGTTCCGCTCCCTGACTGACCGCATCGAGCGGGTCGAGGAGCAGGAGGCCCGCGACCTGGAGATGGCGCGGTCCATCCCCAACCCGGAGAACCCGGAGGCCGGGTCTCGGGAGTCTGGCGCCAAGAGCTACCGGACGTCGAACCTGCCCGGTGACGCCGAGGCCCGCGACGCTCGTATGGCGTTCCTCGACCTGATCCGCCACGGCCGCGGCGGTCTATCTCCCGAGGCACGCGCCCTGGTGCAGGACGAGGCCGGCGAAATCCTGGTGCCCGAGGCACTGGAGACCGAGCTGCGCCGCGACATCCCGGCCCTGACCGTTGTGCGCAACATCGCCGGTCAGCGGACCATCGGCACCAACCGTGTCCGCCGTCGCTCCCTCGACGAGGTCTCCGTCGGCTGGGGCAAGCTGGAGACCGGGGACCAGAGCCTCTCCGACTCCATGCCCTCCACGCCACAGGAGGAGTACACCTACATTCAGGACCTCTACGGGCTGGCCAAGATCGGCGAGGACGAGCTGATGGACTCCGACGTCGACCTGGAGGCCTTCGTGCGGGACAGCTTTGCTCGCGCCATCGCCGAGGCCGAGGACACGGCCTTCACCATCGGTGGCGGCAACTCCTCGCACCAGCCCACCGGCTTCATGACCTCCGGTGGCGGTGTCTCCTCGGTTGACGCCGGACAGGCCGATGGGGTCACGGTCGATGACTTCAAGAAGCTCATCTACGCCGTGCCCTCTCAGGCCCGCCGGAACGGCCGGTTCATCCTCGCCTCCACCACGGAGCTGCTGCTGTCGACCCTGAAGGACGACAACGGCCAGTACCTGTGGCAGCCCAGCGTGCAGGCAGGACGTCCGAACACTTTCCTGGGCTACGCGCTGGAGAACCAGGAGGACATCGCCGAGGTTCCGGGTGACGGCTCCGAGCAGCATGTCGCCGCGTTCGGTGACTTCAACGCTGGCTACCGGGTCTACGACCGCATGGGCGTGACCCTGAAGCGACTCGAAGAGCTCTACGCCGAGGAGGGCATGGTCGGCTTCAAGGTCCACTTCCGGGTCGGTGGCGATGTCACCAACCCGGCCTACCTGCGCCGCCTCCGGGTGCCGGCTGCCGGCTGATCCCGCTGATCACCAGTCCCGTCCCCGCGTCTCTGGTGCGGGGGCGGGGCGGGTCCAACCCTGAGGAGTGGACATGAAGATCGTGATGAACAACTCTGTGGCTACCCGTGGCGGGAGTCTCACCAAGGGGCGCCAGGTGGACGTGCCGGATGGTGTGGCCCGCTCGCTGGTGGCCGCTGGGCACGCATCCGTCGTGGATGGCCAAGACGTGACGCTCGACGTCACGACCACGGAGCCCATCGCGGAGCAGACGGTGCAGGCCGAAGCTGAAGCCGATGGCGACGCAGTCTCTGCGGACGAGGCAGCCGAGGAGGAGCCCGACGAGCCTTCCGATGCGCCTGCCGATGAGATCGCTGAGGAGTCCGCGCCCGAGTCGGTCGACCTGGACTCGCTGAAGGTGGCAGAGCTTCGCGAGCTGGCTGCTGAGCGCGACCTCTCGACCGCGGGGACGAAGGCAGAGCTGCGCGCTCGTCTGCGGGGTGAGTGATGCCCTACGCAACACCGGATGAGCTGAAGTCGCTGACCGGCTGTGAGCATGAGAACGCTGAGCTGGTGCTTCAGCTGGCCTCGTCCACGATCGACGCCTACGTGCGGCACAGTCTGACCGAGGCCGAGGTGGAGGAAGTCCTGCCGGGGTCTGGCCGTCCTGTCCTGTGGGTGGTCCCTCCGGGCTGGCCGCTGGACGTGGCCACCGTGGTCGAGGGTGACGCCGAGGCGTTCGAGGGTGAGGACTTCCGGGTCCGCGCCGACGGTGCCCTGCGTCGCCTCGACGGCGAGGTGTGGGACGAGGACGTGGAGATCACCTACACCACCGGCTTCGAGGAGGACTCCGCGGAGCTGCTGACGGCCAAGCGGATCACGCTGGAGCTCGCTGCTCGTGCGGTGGCGAATCCGCAGCTGCTGGACTCGCTGGGCTTCGACAGCACCTCGCCGAGCTTCGTGGTCCGTGAGGGGCAGAACGTCCTGCCGCAGCTGACCCTGAGCGGCCTGCAGCGCGAGGATCTGCGGCCGCTGATCTGGCGCCGGAGGCTCGCATGATTCCCCCGGGCATGCAGTGCGCCATCGGCAACTACGCGAAGCGACTCATGGTCGACGCGCAGGTCTGGCGCAAGGAGACCACCACCGACGAGGGCGGCGGCAGATCGTCGACTGGGTCGACCAGGAACGCACGATCGGCGTCGAGCTGACCAGCCCCTCGGATACCGAGCTGCAAGTGGCCGCACAGATGGGCGTGACGATCACCCACAGCGCCATGATGCCGCTCGACGCCGAGGTCTCCTACGGCGACCGCATCGAGGTCGACGGGGAGGTCTACCAGCTGCAGTCGGACCCGCTGTCCTCCACTCACAGCGCGATCGCCCGAGCGACCGTGCGCAAGACCCCATTCGATGAGACGACCAGCTGAGGAGGCTGTCATGGCAACGACCCGCTACCGGAACAAGACCACCGGCAAGATCGCGACCTACTCGAGGATGATCCCGCGGCTGGAGAAGTCCAAGTCCTGGGAGCGCGTGACAGAGACGAAGGCAGAGCCCAAGGCGCAGGCCAAGGCCGAGTCCAAGACGCGGACCAAGTCTGAGGGCAAGTCCGGTGGCTAAGAGTCTCCGGGTCAAGATCGACGGTGCCGGCCAGCTCAAGGCCGCCGGCGCCCGGGCCGCAGGCCGGATCAAGCAGGAGCTGCAGTCCGCGCTGGAGGCCGAAGCGGCCGAGCTGGAGCAGGACGCCCAGGACAACGTCCGCGTGGACTCCGGCGACCTGCGCGACTCGATCGAGGCGCGGGTCGGGGACATGACTGCTGACGTCGCGCCCCGGTCGGGGAACCTCGATGGTCCCTATGAGAAGGCCATGGTCAACGAGTTCGGCAAGAGTTCGGATCCTGGCCATCCCTATATGGTCCCGGCCGCTGAGGCCTCTCGGAAGCGCTGGCCCGAGCGGGCCCGGCAGGCCATAGAGAGGGGCGCGAATGGATAACACCGACCCGGTATGGCCGATCCAGGCCGCGATCTACCAGGCCCTGACCGGCGATGCCGAGCTAATGGCCGAGGTGACCGGAGTCTACGACCACGTCCCGAAGAACACCGAGTTTCCCTACATCAGCATCGGCGAGGCCACGGTGAGCCCACGCGGTGCCCACGACCGGTTCGGATCCCGGTCGACGATCACCATCCACGGCTGGTCGACCTACCACGGCAAGCGGGAGATCTCCGCGCTGGCGAATCACCTGGTGCGGATCCTCGATCACCAGCCGCTGGAGATCGAGGGGCTGCACACCGTCTACGTGCATCACGCCCAGACGGTGACCCAGACAGAGCAGGACAACGACATCCGGCACGTCGCGTGCCGATTCTCCATCGAGACAGAGCACGTCGCGTGAGCGCGGCAGAAAGAGGACTGAACCATGGCCGGCATTGATGCCTTCGGCACCACGCTCTCCCGTGAGGATGACGCGGGCAGCTTCGAGCCCATCGCCAACGTGACCTCACTGTCCCCGCCGAACATCTCGCGGGAGACCCTGGACGTCACCAGCCACGACAGCCCCAACGGGTACATGGAGTTCCTGGGCGGGCTGAAGGATCCCGGCGAAGTCTCCGTCGAGGTCAACTACGACCCCTCACAGCACGACAAGTTGGTCGACGACTTCGAGGAAGACGACCCGATCAAGTACGAGATCGCATTCCCCGACGGCACCGTGTGGGCCTTCGAGGCGATCCTGACCGCATTCGAGCCGGATGCACCCTACGACGACAAGCTCACCGCGGAGATGACTCTGAAGGTCACCTCCAAGCCGGAGATCACGGAGGCCGCCTGATGACTCTACTGTCCAAGTCCGACATCCTCGGAGCCGACGACCTGCCCACCCGTGACGTGGAGGTGCCCGAATGGGGCGGCACCGTGCGCGTCCGCGGCCTCACCGGACAGGGGCGTGACGCCTTCGAGATGAAGATGGCCGCCTCCCGGAAGAACCTCGGTGCGGTGGATGACGTACGCGCCTCGCTGGCCGCGAAGTGCATCGTCGGCGAGGACGGGGAGCGGATGTTCACCGACAAGGAGGTCGTGCAGCTGGGCCGCAAGTCCGGGGCTGCTCTCGACCGCGTCTATGGGGCGATCCGTGAGCTCTCCGGCATGGACGAGGGCGCAGCCGAGGAGGCGGTCGAGGATTTCGGCGAGGCGGCTGGCGGCGATTCACCTTCCGACTGACCGCCCACCTGGGCGGGATGACCCGGGAGGAGATGGTCTCGCGCATCTCCAGCGCCGAGCTCACCCAGTGGCAGGCCTACGAGCGTGTCACTGGGCCGCTCGGCACGGAGCGCGACGACACCAACGCCGCCCTGACCGCTTTCTACATCCTGCAGGGCCTGGGTTCCAAGAAGGTCAAGCTCGAGAAGCTGATCCCCAAGTGGGACCGCAAGCCGGCACAGAAGTGGCAGGACATGAAGATGATCGCCCAGGCGATGACCAAACAGTTCAAGGGCGAGCCCAAGAAGTAGGGGGTGCCAGTCATGGCCAGTCTTGCTGACCTGATGGTCCGCGTCGGTGTCGATGACCAGCTGTCCTCCGGAATCGAGTCTGCCGTGGATTCGGTGGAGCGCAACCTGGGCCGAATCGGCATCGGCGCTGCCGCCGGAGGTGCAGCCCTGGAGGGCTTCGCCCGGGGCCAGGCAGACGCCACGGGCTCCCTGCGCCGGACCTCGATCGCCACCGGCGAGACCGAGGACTCTCTGCGCGACCTCGCTCACGGGATGTCGGACCACACCTTCGCCGCGGCCGACGCCGCCGATGGGATGGACCTGCTGACACAGAAGGGCATCACCACCCGCGAGGGGTTCGAGGAGATCCTGCCTGCGGTCGACACTCTGGCCGATGCCACCGGCATGGAGCTGACCGACTCGATCGAGGCCGCGGACAAGATGCTGGCCCCGTTCGGCGATGACCTCAACGACGTCGGGGAGAACTCCGACCAGATGGCGCGGCTGATCACTCAGACCGACGTGCCCCTGGCCACCCTGGAGCGCAACCTGGGCCGGGTGCCGGATGAGCTGCAGGGCCTGGGCTTCGGCCTGGACGACGCGGCCGCCGGCATCGAGCACTTCCGGGATCAGGGCTACACCGGGCAGGAAGCGGTGCGTGAGTTCCGCCGCTCGGTGGCTGACTCCGAGGGCGACATGGACGCCTTCCTCGACACCCTGGGGCTGACTGCCGAGGAGTGGGACGAGTACGGGGAAGCCGTGGAGCCGATGCCGGGCCTGGCTCAAGAGCAGGCCGATCAGATGAACGATCTGATGACCCCGATGGAGAAGCTGCAGCAGAACGTCGAGAACCTGATGTTCAAGTACGGTGGCCTCGCCGAGGCGGCCGGGATGCTGGCGATGCCGATGATGGCCCTGGGGCCGCTGCTGAAGGGGATTCTCACGGTGGTGCCGCTGCTCGCCAAGGGCGTGGTCGGGCTGGTGACGGGCATCGGTGCAGCTGCCACGGCGATCTGGGCGAAGGTGGCCGCCCTGTCTGCCTGGGTGGCTCGCATGGTGGTGGCCGCAGCGCAGGGCGTGGCGGCCATGATCACGGCGGCGGCTCAGATTACGGCCCGGTTCCTGGCGATGACTGCTGCGGCTGTGGCCTCGGGTGTGCGGATTGCCGCGGTGTGGACTGCTCAGATCATCGCCTCCGCGGTCCGCGGTGCGGCCGCCATGGCAGCTGCTGCTGCTCGTGTGGTGGCCGGCTGGGTGCTGATGGGTGTGCAGTCGATGATCCACGCCGCCCGCATGGCAGCAGCCTGGCTGGTGGCCATGGGGCCGATCGGCTGGATCATCGCGGCAGTGGTCGGCCTGGTCGCGCTGATCATCGCCAACTGGGACAAGGTCTCCGCGTGGACCGCCAAGGCCTGGGATGCGGTGGTCACCTTCGTCGTCGACGCGTGGAACAACATCGTCGATTGGGTGACCGATGCCGCCTCCAACGCGGCAGATTTCGTCCGCGACGGATGGGAGACCGCGAAGCGCTGGACTTCCGACATCTGGGACGGCATCGTCGATTGGATCTCCTCGATCCCGGAGCGGATCGTGCAGGGTCTGATCGCTCTGGCGCAGCTGTACGTCCAGTTCGGCGAGTGGATCCTCTCGGTGAAGGATGCCGCGGTCGAGAAGTTCGTGGAGCTGCTCGACTACGTGAAGGGCATCCCCGGTGACATCGTCGCCAACCTCGGCGACCTGGGATCGTTGCTGTTCGAGGGCGGACAGAACATCATCCAGGGCCTGATCGACGGCATCAAGAACATGGTCGGCGGGGTCGGAGATGCGATCTCCGGCGCGGTCGATGTGGTCAAGGACTTCCTGCCCTGGTCGCCCGCGAAGGAGGGCCCGCTGCGGGACAACCCGCCCGAGCTCGGCGGCAACAACATCACCAAGATGCTCTCCGAAGGTATCGCCGACGGCGAGGATGACGTGGTCGCTGAGGCGGAGCGCATCGCCGCGGCGGCCGCCATCCAAGCCCCCGACGTGGAAGGTCCACGAGTGCCCAGCGCGGCCCGTGTGGACCCCGCCGACAGTGGCCCCGGCGGTCAGGGATCCGGCGGTGGTCTCACGCTGAACGTGGACATGCGCGGAGCACGGCTGGACTCGGACGACCGGGTCAAGCAGCTCTCGCAGGATCTCAACACCCGCATCCAGCGGGCAGACCGGTCACGGGGCCGCGTGAGCCTGGAGGGAGCAACGCGATGACCAGCTTCACCTACGGCGGAGTACTGGCTGACGATCTCGATGGTGTCGAGGCCCGGCTCACCGAGTGGCCTTCACTCGGTGGGCTGGAGCTTCACACCGTCGATGTCCCGGGACGCAATGGTCGATTCTTCGGCGGCGCGTCCCGGGAAGCCCAGCAGATCGTCTTCGAGATCCGCGTCATGGGCTCGTCTGCGGAACAGACCTACCGGCGCCGGGACGAGCTGATGGCAATGCTCGATCCCGTACGTGGGCCTCGTGACTTGGTGATCGAGGGAGACGAGGACTGGGCGATCCCTGAAGTGGTCGTCGCCGAGTCCATCGACTGGGAGCGGGTCATCTGGCGTGGCGGATCGCCTCTGAGCCTGCGGGGAGATGTCGTCTTCGAGACGGTCGGACCCGAGCCGGCCGCCCTCGAGGCGGACCCGACCGAGCTCACCGGAACCGGGTCACTGACCTACACCCACGACATCGGCAACACCCGTGCATTCCCTACCATCGTCGTCTCGACCAATGGCAACGATGAGGAGTACACGATCACCATCGGTGATCACGAGGTCAGCCTCACCCGGTTCTTCTCGTGGGGCACCACCCACGAGTTGGTCCTGGACTACCACCGGATGGAGTTCTACCTGTGGAACACCGACCGGGATGAGGCAGTGTCCTCGGCGGTGCACCGGATGAGCAACTATGACCGGCCGAGGCTCGAGCAGGGACAGACCTACCAGGTGGAGGTGTCCCCGGCGCGGGCGATCACGTTCCGGCCCAACGCGAGGAGGATCTGATGCCGCAGTGGTCCGACCGGTTCGCCTACTCGGGCGAGGTGCCCCTGTCCTGGCCGGACCTCAACCCGGTCGCGCTGCAGCGCATCGACCCGGCCGGCGGCAGCCTGTACTACGACGCCGTCGACGACACCCGCACCTGGGAGCGGATCCCCGGCGGCGCCAACGACGGGTACACCGACGGCTACTGGGGCCTCCACATGGGGGTCAACACCGTCGATCCGGCCGAGGACCAGGGCCGCTTCGAGCTGGCCCACTTCGACGGGCTCTGGCCGAATGAGGGCCGGCTGCTGATCGGGATGTGGGTGCGGCAGCAGTACACCATGAGCTTCAACCCGCTGATGTCTACCCGCGCCGGGGACGACCCGGTCGTGTACCTGTCGACCTCGGGATCCTCGGGACGTATCCGGCACCAGATCTACGACGATGCCGGCGACCTGGTGCTGGACCAGTACGAAGACCACCCGTGGGTTCAGACCACCAGCTACCAGTTCGTCGGCATGCTGGTCGACTACGACGCCCAGACCTCGCAGATGTTCAGCGTCGAGCGTTCCGGCCGCCGCTCCTGGACCGGCCCGGTCCGTGACCTCTCCGGGGCACCGGCGACCAACAGCAGCGCGAACCTCGACATCTTCGACCTGCGCACCGCGAACTACTGGACCGGCGGCGCCTTCGACGAGGCACTCGTGGCGCACCCCGGCCCCGGCTTCGACCTGGACGAGTTCGCCGAGGCCATGGCGTACGGCCAGTGGGCCAACGGGCAGGACCAGGACCACGTCGACACCTTCGAGGTCACCGAGGAGGGGGTCACCGCCACCGCAGCGGGCACCCTGCACACCGGCGCGGAGCACGTCTCCTGGGAGAAGCAGCCGGTCGTCGAGGGAGCCCCGGACGGGGCGACCCCCTACCTGTCGGAGGACGACGGCGAGACCTGGGACGAAGCCGACCCGGCTGAGCTGCCGGAGACCTTCGACGGGCTCATGCGCTGGGAGATCCTGCTCGACTCGGGGGACGAGTTCACCGGCATCACGCTGACCATCCCGGAGGATCCGCCGCCTGAGCTCGAGCCGATCGGCGACATCATTCTGTGGCAGGGAGAGCTGCACACCGAGCAGCTGGAGTTCGAGGTCTCGGGCGACCCCGACTGGTCCGTGACCGCAGACCGGCTAGTCGATGTCAACGTGACAGACGGTGGCACCCTCACGGTCGCGGCCGGCTTCGACATCGACACCGGGGAAGTGACGGTCATCCTTGCCGACGAGCTCGGCCGGGAGAACTCCCGCAGTTTCGAGGTCACTGTGGAGGCACGCGAGTGGGAGGAGGGCGACCCGCCTGTCTACCCCTACGCGCCTGTCATCCTCTGGGACGACGACCAGCCCGCCGCCGTAGTGATCGACCCGACCGAGGCCGTAGTCACCACGGAGGTCAACGGGGAGCACACCTTCGAGCTCAGCATCCCGGCCTCCCACCGGCATGCGCACCTGATCCGCGCCGAGCGGATCGTCGAGGTCGCTGGCGAGCGCTACTGGACCCGCCGCATCAGCACCGCGAGGACAGGCCGCCAGCCAGTCCTGGAGATCTACGCGGAGGCTCGCTTCTATGAGCTGGCCACCGCCGGCGAGGTGACCGGGCAGGACTACACCCAGACCTCCGCGGGCCAGGCCATGGAGGACGTCCTCGAGGGCACCGGGTGGAGTGTGGGCGTGGCGAATGTGACCACCCGGCGCAGCTACGAGCTCGATGACACCAACCCGTTGGAGGCGCTGCGCACCATCCAGGAGCAGCACGGCGGGGATCTTGTGTTCAACAACGCGGAGCGGGAGGTGTCCCTGGTCGACCGGGAGGGCCGGGACCGTGGCGTCTCGTTCTTCGCCCAGCGTGGCCTCAGCGACGTCCGCCGGGTGGAGGACACCACCAGCCTGGTGACTCGGATCTACGCCAGAAACGAGGATGGCACCACCATCGCTGAAGTCAACGACGGGGTGCCCTACGTGGAGGACTTCAGCTATACCGACGACGTCCGCGAGGCGACGCTGACCTTTGACTCCGGCACCTCTCCGCACGCGATGCTCGACCGGGCACTGGATGCGGTGGCCCGCCGGTCCCGGCCGGATGTCTCCTATGAGCTGACCGTCAGCGACATGTCGGCGGTGACTGATCGGGACATCGACCGGTTCGACGTGGGAGACCTGGTCACCGTCATCGACCCGGAGCTGGGGGTCGACGACAAGCAGCGGATCGTGGCCATGGAGTACAACGTCATCGAGCCGTGGCGCTCGGAGGTCACTCTGTCAGCCAAGCTGCGGGAGCTCGGCTCCGAGGACGCGGGGAACGCGTCGTCGATGACCACCGGCAGCGACGTGTCGACCTTCGACCTGGTGCCGTTCAACCTGCTGTTGAACAGCCGGTTCGACCAGGGCCTGGCGCATTGGGCATCCAGCGGTGCGGAGATCGTCGAGACCGGGCAGGGTACCGGGGACTACGCGGTCCGGTTCGCCGGGTCGGGGGAGCGGTGGATCGAGCAGACCATCGCCCCGGACAACCGGGAGGACTACGCGTTCAGCTTCGACATCGACACTGACGGGCCCTCCGGCTGGACGCCGGACCTCACCGTCGAGGCGGTCGTCGAGTACGAGGACGGCAGCACCGACACCATCGAGCTCGAGCTGAGCTGACCGAGGGGAGGCGCTGGCATGCACGGCGTGCTGAATGTCGGCCAGGACCGACCCGCGAAGATCACCCTCCGCGTCGGGGTCCGGTCCCTGCCGTCCGAGGCGGAAGTCACCGTCACCGACCTGATGCTGCAGCCCGGCGGCACCGTCACCGGGTGGATGCCGCACACCACCGAGCTGCCATGGTCAGCAGGAGTCAGCGAGGAGGCCGGCATGTACCCATCGGCGAACCTGGTGGAGCTCGACGAGAGAGTCCGCACCATCGAGGAGGACGGCACCGAGGACAGCACCGCCCGATCCTGGGCGCAGGAGGCACAGAGCACCGCCGACCAGGTCCAAGGCGAGGTCGACGGACTCAGCTCGGACGTCAGCGACCTGCAGGACGACGTCTCCGCGGTGCAGGACCAGCTCGCCACGGTGCAGGACGAGCTCACCGCGATGCAGTCCCGCCTCGAGGCCGTCGAGGAGTTCGCCGACCGCGCCGAGGAGGGCACCGGACTCCGGGACATCACCGACCTGTTCCCGAACATCTCCACCAACTTCGGGATCTACACGGAGCGGCGCGGCCCATTCGTCGCCCTGTACGTGGTGGCGGTGGACTTCGGCGAGGGCACCTATGACGAGGTCGACGTCTACCCCGAGGGGTTCCGGCCCTCGCAGACCTACTACGCCACCGTCGCCGAGGGCATCGGCAGCCCGGAGCTCGGCCTGCTGACCGTGTGGCTTCACGGCCGATTCCGGGTCACCGGACCGGACGGGCAGTTCCGTCTCTCCGCGCTATGGGTCACCGAGGACGACTGGCCCGACACGCTGCCAGGTGATCCGGCGTGAGGCTGCAGCGACCCCTCCACACCCCCGGAGGTGTCCAGCGCATCACGCTGCGCATCCGCGCCCGCGACCTCCCGGCCACGGCCCGCATCGACATCACCGACGTGCAGCTGCAGCCGGGCAAGCCGGCCACCGGCGTCACCGTCAGCCCACGCGAGGTCGGCACCCGGCCGGGCGGCCGCCAGTACCGGAACGGAGTCATCCAGGACGGGCTCGAGGTGGTCGCCCTGGCGAACCTGGACGCCGCGACCCCCGTGCAGGTCGGGGTCGCCACCACCAGCCCCGGCGACGTCCGTGTCGGCTCCTACCGGTTCGGGCAGGTCGACGGGACCGCGGAGGTCGACGGCCGCCGGCACAAGGCCTCTCAGGGCTGGGGCAGGCCTCCCATCATCACCCGCCGCTCCGACCTGTGGGTCAGGACCGAGACAGACGACCGGGCGCATCTGCGCCTGGCATGGGAGGACAGGGAGCCAGAATGACCAACGCGTCGGCGGTGTGGGTATGGGTCGGGCTGCTCTGGAACGAGCGGGTCCAGTTCGCCCTCGAGCACTACGGCGACCGGATCACCGACGTGGCGATCTTCGCCTGGTCCGTGGACCGGCACGGAGGACTCACCGAGACCTTCAACCCGGCCCTGCTCGATGACTACCGGCAGCGGTGGCCGCACATCCGGTTCTGGGGATGCTTCCGCAACATGGACGACCCCGACGACGGGCCGCGGGCGATCTTCGACGCCTCCGGGACTCGGCGGCAGCACGCGGGCACCTCGCCGACCAGGTCCAGTCGCAGATGTTCGAGGCCTACCCGTGGCTCTATGGCGTGGACATCGACATGGAGTATGGCGGCGACACCCGCTCCGAGGAGTCGGAAGCGATCTTCCAAGCCGTCGCCAACCGCGCCCACGGGCTCGGCCGCGAGTGCTCCGCAGCCCTTCCGCCGTTGACCAGCACCGGCAGCATCGGCGGGGAGAACTGGGTCCGCTACGCGCAGCTCGGCAGCATCCTCGACCGTGTCGAGATCATGAGCTACGACTTCGCCTGGTCTGGGTCTGCGCCGGGGCCGATCAGCCCCGGCTTCTGGCTCGAGGAGGTCTACGACTGGGCCGCCTCCCAGATCGACCCGGCCAAGGTACACATGGGCCTGCCGCTCTACGGCCAGTTCTGGCGCATCCACCGCAAGCCGGACCCCACGGAGTACCGCGGCCTCCCGGGCAGCTACTACGCCGCCTGGCAGATGTTCACCGGCGTCACCCCGTGGTCCAGCCGGCACCACCACACCGGGTGGATCTGCTACCGGGACCAGTCCTCCCAATCCCTCTGGGGGATCAGCGACTGCTACGACTGGCGGTTCCCCCAGCAGACCGAGACCAGCCGCGGCGTCCTGTTCGATCAGTTCCAACAGCGCGACTACGCCGTCCGATACGGGCTCCCCTCGGCGGTGCCGCTGTGGAGCGTGACGGACAACAGCGTCGGCGACGCCCACCTGACCTACCAGTTCCACGCCGCCGAGGTCATCGACAACACCGGCCGACCGGTGTCACCGCGCACCGGGTACACGCTGACCGCGGAGGTCATCAAGCGTGACCCGGTCGCGGCCACGATCATCGACGACTACGCCGGAGCCTCCGAGCTCGACAACCTCTACACCCAGCCGGACGGGGAGACCTGGTTCTGGTGGCAGCAGGACCAGAGCAGCTACTCACAGTTCCGCGGGTCCGGCCGGCTGCGGTTCGCCAATGACTTCGGCAGCCAAGCGCTCTACGCGCTCGCCCGCTACCAGTACGTCGACGCCGGCGCCTTCCGCATCACCCTGCAGGGCATCACCGCGGAGGCCGACAACACCGGGCAGGTCCGGCTCCTCGACACCGACGGTACGGAGCTCGCCAGCATGACCTCCGCGTCCCGGCCGGTCGCGCCGACCCCGGCAGCGGCCGGGCGGTCCTCGCCCTCCGCGTCCGCGAGGGCACCGCCCGGGTCTACTACAGCATCAGCGAGACCAGCGTCCCCCTCGCCCTCGAGGAGGACGTCACCCCAGCCATGGACGGCGTCGCAGAGTACGACACCACCGGGCAGGTGTGGCTGGATCACAGCTACCTGGGCGACGGGTGGTGGTACCAGCCCCGCGAGGCATTCGAGGTCGAGGTCAACGGCAGCACGGAGCTGTTCGGCCGCCTGCCCCGTGAGGGCGTCGAGTGGGACGACCGCAACCGGTTCCGACCCCTCGAGGACGTCGACGAGCCCGAGACCAGGGCCGGGCAGGAGGCCAGCATCTCCCAGGACTGGGTCTATGAGCACTGGCAGGGCTTCCCGATCGCCACCGGTGAGGACACCGAGGTGGTCGTCCGGCCTACCGACCACGACGTGTGGATCGGTCGGCTCATGGTCATCGACCGCGACGGGGCCAGCCTCGTCTACTTCTCCGACGCGCAGACCATCGTCCGATGGCGCGGCCGGGCAGACCACGACTGGGGCCTCGCCGGCATCGCCCTCTGGACGATCGGCCAAGAGGACGTCCGCCTGTGGGAACAGCTCGAGGGCGGGGGGCTCCCAGCCGAGACGAAACGACTCAACGCATGAAAGGCGTCGAATGAGCACAGCCGCCATGACCGCGATCATCAGCCTCACGGGGGTCATCCTGACCGTGATGGCCGCGACCCAGGGGCACCTCTGGTCCCGACTGAAGCAGGCCGAGGATAAGGCCGAGCAGGTGCGAGCGCACTCGCTGGAGCAGGACCGCCGCATCGGTGAGCTGTGGGACAAGCGGCGAGAGGATGCGGTGGTGATCCGGCTCCTCGGCGACCACATCGACACCCTGGAAGATCACATCCGTGACCGGCGCGAGCCTCCGCCGCCGCCCCGCCCTGAAGGGCTCTGATCACCCTCGACCCCCGTCATCCGGCGGGGGTCTTCCTATGCCCGATGAACAGGAGAACACGATGTTCCTCACTGGCCTGGACCGGCTGCTCCGCGACGCCGATGTCCCCTTCACCACGCAGGGCGGCTGGCAGACCCGCACCGCCCACGATGGCGGCCTCACCGAGGTGTGTGCCGTCATGTGGCACACCACCGAGACCGGCGACAAGACGTTCCGTGCCTCGTCCTCCGACGCCCCGACGCTGGCCTACGTCACCCGCGGCGCCGGCTACCCGCTCTACAACATCCTGATCGGCAGGGACGGGACCGCGCACCTGGTCGCTGCTGGCACTGCCGGGCACGCGGGCCGCGGCTCCGGGTTCGGGATGCCCCGCGACGATGCCAACCGCCACGCGGTGGGAGTCTCGTTCGACGCGAACGGGGCGGGCCACCCGGTGACCGATGCGCAGCTGGAGACCGGCGCACGCATCGGCGCCGCCTTCAACGAGGAGTGGCGCGGCGAGATCCGCCACGTCATGCACGGCGAATGGGCACCCGACCGCCGCACCGACCCCACCGGCGTCGACTGGGAGAAGCTACGCGCAGCCATCGACCGCGGCCACTGGGCCACCGACGCGGCCGCCGGAGCACCTGAACCTGACTCGGAGCCGGAGCCGGAGCCGGAGCCGGAATCGGACTCGGAGGCAGGGGAGCGCACGCCCGTTGCGCCCGATCAGGGCCGGTGGCCTGAGGCGTACCTGACCGTCGTCGACGAGCACAACGAATGGACCGACCGGGCCTGGCGAGACCTGATGGACCGGATCGGGCTCGACGGTGACGAGCTCACCGCCAGCATCCAGACCTGGCTGCGTGGCCTCGGATACGACGCCGGCCCCTCCGACGGGTGGTTCGGCGAGCGCACCACCCGTGCCCTGCAGGAGTGCCTGCGTGAACGCGGCCACTACGGCGGGCTCATCGACGGAGACCGCGGACCCATGACCATCACGGCTGAGGTCGAATACCTCAACCGCCAAGCCGAGATCATCCTCAACCGATGAACACAGGAGGACCGCTCATGTACAGCACCACGTTCTGGAAGGACGCCGCCGAGCGCGCCGTCGCCACCATCGCCCAGACCTGGGCAGCGCTGATCGTCGTAGCCGTCGGCGGCGAGATCACCGGCGTGATCGACCACGCCTCCATCGACTGGGCGGGGATCGGCATCACCGGGCTGATCGCCGGGCTGCTGTCCGTGCTCAAAGCGATCGGCGCAGGAGCCTCTGACGGCAACGCGGGCATCGGCTCACTCAACGTCCCCCGCGAGCGCAGCGGGGGAGACCAGCCTGGCCAGTGAGGCCGGGGAAACCGAGAGAACTGGAGTAGTCAATGAGCATTGAGCAACACAACCGGGCCATCATCGAGTCCAGTGCCCGCGAAAAGGTCCTCCGAGCACTGTCGGAGGTGGCCGAGAAGCTCGATCCTCAGGAGGACTGGCGGCCACTGCTGGACCGCGCCTACGAGCTCGGATACCGGCCCGACTGGGATGGCTCGGTGGACTTCAACACGGGAGTGCTGGTCGGCGGATCGCCGATTCACAGCATCATCGATGTGGAGGAAGCCCTCAACGAGGACGATGCGCTCGCCCTGGGGCACATCGATCTGGCCACCTACGAGCTCGGGAAGCGGATCTCCGGCGAGCCGACGCCGGGTGCCACCACGGAAAGTGATGCGAACCTGAGTCAGACGTCCCTTGCGTCGACATCAAGCACCAGCGCTATCTACGGGTGGACGCGGAGCACCTCCGGGTCTGACTTTGAGCAGGGCGCCTGGCAGGTGGCCTACACGGACACCTACTACCGCACGCGCACCATCCGTCGCCACGGCATCCGCTGGGGCAACGCGGGAGGTGGACGAGGGGGCCGCGCCTACTGGGAGTACGCCGGCGCTGGCCACAACTCTCGGCAGTGGTCGAAGTGGCGCCTGGAGACGGGGTCCTCGACCACATCCTGGGCAGCCTGGAGCGTCGAGGTTGCAGCCTATCGAGCGCAGATCGGAGTGGGCTGGTAAGAACGTACACGTAGGGCCGCGCCCAGCACCGAGTCAGGTGCTGGGCGCGGCCCATTCGTGCGTGTAGAGGAAGCCCTGGAGTCAGGGGAGCTCGTTCTCGCAGTCCTCCTCGGAGATGTAGCCCTCATCGCACATGTCGTCGACGGACATGGCGTGGCGGACGCTGATGAGCTCGTCGAGGGTAGATCCGTCGTCGTATACGTAGACCGGCTCCTCGAAGGTGATCGAGCCGTGAATGTCGGGTTCGCATCCGAGCTCGATCGCTTCGGAGATCAGCGAGTCCATCTCATCAAGGAATTCGTCCGGGTCGTCGGGCGCCTGGGCGGCGAGCTCGTCCTGGTATGGGCAGGGCTCAACTTCTGGCGCATTGATGACCGGGCGGGGCGCGTCGTCCGCGTCGCTGGACTCTCCTCCGGGCTCTGGGTAGATGGCCTGCTCGGCGTTGAGGGCATCCGCGCTCTCGGGCTCAGGCTCTCCGGTCTCATTGCAGCCAGTGATGGCCAGCAGGGTAGCGGCGCCGACGGCGACCGCGGCGCGGTGAATGGTGCGAGTGTGCATGGTGGCCTCTCTGGTGCGACCCCTATAGCGTGTTGATCTGCGGGTGAGTCTACGCACCGGGTGTGACATGGGTCGATGACAGGCGGGTCACGATTCGGTAGATCTCAGCGGGGCCTGTGTTCCTTCAGGAGCTTGTAGAGGGTGACCCGGTTGATGCCGATCTCCTCGGCCAGGCGTGTGGCCGTCACGCCGCCGTCCAGGGCCTCCTGGAGTGATGCGGCGCGTTCGGCCTTCAGCTCCCGCTCACGGGCGCGCAGCTGCTCCTGCTCGCTGCGCACCCGCTCGTAGGTCTGCTGCGCCTGGGAGATCAGTTCCTCCTGGCTGCTCATCGTCGCGGCTCCGTCTCGGAACGGTGCCGCTGGATGCCCATGCCAGAGATGAAGCACCCGGCGGCGGCGATGATCACGGCCAGGTGTGGCCACTGCCCTGCGGCGACCAGGGCTCCGGCGACGATGGCGAGGGCCGCCCAGGGCCAGGGTGTGCGGATGATGGTGTTCATGGTGTGGAGCGGATCGTAGAATGGACCCGAGGCCGGGGGCTGGATAGTTGGGATATCCAGGCCCCCTCCTCATTTCCCGCAGTGGGGGCATCGGGTGGATCGGGGGAATCGCCAGGCCAGGATGCTGACTGCGATCCCTGCGGCCCCGATGATGAGTCCGATTGTCTCGATCCGCCTCACCTCCTTTCTTCTGTTTTCAGGGCTCCCCTTGAGCACACTTCTATTGTAGCCTACGGGGCGACAGTGCGCAAGGTGGTGGAGGTTAGAAGCACCCTTGGGGCTGGCCTCTCAGCGAGGCGTTCCATCGGCGGACAGTCACGCGGGCGGGTCGGCCGTTCGGCACGGCCAGGCCTATACAGCAAAGCGCCTCCAGCCCCAAGGGGCTGGAGGCGCTCCGGAGGTTGAGTTAGGCGGTCGCCTTGCGCGGGGCGGAAGCTCGGCGCAGGCTCAGGCGTTGCAGTCGAACCGCTTCGCGGCGCTGTCGTTCGGCGCGGACCTGCTTGCGGATTCGCTTCTGCATCTCGTTCGCCCTCTTTTGCTCATTGAGGGTGAGAGTCTTGGGGGATGCCATGCAGATCACCTACTTCGGCTTCTTAGATATGGCTCGGCGGTCTGTGCCGTCTGGTTCGACGGGGGGCAATGCTACAGCGAACGCTGTTGCGAGCTCACATGCGAACGCCTGTATAAGGTGCTTGTCTCTCTCGTCGAGTGACGCGGGTTCCTTCGCGTCTACGGTCAGCATGCCATAAGTACCCCTGGAGTTGTAGATCAACGCGCTTATATACGTCCGGTAGTGCACGCTGGGCTCACGTCGATCGCCGTCAGTCCTGACGTGAGTATCAGCTTGGAACCGAGGCTGCTTGTCGTTGCTCGCCAGCCACTCGAAGAACAGCGTGTCACGATGCTCTCCGTTGCTGAGGAAAGGGCGCGGTACGTCATGGCGTCCCCGTGACTCCACTGGGTCGGCGCGACTCCAGTCGGAATTGAGGATGAACACAGTGACCCGGGCGCCACGGACCGAACCGTGATAGGTCTGCAGGAGAGTCGAGACTGCGAGGCGGGCAAGTTCTTTGCTCGCGGCGGACCGCTTCGAGGGTGACTCCAGGACAACGTCAGTCACCTTGTCCTGTATGTGACGCAGGCCGTCAGAAAGTGCGTGCGTGGTGACCTCTACAGTCTCGGAATCCTCACGATCGGCGGCATCATAGAGGGTCTCGGCAGTTTCCCGCAGAGCGCTCCACGCCTGGGCCAGCGCAACGCCGATGAGGAACAACCACCACCCGGACCAAAAGGGGCGAGAGCCGACCGCGAGGATAGAGAACGCCAGCGTCAAGATGATGGACCAAAGCGCCTCTGACGCCTTCCTGCGGGGGTTCGTCTTGACTGCGAGACCATAACTGAGGAGTCGGTCGTGAACGGCAGGCCTTTTCCTGACCAAGCCAGCCAGCATGGACCAAAGTCGAATGCGAGTCATTAGTCGCGAGCTCCTGCATTTCCTGGGGCGTCACCTGAGAGTGACTCTACGCGAGATTAGAAGG
Source organism: Nesterenkonia sp. PF2B19 (assembly GCF_001758425.2). Classification (GTDB taxonomy): domain Bacteria; phylum Actinomycetota; class Actinomycetes; order Actinomycetales; family Micrococcaceae; genus Nesterenkonia; species Nesterenkonia aethiopica. Next base: position 3,666 of record NZ_MDSS02000021.1, on the reverse strand, counting down.
CCGGGGATGCCCCAGCCCGGAGGGCCTGACTCGTACAGAACTCGTCGGTCAGGATCACGCGATCTCTGCGGTGGACGAGGCGAGTGCGGGCACGGCTCCGGCCATCGCGAGGGAGGCTGACGCCTGGCGCGACGGCACGATGTGTGCGTAGACGTCGTCGGTGATCGACAGGGACGCGTGGCCGAGTCTGCGTGAGACCTCATGCATGGGCATCCCGGCGGCCAGGAGGTGCGAGGCGTGCGAGTGCCGCAGGCTGTGGACCTTCGGTCGCTTCGTGAAGCCCGCCGCCCGGGCGCGGTCCATCGCAGGCTTCCACATCGCTTTCCAGAGCGTCGAGGACGTGCGCGGTTGCATGAGCGGGAAGACCGGCTGGCCGTGGCCAGCTGCTCGCACCAGCGGCCATACCCACGTCATGGTGTCGTCGTCGACGTCGATCCGCCGTCGGGAGCGTCGAGTCTTGGGTGGCCCGATCGTCGTGCCGGTGCCTGACTCGTTCATCTTCACCGACTTCGTGATGGACACGAAGGTCACCCCGTCCACGACTGTGAAGTCCTCCGGTGTGAGCGCCAACAGCTCGGATGCCCGGGCGCCGGTGCCCCATAGGAAGACCGCGTGAGGCCGGTATCGCTCGGAGACGTGGGGGAGCAGGGCCGCGAACTCCTCTCGGGTCAGGAACTTGTCGCGCTCGTCGTGCTGATCAGCAGAGGGCAGGCGCGTCTCGGCAGCGGGATTGTCTGAGCGGTGGCCTCTCTTGACGGCGAACGCGAGCACCGAGTGCAGCAGTCCGTGCGCGTTCTTGATCGTCTTCGGGCTGTAGCCCTTGCCGTCGCGTGCCTCTTTGCTCATCCACGAGACCCAGCGGGCGATGTCGTCGTCGGTGATCTGGTCGACTGGCATGTCGAGTCGGCTCAGGTGGAGGCGTGCGGATCTGCGGTACTGGCCGATGGTGAAGTCGCTGACGTCGATCAGCCGGGAGATATGCGCTTCGGCGACCTCCGAGAGGTGCGGGGCGGCTGATGACTGGCTGAGTACCGCCTGATCTGCTGCGGCCTGGTCGCCGCCGGCGTGCTCGATCAGTTTCGCGTAGTCCTCGGCAGCCTTGCGGGTCGGGAAGTTCGCTGACTTCTTGTAGCGGTTCGGCTTCTGACCTGTCCACCAGACGACCCGATAAGAGGTGCCGCGTTTGCCTGTGCGCGTCTCGATGCTTGCCATGGGACCAGCGTATCCCCGTCGTGGGGACAGATTTGGGGATCTTGGGGACAGGTGAGGCCCGGACCCCGCCACATCGGCGGGATTCCGGGCCCCAATCGGTGCGCCCATAGGGATTCGAACCCCAGACCTTCGGTTCCGTAGACCGACGCTCTATCCAGCTGAGCTATAGGCGCATGTTCTGTTGTCGGCCGATCCCGCTGTCGCGATCTCGACCAGAAAGACTATACACGGGCTCCGGAGGGAGGGCAAAATCGTCGACCCGAACGTGGTGATCCTCACGAAAATCGGTTCACTCTGCATCCCGTGACCACTATGTGGACTTTCGGTGCGTCGCGGGGTTCGCGGACCAGTACAGTGGAAGGTATCCGGTCCCTCAAGGCCTCGACGGGCTCGGTGTTCACGATGAGGTGAACACCGGCCGGCGCGCGTCACCGTCGACGCACGATGTCCGCCGTCGTCGCCGCACACAGGAGTGCGATTGAGCGGGCCGTGCACTGAAGAACCCACGTGCACTGAAGAACCCAATGGAGGGACACGATGGTCGACACCGTTGCAAAGGCGCCCGGTGCGGAGGACATCCAGGTGGATGCCCCCACGACGCACGAGAAGCTGATCCAGTTCGTCAGCGACATCGCAGAACTGACCACACCGGATCGGATCCACTGGGTGGACGGCAGCGATGCGGAATATGGCCAGCTGACCGATGAGCTCGTCGAGGCGGGCACGCTGACCCGGCTCACCAGCCCCGACTTCCCGAACTCCTTCGCCGCCTTCTCCGACCCCGCCGACGTTGCGCGGGTGGAGTCCCGCACCTTCATCTGCTCGGAGAACGAGCGCGACGCCGGCTTCACCAACAACTGGGTGGACCCCACCGAGATGCGCTCCACGCTGGCCGGAGTGTTCGACGGCGCCATGCGCGGCCGGACCATGTACGTGATCCCCTTCGTGATGGGCCCGCTCGACGCCGAGGATCCCAAGTTCGGTGTGGAGGTCACGGACTCCGCCTACGTGGTCGCCTCGATGCGGATCATGGCCCGGATCGGCACCGACGTGCTGCGCCGCATGGAGGAGCTCGACGCGTTCTTCGTGCCCGCCGTGCACTCGGTGGGTGCTCCGCTGGCGCCGGGCCAGGAGGATGTCCCGTGGCCCTGCAACGAGGAGAAGTACATCGTCCACTTCCCGGAGACCCGGGAGATCTGGTCCTACGGCTCCGGCTACGGCGGCAACGCCCTGCTGGGCAAGAAGTGCTACGCGCTGCGCATCGCCTCGGCCATGGCCCGGGACGAAGGGTGGCTGGCCGAGCACATGCTCATCCTCAAGCTCACCAGCCCTGAGGGCCGCAGCTACTTCATCTCCGGGGCCTTCCCCTCGGCCTGCGGCAAGACCAACCTGGCGCTGATCGACCCCACGCTGGAGGGCTGGACCGCCGAGACCCTCGGGGACGACATCACCTGGATCCGTCCCGGCAAGGACGGCGAGTTCCGGGTGGTCAACCCGGAGGCCGGCTACTTCGGCGTGGCTCCCGGCACCGGGTGGCACACCAACGCCAACGCGATGCGCGCCATCGCCAAGGGCAACTCCATCTTCACCAACTGCGCCCTCACCGATGACGGTGGGGTCTGGTGGGAGGGCATGACGGAGGAGCCGCCGTCGCACCTGATCGACTGGCAGGGCAACGAGTGGACTCCCGACGCCGACAGGCCGGCGGCCCACCCCAACGCCCGGTTCTGCACGCCGATCGATCAGACCGACATGCTGGCTGAGGAGTACTACTCCCCGGACGGGGTGAAGCTGGACGCCATCCTCTTCGGCGGCCGCCGCAAGACCACCGTCCCGCTGGTCACCGAGTCCCGGGACTGGAACCACGGGATCTTCTTCGGCGCGACGCTGTCCTCGGAGACCACCGCCGCCGCCGAGGGTGCGGTCGGCCAGGTGCGTCGGGACCCGATGGCGATGCTGCCGTTCATCGGCTACGACGCCGGCGACTACCTCAACCACTGGGTGCGCGTCTCCGGCAAGGCCGACCCGGAGAAGCTGCCCAAGATCTTCCTGGTCAACTGGTTCCGCCGGAACCGCGACGGCGGCTTCGCCTGGCCCGGGTTCGCGGAGAACTCCCGGGTGCTGAAGTGGGTGGTGGAGCGCATCGAGGGCCGCGGCGAGGCGGTGGAGACCCCGATCGGCCTCACCCCGACCCCCGAGGCGCTGGACACCACCGGCCTGGACATCAGCGCCGAGGACCTCCACGACGCGCTGACGGTGGACCAGCAGGAATGGACCGCCGAGCTGGCTGACATCGAGCAGTGGTTCGACCGCTTCGGAGAGTCTCTGCCGGAGTCCATCCAGGCGGAGCTGCAGCAGCTGCGCGACCGCGTGGGCGCCTGACGCCTCGCGGAGCCGCACACGACGACGCCCGGCACCGGACCGTGACACGGTCCGGTGCCGGGCGTCGTCGTG
>NZ_MDSS02000020.1 GCF_001758425.2 Nesterenkonia sp. PF2B19 | reverse complement strand
GGGCCGAGCCGCCAGGGGGTCTCCCAGGTGCGCACCGGAGTCCCCTGGCCGCGGGCGGCCTCCGTCAGGACGGCGACGGCGTCGGGCCCGCAGCGGCCGCCGCGTCGTTGGTGGCAGTTGAAGGCTTCGGTGACCAGTCCGTCCTCGGGGTGCCCGGGGTCCGCCGTCATCCGGCCGGTCACGGTGAGGGCGACGAGCAGGGGAGCGCCGCGCCGGATGCAGGTGTGCACCAGCTCCTGGACCTGGGAGGGGGTGAGCAGGTCCAGCAGTGCGGAGGCGATCGTCAGGGTGTGCCCGGCGGCGCCGTCCAGCGCGGCGTCGAGGTCGGCGACGTCGGCTTCACGCGTCTCCACCGGACCCGTCGCACCCCGCGCAGCAAGACGTTCGGCGGTGTCGGCGAGCAGGTCGGGGTCATGGTCCAGCAGGAGCCAGCCCGGATCGCCGGACAGCAGGGGCAGCAGCCACCGGCCGCCGGCCCCTGTGCCGCAGCCGACGTCGACCACCGTGGTGGGACGCAGCTCGGCCAGCAGGGCGGCCACCTCTGGGCGTGTGGGCTCCCGGGCGGCGGCGTCGGCGGCTTCGCGGAGGCTCAGCCATTCGGCAGAGATCCGATCAGCCGATGCCAGTGGTTCGCGGTCTTCTCCCATGTGGGCAGACTATCGGCTCGGGTGCGGGCAGCCTCGGCCCACCGGCCGCGCAGGCTGGGATCCTCCATCCAACGGCGCAGACGCAGGGCCCACTGCTCGGGCCGGGCGGGGTCCGCGACATCGCCGGCGGCGCCGAGCGCCTCCACTGCGCCGGTACCGGCGGAGACGATCCCGGGCACGCCGTGGGCGCAGGCCTCGACCACCACCATCCCGTAGGTCTCGGCCCAGGAGGGCAGCAGCACCAGGTCGGTGTCCTCCCACAGGGCCTTCATCTGCCCTGGAGTGAGGGCACCGTGGTGGATCACCCGGCCGGGCAGGCGGCGTCGCAGCACCGTCAGCACGTGGGAGCCGTGGTCCGTCTCGCCGCCGGGGCCCGCCACCTGGAGGACCCAGGGCTGGTCGAGCAGGCTCCCGAGGGCCTCGGCGAGCAGGAGATGGTTCTTCCGCGGCGTCAGGGAGGCCGCCACGGTGAGCCGCCACGGCCCGTCGTCCCCGAAAGCCCGGGTGGTGCGCCTCTGCGGCGCATCGGCAGGGTCCGCCCCGGGGACTACGACGTCGACGTCGTCCCGTCCGTGACGTCGGTGCAGGTCTTCGGCGGCCCACTGACTGGTGGTCACCACCCGGGCGGCGGAGGTCACCGCTCGCTGCTCGGCCGCCGACTGATCGGAAGGCGCCGGCCCCGGGACCTGGGCGGGTTCCGTTCCGGGGCGTTCGTGCTCGGCCTCCAGCGGCAGGTGGATCAGCAGGATGTCGGCGACGGGGCGCGCCTGACCGTCCGGGTCCGGGCTGAACAGCTCCGGTGCGGCGGAGCCGATGAGACCGTCCACCACCACGGCCGCGTCGGGGTGCTGAGTCCGTCGGGCGGCGAGGGTGGTTCTCAGTGCCGCGCGGCTGTCCTCGTCCGGGGAGGGCCAGGCGCCGGGGATGCGCAGAACCTCGGTGGGCAGGCCGAGGCGGTCCAGGCCGGCGATGACCCGTGCGTTGTACAGGGAGCCTCCGCTGGGGCCGGGCAGATCCGGCTCGACCCAGATCAGTCGGTCCGGAGGAGTCACAGCTCGATCCGCACGGAGGCGCTGGCCCGCGGGTTCTCCTCGGCCTCGACCTCGATGGCGGTCAGCCCGTGGTCGGCCGGCAGCACCTGGGCCAGCTGCTGGGCCAGGTAGGCGATGATCACCTCGGTGGTGCTGAGCTTGTTCTCGAAGGCGGGGTGTTCGTCCAGGTTCTGGTGCCGCAGGGGATCCAGGACGCCGGAGAGCAGCTCGGCGGCGGCTCCGATGTCCATGACCACCCCGTGCGGATCCAGCCCGGGGCGTTCGAAGGTCGCCCGGATGTGCAGGGTCGCTCCGTGCAGGTTCTGGGCGGGCCCGAAGAACGGGTCCGCCAGGCTGTGGGCGATCATCAGGTGGTCGTCCACGGTGAGGCGGAAACGGGTCATCGACGGCGTGCTCGTGGTGCTCATGGGTGCTCCTGTCGTGTCGGCGTCTGGCGGCGTCTGGCGGCGGGTGGGCGCGGGAGGCGCTGGCTCTCATCGGTGGTCCACCACGTGGCAGATGGTCCCTGCCCAGCTGGGTCGCCGTAGGCCAGGGCATCCATGACCTGTGGGAGGTCCTCCAGGGGAGAGCGTCCCGTGATCAGGCGTCGAAGCGATCGTCAAGCAGGGACAGCCCCAGGCGCAGGCGTGCGCGGCGGTCCCGACGCAGCCGGCGCGGCTGAGCCACCTCGCCCACCTGGGAGGCGATGATCCGCAGCCGGCGGGCGTGGAAGTCGCCTCCCAGCGGAATCTGCGGACGCTCGTCGCCGTACCAGGACTGCTCGATGATCAGCGCGTCGTCGCCGGCCACACGCAGCGCCTCGGCAAGGCCCGCGGCGGTGGCGGAGGAGTGCAGGACGACGTCGCTGTCGGTGCGGCCGCCCCGGGAGCGACGGCGTGCAGTCCCAGGCGTCGATGAGCTGCCGCCGGTCCTCGTCGACGACGACGACCTCGAGCCGTTCCAGGGGGATCCTGTGCGCCAGCAGGGCGGTGCTCAGGCCGATCATGCCGCCGCCGATCACCGTGACCCGGTCGCCCAGACTGATGCCGGCCTCCCAGAGGGCGTTCAGGGCGGTCTCCGCGGCTCCGGCCAGCAGGGCCCGCTCCGCGGAGCAGCCGTCCGGCAGTGGGTGGCAGTCCTGGGCGGGGACGACCACGTGGTCCCGGTGGCCGGCCAGGGTGAACACCGTCCGTCCGCGGAGAGCCGCAGCGTCGGGTCCTTCTCCGTCACGGACGATGCCGACGTTCAGGTACCCGTGGCTGACCGGATGGGGCAGCTCGCCCAGCTGATGCGGAGCGCACATGATCCCGGCCACATCGTCGGGGACCATGCCCCGGTGGACCAGGCTCTCCGTGCCGCGCGAGATCCCGGACAGGAGAGTCTCCACCAGGACCTCGCTGGGGCCCGGTGTGGGCACGGGGGCGCTGACGACCTCACCCCGCCCGGGGGCGGTCGTCCAGTACTGGCGGCTGCGCAGGGCGCCGGACGGCGAGGTGCCGGGGCTCTGGTGCAGTTCCTCCATGGTCGTATCCTGCCACGTCAGCGGGGGCGGAGGACATGGCCGCCGCGGGGCGAGCCCCTGAGATGTGCGGAGGCGGCCGGGCCTATGATCGCTGGCATGGATCATCGCCGTCGGCCTGTGCTCGGCACCCTCGCCGTCCTGCTGGCAGCGGCGCTGCTGCTGCTCGCCCTCCTGGGGCTCGGCGATCACCTGGCGGCGGCTCTCACGGCCGGATTCTCCCGCGGGCCCGACGGCGGCCCCGTGGCCCATGAGGGATTCGGCGGCCTCGCCGTGGGGGCGGGGCTGCTGGCCTTCGCCGGGTGCCAGCTGCACGCGGTCCGTGGGGCCGGGGGATTCCGTGCCGCCGATGCGGTCACCCTGCTGCGTTCGGGGCTGTTGGGCATCTTCGCCGCCGGGGTGGTCGCAGCGTCCGGTGACCTCCCGGTGCCCACCGGCGTCGGTCTCCCGCTTCCGCTGATCCTGCTGGCCGGGGTGATCCTCCTCATGGACGGGCTCGACGGCGCGGTGGCCCGGGCCGGGGCGGGAGGAACGTCGGCCGGAGCCCGGTACGACGAGACCACTGATGCTGTGGTGCTGATGGTGCTCGCGCTGGCCGCCGCGCTCGCCGTCGGATGGTGGGCCGCACTTCTGGGTCTGCTGCGGCCCGGCTTCGCCCTGGGCGCTCGGATCCGACCGGCCTGGCGTCGCCCGTTGCCGGACTCCCGACGACGGAAGGTGCTGGGCATGGCACCGGGGATCCTGGTGCTGGCCGCACTGGCGCCGTGGCACCTGACTCCGTGGCACCTGGGGGAGGTGGAGTTCCCGCTGGAGCTGCTGCTGCGGGCCCTTCCGGTGGCGTTGGGCCTGGCCCTGGTGACGTTCTCCTTCGGTGTGGACATCCGCACACTGGAACGCCCCGCCGAGGAATGACGGTGCAGGAGGGGAGGACCGCGTCGGGTTGGCACAATGGCACCTGTGCTGCGACTCTTCTTCGACGCCCGATACACCCGCACCCGGGTCCACGACGGGATCTCCCGCTTCTCCGCCTCTCTGGTCGAGGCGGTCGCCGACCGGGCGGACGTCACCATGCTCATCAGCGATCCCGCGCAGCTGCGCCTGCTGCCCGCGGGGGTGCCCTGGCTGCGGATCAGCGCCCCCACCTCGGCGGCCGAGCCGTGGGTCGCCCGGCAGATCAACCCGCACCGTCCCGACGTCGTCTTCTCCCCGATGCAGACCATGGGCGGCTGGGGTCGGCGCTATCCGCTGATCCTCACGCTGCACGACCTCATCTACTACGAGCACCGCACGCCTCCCCGGGACCTGCCCGCTCCCATCCGCATGGGCTGGAGGCTGTACCACCTCAGTCCGTGGCCGCAGCGGCTCGTGCTGGACCAAGCGGACGCCGTCGCCACCGTCTCCGAGACGACGCGCGGGCTCATGCGCGCCCACCGGCTCACTCGCCGGCCGATAGAGGTCATTCCGAACGCGCCGCAACCGGTCCAGCGGCCGCGCGACCCGCACGTCGCACCGGTCCGGCAGCTGGTCTACATGGGATCCTTCATGGACTACAAGAACGTCGAGGGGGTGATCCGCGGGCTGCGTGGCCTGCCGGACCACACCCTGCACCTGTGCAGCCCGATCGACGACCGTCGCCGGGCGGAGCTGGTGGACCTCGCGCCGCGGGAGGACCAGCTGATCTTCCACGACGGGATCTCCGAGTCTGGGTACCGGCAGCTGCTCCGGGAGTCCGCGGCCCTGGTGACGCTGTCCCGCGCGGAGGGCTACGGCCTGCCCGTCATCGAGGCGATGGCTCAGGGGACGCCCACGGTGGTCTCGGATCTGCCGATCTTCCGGGAGATCGTCGGGCAGGCGGGCGCAGGACATGGGGCGCAGTGTGTGGACCCGGATCACCCGGAGGCCTTCGCCGCCGCCGTCCGCCGGCTGCACGAGCCCGGGGTCTTCGCCGCCGCTTCCCGGGCGGCCCGCGCCAGGAGCCTCGACTTCAGCTGGGAGGACTCGGCTGATCGGCTCGGTGCGCCTGGCCGACGGCCTCGCGCAGCGTGGCGACGACGGAGCGATCCCTGGGACTGAGCCGCCGGGCGCCGTGCCGAGACGGAGCGGAGACGGCGCTGAGACGGAGCGGCCCTCATCCCGCCTCCAGCGGCAGGAGCACGGAAGGCTCCAGGTCGCCCAGGAGCATCAGCGGGTTGATGTACTCCCCCTGGAGCCGCACGCCCCAGTGCAGGCATCGACGGTCGCAGTGGTGGCCTCCGTCGGCGTAGGTTCCCAGCTCCGCGACGACGTCGCCGGCCGCCACGGTGTCGCCCACGGCGAGCTCCGACGGGGCCGGCTCGAAGGAGCTCACCAGACCGCCGCCGTGGTCCAGGGTCAGCACCTCCCGGTCGACCACCACACCGGTGAATCTCACCACGCCGTCGGCGGGGGCTCGGACGTCGCCTGATGCGGCCGCCAGGTCCACGCCTCGGTGTCCGGCCGCCCAGGGAGAGGGCGGCGCGGCGAAGGGACGGATCACCTCCAGGGCTCCGCTGAGGGGAGGGCGCCAGGCCCCTGGGGTGGACGGCCCCGCCCCACCGGGGCCCTCCGAGATCCGTGACACGGGTGCGACGGGCTCCGTCGGGGCGGCTGTGGCCGAGGGCGCCGGACCGCCGGCGCCGATCAGGCGAAGCAGCAGCACCACGATCAGCACGGCTCCCGCACGCGGCGGCGTGGTCAGCGGCGAGACGAGTTCGACCGGTTGGCATGCGGCCGCCGGGCCGCTCGGCATGCTCCGGGAGACTGTGGCGCCGGTGGGAGGGAGAGGCGCACGGACCTCCGCAGTGCCGGCCGGCAGGCGGCTCGAGAGGTCTGCTGAGGGGATGCCGGAGCGGCGAGTGGGGTGCTGATCCATGGCGCCATGCTGCCCGCTCGCCGGTCTCTCGGAACGGCCGCGGCCACCCTTGTGGAGGGGCCGGCGTGTCACCGCGGTCACCCGTCGTGCTGTGGAGGACTGCGCGCCGGGGGATGCGATCCGTCTGTAGTACACTGATCCCCAGCAGTTGACGCTGACGTTCTATCGCCCTGCCCACTTCTGGGACTTTCCCGTCATGGAATCCGGGAGGGACGAGCGCCCGCAGACGCTGACTACGCGCAGAGCCTGCCTCCTTCGCGTCGCCTGGGGCGTCGCAGGGAGGGTGATCCGCTCGGTCCGCATCGGATGGCCCCTCCAGGGCCGACCCGTCATGGGTCCGGTGCGGTCGGATCCACGATCCTCGCATCCCTGCTCTGCCAGGAGCCCCGGAGAACGGGGTGGCACGACCCGACCAACCGAAAAGAACCAGCCGGTGCTGCACGCACCTGTTCCGATCCTGATGATCGGTCGACCGCGTGTTCGAAGCCCGGCATCGAAAGGAACACCATGCCTGTCGTCACCATGCGCCAGCTCCTGGACTCCGGTGTGCACTTCGGCCACCAGACCCGCCGCTGGAACCCGAAGATGAAGCGCTACATCTTCACCGAGCGCAACGGCATCTACATCATCGACCTGCAGCAGTCGCTGTCCTACATCGACCGCGCGTTCGACTTCATCAAGCAGACCGTCGCCCACGGCGGCTCCATCCTGTTCGTCGGCACCAAGAAGCAGGCGCAGGAGGCCATCGCCGAGCAGGCGACCCGCGTCGGCCAGCCCTACGTGAACCACCGCTGGCTGGGCGGCATGCTCACCAACTTCGCCACGGTCTCCAAGCGCGTCCAGCGCATGAAGGAGCTCGAGGAGATCGACTTCGACGACGTCGCCGGCTCCGGCCACACCAAGAAGGAGCTGCTGCTGCTCAGCCGCGAGCTGGACAAGCTGCAGGCCAACCTGGGCGGCATCCGCAACCTCACCAAGACGCCGTCGGCGGTGTGGGTCGTGGACACCAAGAAGGAGCACCTGGCCGTGGACGAGGCCCGCAAGCTGGGCATCCCGGTCATCGCCATCCTGGACACCAACTGCGACCCGGACGAGGTCGACTACCCGATCCCGGGCAACGACGACGCCATCCGCTCCGTCGACCTGCTCACCCGTGTGGTCGCCGACGCTGTCGCCGAGGGCCTCATCGCCCGCGAGGAGAAGCGCGGCGGGGGCTCCGGCGCCGCCGCCGAGCCGATGGCCGAGTGGGAGCGCGAGCTGCTCGAGCAGCACGCCGCCGAGAAGGCCGGCCAGACCGAGGGCGAGGCCGCCGAGGCCCCGGCCGAGGCTGCCGCCGAGGCACCCGCCGAGAACGCCGAGTAAGACTCTCGTCGCGTCAGCTCCTCACGCTCGTCACCTGGGCTTCGCCGTCCAGGTGGCGGGCGTGAGGGCTGTGCAGAGTGCACTTTCATCGATCTGATCCGATTCATCGATCCCCATCGAACCCCAACGGAGGACGGGACTTATGGCGAACTACACCGCCGCTGACATCAAGGCACTGCGCGAGCGCACCGGCGCCGGCATGATGGACGTCAAGAAGGCACTGGACGAGGCCGACGGCAACTTCGACAAGGCCATCGAGGCCATCCGCATCAAGGGCCTCAAGGGCGCCGCCAAGCGCGAGGGCCGCTCGGCCGCCGAGGGCCTGGTGCTGGCGAAGGTCGTCGACGGCACCACCGGCTACCTGCTCGAGGTCAACGCCGAGACCGACTTCGTCGCCAAGTCCGACAAGTTCGTGGGCCTGGCCGAGAAGGTCCTCGAGGTGGCCGTGGCCAACGGCCTCGGCGACGTCGAAGCCCTCCTGGAGGCTGACGTCGACGGCAAGAAGGTCTCCGACTTCGTGACCGAGGAGGGCGCAGCCGTGCTCGGCGAGAAGATCGTCGTCCGCCGTCTGGCCAAGGTCGAGGGCGCCTACGTGGACGCCTACCTGCACAAGACCTCCAAGGACCTGCCGGCCCAGGTCGGCGTGCTCTTCGCGGTGGACTCCGACTCCGAGGCGGCCCAGACCGCCGCGCACGACGTGGCCGTCCACGCCGCCGCCATCGTGCCGCAGTTCCTCACCCGTGACGAGGTCCCGGCTGAGACCGTGGAGAACGAGCGTCGCATCGCCGAGGAGACCGCCCGCGCGGAGAACAAGCCGGAGCAGGCCCTGCCGAAGATCATCGAGGGTCGCACCAACGCGTACTTCAAGGAGCACGTCCTGGTCGACCAGCCGTTCGCCAAGGACCCGAAGCAGTCCGTCGCCCAGGTCCTTGAGGCCGCCGGCGCCGGCGCGACCGCTTTCGCCCGCTTCCGGGTCGGCAACTGACGCCTCGCACTCCACGCACCCCGACCCCGTCGTCGGGTGCTCGTCTCGGACCGTGCTCATGCCTACAATGAGGCAGAGCACATGATCTGAGACGTCAGGGGGTGGCCACGCACACGCGGTGGTCACCCCCTTTCCATGCCCGGAACCCGACCACATCCGTACGACGCCGACCCCTCGTCCCTGCCGTCTTCTCGCCCACACCGTCTTCTCGCCGCCCGCCGCCGATCCTGTCTGCAGCACCGAGCATCGCTGGAGCGGCCCGGCGGACGGGCTGAGCCCCGAAAGGACTCTGACGCCGATGACCACACAGCCTGCCGTCCCCGTCTCCGCCCAGTCCACCGACCTCGAGCTCCCCGAGGGGGTCGAGCGTCGTCGAGTGCTCCTGAAACTCTCCGGGGAGGTCTTCGGCGGCGGCAGCGTCGGCGTCGACCCGGCCACCGTGCGAGGGATCGCCGAGCAGATCGCCGCAGTCGGCGGCAAGGTGGAGGTCTCCGTCGTCGTCGGCGGGGGCAACTTCTTCCGGGGTGCCGAGCTCTCCAAGGCGGGGATGGACCGGGCGCGCGCCGACTACATGGGCATGCTCGGCACCGTGATGAACTGCCTGGCCCTGCAGGACTTCCTCGAGCAGGCCGGACAGCCGACCCGCGTCCAGACCGCCATCACCATGGGCCAGGTCGCCGAGTCCTACATCCCGCTGCGGGCGATCCGCCACATGGAGAAGGGCCGTGTGGTGGTCTTCGGTGCGGGAGCCGGGATGCCGTACTTCTCCACGGACACCGTCTGCGCCCAGCGTGCCCTGGAGGTCGGAGCGGACATGGTGCTCATGGCGAAGTCCGGAGTAGACGGCGTCTACACCTCGGACCCGAAGACCAACGACGACGCCGAGAAGTTGGACCACCTGACCTACACGGATGCGCTGCGGCGCAACATCCGAGTCATGGACCAGACCGCGATGACCATGTGCAACGACAACGAGCTGCCCATGCGGGTGTTCGGCATGGAGGGCGACGGCAACGTCACCCGCGCGCTGCTGGGAGACGAGATCGGCACCCTGGTGACCACCTGAGCGAGGCGGACGGCCCCGGTGCAGGTCAGCACGGCCCCGCCGGATGCCGACCCCCGGTGTGGGCCCGCCTCAGCGGGTCCGCACCACGTAGACTGAGACGGAAGTTCCCACCTCAAGGAGACCGACGTGATTGACGAGACCCTGGTTGAAGCCGAAGAGCTCATGGAGCGGGCCGTGGAGGCCACCAGTGAAGACTTCGCCACGGTGCGGACCGGCCGCGCCAACCCCGCGCTGTATTCGAAGGTGATGGTCGACTACTACGGCGCCGCGACGCCGCTGCAGCAGCTGGCCTCCTTCACGGTCCCGGATGCGCGGACCATCCTCATCACCCCCTACGACGTCTCCGCGATGCGAGAGATCGAGAAGGCCCTCTCGGACTCCGAGATCGGGGCGAACCCGTCCAACGACGGCAAGCAGATCCGCATCACCATGCCGGAGCTCACCGAGGAGCGCCGCAAGGAGTACGTGAAGCTCATCAAGGCCAAGAGCGAAGACCACAAGGTCTCGGTCCGCAACGCACGCCGCAAGGCCAAGGACATCATGGACAAGGCCGTCAAGGACGGCGAGGTGGGCGAGGACGAGCGCGACCGGGGCCTCAAGGAGCTCGAGGCGGCCACGAAGAAGCACGTGGAGCGCATCGATGAGATGGCCAAGCGCAAGGAAGCCGAGCTCCTCGAGGTCTGAGGCCCATGACAGGACCCGAGCGCACCGACGAGCCGTCTGAGGCGTCGAAGCCGGTGCGCACGCCGCGGGCAGGACGGGACCTGCCCGCGGCGATCATCACCGGCGCCGCCCTGCTGATCCCGGCGGTGCTGGGGATCATGTTCTTCCCGCTGCTGCTGATCATGGTGGCGGTCGTGCTGCTCTCCATGGGCGTCTGGGAGGTGGCCCGAGCCTGGAGACGCAGGGGCTGCGGCTGCCCAAGGTGCCGCTGTTCCTGGGTGCGGCCGCCATGCCGCTGTCCGCCTACTTCGGCGGGGTGGAGGCGCTCACCCTGGCACTGATGGTGACCTGCACCGCCATCGCGGTGACCGCCGCGCTGCTGCATGTGGAGGACCCCGGGCGGTCGATCATGTCCTCGATGTTCGTGGCCTGCTGGGTGCCGTATCTGATCTCCTTCGCGGTGTTGCTGCTCAGTCAGCCCGACGGGCAGTGGCGACTCGCCGTCGTCGTGCTGCTGGTGGTCTCCAATGACACGTTCGGCTACATCGTCGGCGTCCTGTTCGGCAAGCATCCGATGGCCCCGAAGATCAGCCGAAGAAGTCCTGGGAAGGCTTTGCCGGCTCGATGGGAGGTTCCATCGCCGTCGGGGTGCTGGCCTCATGGCTGATCTTCGGCGAGCCCTTGCACGTCGGGGCCCTGCTGGCCGCCGCCGTCGTCGTCGCCGCCACGGCAGGGGACTTCTCCGAGTCCATGGTCAAACGCGAGCTGGGGCTCAAGGACATGTCCCAGGTGCTTCCCGGACACGGGGGAGTGATGGACCGGCTGGACTCCCTGGTGTTCGCGATGCCCACCGCCTATTTCGTGATCGTGGCGCTCACCCGGGATTCCGGGGGAGTTCCATTAGGCTGAGAGCATGGCGCACACAGAGAACGCACTGTTCACCCTGCTCGACCCCGAGGAGCAGGGCTACAACCGCGACGAGGTCGACGAGTTCATGGCCCGAGCTCGTGTGGCCTACGACTCCGGCACCGGTATGGCGCTCTCGGAGATCCGGGAGGCCAGCTTCTCCATGGGCTCCGGCGGCTATGACCCCGCGGAGGTCGACGGCGCCCTGGACCGTCTGGAGGACGCCTTCGCCGCCGCCGAGCGGGACCGGTACATCGAGCAGCACGGCGAGGACGCCTGGTATGAGCTGCTGGCGGAGCGGGCCGCGCCCCTGCGCGTACGGTTGGAGCGTCCCGACGGGAAGCGGTTCCGGGAGCCTGCGCACTCCTCGGCGCTGGGCTACCGCAAGGAGCAGGTGGACGAGCTCTGCCGTGAGCTCGAGCAGTACCTCGACGGGGAGAACCCGATGAGTGTTGACGAGGTCCGCACCATCATCTTCGCCGGCGCGCATGGATCCAACGGCTACGACGAGGCCCAGGTGGACGCCTTCCTGGATCGCATGACCGAGATCATGGCCTCAGTGGGCTGAGCGCGGGCCCTGCCCGGACATGGCGGTACCGCCTGCGTCCGTCACGGCGTCGAGGAGCCGGTCGAGCAGCTCGTGCGCTGCTCTTCTGCGCGCGTCTCGTTCCTCGCCACCTTCGGCGATCCACAGGGCGGCATCGTTCATCGCTCCGGAGAGCTGCGCCGTGGCCGCCTCCTGGAGCTGACCCGAGTAGCCCAGCTGCCCCAGTCCTTCCTTGAGGTGTGCGGCGGCGTTCTCCGCGTCCATCCGGCGCCAGCGGGCCCATCCGAGCACCGAGGGGGCGTCGAGGAGCAGGATTCGCGCACGGGGCGCCTCGGTGATGGCGTCCAGGAATGCGTGGCAGCCGCGCCGCAGCTGCTGCTCGGGGTCGGCACCGCTCGCTTCCGCGGCGCTGCGGACCTCGGCCCCGACCTGGATCTGCAGCTCTTCCGCGACGGCGGCGAAGAGCTCCTGCTTGGTGCGGTGCCGGTGATAGACGGCTCCCCGTGAGGCGCCCACGCTCCGAGCGACGTCGTCCACCGACACGCCGGCGAAGCCGTGCTCTGCGAGGAGGGACCTCGCATGGTCGAGGATCGCGCGGGCGGTCTTGGCCGCATCCGCTGCGGAGGAGCGGGGCATGAACCCTCCCTTTACATTCGTTGTGTATGTATTCTGCGAGATGTCACATTCACAGTGTATGTATAGGAGGCCCAGCAATGGCCGTCACCAGTGTCTACCCCGTCCTCATGGTCGTCGATGTCCCGTCCGCCGCGGACTTCTTCCGAGAGGTGCTGGACTTTGAGACCGTGTTCGACGCCGGCTGGTACATCAGCCAGCGGCGAGGTCCCCACGAGCTGGCGCTGCTGGCACGTGATCATCCCACGGTCCCGGCAGGGCGCCGATCCAGCGTGGCTGGTGTGCTTCTCAATGTCGAGGTCGATGACGTCGATGCGGTGCACCGAGCCGTGACCGCGCGGTCCGACGTGCGCCTCCTGGCCCCGCTGAGAGATGAGGACTTCGGCCAACGGCACTTCATCCTCGACGGCCCGGAGGGACTCATGGTCGACGTGATCCAGCCCATCGCGCCCACTGCGGAGTTCAGTGCTGCGTACCGGTGAAGGCCGAGGCCGGTCGCATCCGCCGACGACGGCGGCCCCGCCGTGGTGCTGGAGCCGCCGTCGTGTGTGGTGCCGGAGCCGAGTGCGCAGGGCTCCGACGCAGCAGGTGTCCTTCAGTGCTCGGAGGCCTTCTCCGCGCCCACGCCGGTGAGTGAGCGGATGTCCATCTCGGCCTGCTTGGCGGGGTCTTCGAGGACTGTGGAGGTCTTCGACCCGATCCAGCCGAGCAGGAACGCCAGCGGGATGGACACCAGGCCCGGGTTGGTCAGCGGGTAGAGCGCCAGGTCGACCTCCGGGAAGAAGGACGTCTCGGCGCCCCAGACCACCGGGGAGAAGGCGATCAGCAGGATCGAGGATCCCAGACCCCCGTACATGGACCACAGGGCGCCGCGGGTGGTGAAGCCCTTCCAGAACAGGGAGTACAGGATGGTCGGCAGGTTCGCGGAGGCAGCCACCGCGAAGGCCAGCGCCACCAGGAACGCCACATTCTGGCCCTGGGCGCCGATGCCGCCCAGGATCGCGAGGATGCCCACGACCACCACGGTCATCCGGGCGGCGCGGACCTCGCCCTTGTTGTCGATCTTGCCCTTCTTGATCACCTGCCCATAGATGTCGTGGGCGAAGGATGCCGACGCGGTGATCGTCAGGCCTGCGACCACGGCCAGAATGGTGGCGAAGGCGACGGCGGCGATGACGCCGAGCAGCAGCGTGCCGCCGAGCTCATAGGCCAGCAGCGGGGCGGCCGAGTTCTGGCCTCCGGGGGCGGAGAGGATGTCCTCCTGGTTCAGCATGGCGGCGGCCCCGTACCCGAGCACCAGGGTGAACAGGTAGAAGGCGCCGATCAGCCAGATCGCCCACACCACGGACTTCCGGGCGTCCTTGGCGGTGGGGACGGTGTAGAAGCGGATGAGCACATGCGGCAGGCCCGCGGTGCCCAGCACCAGGGCGATGCCCAGGGACAGGAAGTCCATCTTGGTCAGGAAGTCCAGCCCGTACTGCATGCCCGGTTCGAGCAGGGCCTCCTGGCCGGTGCGGTCGACGGCGTCGCCCAGCAGGTCGGAGAAGTTGAAGCCGTAGAGCGCCAGCACCCAGACGGTCATGATCGCGGAACCGGCGATCAGCAGGGCGGCCTTGATGATCTGCACCCAGGTGGTGCCCTTCATGCCGCCGATGAACACGTAGACGATCATCAGCGCGCCGACCACGGCGATGATCAGCGACTGCCCGGCATGGGAGTCGATGCCCAGCAGCAGGGAGACCAGCGCGCCGGCGCCGGCCATCTGGGCCAGCAGGTAGAACAGGCACACCGCCAGGGTGGAGGCCGCGGCGGCGATGCGCACCGGCTGCTGGCGCAGACGGAAGCTCAGGACGTCGGCCATGGTGAACTTGCCGGTGTTGCGCAGCAGCTCCGCCACCAGGAGCAGCGCCACCAGCCAGGCCACCAGGAAGCCGATGGAGTAGAGGAACCCGTCATAGCCGTAGACGGCGATCGCTCCGACGATCCCCAGGAAGGAGGCAGCCGAGAGGTAGTCCCCGGCGATCGCGGTGCCGTTCTGGGTCCCGGAGAACGAGCGTCCGCCGGCGTAGTAGTCGGCGGCGGTGTTGTTGTTCTTCGAGGCGCGCAGCACGAAGAACAGGGTCACGCCGACGAAGACCAGGAAGATCCCGATGTTCGCCCAGGGGCTGCCGACCTCGGTGGAGAGGACCTCCTCCTCGCCGGAGGCGCTGAGTCTCGGCAGGGCTGCCAGGGGTGTCGATGATGTCAGGGCGGCGGTCATCGGCTCGCTCCTCCTGCGGGGGTCGTCGGGGTCGGCTCGGACGTGTCGGCGGCCGTGGGGGTCTCGTCGGGAAGCCCGACGCCGGCGGCCTCGAGCTCATGGCGGATGGCGCTGGACTTCGGATCCAGGGCCTTGGTGGAGAACGAGACATAGGCCGCGGTGATCAGGAAGGTGGTCAGGAACTGCGCCAGTCCGAGCACGATGCCGAGGTTGATGTTGCCCAGCACCGGGATGGCCATGATCTGCGGGGCGAAGGCGGCCAGCAGCACATAAGCCAGGTACCAGGCGAGGAAGACCACCGCCATCGGGAACACGAAGCTCCGGTGGGTCCTCTTCAGCTCCTGGAACTCAGGCCGGCTCTGCACCTCCTGATAGTCGACGGTCGCCGCGTGCGTCGCGGTCGGTGAGCTCATCGCTCCTCCTCGTGGTCATCGCTGCGCCGGCCGCCCGGTCAGCGGTCGGCGGGGCGGCGCCGCAGCAGCGGCGTCGCGGGTCGGTGACAGGGGTCTCCCCGTCAGTGCACGCTGACCACAGTGCCGCAGTGATCCAGGTCACGTGAAGCGGATCACGGGGTGCCTGCGACGAGCGGCGCCATCCGTGCGACGAGCGGTCTGTCCTCGTCGTCGGCCACCGCAGCTCAGCAGGAGGGGACGGAGGGCTGGCCTACGATGGTCCCCATGTTCGACGTCAGCCCTGCGATGGTCGCCCTGATGGGCCTGGTCGGTGTCCTCACCGCCTGCGTGCTGCTGCTGGCCACACGGCGCACCAGCCCGTCTGAAGTGCCCGCCGCAGCCGCGGAGCGCCCAGGGCGCCGACGCCGACGGTCAGGGCGGCGCCGCGGGTGCCGAGGCGGAGGGACCGGACTACCGACGCTTGGCCGAGTCGCGCCGTCGACAGCTGGTGGAGGCTGAGCTGCGCACGCTGCGGGCCCAGATCTCTCCGCATTTCATCTACAACAGTCTCAACGCGATCGCGGCGTTCATCCCCACGGACCCGGTCCGCGCCCGGGAGCTGGTCCTGGACTTCGCAGACTTCACGCGATACAGCCTGCGGGCTGAGGGGGACTTCTCCACGCTGGAGGAGGAGCTGGACGCCGTCGAACGCTACGTGCTGCTGGAGCAGGCACGCTTCGAGGACCGGGTGCAGGTGGAGCTGCAGGTCGCTCCTGAGGTCCTGGGAGTGCAGATCCCCTTCCTGGCGGTCCAGCCCTTGGTGGAGAACGCGGTGCGACACGGTCTCGACTCCGAGGACGGACAGGTGACGGTGCGGCTGAAGGCTGCCGACGACGGGACCCACGCGCTCATCTCCGTGGAGGACGACGGCGTGGGTGCGGACCCGGAGCATATGGCATGCGTGCTGGCCGGTCGGGCCGGGGGTTCGCACATCGGGCTGCGCAATGTGGACCTGCGGCTGCGCCAGGCCTACGGCGGCGGCCAGGGTCTGGTGATCGACACCGCCGTGGGAGCAGGCATGATGGTGTCCATGCGCATCCCCAAGTTCCAGCCGCAGCAGGCCCCGGACGCGGAGGTGGGAGCCCCATGAATGCCGTGCCGTCAGGAGCGTCCCGTCCTGAAGCGTCCCGTCCTGAATCGTCCCGGTCGGGATCGGCTCCGCAGGAGCGGGCGCTGCGGGTCCTCGTGGTCGATGATGAGCCGCCGGCGGTCGCGCAGATGCAGTGGCTGCTGGAGGCCGACCCGCAGGTGGGGGAGATCCACACCGCATCGAATGCTGCTCAGGCGAAGCACCAGCTGGACACCCGCCGGATCGACGTCGTGCTGCTGGACATCCACATGCCGGGCCCCTCCGGTCTGGCCCTGGCCCGTGAGCTGCCCGGCGACGATGCCGCACCGCAGATCATCTTCGTCACCGCGGACGCCGCACCGGCGGTGGAGGCCTTCGAACTCGCGGCTCGGGACTACCTCCTCAAACCGGTGCGCGCCGCTCGACTCGCTGAGGCGCTGCGCCGTGCGTCCGACGCCTTGCGGCCGGCCGCCGAACCCGCGCCGGACAGCGCGCCCCAGCGGGTCTCGGTGCTGCAGGGTGACACCACGGTGCTGCTGGACATCGCCTCCATCCGCTGGGTCCAGGCACAGGGGGACTACGCCCGTCTGCACACGGCCGAGGGCTCCTATCTGCTGCGGATCGCCTTGAGCGACCTGGAGGAGCAGTGGGCCGAGCACGGTTTCGTGAGGGTGCACCGTTCCTCGGCGGTCAACCTCCACCATGTCCGTCGGGTGCTCCACCGTCAGGGCCGGATGTCGGTGCAGCTGCGGGATCCTGCCGGCACGGAGCAGGAGATCGCGGTGAGCCGCCGGCTGATGCACCACGTCCGGGAGCGCCTGGAGGTCCACAGGGTCCGCGGCGCCGGTCGAGGCGGTCAGGGATGACCCACCCGGCTCATCCTGACCCGTCCGGGGCAGAGCACCTGGACGCCCAGCGGGCGGCCCGGGTGCGTGTGCGAGGGCCAGCGACGGCTCCGGAGGAGGAGGAGGTCCTGCTCGCCCCACGGCGCGGGCATGTCCGGAGGCGAGCGACCCCCGGACAGGTCAGGGAGCTGATCCGGCACCAGCTGCGACTGGGCGTGCTGCTGGGCCTGGGCTTCTTCCTGCTGGTGGTGGTGCTCTACCTGCTGCTCTCCACCGTGGCGGGGCTCGCGGACGTCACGGTGCTGGGGGTGCCGCTGCCGTGGGTGGTGCCGGCCGTCTGCTTCTATCCGCTGCTGATCCTCGGCGGCTGGCTGCACGTGCGCGCCAGCGATGCCGCCGAGCGTCGCCTGCTGACCACGATCGGCGCGGCAGAGGCGCAGGGGGTGGAGCGGCGGCCATGAGCTCCCCGTCTGCGGTGCTTCTCGCGGTCGCCCTGGTCTGCGTGTTCTCGGTGGCGATCAGCGTCGGTGGTCTGCGGTCGCGCACCACCAGTGACTTCTATGTGGCCTCCCGGCGGGTGCCGCCGTGGATGAACGCCTCGGCCATCGCCGGGGACTACCTCTCCGCGGCCAGCTTCCTGGGGGTGGCCGGGCTGATCGTCGCCTACGGGGCACAGGGACTGTGGTTCCCGGTGGGCTACACGGCAGGCTTCTTCACGCTGCTGCTGTTCGTGGCCGCCCCGTTGCGACGTTCCGGGGCCTATACGCTGCCGGACTTCGCCACCTTGCGGTTCCGCTCCGCGCAGCTGCGGCGCCTGACCGCGCTGATCGTCATCATGACCGGCTGGCTCTACGTCGTGCCGCAGCTCCACGGCGCGTCCCTGACCCTGAGCACGACGGCGGGGATGCCCGGGTGGGTCGGCCCGCTGGTGGTGGTGCTGGTGGTGCTGCCCACGGTGCTGGCCGGCGGGATGCGGTCGGTCACGGTCGCGCAGGCGGTGCAGTACTGGATGAAGCTGTGCGCCCTGCTGATCCCGTGCGTGTTCATCCTGATCCGTCTGCAGCGCGACGCATCGACCGGAGGTTCTCCGCTGACCGACGCGCTGCCCCCGCTCGGCGACGTCTGGGAGACCGGGCTGCTGCCGCAGGCCCTCGACGGCGGCGCCGGCCTGTACCAGACCGCATCGCTGGCGCTGGCGCTGATGATGGGCACCGTCGGGCTGCCTCACGTGCTGGTGCGGTTCTCCACGAACCCGGACGGGGCCGCGGCCCGGCGCACGACGCTGCTGCTGCTCAGCCTGCTCTCGATGTTCTATCTGCTGCCGGTGATCCTGGGGGTGCTGGCCCGGCTTGTGCTGCCGGTGGCCGAAGGAGGCTTGGGGCCCGCGGCGGACGACGGCGGCGCCGCGACCCCGGCGCCGTCCGGCGGCACCGCCGCGGACGTCGGCGGAGGAGCCGCCGATGCGGCGCTGCTGCGTCTGCCCGCTGCCGTCTTCGAGGGCGCGGCCGGCGATGTGCTGGTCGCGGTGGTCGCGGGTGGGGCCTTTGCCGCGTTCCTGTCCACGTGCTCCGGTCTGGTGGTCTCGATCGCCGGAGTCGTGTCCCAGGAGTTCTTCTCCGGCACCGTCCGCGGGTTCCGGCTCGGGGCCGTGGCGGCGGTGGGCCTGCCGCTGCTGGTCGGCGCCGTGACCAGCCAGGTGGCGCTCGCCGGTGCGGTGGCGATGGTGTTCACGTTCACCGCCTCCGCGTTGGGTCCGCTGATCCTGCTGGGGATCTGGTGGCGCGGGCTCACCGAAGCCGGTGCGATCGCGGGCATGGTCTCCGGGGCGGTCGTGTCGTCGCTGTCCCTGGTCATCGGGCTGGGGCTGGGGGAGCACACGGCTGGGGCGCAGGTTTTCCTGTATCCGGCACTGTGGTGCATCCCGCTGTCCTTCCTCCTCACCGTGGCGGTGAGCCGATTCGGTCGGCAGTCGCCGCCGCACAGTGCCGAGGCCGTGCTGGCCCGCCTTCATCTGCCCGAGGCCGCCCAGGCCCTCTCGCGGTGAGGCGCCGAGAGCTCCACCGGGCTCCGTCAGCTGTCGCTGCGGTCTCGAGGTTCCCCGTCCCGACGCACTCGGAAGAGCCGGGTGCGGGGACTCTCGTCCACCACGTCCAGGTCGATCTGGCCGGTCGAGCCCTGAAGAAGGGGCGTCCCCTGGCCCAGCATCACCGGCACGGTGGTCACCATCACCAGGTCCACGGCTCCGGCCTCGAGGCACTGACGGGCGACGTCGGCGCCCAGGATGGAGACGATGCCGTCCGGGGCGGCGGCGCGGCACGTGCTCAGGGCGACGTCGAGGTCGGTGGTGACGGTGATCCCCGGTGGCGGCGCGGCCGGCGGCCGGTGGGTGAGCAGCACCTGCGGGCCCGACCAGGATCCCTCGAATGCGCCCTCCTTCTCTGTGTCCCCGGCATGCGGGTCGTCCCCGTCGTAGGTGGTGCGCCCCACCAACAGGGCCTGGATCTGCGGCATCAGCCGGTCCAGGATCGGGTCGGGGCCCATGTGGGGGAGGAGCCAGGACATGTCCCCGTCGGCACCGGCGATCCGCCCGTCCACCGTCGCAGTGGCTGCGTAGAGGAACTGCGTCATCGCTGGTCCGTCATCAGGGGGCGCACCTCGGTGGACCCATACTCCAGATGCGGCATCTTCTCGGCGATGGCGTGGGCCTCGGCGTCGTCGGCGGCGGCCACGGCATGGACGGCGAAGACGATGCTGCGGCCTTCAGGGGCCTCGGCGTCGGTGGTCTCGGAGACCTCGTCAGTCCCGGCGCCGAAGCGCACCGTCTGCTCCTGGAGTGCGTAGGCGGCCACCAGCTGGCCCGCTTCGCGCAGTTCGGTGTCCAGGGCCTCCCAGGCGCTCATCTCGTCGTCGAGCTCGGTGGTGCCCTCTTGGGGCCCGGTGTCGGGGACGAAGCGGTGAATCAGCAGGTGTGTGGCGGTGTGGCGCGTCATGGTGTCCTCTCGAGAGTGCGGGGGCGGTAGGTGAGCAACGTGTTGCCTGAACGGAAGACGGTGGTGGGGCCGGCGTCGAGCAGCACCCGGTGCCGCAGGGCGTCCGTGAGCCGGCGGCCGTCGCCGAGCAGCACGGGGTGGACGAGGAGCCGCAGTTCGTCGATGAGGCCCTGCTCCAGCAGTGCGCAGGTCAGGGTCGGGCTGCCGAGGACGGCGACGTCCCCGCCGGTCTCGTCGCGGAGCGTGCCGACGACGCCGGCCAGGTCGTCTCCGTCCACCACACGGGTTCCGTCCCAGTCCTGCGGCGGGGCGTCGCGGCCGGTCACGACGGTCTTCTGCACGGTGTTCATGAAGGTCCAGACCTCCGGCATGGCAGCGGCCGCCGAGGGGGTGGTCCAGAACTCGGCGAAGTGGTCGAAGGTGCGGCGTCCCAGCAGCAGGGCGCCGATCTCGCGGGACTGCCGGATGTTCCAGGTGAAGAACTCCTCGTCGGTCAGGTTCCAGTCCAGCTCGCCGTCCGGGCCTTCGACGTATCCGTCCAGAGACATGAACAGGAAGGCGAAGATCTTCCGCGTGGAGGAGGTCGTCTCGGACGGGGACTGCATGGTGCCTCCAGATGTGTGGGACAACTGCTTGCGTGGTGCATGCGGTGAGTCACATCCCAGCATAACCGGGTGTAGAATGCAAGCAGTCCTGTCCCTGAGGAAGGAGGGCGCCGTCCATGTCAGCTGATCCCGCCCATGAGCACCGCTCCGGCTGCCCCATCAACTCACGCTGGAGGCGTTGGGGGACACCTGGTCGCTGATCATCATCCGAGACATCATCTTCGGAGACCGCAGGCACTACCGCCGCCTGTTGGAGGAGTCCGAGGAGGGCATCGCCTCGAACATCCTCGGCGATCGCCTCAAGCGGCTGCTGGCAGCGGGGGTCCTCACTCGCGAGCCCGACCCGTCTCATCGGCAGCGCCGCATCTACAGCCTCACCGAAGCCGGCATCCAGCTGCTTCCTGTGCTGGTGCAGCTCGGCGCCTGGGGGCGACGTCATCGACCGGCCACGGAGGAGCTCAGCGTCCGGGCGCAGCTGCTCGAGGAGGGCGGCCCTCAGCTGTGGGAGGAGTTCATGGATGAGCTGCGCCGCCACCACCTCGGGCAGGAGCAGGCCGGTCCCGGCCCGGAGGGGCCTTCGGTGCTGGAGCGCCTGGATGAGGCGTATCACGCCGCCCGGCGGGCCGCCGCGGAGTCGGCAGGCGGCGGTGCTGCCCGGACCTGAACTCTCATGCGGCGTCGAGTGCCCGGGCGCGCAGGGCGGTGAGCTTGGAGGCCACGGCCTCGGGCTCCGGGACTGAGACCACATATTCGGCGGCGAGTCGTCGCACCGTGTCTCCTCCGATGCTTCCCTGGCGGGCCGCTTGGCGATACAGCGGGTGGATGCGGATGACCACCGAGGTGCTCCCGCCCGTGTAGCCGATGCGCCCGGGGCCGTACCAGCGTGGACCGACCTCCATGGTTCCTCCCGTCGGGCCGGGGCGCACCGATTCGATGGCCTGCCAGGGGATCTCGGTGCGCACGACGCGCCACGTGCGCACTGCGACGCCGTCCTCCACCGTTGCGCGCACCGTGATGGTGGAGGCGCTGACCATCCACCACAGCCCGGCCCCCAGCAGAGCGCAGCTCACCAGCAGCGTCGGCAGGGTCCAGGAGCTCACCGGCTCCGCCCCCGGTGCCAGCTGCGCGACGCCGAGGACGGCCAGCGGCAGGAATGTGATGATCGCGATGACCGACAGGGTGAAGGTGTAGGCGGCGTGCTCCGGGCGCGAGACCGTCTCCAGCGAGCTCTCACAGATGCGCAGCCGTGCGGGCGGCTCGGGGTGCGAAGCCGGGGAGGGCCTGGTCATCGAGCGGTCAACGGGCACAGTGATCATCCCCTCGTCTGTGCTGTGGGGCCTCGCTGAGCCGACTCTCGTCAGCGACCGTCCGTTCCGCCCCGTGAGGGCCAGTTCATCAGGGGTCGCGGCGCGGTGTCATCATCCTGCGGGCTGAGATCGGTGATCCGCGTCCGGGTGGGGAGATCCCGAAGGTCAGGACTCGGAGGGGTAGCGCAGGCCGATCTGGGCACGGATCTCGTCCAGGGTGCCCATGATGCC
The DNA here is from genome assembly GCF_001758425.2 of Nesterenkonia sp. PF2B19. GTDB lineage: Bacteria > Actinomycetota > Actinomycetes > Actinomycetales > Micrococcaceae > Nesterenkonia > Nesterenkonia aethiopica. Next base: position 31,634 of record NZ_MDSS02000020.1, on the reverse strand, counting down.
CACCGAGTCGTCCACCGTGAGGACATCGCCGTCGAGAGTGGCCTGCTGGACGTACCGTTCGGCGGCACGGGCCTGCAGATGCATCCCCCGGCCCACCACGTCGGACTCATAGCGCTCCACCACGGTGCCGTCCGGCGCGGAGACGGTGAAGTTCGCCGCGGTGTACCAGACCCGATCGACGTCGATGCGGCCCTCCGAGCCCACGACGTGCGCCGTGTTCGGACCGACGCCGCGGGAGGAGGACAACGACGTCGAGAGCGCCCCGCCGCTGTGCCGCAGGATCGTGGCGACCTCGGTGTCGGCGCCGGTCTCTCCGAGGCGCGCCTGGGCCGTCACCGAGGTGGGGGCGCCCAACAGATCCCAGGCGAAGGAGATCGGGTAGACCCCCAGATCCAACAGGGCCCCTCCACCCAGGGCGAGGTCATTGATCCGATGGCTCGGCTCGGTGGGCAGTCGCTGGGTGTGGTCGGCGAACAGGGCGCGGATCTCACCGATCGCGCCCCCGTTGACCAGCTCACGGATCCTGGCCATATGGGGGAGGTGTCGAGTCCACATGGCCTCCATGACCAGCAGGCCGCGCTCGCGGGCCAGGTCGCGCAGCTGCTCGGCCTCGGCCCGGTTCAGGGCGAAGGGCTTCTCCACCAGGGCGTGCTTGCCGTGCTCGAGCGCCAGACGGGCGTGCTCGGCGTGGAAGGGGTGGGGCGTGGCCACGTAGACGATGTCCACGCCTGGGTCCTCGACGAGCTCCTGGTAGGAGCCGTGGGCGCGGGGGACACCATGGTGACGGGCGAAGATGTCAGCCGAGGCTCGGCTCCGGGAGGCGACTGCCGCCACCTCCATCTCCACGGCATGCAGGTCGTCGGCGAAGGAGCGGGCGATCCCGCCGGTGGCCATGATTCCCCAGCTCAGTGATGACGTCATGATGGGCGAGTCTACCCGAGGAATGCGCTTGCCAGTGATGCGCGTCACCTGTGTGGCATGATGATCACGCCGCCGCCATCCTGCCGCGATCCTGCCGCGGTCCTGCCGCAGGCGTGCAGCATGCACGTGGAGAAGTGCAGAGGTCAGTGCAGAGGTCGAGGAACACGCACGGTGAGTCGAGGGGGGATCGCGCATGGGGGAGCGGGAGACGCGTCCAGCCCCGGCCGAGCCCCTGCGACGTCGGCCGTTCCTGCGCTTCTTCTCTGCCGATGCCATCACCGCGGCAGGGCTGAGCATCAGCGTGGTGGCCGTGGACGTGTTGGTGGTCCAGGTGCTGGAGGCCACCGAGCAGCAGGTGGGGCTGATCCGCGCCGTGCAGTTCCTGCCGTATCTGCTCCTGGGACTGCTGGCCGGCGCCCTGGTGGACCGGTGGCCGCGGCGTCCGGTGCTGGTCGTCTCTCACGCTGCCGCAGGTCTCGCTCTGCTCACCGTCCCGATGCTCTGGTGGCTGGGGCACCTCACGCTGCCGACGACGGCGGCCGTCCTGTTCCTCGTCGCGCCTGCGGAGTCATGAGCGTGGCGGCCGAGCAGTCTGCGGTGCCGGACCTGGTGGGCCGTGAGCAGCTGGTGCTCGCCAACGCCCGGCTGGGCCAGGCCCGCACGGTCGCCCAGACCTCGGGGCCGGCCGCCGCCGGTAGTGCTCGTGGGCCTGGGTCGGCGCGCCGATGACCCTGCTGCTCACAGCGGGAGGCCGGCTCGTCTCCGCGGGGCTGCTGGCCATGGTGGCGATGGGGCCCGCGCCGGCCCGCGACCGTGGCCGGAGCGGTCTCGACGGCGGCCTGACCCGTTCCATGGGTCAGGGTCTGGCCTTCGTGTACCGGCATCGGACGTTGGCGCCCCTGGCGCTGTCCACCCACGTCTGGTTCCTGGCCAACAGTGCAGCGATGACGGTGTTCGCGCTCTACGCGCTGCGACACCTGGGGATCTCTCCGGCCCTCTACGGCGTCGTCCTGGCCTGCGCGGGAGTGGGCGGACTCGCCGGAGCGCTGACGGCCCCGTGGATCGCCCGCAGTCTGGGGGAGGGGAGCACGGTGCTGCTCGGGCGAACTCTGATGCCCCTGGCCTGGACGACGGTGATCCTGGTCCCGGACGCCTCAGCGGGCTCCGTGCTGGCTCTGGCCGGGGCGAAGACGCTCTATGGGTTGGCCATGGGCGTGGAGGATCCTGCCGAGGCCGGGTTCCAGCAGTCGGTGACGCCGCGGGGCATGCTGGGGCGGATGAACTCCACCATGCGGACGGCCAACCGGGGCTGTGGGGCTGCCGGTGCGGTCCTGGGAGGTGCAGCGGCAGGGGCGCTGGGCCTGCAGGAGACCCTCTGGATCACCGTGGCGGTGTTCGTGGTGGCCGCGCTGATCATCGTGTTCTCACCGTTGCGCGGGGCCCGAGCCGCCCGTCATGCTCCGCTGTGAACCCCAGCAGCGAACTGCGGTGGTCAGGAGACCGCGTGCGCCGGGATCAGCTGAGCTGGAGGATCTTCTCCTGCACGACCGCGGCCCGCACGTTGGAGAAGTTCGACTCCTCGCCGACTTCCACGAAGCCCAGCGCCTGCAGGATCTTCAGGGTTCCCACGTTGTCCACGACTACGCGGGCACGCACGGGGCGCTCCGGGAAGTCGTGGAGGAACTTGGAGACGGCCTCGGTGGTGATGCCGCGGCCCCAGAACTGCTTGTCCGTCCAGAACATGATCTCGCGGGATCCGTCGTCCTCGAAGGCGGCGATGGAGCCGATCGGCTGGCCCTCGAAGTCGATGGTGCGCACTATCGTGTCCGGCGAGTTCAGCAGCTCGCCCCAGTGGTGGTCGAAGACGCCGCGGTCAGTCGGGTTCGTGGAGGCGAAGCCGGCCATATGGGCGGCGTCGGCATCCTGCTGGAACAGGAAGAACTGATCCAGGTCGCTCGGCTGTACTTCCCGCAGCGTGATCATCATGTGGCTCCTCGTCGTCGGCCGGACGGCCGAAGGTGGGGACAGGTGCAGTGTGTCCAGGGTACCGGCACAAGCTCCGCGCACGTGCATCAGGTCGCATCACCCGGGGCGTGCGGCGTCATCAGCGAGGGGCCGCCCGATTCCCGGATATCCAGGCGGGACCGTGATAATGGGGCCATGTCCTCCCACCCCGCCTCCGATCCCGCCCGGCCGCAGCCCCCGGACCCCGTGCCGAGCATCCGCCCCGGCGACGAGGGCGCGTCCCGCGTGGTGCTGCTGGGCTCCACCGGCTCCATCGGCACCCAGGCGCTCGAGGTCATCGCCGCGAACCCCGGGCGGTTCGACGTCGTGGGGCTCGCCGCAGGCACGAACACGGGCCTGCTGGCCGACCAGGTGCGCGCCACCGGAGCTCGCGTGGCGGGCATCGCCGTCGACGGCGGTACCGCCGCGAATCCGGATCAGCTCCCGCTGGTCGAGGCGCTGCGTGCGGCGGGTGTGACCCACGAGGTCGAGGTCCTCCTCGGAGAGGAGGCCGCCGTGGCCTGCGCCGGCGAGCTTGACGCCGACGTCGTGCTCAACGGCATGACCGGCTCCATCGGTCTGCGGCCCACGCTGGCGGCGCTCGCCTCCGGGGCGACGCTGGCCCTGGCGAACAAGGAGTCTCTGGTGGTCGGTGGGGCGCTGGTGGCCTCCGCCCAGCGGCGTCCCGGCCAAGTGGTGCCGGTGGACTCCGAGCACTCCGCCCTGGCCCAGGCGCTCAGCTCCGGACGGCACGAGCGTGGCCTCTGTGCCCCGGTGGTCACCGGACGCAGCGAGGTGAGTCGCTGATCGTCACTGCCTCGGGCGGTCCGTTCCGCGGGTGCAGCCCCACTCAGCTGGCCGAAGTGACCCCCGCTCAGGCGCTCCGTCACCCGAACTTTGCGATGGGGCGGGTGGTCACCACCAACTCGGCCACCATGGTCAACAAGGCGCTCGAGGTGGTCGAGGCCCATCTGCTCTTCGACGTCCCCCTGGAGGACGTCACCGCCGTGGTGCATCCGCAGCAGGTCATCCACTCGCTGGTGGAATTCCAGGACGGCTCCACTCTGGCGCAGGCCGGGCCGCCGCGCATGTATGTGCCGATCGCTCTGGGGCTCTCCTGGCCGGAGCGGCTGCCGCAGGTGGACACCGCCATCGACTGGACCCAGACGATGCGCTGGGACTTCGAGCCCCTCGACGACGACGCCTTCCCCGCCGTGCGTCTGGCCAAGCAGGCCTGTGCGGCCTCCGCCACCCACATGGCCGTGTACAACGCCGCCAACGAACAGGCGGTGGACGCCTTCCACGACGGTGCGCTGGGCTTCACGGAGATCCTGCCGACAGTGGAGAAGGTGCTCGCCGCTCACGCGGCGGGCACCGGGACGCCGACCTTGGACGAGGTGCTGGAGGTGGAACGTGAGGCACGGGCCCACGCGGATGAGCTCATCGCCGCCGCCGCGGTGACGGTGCCCACGCACCGGGCGCCCCGCGCCGTCGAGGTGGGGGAGGGCCAGGCATGACCGTTCTGCTCATGACGCTGGGCATCCTGGTCGTCGCCGTGGGGATCATCCTGTCGATCGCCCTGCATGAGATCGGGCACCTGGTGCCTGCCAAGCTGTTCAAGGTCCGGGTCACCCAGTACATGGTCGGTTTCGGGCCCACCCTGTGGTCGAAGCGCCGGGGTGAGACGGAATACGGCGTCAAAGCGGTGCCGCTGGGTGGTTACGTGGCGATGATCGGCATGTATCCGCCGCCGGAGCAGGACGCTGGAACGGACGCTCAGGGCTCGGAGGCTCAAGGTTCGGATGCTCCCGACGATGGCCCCACCGATCCGTATCTTCGGGAGATCGGTGCGCAGTACGCGGACCCCGACCGCCCCGGCACGCAGGATCAGCCGGGCGCGCAGGACGGACCGGGCACAGTGCCAGGCTCCGCCGACGCCGGGGACGCCCCGGTGCGGACGGTGAGCTCCCAGTCCACCGGGCTGTTCCAGCAGATGTCGGCCGAGGCCAGAGAAGTGGCCGCCGAGGAGCTGCAGCCCGGCGACGAGGACCGCATGTTCCATCGTCTGCCGGTGTGGAAGCGCATCATCATCATGCTCGGCGGACCGGCGATGAACGGGCTGATCGCGCTGGTGCTCACCGCCGGGATGATCACCGTCCACGGCACCGCTGAGCCGAACACCCAGGTTCGCGAGGTCTACGAGTGTGTGGTCTCGGCCGAGGCCGCCGACGCCGGGCAGACCGCCTGCACCGACGACGACCCCGCCGGTCCCGCCTATGAGGCCGGCCTGCGGCCCGGTGACGAGATCGTCGCCTACGGAGGACAGGAGGTCGAGGACTGGGAGGAGCTGACCGGGCTGATCCGGGACTCGGCCGGTGCCTCGACTCCCGTGGAGTACGTGCGCGACGGCGAGCGGCACAGCACCGCCCTGACCCCGATTCTCACGGAGCGTCCCGTGCTGGACGGGCTGGGGCGCGTCGAACGCGACGGCGACGGGGCGCTGGTCACCGAGCCGGTGGGCTTCATCGGCATGGGGGCCGAGCAGGAGCTGGTCCGCCAGCCCGCCTGGGAGGCCGGCCCGATGGTGTGGACGCAGTCCAAGGCTGTGCTCGAAGTGGTGGCCAACCTGCCGGTGCGGCTCTATGACGTGGCCGTGTCCACCTTCACCGAGGCCGAGCGTGACCCGGACGGGCCGCTGAGCGTGGTCGGCGTCGGCCGGATCGCCGGGGAGCTCTCTGTGCAGGACGAGATCCCGCTGGAGTCCCGCTTCGCCTCCCTGATCTCGCTGATCGCCGGCGTCAACGTGGCGCTGATGGTGTTCAATCTGATCCCGCTGCTGCCGCTGGACGGCGGGCATGTGGCCGGTGCCCTGTATGAGGCGTTCCGGCGGCGTCTCGCGCGCCTGTTCGGGCGTCCGGATCCTGGACCGTTCGACATCTCGCGGCTGCTGCCGCTGACCTATGTGGTGGCCGGGATGCTGTTGGTGATGGGGCTGCTGCTCATCTATGCCGACATCGTCAACCCCATACGCCTCTTCGGCTGACCCAGCGACTGACCCGGACGGGACTGGCCCGGCTCCGCGGAGGCGCGGCGACGGCTCAGGCGGAGGAGGCGTCGGCCAGCGCGTCGATGCCGGCGGGGGAGAGCGCGTGGTGCAGCGCCAGCAGGCTGGCGCCGAGCAGGCCGGCGTCGCGCGTCTGGGCGGCGGTGTGGATGTCCAGGCGTTGGGTGGCCAGCGCATGGCTCGCTGGTAGACGACTTCGCGCACCCCTGCCAGCAGGTGCTCACCGGCGCCCGCCATGCGACCTCCGACGGCGATGACCTCCGGGTTGAGGAAGCTGATGCTGGCGGCCAGCACCTCGCCGAGGTCGCGGCCCGCCTGACGCACCGCGGCCGGATGGCGTCCAGGTCGCCGGCGTCCACGAGCCGCACGACGTCCCGGCCGCCGGAGATGTCCCGGTGCGCGCGGCGCAGCTGCTCGGCCAGTCGTGAGCCGGAGGCGACCGCTTCCAGGCAGCCTTCGTTGCCGCAGTGGCAGAAGACGCCGTCGCCGGAGCGGACCCGCACATGCCCGATGTCGCCGGCGATGCCCTGGGCGCCGCGCTGCAGGCGGCCCCCGGAGATGATCCCGGCGCCGATCCCGGTGGCGACTTTGACGAACAGGAAGTGTTCCACCGGGCGGGAGAGCCGACTGTGCTCGCCGAGCGCCATGATGTTGACGTCGTTGTCCACCAGCACCGGGACGCGGACGTGCTGGTGGAACCAGCCGGGCACGTCGAAGCCGTCCCAGCCGGGCATGATCGGGGGGCGGGAGGGGCGCCCGGAGTCGAAGTGCACCGGACCGGGCAGGCCGATGCCGACGGCCATGATGTCCTGGCGGTCCCGTCCGAGCCCGGCGAGCAGCTCGTCGGCGAGCTCCATGACCCGGGCCAGCACCGGTTCCGGGCCGGCGGCGATGTCCAGAGATTCCTCATGGGCGCTCAGCTGGGCATTGAGCAGGTTCACCACCGCCAGACGCACATGGCTGGCGCCGAGGTCCACGGCCAGCGCCAGACGAGCGTCCGGCAGCAGGGCGACTCTCCGCGGGGGACGGCCTCCGGTGGAGACGCCGTCGGCGGCCGGGCCGATCAGCCCGAGCTCCGTCAGGGCGGAGAGCCGGTCGTTGACGGTGGAGCGGGCCATCCCTGTGAGCGCGGCCAGCTCGGTGCGGCTCTTGGGCACGCCGTCACGCAGGAGCTGGAAGACGTCGGAGGCTCCTGTTCCGCCGAGGGCGTTGATGCTTCTGGCCACGTGCATGGGACCAGTCAAGCACACTTCCATCGAATTCTGCGGCGCCTCTGAAGATCCGAGTCACAGTTCTGTTGACGATCGACAGAAGTGCGTCTACTGTGTGCAGAGAACGCAGAGTGACCCGCCTCACAGCTGGGAGAGATCGCTCTCATCAGCATTCGACCAGCGCCGCCCGCATCATCCGTCCACCCTCCCGAAGGAGCACCATCATCGTGAACTCTCTGTCCATCCAGCTCTACACGGTACGAGACCACCTGACCGCCGACGCCGGGGAGACTCTGGAGCGTCTGGCCGGCATCGGGTTCACCCAGGTGGAGCCCTTCGGTCTCGTGGACTTCGCCGATCAGCTTGCCGAGCCCATGGCCCGGTTGGGGCTCTCGGCGCCCACCGCCCACGTCAAGCTCGCGGGGGCAGACCTGGATGCGGTCTTCTCCGCCGCCCGTCGGCTCGGCGTCGGCACCGTCGTCGATCCGATGATCGACCCCGCCCGCTGGAGCAGCCGAGACGGTGTCGAGGGGGTGGCGCGCGAGCTGCGCGAGGCCTCGGCCCGCGCCGCCGACCAGGGCCTGCGCGTGGGGTATCACAACCACGCCTTCGAGCTGGAGAACCGGATCGCCGGCGTCCCCGCCCTCGAGGTCTTCGCGGAGGCGGCAGGGGATGCCGTCGACCTCGAGGTGGACACCTACTGGGCCGAGGTCGGCGGAGAGTCCGCTCCGGACCTGCTCCGCCGTCTGGGGGAGCGCGTCGTGGCCATCCATGTGAAGGACGGGCCGAAGACGAAGGAGAACACCGATCAGGTGGCCGTCGGCTCCGGCAGCATGCCCATCGCCGAGATCCTCGCTGCCGCCCCGCAGGCCCTGCCGGTGGTCGAGCTGGACGACTTCGCCGGGGAGATCTTCGACGCCATCGTCGCCAGCCACGCCCACCTGGCGGGCACCCCGCAGCGCCTGACCCACCGGAGCAGGATGAACCACCCCATGAGAAGACACCAGGAGACCCCCATGGCCCCGAGCACGACCACTGCCGCCTCCGCGGCGACCGACCAGACCTCCCCGGCCGACGGCCGTGTGGGCGTCGGCGTCGTCGGCGCCGGCGTGATCAGCAACGAATACCTGAAGAACCTCACCGCCTTCGCCGACCTGCAGGTGAGGTTCATCGCCGACATCGACACGCAGCGGGCCGCCGAGCAGGCTGAGGCCTGGGGCGTGCCGCACTCCGGCAGCTATGAGGAGCTGTTGGCGCGTGACGACATCGAGATCGTGGTGAATCTGACCATCCCGGCGGTGCACGTGGAGGTGGCCCTTCAGGCTGTGGCCGCGGGCAAGCACGTCTGGGGGGAGAAGCCCTATGCGCTGGACCGGGAGTCCGGACGCCGGCTGAAGGAGGCCGCGGAGCAGGCCGGGGTGCGGGTTCGACGTCGCGCCGGACACGTTCCTGGGGGCGGGTCTGCAGACCGCGCTGCGGAGCGTGCGCGACGGCTCCATCGGCACACCGCTGACCGCGCTGACCCTCTTCCAGGTGCCCGGTCCCGAGTCCTGGCACCCCAGCCCGGAGTTCCTCTTCGCCCGCGGGGCCGGCCCGCTGTTCGACATCGGCCCCTACTACCTCACCACTCTGGTCCAGGTGTTCGGGCCCATCCGGCGGGTCGCCGCCACCGGGTCCCAAGCCCGTGCCACCCGGGTCATCGGCTCCGGCCCGAAGGCCGGCACGGAGTTCCCGGTGGAGGTCCCCACCCACGTGAGCGCCCTGATCGAGTTCGAGTCCGGGGCCAGCGCCCAGTCGGTCTTCAGTTTCGACTCGAAGCTGCCCCGGGCGGGCTTCGTGGAGATCGCCGGCAGCGAAGGGACCGCGGTGTTCCCCGACCCCAACATGTTCGACGGCGAGACCACGCTGCACACCGGCGGTGAGGAGCCTCAGGTGATCCCGGCCGAAGGTTCCTTCCATACCCGCGGCACCGGGGTGGTGGAGCTGGCCCAGTCCATCCGCGCCGGTCGCCGGGAACGCGTCCCCGGCGACCTGGCCTTCCACGTGCTGGACGCGATGGTCTCCATCGCCGAATCCGTGGAGTCCGGTCAGTTCGTGGAGGTCACCAGCACCGTGGAGTCCTCCGCCCCTCTCGACGCCGACTGGGACCCCACCCAGCCGTCTCTCTGAGCTCTCCCGGGCCCCTGAAGCAAGGGCCCTCACCATCGCTCGTCACCACTCTCACCTCTGATGAAAGGACCCTGTCATGGCACTCACCGGTCGTTCCGCGCTCCGGCGCCGGACTCTCCGCCGTATGACCACCCTGCCGCTGGCTGTGCTCGCTGTCGGCTCCCTGGCCGCCTGCGGCTCCAGCCCCGCTGAGGAGGTGGACACGGAGAACCTCTCCGGCAGCATCACCTACTGGGCCTCCAACCAGGGCGAGTCGGTGACCCAGGACGAAGAGGTACTCTCCGAGACCATCGAACGGTTCACCGACGAGACGGGCGTGGAGGTGGAGCTGGAGGTCATTCCGTGGAACGACCTGCAGAACCGCATCCTGACCGCCGTGTCCTCCGGCGACGCCCCGGATGTGCTCAACATCGGCAACACCTGGGCCACCTCGCTGCAGGCCACCGGGGCGTTCCTCGAGTGGGAGGGTGAGGCGCTGGAGGCGATCGGCGGTGAGGAGCGCTTCATCCCGTCCAGCTGGGCCACCGGCGGCGCCGAGGGCCAGGCGCCCACCTCCGTGCCGCTGTACGCGCTGAGCTACTCGCTGTACTACAACACGGAGATCTTCGAGGAGAACGGCATCGACGGGCCTCCGGCGACCTGGGAGGAGTTCGTCGAGGTCGCCCAGGAGCTGACTCAGGACACCAATGACGACGGCAGCATCGATCAGTGGGGCTTCACCATGGCCGGGGCCAGCATCTCCAACAACTCGCATGCCGCCTTCATCAGGGGCCTGCAGCACGGCGGTGAGCTCTACGATGACGACGGCGAGCCGGACTTCACCAATGACGCCGTGGTCGCCGGGGTCAACGAGTGGATTCAGCTGATGGGCGCAGACGGCGTGGTCTCGCCCTCGGATGCGGAGCTGGTCAACGGCGCCGAGTCCGTGGAGCAGGTCGCCAGCGGACAGGCCGCGATGGTCTTCGACCAAGCGCCCGGCAACGTGTTCGACAACCGCGGCTTCGAGGACTACCAGGCGGCCCCGATGCCGATGCTCGACGCCGACGCCACCGGCCTGGAGGCCACTCAGTCTCACGTGGCGGGCATCAACATGAGTGTCTTTGAGAACTCCGACAACATCGATGCCGCCGTCGCGTTCGTCGCCCACATGACCAGCGACGAGGAGCAGACCTACCTGAACCAGGAGTTCACCGGGCTGCCGGTGGTCAACGACCTCTATGAGGACGAGGCGTTCCAGTCCGACGAGATCCAGCTCAAGCAGCAGATCCTGCAGGACCACGCCCAGCCGATGCCGCTCTATCCGTCCGAGAGCCAGATGGAGACGGTGGTCGGCACGGCGATGCGGGACCTGCTCGCCGACGTCGCCCAGGGCCGCGAGGTGACCGAGGACGACGTGCGCGACGCTCTGACCACCGCCGAATCGCAGATGTGACGGAGGCTGAGCATGCCGGTCGAACCGAAGTTGAAGGACCCGCCGGAGCCTGACCAGGGCGTCGCCGGGGCAGGGCGGGAGGCATCGACGACGCGCCCCTCGCCCGGTGAGAGGAACCAGCGTCGTGCCCAGGCCGCCGTCGCCAGTCAGGTGGTGCAGACTGCCGGTGCCAGCCGCCGGTCGCGGCTGTTCCCGTACGGACTGATCGCCCCGGCCAGCGTCATGGAGATGCTGATCCACATCATCCCGATGGTGCTGGGCGTCTACATCGCCTTCCTGGGGCTGAACCAGTTCACCATCGGCAACTGGCTGCAGGCGCCGTTCGTCGGCCTGGAGAATTTCGTCACCGGTCTGGACCCGGAGGGTCCGATCGGCAGCCAGTTCTACGCCGCGCTGCTGCGCACGGTCGTCTACACGGTGATCAGCGTCGGCGCGGCCTGGGCCCTGGGGATGTTTGCCGCCGTGCTGCTGACCTCCAAGGTCAAGGGTCGAGGCTTCCTGCGCACCCTGTTCCTGACCCCCTATGCGCTGCCGCAGTACGTCGGGGCCATCGCCTGGGCGTTCATGTTCAACCAGCGCGACGGCGTCATCAACCGGATCCTGGTCCATGACCTGGGGATCCTGGACTCCGGACCGTTCTGGCTGTTGGGCGGCAACGCGTTCTGGGTGACCGTCATCGTCACCGTCTGGCAGTTCTGGCCCTTCGCGTTCCTGATGCTGCTGGCCGCTCTGCAGAACATCCCGGACGAGGTCTATGAGGCCGCCGCCATGGACGGGGCGAGCCTGTGGAAGCAGTTCACCTCCATCACCCTGCCGATGATCCGGCAGGCCAATGTGGTCATGCTGCTGATCCTCTCGCTGTGGATCTTCAACCAGTTCAACATCCCCTATGTGCTGTTCGGTCCGGCCTCACCGCCGGAGGCGACCCTGATCTCGCCGCTGATCTACGAACAGTCGTTCAACTACTGGAACTTCGGCGTCGGCGGTGCGATGAGCGTGCTGCTGCTGGTGGCCTGGTGATCGCCTCGGCGTTCTACATCAAGCTGGTCATGCCGAAGGGGAAGGCACTCCATGATTGAGACCCGGGGATTCAAGATCCTGCGTGCCGTGGGGCTGACCTTCCTCACCGCCATCGTCGTGCTGCCGCTCTATGTGGTCGTGGTGACCAGCGTGAAGCCGCTGGAGGATGTGCGAGGGATGTTCAGCTGGTGGCCCACCACCGTCACCCTGCAGCCTTACCTGGACATCTGGTCGACCGTTCCGCTGGCACACTACTTCGTCAACAGCCTGATCGTGGTGGTGACCGCGACGATCTGCTCCGTGGTGCTGGCGGTCCTGGCCGCCTACGCGCTGTCCCGATTCCCGTTCAAGGGGGCGCGCACCTTCTCCATGATGGTGCTCTCCACCCAGATGTTCCCGGGCATCCTGTTCCTGCTGCCGCTGTTCCTGATCTTCACGCAGATCCAGCGCACCGTGGGGATCCAGCTCAACGGCACACATCTGGGGCTGATCCTGACCTATATGACGTTCTCGCTGCCGTTCGCGATCTGGATGCTCAGCGGGTTCTTCGCCTCCATCCCGAAGGATCTGGAGGAAGCGGCCATGATCGACGGCACCGGACGCATGGGGGCGCTCATCCGAGTGGTGCTTCCGGTCGCACGGCCCGGGATTATCGCCGTCTCGGTGTACTGCTTCATCACCGCCTGGGGCGAGGTGCTCTTCGCCTCGGTGATGACCAACGCGGACACCCGCACCCTGGCCATCGGGCTGCGGGCCTACGCCTCCCAGACCGACGTGTTCTGGAACCAGCTGATGGCCGCCTCCGTGGTGGTCTCCCTGCCCGTGCTGCTCGGCTTCATGCTGGTCCAGCGGCACTTGGTCACCGGACTCTCGGCCGGGGCCGTGAAGTGAGGTCCGTCCCCGACGACGGCATCCCGGGCTGAGCAGCCCGGACGACAGACACAGACGTGGTCCACAGAAGGAAGAGACATCCATGCAGAACCTGAAAGTCGGCATCATCGGGGGCGGGTTCATGGCCCGTACCCACACCGCCGCCGCCCGCGCGGCCGGCGCCGAGGTCGTGGGACTGACCTCTTCGTCGCCGGAGCGCAGCGCGGCGGCGGCCGCGCCGCTGGGGGTGGAGCCCGTCGCCGGTGTGGAGGAGCTGATCTCCCGCAGCGACGTCGTCCACGTGTGCTCGCCGAACGCCCTCCACGCCGAGCATGTCCGGGCTGCCCTCCAGGCGGGACGGCACGTGGTCTGCGAGAAGCCGTTGGCCGTCGATGCCGAGGAGGCCGCCGCCCTGGCCTCGCTGGCCGAAGAAGCCGGTGTGGTCGCCTCGGTGCCGTTCGTCTACCGGTTCCACCCGATGGCCCGGCAGGCCCGGGAGGAGACGGCGTCGGGTCGGGTCGGTCGACTGCTGACCGTCCGGGGGGCCTATCTTCAGGACTGGCTGCTGGACGCCGGCGAGTCGAACTGGCGGGTGGACCCGCAGGTCGCGGGGCGCTCGCGGGCCTTCGGGGACATCGGGTCCCACCTGGTGGATCTGCTGGAGTTCGTCTCCGGAGAGCGGATCGTCCGGCTCAGCGCGGCCACCGCGATCGCCCACCCCCGCCGGGGCGGCGTCGAGGTGGTCACCGAGGATGCCGCCGCCCTGACCGTGGAGCTCTCAGGAGGGGCCCTGGGAAGCCTGATGGTCTCCCAGGTCAACGCCGGGCGGAAGAACCAGCTCACCCTGGAGCTCGCCGGCGCTGACGGCAGCGTGTTCTTCGACCAGGAGCACCCGGACGAGCTGTGGCTGGGCCGCACCGACGGCTCGGTGACGATCTCTCGCGACCCGGCGACGATGGGTCAGGACGCCTCGCGGCTCTCCGTGGTGCCCTCGGGCCACCCGATGGGCTACCTGGACGCCTTCACGGCCTTCGCGAGGGACACCTACGCCCGCATCGGCGGGGAACATCTCCCGGGGCTGCCGACCTTCGCCGACGGTGCCCGGGCCAACCGGATCATCGACGCTGTGCTGGCCTCCGCGGAGTCGGGCGCCTGGGTGGACGTCGCACCGGTCGGCGAACCGGTCAGCGAGGCGGTCACTGCCCTGTGATCACAGCGACCTCCGCCGGAGCGACCGCATCGAATCCCCGATCCCTGGATCTGAGAAGGAGAGACATGACCACAGAACACGCCTCCCATCCCGTCACCCTGTTCACCGGACAGTGGGCCGACATGCCGTTCGAGGAGCTGGCGGCCCGCGCCGCCGAATGGGGCTATGACGGCCTGGAGATCGCCGCCAGCGGCGACCACTTGGACCTGAAACGCGCCGACGAGGACGACGACTACGTGGCCTCGCGCCTGGAGGTCCTGGAGCGTCACGGGCTCAAGGTTTGGGCGATCTCCCACCATCTGGGCGGCCAGGCCGTCTGCGACGACCCCATCGACTTCCGTCACCAGGCGATCCTGCGTGACTATGTCTGGGGCGACGGCGACCCTGAAGGCGTGCGTCAGCGCGCCGCGGAGGACATGAAGCGTTCGGCGCGGGTGGCCCGCAAACTCGGCGCGGACGTCGTCGTCGGGTTCACGGGCTCGAAGATCTGGCAGTACGTGGCGATGTTCCCACCCGTGCCGGCCGAGGTGATCGACGCCGGCTACCAGGACTTCGCCGACCGCTGGAACCCGATCATGGACGTCTTCGATGAGCAGGGGGTGAAGTTTGCTCTGGAGGTGCACCCCTCCGAGATCGCCTATGACCACTGGACCACCGTCCGAGCGCTGGAGGCGATCGGCCACCGGGAGGCGTTCGGCCTGAACTGGGACCCCTCCCACATGTTCTGGCAGGGGATCGACGCCGTCGGGTTCATCACCGACTTCGCTGACCGCATCTACCACGTCGACTGCAAGGACACCCGCCTGCGTCCGCCCAACGGCCGCAACGGCATCCTGGGCTCCCATCTGCCGTGGGGTGACCCGCGCCGGCGCTGGGACTTCGTCTCCACCGGCCACGGGGACGTCCCCTGGGAGGACGCCTTCCGCGCGCTGGAGCACATCGGCTACTCCGGACCGATCTCCATCGAGTGGGAGGACGCCGGCATGGACCGCCTCCACGGTGCCGCCGAGGCGGTGGGGCGGATCCGCTCGCTGCTGTGGAAGCGTCCTGAGGCCTCTTTCGACGCCGCCTTCTCGAACCAGTAGGCGAACGGGCAGGGCAGCCGTGCCGGTCAGCGTGCAGGGGCGGTCAGCGTGAAGGGGCGGTCGGGCTCGACCCGAACACGGTGAGCCTGGCCACCCCTGCGGCCAGGAATGGGAGCTCGTCAGCTCGGCGGCGTACCATGGGAGCAGCCGGGACAACCTCCCCGCGAGCACAGTCAACACCCCAGGAGAGTCCGTGACCGCCATCAACCTCGGCATGCCGTCCGCCCCTCCGCCCGTCCTGGCTCCGCGCCGGAAGACGCGGAACTTCCAGGTCGGCAGCGTCGGCGTCGGCAGTGATCATCAGATCTCCGTGCAGTCGATGACCACCACCAAGACGCACGACATCAACGCCACCCTGCAGCAGATCGCCGAGCTGACCGCCTCGGGCTGCGACATCGTGCGTGTGGCCTGCCCCACGGACAAGGACGCCGAGGCGCTGCCGATCATCGCGATGAAGTCGCAGATCCCGGTGATCGCGGACATCCATTTCCAGCCCAAGTACGTGTTCGCCGCGATCGAGGCCGGCTGCGGTGCGGTCCGCGTGAACCCCGGCAACATCCGGAAGTTCGACGACAAGGTCGGCGAGATCGCCAAGGCGGCCAAGGACCACGGCACCTCGTTGCGCATCGGCGTCAACGCCGGGTCCCTGGACAAGCGGCTCATGGACAAGTACGGAAAGGCCACCCCTGAAGCGCTGGTGGAGTCGGCGGTCTGGGAGGCCTCGCTGTTCGAGGAGCATGACTTCCACGACTTCAAGATCTCCGTGAAGCACCACGACCCGGTGATCATGGTCCAGGCCTACGAGATGCTCGCCGAGCGTGGCGACTGGCCGCTGCATCTGGGCGTGACGGAGGCCGGGCCGGCCTTCCAGGGCACCATCAAGTCGGCGACGGCCTTCGGCGCCCTGCTGGCCAAGGGCATCGGTGACACCATCCGTGTCTCGCTGTCCGCTCCGCCGGCCGAGGAGGTCAAGGTGGGCAGCCAGATCCTGGAGTCGCTGAACCTGAGGCCCCGGAAGCTGGAGATCGTCTCCTGCCCGTCCTGCGGACGCGCGCAGGTGGACGTCTACACGTTGGCGGACGAGGTCACCGCAGGGTTGGAGGGCATGGAGGTCCCGCTGCGCGTGGCCGTCATGGGCTGCGTGGTCAACGGGCCGGGGGAGGCGCGCGACGCCGACCTCGGTGTGGCCTCCGGCAACGGCAAGGGACAGATCTTCGTCAAGGGTGAGGTCATCAAGACCGTGCCGGAGGACCAGATCGTCGAGACGCTGATCGCAGAGGCCAACCGCCTCGCTGAAGAGATGGATCTGGACACCGATGGAGATGCTCAGGCAACGGGTGCCCCTGTGGTCTCCGTCAGCTAACACCCTCGCCGGCCGGATCCACCGGGCCACCGGCGGGGTCGTCCGTGTGCTCGACGCCGGGGACACCCCGGCGTTGCGCCGACTCATGGCGGCGGATCCCGTCTCCAACGTCTCGGTGATCACCACGCTCGCCGCCCGCGGCGGCGCCGGGCCGGGGAAGGGGCGCAACGGTGCGGTCTTCCTGGGCATCGACGCGCCCCCGGAGACGACGCGGCCGCCCGGACAGGAGGGTCCGGCCGTCGGGGGCACCGTCACCCGGAAGGAGCTCGCGGCCGCCTGCTGGGTGGGGTCCAACATCAATCCGGTCGGCGCCGACCTCGCCCAGGCGGAGCTGTTCGGCCTGGCGGTGGGGGCCATGCGGCGCCGGGTCTCATCCATCTATGGCCCCGCCGAGGCCGTGCTGGAGCTCTATGACGCCGTCGGGTGGCTCAGTCCTCGCGACGTCCGTGCCGACCAGCCGCTGCTGACGATCACCCAGTCCTCGACGGTGGAGCCCCTGCCCGGGGTGCGGACCGCCACCGTGGAGGACTATCCCCAGGTGGAGCCCGCCTGTGCGGCCATGTTCACCGAGGAACTGGGCTTCTCTCCCTATGCTCAGGGCTCGGCCCAGTACCGCGAGCGGATCCGCGCCCTGATCCTGGCAGGGCATTCGCAGGTGTTCACGGATCCTGCCACCGGAGAGGTCATCTTCAAGGCTGAGTACGGGGCGGTCACCGACGACGTCGTGCAGATCCAGGGGGTCTGGGTGCGGCCGGACCACCGGGGGCGCGGCCTGGCGGCCACCGGCATGGCCGCCGTCGTCTCCCATGCCCTCACCCTGGCGCCGACGGTGAGCCTGTACGTCAACAGCTACAACACCGCGGCCCTTCGAGCGTATCTGCGCGTCGGGTTCCGCCAGGTGGGCACTTTCGCCACGGTCCTGTTCTGACAGGCCGGTCTCCTCGACACGGCCCGGGTCGATCCGCGCCCGGGTGGTGATGCGTAGGCTGGAGCCATGCCTCACCCTCGAACGCGCGCCACCATGAAGGACGTCGCCCAGCTCGCCGGAGTCTCCCCGAAGACCGTCTCCAACGTGCTCACTGGCGCGGTGGCCGTCCGGGAGGGGACCCGGGAGCGGGTGCAGGCGGCCATGGATGAGCTGGACTTCGTCCCGAACCTGAGCGCCCGCGGGCTGCGCAACGGGCGCACCGGCATCATCGGGGTGGCGCTTCCGGATCTCGCCACGGCCTTCTCCGCCGACCTCGCCCACACGATCGTGGAGCAGGCCCATGAGCGGGGTCTGGCCGTGCAGTTCGAGGAGACCGCGGCAGAGCCCGAGCGGGAGCATGACCTGGTCTCCCGTGCCCGCACCCACCTGATCGACGGGCTCATCCTCAACCCGGTCCGTCTGGAGGATTCGGTGATCGAACGGGTGGACCATCTGCCGCCCGTGGTGCTCATCGGCGAGGTGGAGCAGCATCGCGCCGACCGGGTGTACGTGGACAGCCGCGTTGCCTCCCGGGAGATCACCGAGCATGTGCTGTCCCGCGGGGCGCGTCGCATCGCTGCGCTGGGCGGCGCGGTGCGCGGGCAGGACGGCAAGGCCACCGCCGGTCTGCGCCTGCTGGGATACCTGGACGCTCTGCGCGATGCCGGCCTGGAGGCGGACCCCCAGCTGCAGGTGGACGTGGAGCAGTGGACCATCGGCGGGGCCGCGGCAGCTGTGGAGGAGCTGCTGGCCCGGCAGGTGCCCTTCGACGCCGTCGTCGCCTTCACCGACACGTTGGCCTTCGGTGCGCTGCACGCCTTGCACCGGGCGGGGCTCCGTATGCCCGAGGACGTGCTGGTCACCGGCTTCGACGACGTGGAGCATGCGGCCTTCACCCTGCCGCCGCTGACCACCGTGGCCTTCACCCGGACCGACTACGTCAGTGCCGCCCTGGACCTGCTCTCAGCGCGGTTCGAGGAACGGGTGGGGCGGCGCGACGATGGCCCCTCTCAGGCGGTGGTGATCCCGCACCGGCTGGTGCTCCGCGAGTCCACCCAGGGCACCCCCGCGGGGTATGTCCCGACGGGCTCGCCTTGACGGGCGTCAGGTCTCCAGTAGCATGGTGCCCATCGTGATGTGCGCCACAGGGAGATTCTCTGAGGCGTAGTTCCATCGATGGAATTCCTGTCTTCGATCACGCTCGGCCGAGCGTGGAAGGAAGGGGCTGGGTTCTCCGAGGCAAAATTACATCGATGTAAAGATGATGGGGGCGCACCTGCGGACCCCATGGTCCCGACCAAGGAATGAGCATCTATGAGACGACCCATCCTCAGCAGGAGGCAGCTCCTCGGCGGCGCGCTCGCCGGCGCAGGAGCTGCCGCGCTGGCCGGATGCGCGCCCAACGTCGGGCCCGCTGACCGGACCACCCTGCAGTTCTGGCATCTGCTCAGCGGCGGCGACGGCATCACCATGGCCGAGCTGCTGGACGGCATCAATGACTCCCAGGACGACTTCTTCGTCCGCCCCACCGTGCTGGCCTGGGGCACCCCGTACTACACGAAGCTGGCCATGGCCGGCGCGGGCGGCCGGGCCCCGGAGGTCGCCATCATGCACTCCACGCGGGTGCCCGGCTATGTGCCGGGCGGCCTCCTGGACCCGTGGGACGAGGGACAGCTCGCCGAGCTCGGCGTCGACGAGTCCACCTTCACGGGCCCCATGTGGGAGAACAGCCTCGTGGGCGGCGAGCTCTACAGCGTGCCGCTCGATGCCCATCCGTTCCTGATGATGTTCAACCGCGACATCTGCCAGGAGGCAGGCGTCCTCGAAGGCGACGGACGCCTGAGCGTCCCGCAGTCCCCGGACGAGTTCATCTCCCTGTGTGAGGAGATCGGAGGAGTGACCGGCGGCAACGCGCTGTCCTACGGATTCCTGGGTGACGCTCCGCAGATCTGGCGACTCTTCTACACCTTCTACGCCCAGCACGGGGTCACCATGGAGTTCCCCGACGGAGGCGAAGCCGTCATCGACGATGACGCCTTCCTCAGCTCCCTGGAGTACATGAGCCGTTTGGTCGACGGGACCATCGCCTCCAGCCGCGGCAACTACGACTCCGCCGTCGCGGAGTTCTCCTCCGGCAGCACCGGGCTGTTCTTCAGCGGCGTCTGGGAGCTGCCCACGATGCAGAACGCCGGCATCCCGGTGGACATGGACATGATTCCGCCGATCTTCGGCGAGCCCATCACCTACGCGGACTCGCATGCCTTCGTGCTGCCGCACCAGCTCAGCCCGGACCCTCAGGCTCGCGAGCATACCTACGAGTTCGTCGCCCAGCTGCTCAAAGACTCCGTGAACTGGGCGACCGCCGGCCATATCGCCGCCTATCTGCCGTGGTGGACAGCCCGGAGTATCAGGAGCTGCTGCCGCAGGCCAACTACGCGGACGCCGCCGACCACATCGTCTACGACCCCACCGCCTGGTTCACCGGATCCGGGTCGAACTTCGTCAACGAGCTGGGGCAGATGTTCCAGCGCGCGATGACCGCCGGAGACGGCTTCGAGGACGCCCTGGACCAGTTCCGTTCCTACGTGAACTCGATCCTGTCCAATCCCAACCCCGTGGACCCGGAGGGGGCTGAGCAGGTATGAGCGACATCCGAATGACCACCACCGAGAAGACCGACCGCCTCGACGAGAAGGCACCGCCCGGCACCGGCATCGCCCAGGTCGGCGAACGGGCCGCGCGCCGGAAGGAGCGCCTGGTGGCCTGGGCCTTTCTGGCCCCCTTCATGATCGCGTTCCTGATGTTCGTCGTCTGGCCGATGCTCCACGGCGCCTGGCTGAGCTTCACCGACCAGTCGCTGGCCGGTTCGGGCGGGAACTTCGTGGGCCTGGACAACTATGCCGAGGCCTTCGCCGACTCCACGATGTGGGGCGCGATCCGCAACACCGTGTGGTTCACGATCATCTCCACTGTGCCCCTGGTGCTTTTCGCGATGGTCATGGCCCTGCTGGTCAACACCGGCCTGCCGGGGCAGTGGCTGTGGCGACTCTCCTTCTTCATGCCGTTCCTGCTGGCCTCCACCGTGATCTCACAGATCTGGGCGTGGATCTTCAACCCGGAGATCGGCGCGGCCAACGCGGTGCTCTCCGCCGTCGGACTGGAGCCGCTGGCCTGGCTGCAGACCCCGCACCTGGACCTGATCTCCATCACCATCGCCACCGTGTGGTGGACGGTCGGCTTCAACTTCCTGCTCTACCTGGCCGCACTGCAGAACATCCCGGAGAGCCAGTACGAGGCCGCGGCGGTGGACGGCGCCGGCCGCTGGCGCCAGCTGTGGTCGATCACGATTCCGCAGCTGCTGCCCGTGACCGGGGTGATCTTCATCCTGCAGATCCTGGCCTCGCTGAAGCTCTTCGACCAGGCCTACCAGATGCTCGGCGGGATCTCCTCGGACACCTCGCGGCCCATCGTGCAGTACATCTTCGAGGCCGGCTTCGTCGGCTACCGCTTCGGCTATGCCGCGTCCATCTCGTACGTGTTCTTCGCCCTGATCGTCGTGGTCGGCGTGATCCAGATGGGCATCCTCAACCGCAGGAAGGGGCAGCGATGACCACCACGGCAGCACTCCCGCAGATCGGGAGCGTCAAGCGCAGCTACAAGCCGGGGGAGGGGCCCTTCACACCGGCCCGCATCCTGGCCTTCATCGCCCTGACCGTGATGGCTCTGGTCTGGCTCCTG
The DNA here is from genome assembly GCF_001758425.2 of Nesterenkonia sp. PF2B19. GTDB lineage: Bacteria > Actinomycetota > Actinomycetes > Actinomycetales > Micrococcaceae > Nesterenkonia > Nesterenkonia aethiopica. The sequence goes on along the minus strand of NZ_MDSS02000020.1, from coordinate 10,580 downwards.
CCCTTCGTGTGGGCCGTGGCCACCTCGTTGAAGACCGAGACCGACGCCGCCTCCGGTCGGCTGACGCTCATCGGCTCGGAGGGCATCTCCTTCGCGGCCTTCGACACGGTCCTCTCCGAGGGCAACGTCTACATCTGGGCGTGGAACAGCTTCTGGACCTCGGCGGTGATCACCTTCCTCACCGTGGCGATCTCCGCGCTGGCCGCCTACGCGTTCTCCCGGATGCAGTTCCGCGGCCGGGCCACCGTGTTCTTCGCCGTCATCGCGTCGATCATCGTGCCGCCGCAGGTGCTGATCATCCCGCTGTACTACCAGATGCTGGCGTTCAACATGGTCGACACCTACTGGGGTCTGATCCTGCCGCAGGTGGTCATGGCGCCGATCGTGTTCATCCTGAAGAAGTTCTTCGACGCAGTGCCCATCGAGCTGGAGGACGCCGCCCGGGTGGACGGCGCCGGACGGCTGCGGGTCTTCTGGTCGGTGGTGCTGCCGCTGTCCAAGCCGATCCTCGGCGCGGTGTCGATCTTCGTCTTCATCCAAGCCTGGAACAACTTCCTGTGGCCGTTCATCATCATCAACGACACGCTGCTGATGACGCTGCCGGTCGGACTGCAGACCGTGATCAGCGCCTACGGCGTCGCCTATGCCCAGGTGATGGCCCAGGCCGTGCTGGCCGCGCTGCCGCTGATCGTGGTGTTCCTCTTCTTCCAGCGCCAGATCGTCCAGGGTGTGGCCACCACCGGCTTCGGCGGGAAGTGACCTCCCCACCCCGGCGGCGCCGTCGTACGGCGGTGCCGCCGGGGCGCCCAGCTCTCTCCAGACATCCCCTCACCCTTTAAGAACAGGAGACTCATGTCCAAGGCCCATCTGACCGTCGACCGCGCCTTCACCGTCGCGGATGTCCCCCACCGGCTCTTCGGATCCTTTGTGGAGCACATGGGTCGGTGCGTGTACACCGGCATCTACGAACCCGGCCACCCGCAGGCTGACCAGCGCGGCTTCCGCCAGGACGTCATGGCCCTGGTCAAGGAGCTGGGCCCCACCGTGGTCCGCTACCCCGGCGGGAACTTCGTCTCCGGCTACCTGTGGGAGGACGGCGTCGGCCCGGTGGAGGATCGACCGGTGCGCATCGACGGCGCCTGGCACACCATCGAGACCAACGCTTTCGGACTGCACGAGTTCGTCGACTGGGCCCGGGAGGCCGGTGTCGAGGTCATGGAGGCGGTCAACCTCGGCACCCGCGGGGTGGAGGAGGCCCGCGCCCTGGTGGAGTACGCCAACCACCCCGGCGGCACATACTGGTCGGACCTGCGCCGGAAGAACGGCGCGGCCACCGGCACCACGCAGGACCCCTTCGACATCAAGCTGTGGTGCCTGGGCAACGAGCTCGACGGCCCCTGGCAGATCGGCCACAAGACGGCCGACGAGTACGGCCGGCTGGCCCAGGAGACCGCCAAAGCCATGAAGCTGGTGGACCCCACGCTGGAGCTGGTCGCCGTCGGCTCCTCGAACCGGGGGATGCCCACCTTCGGGTCCTGGGAGCACACGGTGCTCTCCCACGCCTACGAGGAGGTCGACTACATCTCCATGCACGCCTACTACCAGGAGCACGACGGCGACGCCGCGTCCTTCCTGGCCGAGGCCGTGGACATGGACGCCTTCATCGACGGCGTGGTCTCCACCATCGACGCCGTCAAGGCCGCCGGCAAGCACAGCAAGCAGGTCGACATCTCCTTCGACGAGTGGAACGTCTGGTACCAGCGGGGCCTGGACACCGAGGACCAGCCGCACAACGTAGCGAAGGACTGGCAGCAGCACCCGCGGCTGATCGAGGACTCCTACAACGTCACCGACGCCGTGGTGGTCGGCACCCTGATGCACTCGCTGCTGCGCCACGGTGACCGGGTGCGCATCGCCAACCAGGCGCAGCTGGTCAACGTGATCGCCCCGATCCTGGCCGAGCAGGACGGCCCGGCCTGGCGGCAGTCGATCTTCTGGCCCTTCGCCCGGATCGCCGCGATGGCTCGTGGACAGATCCTGCGCCTGGCGGTGGACGCCGACCAGGTCTCCACGGCGAGGTTCGGTGACGTCGACGTCGTCGACGCCGCCGCCACCTGGGACGAGACCCCCGGCAAGCTCTCGCTGTTCGTGGCCAACCGCTCGCTGGAGGAGACCAACGACCTCACGCTGGACCTGCACGGGCTGGATGCCACGGCGGTGGTCTCAGCCGAGGTGCTGAGCATCCCGGAGGGCCGTGACCGCAAGGCCGCCAATGTGCTGAACGACCAGAACGCCGTCGGGCTGACCCCCCTGCGTGAGGTGGGACTGGAGGACGGCGCGCTGCGGGCGACGCTGCCGCCGCTGTCCTGGGCGGTGGTGCAGCTGGACGTCGCCACCGCCTGAGGGAGCGGGCGACGACGGGCCGCGTGTGAGCTTCGGCTGACACGCGGCCCGTCCGCGCGTCGGGTCAGGTGGCGCCCAGCGGCGGGGCCCATACTGGACACGGAGTCCTGCGAGCGAGGGCCGATCGGGCCCCGCCGCGTTCTGCCGAGCCGTCCGCCGTCCCTGCGAGGAGCCTTCGAGATGTCCCAGTCAGCCCCCGGCCGCCGCCGTCGTGTCGTCCCGGTCCTGGCCGTGGGTGTGGCGCTGGCGCTGACCGGGTGCGCTGACGACGTCGCCGTCCGGGACTCCGGCGGCGGGGGAGGGGCCATCGGGGACCCGGGTGGTGCCCAGCAGCTGAGCGCGCCGGAGCCCGAGGGCAGTCAGCTCTCCCATGAGGAGATGCGGGAGGCGCTCGAGAGCGAGTTCACCGGGGCGAGCATCACGGACACCGATGACGTGTTGCCGGGTCTGCGTGACCTGGAGACGGAGCTGCAGCGGCTCCGGGTGAACCCTCAGGAGTGCAAGCAGTATGTGGTGGAGTCTGCCAGCCCGCTGCCCGACGGCGCGCTGATGGCCCATGCGATCCAGCAGGCCGACGGTGGGTCAGGCGACTCCGACGGCGACACGGACGGTGACTCTGACAGCGACGGGGCAGACGGCGCGCGGGAGGCCACCGTGTACTCGTTCACGGACTGGCGCTCCGCCGATGCCTACCTGGCGGGCGAGGAGGACGGCCTACAGCTGTGCGAGTCCTACACCGTCACCCGTGACGTCGGGGGCGACGAGTCCCCCTCCACGGAGGTGGGGCTGGAGCTCCTCTCGGTGGGCACCGCCGCAGACGCCGGGTTGGGACTGACCCAGGAGATGACGGTCGGAGACGAGAGCACCCACCTGGTCGCAGTCGCGCTGCGCCAGGGTTCGCAGATCGTCCTCGTGGCCGAAGCCCCGAACGAGGAACCGGAGGACGACGACGTCGAGGACCTGGTGGAGGATCTGCAGGAGCAGGCGGCCGCGGTGCTCTCGGAGCTGACCGGCGACGACCTGTCGCTGGAGGAGGATGAGGAGGACACCGACGGCGACGACGAGGGCGACGGCGACGACGGCGAGGGTGAGGAGGACTCCGACGGCGAGGACTCGGATGAGGGTGCCGACGCCGATGCTGACGAGGACTCCGCTGACCAGGACTCCTGACGGTCAGGACCGACGGTGGGCCCTAGTAGACTTCCCTCTCGGCAGCAGTCCCGACGATCTGGAATTGAGTTCACCGTGCCCCTGAGACTGTCGAATCTGTTCCTCCGCACTCTGCGCGACAACCCCGCGGACGCCGAGGTGGCCAGCCACCGGCTGCTGGTGCGCGCCGGCTACATCCGCCGTGCCGCGCCCGGGGTCTACTCGTGGCTGCCGCTGGGGATCATGGTGCTGCGCAAGCTGGAGGCCATCGTCCGGGAGGAGATGGACCGGATCGGGGCCCAGGAGATCCACCTGCCCGCACTGCTGCCCAAGGAGCCCTATGAGGCCACCGGTCGCTGGGAGGACTACGGGGACAACATCTTTCGGCTGCAGGACCGCAAGGACGCGGACTACCTGCTGGCCCCCACCCATGAGGAGATCTTCACCCTGCTGGTGAAGGACCTCTACACCTCCTACAAGGACCTGCCGGTCTCGCTGTACCAGATCCAGACCAAGTACCGGGATGAGGCCCGCCCTCGGGCCGGGCTGCTGCGTGGCCGCGAGTTCATCATGAAGGACTCCTACTCCTTCTGCCTCGAGGAGGAGGACCAGCGAGCAGCCTATGACGCGCACCGGGCCGCCTACCTGCGGATCTTCGAGCGCCTGGGGCTGGACGTGGTCCCGGTGGACGCCGTCTCCGGGGCCATGGGCGGCTCCGCCAGCGAGGAGTTCCTCTTCCCCTGTGAGATCGGCGAAGACACCTTCGTGGAGTCCGACGGCGGCTACCGCGCCAACGTGGAGGCCGTCACCACGGTGCCCCCGCAGGAGATCTCCGTCGACGGCCTGCCCCCGGCCGAGGTGCACCACACGCCGGGCACCGACACGATCGAGACGCTGGTGGCTGCGGCGAACGCCGACCACCCGCGCGCCGACCGGCCGTGGACGGCGGCGGACACGCTGAAGAACGTGGTCATCGCCTCGTCATGCCCGACGGGGAGAGGCGCGTGGCGGTGATCGCCGTGCCCGGTGACCGCGATGTGGACCTCAAGCGCGTGGAGGCCACCGTCGGCGAGCATCTCGGTGCGGCCGGCGAGGTCACCGTGGAGGCGGCCACCGCGGAGGACCTGGAGGCCCACCCCCTGCTGGTCCGCGGGTACATCGGGCCCGGCCTGGAGCTGGAGAAGCAGGTGCTCGGAGAGGAGGCCGCCAGCGGCATCCCGTACCTGGTGGACCCGCGCGTGGTGCCGGGCACCAGATGGATCACCGGAGCGAACCACCGGGACCAGCACGTCTTCGGTCTCGTCGCCGGGCGGGACTTCACCTGGGACGGCGTCATCGAGTCTGTGGTGGTCCAGGAGGGTGACCCCGCTCCGGACGGCTCCGGGCCGCTGCGCACCCGCCGCGGCATCGAGCTGGGGCACATCTTCCACCTGGGGAAGCGCTACGCCGAGGCTCTGGGGCTGCAGGTCCTGGACGTCAACGGCAAGCTCTCCACGGTCACCATGGGCTCCTACGGCTTCGGCGTCACCCGTGTGCTGGCCGCGATCGCCGAGGCCAACAACGACGAGCGGGGCCTGGTGTGGCCCGGCTCCGTGGCTCCGGCCGACGTTCATGTGGTGGCCACCGGCAAGGATCCGGCCATCGCTGAGGCCGCCGAGACCCTGGTGGCCTCGCTGGAGGCCCAGGGTGTGTCCGTGATGTTCGACGACCGGCCCAAGGTCTCGCCGGGTGTGAAGTTCTCCGACGCCGAGCTGGTCGGTGTGCCCACCATCGTGGTGGTCGGCCGCGGCCTGGCCGAGGGGACGATCGAGCTGAAGGACCGCCGCTCCGGACAGGCCGAGCAGGTGCCGGTCGACGACGCCGTCACGGCCGTCGTCGAGCGTGTCTCCTCGCTGCGCTGACGGCCGGCGCACGTGGAGGTCGTTCTCGGTTCATTCGCCGAGATCTCGCCGCTGACGATCCTGCTGCTGGTGGTGGTGGGCTTCGCCGCCGGGTGGGTGGACGCCGTCGTCGGCGGCGGTGGGCTGCTGCAGCTGCCCGTGCTGCTCACGGTGCCGGGCATCACCCCGGTGCAGGCGCTGGCCACCAACAAGCTGGGGTCGATCTTCGGCACCACCACCTCGGCGATCACTTATATCCGCCGCGTGAAACCCAGCCTGACCACGGCCGGGCCGACGGCGCTCGCGGCCCTGTGCGCGAGCTTCGGCGGGGCGATGGTGGCCGCGTGGCTTCCGGAGGCGGTGATCCTGCCGCTGATCGTGCTGGCGCTGTTGGCCGTGGGCATCTTCACGGCGGCCAAGCCGAACGTGGGCCAGCTGGAGAAGCTGCGCCATGTGGGGCTCGGGCACGTCTCCCGGGCGGTGCTGATCGGCCTGCTGGTGGGCTTCTATGACGGTGTGCTGGGCCCGGGGACGGGCACGTTCCTGATCATCGGGTTGGTCACCGTGCTCGGGTACAGCTTCCTCAACGCCTCGGCGCACGCCAAGATCGTCAACGCGGCCACGAACCTCGGCGCGCTGCTGTACTTCGGACCCGCCGGCCACGCGCTGATCGCGATCGGACTGCTGCTGGGCGTGGCGAACATGCTCGGCGGATACACCGGCGCGCGGATGGCGATCGCCAAGGGGTCGCGGTTCGTGCGTGTGGTGTTCCTGGTCGTGGTCTTCGCGCTGGTAGCGAACCTGAGCTGGGACCTCATCGTCACCTGGTTCGGCTGAGGCGTCCGCGTCCCTTCGGCGGCCCCGTCTCGCCCCCACAAGATGTCGTATCCCCTCGAATCTTCGCGAGGCATCTGAATCTTGTCGGGGAAGTTCGTGTCGGTCGGCCGGTCCTCCGTGTCCCGATGGTCCTGCGCTCCATCCTCCGTCCCGGTCTGGGTCCACCACAGGACGGCAGGCCGTCCCGATGTTCTCCACAGATGCCGGTCGGGGATCGCGCGGAGGGTTCCCCGTCCCGGAGAGTCATGGCATGGACATCATGACGACGACCCCTGCGGATCCGATGCGGCTCATCCGTTCACGACTCCATGTGGACGGAAGCCATACGACGAGCTCCCTGAGCCAGGCTGTCCGTCGAGGCGAGATGCTGCGGCTGCGGCGGAGCGTGTACGTCCCCGCATCTCAGTGGTTCCAGGCGTACCCCTGGGATCGTCACCTGATGGCCGCCGCGGCCCATGCGCTCTGGCGCCCCGACAGCGTGTTCTGCCGAGAGACCGCATTGGCGCTGCACGGCCTCCCACTGCTCCGCACTCCCCGGGTCGTCCACGTCCGGACGGCGCGACGGCAGCAGGTGGGGCGGCGACGCCCCGCTCCGATGACCGGTACGGCATCGGACGCCGTCGTCCGGGAGATGCTGTCGCGGGAACGCGGTCCCGAGGGGCAGCGGCTCACGGCCCATGATCTGAACGGAGTCAGCACACGACGCGTCTTGACCCCAGAACCGTCCCTGGATGTCGAGGTGCTCGGTGGCCCTCCAGGGCTCGGCCAGGTGCTCCGCGTGGAGCTGCTGGAGGCCGCAGTGATGGACACGCTTCCGAGACTCAGGTTCGATGAGGCCGTCGTCGTGCTCGATGCGCTCCGAGCTGGCCGCCATCGACGTCCCACCGAGCTCTCCCAGGACAGTCTCGGACAGTGGGAGCATCTCCTCACGTCACGGATGGCCACGCAGCGGTGGACCCTTGCGTGGGAGGTGTCTGATCCGGCGGCGGAGTCACCGGGGGAGTCGCTGTCCCGTGCACGAATGGTCGAGGCAGGCCTGCTCCTGCCGGAGTTGCAGAAGGTGTTCGACCTGCCGGACGGCAGCCGCGCGCGCGTCGACTTCTGGTGGCCCGAGCTCGGACTCGTGGGCGAGTTCGACGGGAAGATGAAGTACACCAGGGCGAGGGAGCTCAGCGGCGTCGATGTGGCGCAGGCGGTGTTCGAGGAGAAGGTGCGGGAGGACCAGCTGCGGGCACTCGGCCTGGGAGTGGTCCGCTGGTGCTGGCCGGAGGCGTCCCATCCGACATCGCTCGGAAGGTTGCTGCGGGAGGTCGGAGTACCAGAAGGCTGAGACTCTCTGATGTCTGTCTGCCCCCACCTGATGGGTACGCCCCTGTCATCTAGCAGAGGCGGAGGAATCATGGAGGGGCGAGATCATGCCCCTGGCGCAGCCGGGGGAGCGTGGCAGAAGGCGCCGTCCTGGGCCGATACAATCGAGGCGCACCAGCACCCGATGTCGGAGGTAGACACCATGGCCGCCCCTCGCCGACCCCGTGAGGGGGAGAAGGCCCGCGACCCCCGCGCCGCGGAGCTGCTCCCCGTGATCGAGCCGATCGTCGCTGCGCAGGGCCTGCTCCTGGAGGAAGTGGAGCTGGTCGACGGGGCCATCGCCACGGTACGGGTGGTCGTCGACTACGCCACCGGGACCGAGCAGGTCGACCTGGACTCCGTGGCCGCCGTCTCCGAGGCGATCTCCGCGGCGCTGGACGAGGCGGAGGCGCTGGAGGACCTCACCTCCTACGAGCTGGAGGTCTCCACGCCCGGGGCTACCCGTCCGCTGACCGAGCCGCGGCATTTCGCCCGCAACATCGGCCGGCTGCTGGAGCTGGAGCGGGAGGGACAGCCGGACATGCTGGCCCGTCTTCAGGAGGTCACCGACGACGGCGTGGTGGTCGCCGAGCAGCGGCCGGCGCCGAAGAAGGGGATGCCGGTGAAGTACAGCGAGCCGGTGGAGCTTCCCTTCGATGCCATCAGCCGCGCCCGGGTGCAGGTAGAGTTTTCCCACACGGAGTGACCATACCGAGCGATGAGCCGACCGAACCCCCGGTCGGATGACCAGCGACGGAGCACAGAACGATCGGACCGGGCCAGAGATGTCCGGGCGAACTGGAGGAACAAGTGGATATCGATATGAGCGCCCTGCGCATGCTCGTCAAAGAGCGTGACATTCCCCTCGAGAAGCTGATACCGGCCATCGAGCAGGCACTCGTGCTGGCATACCACAAGTCTCCGGGCGCCCTGAAGCACGCCCGGGCCGAGATCGATCAGTCCACCGGTCATGTGACCGTCTGGGCCAAGGAGTTCGACGAGGACGGCACTGTCCTGGGCGAGTTCGACGACACCCCCAAGAACTTCGGCCGCATCGCCGCCTCCACAGCCCGCCAGGTCATCATGCAGCGCATCCGGGACGCCGAGGACGATCAGGTCCTCGGCGAGTTCAAGGGCCGCGAGGGCGAGCTGATCTCCGGCATCGTCCAGCAGGGGCGGAACCCCCATATGGTGCAGGTGGACCTGGGCTCGGTCGAGGCGGTGCTGCCCCCGCAGGAGCACGTGCCCGGCGAGGTCTACTCGCACGGTTCGCGTCTTCGTGCCTTCGTGGTCGACGTCCACCGGGGGCTCAAAGGGCCCTCGATCACGCTGTCCCGCTCGCACCCGGGCCTGGTGAAGAAGCTCTTCGAGCATGAGGTGCCGGAGATCGCCGACGGCACAGTGGAGATCACGGCGATCGCTCGGGAAGCCGGCCACCGCACCAAGATCGCAGTGCGCAGCACGCAGCCCGGCATCAACGCCAAGGGCGCCTGCATCGGGTCGATGGGCTCGCGGGTCCGGGCGGTGACCACGGAGCTCAACGAGGAGAAGATCGACATCATCGATCACAGCGACGACCCGGCGGAGTTCATCGCCCACGCGCTGTCGCCGTCGAAGGTCACCTCCGTGACGATCCTGGACGAGAACGCCCGCTCCGCCCGCGTGATCGTCCCGGACTCTCAGCTGTCGCTGGCCATCGGCAAGGAGGGGCAGAACGCCCGCCTGGCCGCGAAGCTGACCGGCTGGCGGATCGACATCGCCTCCGACGCCGCCCCCAACACGCCGGCGGCCCCTGCTGCGCCGGACGCCCCCTGACCCATCACGACTGAGGAGTCGCCGCGTCCCCTGACCCACCGGTGGACCGCCGCCATGACGGTGACCGGCGCCGCCCGTGGGGGACGTGTCGCAGGATGATTCTCCAGTGACCACCTTGAGGGGGTAGACTGTCATGGTCCCTGTCCGCACCTGCGTCGGCTGTCGCCGACGGGTCGAGCAGGGAGACGTCGTGAGACTCGCGCTGGCGCCCGAGGCCGCGGAGCCCGATGTCGACCGGTCGCCCGGTCGGCGCCGTGAGGCTTCACAGCCTGGACGCGTGGTGGTCGACGCCGCAGGTCGGATGCCCGGCCGCGGGGCGTGGATCCATCCGGAGCAGGAATGCTTCGACACAGCAGTGCGGCGGAAGGCCTTCTCGAGGGCGTTCCGCCGACCTGTCAGCGTCGAGTCCCTCAGCTTCGACGACGTCGAGGCCGCCGCGCGGTCGAGACGCCGAAGCTGACGATGTCCCAGCACACACCAGATGAAAGCGGGTTGGAAAGAGATGGACACCCGATGAGCACCGACGGATGAGTGCCCAGTGAAGACATCCCTGAGTGACTCCGTCATGAATCTCAGAACGTTCGACGGCTCCGTCCGGTGAACCGCTGACATCAGCCCCGCTGATCTCGGCGGGGCACTGTGCGGGCCAGACAAGGAGTAATGTGGCCAAGGCCCGCGTACACGAGCTCGCCAAGGAGCTCGGCATCACGTCCAAAGATGCTCTTGCCAAGTTGCAGGAGATGGGCGAATTTGTGAAGTCCCCGTCATCCACGGTGGAACCCCCGGTGGCCAAGAAGCTCCGTGCGGCGTTCCCCGGCGCGAAGAAGGACGGCGCCAAGAAGGAGTCCTCCAAGGGCTCCGGCGCCCCCGCGTCGAAGGACGGGTCCCCGGCAGGCGCCTCATCGAAGCCTGCCCCGAAGCCCGGCGCAGGTTCTGCGCCGACCCCCAGCTCGGTCAAGCCCGGTGCAGTCAGGCCCGGTCCCAAGCCGGGGCAGAAGCCTGCTCCCGGCCCGGCCGAGCAGAAGCCCGCCGCCCAGGAGCCGCAGGCCCAGGAGCCTCAGGCTCAGGCGCCGAAGGCTCCTGCGTTAAGACGGCGGCCCCTCGGCGCCCGCCCAGGGCACCGACGCCCCCCAGAAGGGCGCGCCCAAG
>NZ_MDSS02000001.1 GCF_001758425.2 Nesterenkonia sp. PF2B19 | reverse complement strand
CGCCGTCGCCCGCAACGGTGCTCGCTCCGGCGCCGCAACGGGCGCCGCGGCTCTGCCCGTGGTCGCGCGTGTGGCCGTCCCGAGGTGCCTCGGGTGCCGGCGGTCGTGGAGCATGAGATCGTGCTCGGCGGTCGCACCGTGGCCGAGCCGCTGCCGGTCCCGGTCGCCACGGGGGACGGCGAGGAGCGTGCCGTCGTGCCGCTGCGCCCGGAGGGCTTCTGGCAGATCCACCGTCATGCGCCCGAGGCGCTGGTCCGCACGATCGACGAGATGGCCAGCGTCGGGGCCGGCGACGCCGTCGCTGACCTGTACGCCGGCGCCGGGCTGTTCACCGCCTGGGCCGCGGCGCGCACCGGCGAGACGGGACAGGTGCTCAGCGTGGAGGCCGCGGCCGGGTCCAGCGCCTCGGCGCGTGAGCTGTTCGACCGGACGCAGCACGTCCGGGTGGAGACGGCCCCGGTGGAACGGGTGCTGGACGCACTGGGGGGCCACGACCTGATCCTGGTGGACCCGCCGCGCGCCGGCGCCGGAAAGAAGGTCATCGGGGGCGTCGATGCGGCGGATGCGCGCCGGCTCGTCTACGTGTCCTGCGAACCGGCGTCCTTCGCCCGTGACGCCAAGGACCTGCTCGCCCGGGGTTGGCGGTTGGCGGACCTGCAGGTGCTGGACCTCTACCCGAACACGCACCACATGGAGTCAGTCGCCCTGTTCGAACGCTGAGCCCCGCCCCTCCGGGCCGCATCGGCGCCGAGCTCGACGCCGATGCGCGTGCACCGCGTCCTTGGACGCCCGCGGAAGGCCTGGTCAGCTCTGTGGTTCGGCGATCCTGGCCTGTGGAAGGCCACCCGCGGGCCTCCGCGGGGGCGACAGCGACATGAGCCGCATCACGTCATGTCGACCGAGTAGGATGGACAGCGATACGGCTCTGAGCGCTGGAGGAGACTCCGCGTGCTCGGGCCCGGTCGCGCCACTGACCTGAGGTCGCCGTCGTGCTCGTCGTCGAGCGCCGCGTCCGCAGCGCGACCGAGGCCTGCACCGGAAGGTCCTCCGGCGAACTCTTCAGCGCCCGTTGTCCGACGGCCGCGTGCCGTCGGACCGTGTCAGTCTGGCAACTACAGAGGAGTCCCGCGTGAGCACTGTGGACAGCTTCGGAGCACAAGGCGTTCTCAACGTCAACGGCGCCGATTACGAAATCTTCCGCCTCAACACTGTGGAGGGCCACGAGTCCCTTCCGTACAGCCTGAAGGTCCTCCTGGAGAACCTTCTGCGCACCGAGGACGGGGCGAATGTGACGGCCGAGCACATCAAGGCTCTCGGCCAGTGGGACGAGACGGCACAGCCGAACACCGAGATCCAGTTCACTCCGGGTCGGGTCCTGATGCAGGACTTCACCGGTGTGCCCTGCGTCGTGGACCTGGCCACCATGCGTGAAGCCGTGGCAGACCTGGGTGGCGATCCCAAGCGGATCAACCCGCTGGCGCCGGCCGAGATGGTCATCGACCACTCGGTGCAGATCGACTCCTTCGGGAACTCGGACGCCATCGAGCGCAACATGGACATCGAGTACCAGCGCAACGGCGAGCGGTACCAGTTCCTGCGCTGGGGCCAGACGGCCTTCGACGACTTCAAGGTCGTGCCTCCCGGTATGGGCATCGTCCACCAGGTCAACATCGAGAACCTGGCCCGCGTGGTGATGACCCGTGAGGTCGACGGTGCGCTGCGCGCCTACCCGGACACCTGTGTGGGCACCGACTCGCACACCACCATGGAGAACGGCCTGGGTGTGCTGGGCTGGGGCGTGGGCGCATCGAGCTGAGGCCGCGATGCTGGGCCAGCCGATCTCCATGCTCATCCCGCGCGTGGTCGGCTTCAAGCTCTCCGGGGAGATCCCCGCCGGGGCGACAGCCACCGACGTGGTGCTGACCATCACCCAGATGCTCCGCGAGCACGGCGTGGTCGGCAAGTTCGTCGAGTTCTACGGCGAGGGCGTGGCGGCGGTTCCGCTGGCCAACCGAGCGACGATCGGCAACATGTCCCCGGAGTTCGGCTCCACGGCCGCGATGTTCCCCATCGACGAGGTCACCCTGGAGTACCTGCGCCTGACCGGCCGCACCGAGGAGCAGGTCGCTCTGGTGGAGGCCTACGCGAAGGAGCAGGGGATGTGGCACGACCCGTCCCGCGAGCTGCGCTTCTCCGAGTACCTCGAGCTGGACCTGTCCACCGTGGTGCCCTCGATCTCGGGTCCGAAGCGTCCGCAGGACCGTATCGAGCTCACCGACGCCAAGGAGCAGTTCCGCAAGGACATCCACAACTACGTGGAGCACGTGACCGACCCGGCCACCAACGGCCACGCCGACGCCGCCTCGGCGGCCTCGTTCCCGGCCTCGGACGCTCCGGCGCACTCCGCCGACGAGGAGCAGGACGTCAAGGACCGTCCGCGGCACGTCGGCGGCGAGGAGGTCGTGGGCCGGCCCTCGAAGCCGGTGTCGGTCTCGATGCCCGACGGCCGTGAGTTCACGCTGGACCACGGTGCGGTCTCGATCGCCTCCATCACTTCCTGCACCAACACCTCCAACCCGAACGTGATGCTCGCCGCCGGTGTGCTGGCGCGCAACGCGGTGGAGAAGGGCCTGTCGCAGAAGCCCTGGGTCAAGACCTCCATCGCACCGGGCTCGAAGGTCGTGACCGACTACTACGAGAAGTCAGGGCTGATCGAGCACCTGGAGAAGGTCGGTTTCTACGTGGTCGGCTACGGCTGCACCACCTGCATCGGAAACTCCGGTCCGCTCGAGGAGGAGATCTCCAAGACGGTCCAGGAGGAGGACCTCGCGGTCACCTCAGTGCTGTCGGGCAACCGCAACTTCGAGGGCCGCATCAACCCGGACGTGAAGATGAACTACCTGGCCTCCCCGCCGCTGGTGGTGGCCTACGCCCTGGCCGGGACCATGGACTTCGACTTCGAGAACGAGCCGCTGGGCCAGGATGCGTCGGGCGACGACGTCTACCTGCGCGACATCTGGCCGGACCCGATCGAGGTCCAGAAGATCATCGACGAGTCGATCGACACCGAGATGTTCACCTCGAAGTACGACACGGTCTTCGACGGGGACCACCGGTGGCAGGAGCTGAACACTCCGGAGGGCTCCACCTTTGCCTGGGACGAGTCGTCGACCTACGTGCGCAAGGCGCCGTACTTCGACGGCATGTCGCTGGAGGCCTCCCCGGTGGAGGACATCTCCGGGGCACGGGTGCTGCTGAAGCTGGGCGACTCGGTCACCACCGACCACATCTCGCCGGCCGGCTCCTTCAAGTCCGACACCCCGGCGGGCCGCTACCTGCTGGAGAACGGCGTGGAGCGTAAGGACTTCAACTCCTACGGCTCCCGCCGAGGCAACCACGAAGTCATGATCCGCGGCACCTTCGCCAATATCCGGATCAAGAACCAGCTGCTCGATGGAGTCGAGGGCGGCTTCACCCGGGACTTCACCCAGGAGGGCGCCCCGCAGGCCTACGTGTACGACGCCGCAGAGAACTACAAGGAGGCCGGCACACCGCTGGTGGTCCTGGGCGGCAAGGAGTACGGGTCGGGCTCGTCCCGGGACTGGGCCGCCAAGGGCACCAAGCTGCTGGGCGTCCGCGCGGTCATCACCGAGTCCTTCGAGCGGATCCACCGCTCGAACCTCATAGGCATGGGTGTGCTCCCGCTGCAGTTCCCGGAGGGCGAGACGGCCGACACGCTGGGTCTGACCGGTTTCGAGACCTTCTCGATCTCCGGAATCACTGCGCTGAACGAGGGCACCATCCCGAAGACGGTGCAGGTCACCGCCGCGGCAGAGGACGGCTCGGAGACCACCTTCGACGCGGTCGTGCGCATCGACACCCCCGGCGAGGCGGACTACTACCGCAACGGCGGCATTCTGCAGTACGTGCTGCGCCAGCTGGTGAAGTGAGCGGCTGACCGTCGTCGGCGCACCGTCCTTCGGGAGCACAGACGACGGGCCACCCGCTGAGTCGACGGCGGGCGGGACGGAGGAGACTCCGGACCGCCCGCCGTCGTCGTGCTCCGGTGCATCCTGATGCCGACCGGGCGGTAGAATCGCAGAGAGCCTGATCGCATGGGAGGGATCGCGCCAGTGAAGACCATTCTGGAGACCATCCGGTCTCCCCAGGACCTGTCCCGGCTGACGGACGAGCAGCTGGAGCGGCTGGCCGCGGAGATCCGCCAGTTCCTCATCGACAACGTGTCCCGCACCGGGGGACACCTGGGCCCCAACCTCGGCGTGGTGGAACTCACCCTGGCGATCCACCGGGTCTTCGACTCGCCGCGCGACTCAGTGATCTTCGACACCGGGCACCAGTCCTACATCCACAAGCTGGTCACGGGCCGTCAGGACTTCTCCACCCTGCGCAAGCAGGGCGGCCTGGCCGGCTACCCGGAGCGCGCCGAGTCCATCCATGACATCGTCGAGTCCTCCCACGCCTCCTCCTCATTGTCATGGGCCGACGGCATCTCCAAGGCACGCGTGCTCAGCGGCGAGGACGACCGTTTCGTGGTCGCAGTCATCGGCGACGGCGCCCTCACCGGTGGGATGGCCTGGGAAGCGCTGAACAACATCGCCGCGGACAAGGACCGTCGTGTGGTGATCGTCGTCAACGACAACGGCCGCTCGTATGCCCCCACGGTGGGAGGGCTGGCCGATCAGCTGGATCGCCTGCGGAGGGGATTCCTGGACAAGCTGCGCACGCACCGTGTGTATGAGAAGGCGATGGACGGCACCAAGCAGCGCCTTCAGCACGGCGGGCCGGTCAGCAAGATGGTCTACCGAAGCCTGCATGCCGCGAAGAAGGGCGCGAAGGACTTCTGGGCGCCGCAGGGGCTCTTCGAGGACCTGGGCATGAAGTACATCGGACCGGTGGACGGGCATGATCAGCGCTCCATGGAGGAGGCGCTGCAGGACGCCAAGAACTACGGCGGTCCGGTGATCGTCCACGCGCTCACGGAGAAGGGTCGCGGCTACGCCCCGGCCCGCGCGGATGAGAACGACCAGTTCCACGCGGTCGGCGTGATCGACCCTGAGACCGGCGAGCCGGTGTCCCGGGGTTCGGCGCGCTCCTGGACCTCCGTGTTCGAAGAGGAGATCACGGCCATCGCTGATGAGCGACCGGACGTGGTGGCGCTGACCGGGGCGATGATGATCCCCGTAGGCCTGCGCAGCTTCGCGGAGAAGCACCCGGATCGCGTCTTCGACGTCGGCATCGCCGAGCAGCATGCCGTCGCCTCTGCCGCCGGGCTGGCCTATGGCGGGCTGCACCCAGTGGTGGCGCTCTATGCGACGTTCCTCAATCGGGCATTCGACCAGCTGCTCATGGATGTCGCGCTGCACCGCGCCGGGGTGACGCTGGTGCTGGATCGGGCCGGCGTGACCGGTCCGGACGGACCCAGCCATCACGGCGTGTGGGATCTGTCCCTGCTGCAGATCGTGCCCGGCATGCGGATCGCCGCGCCGCGGGACTCCACCCGGCTGCGGGAGGAGCTGCGCGAGGCGGTGGCCGTGGACGACGCCCCCACGGTGGTCCGCTTCTCCAAAGGGTCCGTCAACGGTGAGATCGATGCGCTGGAGAGGCTCGAGGACGGAGTGGAGGTCCTCCATGGTCAGCGCAACGAAGACGGAGCCTACAGCAATGACGTGCTCATCGTCTCCGTCGGCACGATGGGGGAGCTGTCCCTCGACGTGGCGCGTCGGCTGGCCGATCAGGGCATCACCTCCACCGTCGTGGACCCCCGCTGGGTGCTCCCGGTCCCGGAATCCGTCGTCTCTCTGGCGGCGCGGCACCGGATCGTCGTCTGCGTGGAGGACGGTGTGAAAGCCGGGGGAGTCGGGTCCCGGATCCGGCAGACCATGCGTGAGGCCGGTGTGGACACGGCACTCAACGAGGTGGGACTTCCCGTGGAGTTCCTCTCCCACGGCTCGCGGGCAGGGGTTCTGGACCGCGTGGGCGTGACCTCCACCCAGGTGGCTCAGGACACCGTGGCCCAGGTGTTGGGCACGAAGGTGCCCTTCGCACGTCCGCTGCCCGGGGAGGATCTGCCCACCGGCGAGATCCCGAGCTTCCCGCAGAGCCGCGACGCCTGAGCGTCGACCCGTTCACCCTGTCGGTCCTCACCGGACCGGCGACCTCATGACCGCCGGGGGCCCTGCCCTGCGGCCCGACCGTCTGGAGACCTCATGATCAGTCTGTTCCGTCAGAACTCGGAAGCCGCCTGGGAGTACCGGGAGGCTTGGTACGACGAGGCGGCCGGAGAGTTTGTGGTGCACTACGGCGCGGTGGGCGCCAATGGGAAGCTCACGGCGGAGAAGGCGCAGGCAGACGAGGCGGAGGCTCTGCTGGAGGGTTTCGCAGCCCAATGCGAGGCGGACGGTTACCGGGAGATCGGGCAGCTGCAGACCGTCGAACTGGTCGTCGCTGTGCCGCTGAAGGCCTCGGAGCCCTCGGCGTCGGAGCGGCGGAACGCCGAGACCGTTCACACGGCAGTGCTCACGGGGCTCGCCTGGCGGGGGCTCGGCGCCCTGAGCGACCCGGAGATCGAAGAGCACGCGACGGCGCGGCGCTGGTCATGAGGGCCCGCACGGTGCACCGCCGGAAGGCCGGGGAGGCCGTGCGCGGCGCCCTGCGCGCCACCGACGTCCCTGCCTCGAAGGTCCGCATCCGCGTGGGCTGAGCCCACAGGCAGAGCGGGCCTCACCCGTCGCGGGGCGGGCGGGGCGACCGCTCACACGAGCACGCGGACCTCTCCGTCGCTGATCTCCGCCTCGAAGCGGGTCAGAGGACGGTCCGCCGGTCCGGAGGTGGGCTCCCCGGAGTCCACGGCGAACACCGATCCGTGGCAGGGGCAGCTGAACTGCTCGTCTTCGGGCTCCACGGTGCAGCCTGGTGGGTGCACACTGACGTGAAGGCGTGGACCTCGTCCTCACCGGCACGGTGCAGAAGCAGCTCATGCTCGCCTGCACTGGCCGCGACCGAGGTGCCCACCGGGAGCTCCTCGGCGGCCAGCACGGCCTCCCAGGACTCGCCGGCATGTGTGGCCTCCGCTCCGGGTTCGGCACCGTCGTCGGAGGTGTTGCCGCAGGCGGCCAACGAGAGCCCCGCGACTCCCGCAGCACCGGCGGCGGTGGTGCGGAGGAAGGCCCGGCGGGCGCAGCACAGCTCATTCATGCGCCCGAGTCTATCGGGCGCCGAAGGTCCGTCCTGCATCCGCCGGGCCGTCGGGGATCCCGTCAGTGGAACGTGCGCCCGTTGACCCGCTCGCTGGCCCCCACCTGGTCCAGGTAGGGGGTGATTCCGCCGCGGTGCATGGGCCAGCCGGCGCCGAGGATCATGCACAGGTCGATGTCCTTCGGGGAGCTCACCACGCCCTCGGAGAGCATCAGACCGATCTCTTCGGCCAAGGCGTCTTGGACGTCGGTGAGCAGCTGCTCACCGCTGCGCGGCGTCTCGCCGAACTCCATCAGCGCCAGGGTCTGCTCCTTGATGAAGGCGCGGCCGTCCTCGTCGGTGCTCCAGATCTCCGTGACGCCGGCCTCGATGAGGCGCTGCAGGTTGGCCGAGACGTGGAACCTCTCGCCGAACGCCGCGTGGAGGGACTCGGTGACGTGCTGAGCCACCGGGATGCCGACCATCGCCAGCAGGGTGAAAGGCGTCATCGGCAGTCCGATGGGCCGCAGGGCCTGGTCCGCGGTAGCAGCATCGGTGCCCTCGTCGAAGGCCTTCTGCACCTCGGCCATCAGGCGCAGCAGGACACGGTTGACCACGAAGGCCGCCGAGTCGGAGGTGAGGACCGGCGTCTTGCGCAGTGCCGCGGCCAGCGCGAAGGCGGTCGCGATCGGTTCGTCCGTGGTCTCCGGGGTGCGGGCGATCTCGATCAGCGGCATCACCGCCACCGGGTTGAAGAAGTGGAACCCGATGACCCTCTCGGGGTGCCTCAGGTCGGCGGCCATCTCCGTGACCGACAGCGAGGACGTGTTGGTGGCCAGGATCGTCCCGGCCGGCACGATCTCCTCGAGCTCGGCGAAGACCTGCTTCTTGACACCGATCTCCTCGAAGACCGCCTCGATGACGAAGTCCGCGTCCGCGTAGACCGACTTGTCGGTGGATCCGGTCACCAGGCCCTTCAGGCCGGCGGCCTGCTCGGCGCTGATCTTCCCCTTGCCCTGCAGCTTCTCCACCTGGGAGGAGATGAAGTCCAAGCCCTTGGCCACCCGGGTCTCGTCGATGTCGGTCATGACCACCGGGACCTGCAGGTGCTGGGCGAAGACCATCGCCAGCTGGGAGGCCATCAGGCCGGCGCCCACGATCCCCACCTTGCCGATCTGACGCGGCGGGACCTCCGGCACGCCGGCGGGGCGCTTGGCCCGCTTCTGGATCAGCTCCAGGAACGCGTAGACGGTGTTGGCGAACTCATCGGTGACCATCAGCTCGGCCAGGGCATCGCACTCGGCGACACGGTCTTGGTCGCGATCGCGGTCCTTGCCGGCGATGAACACCTCCAGAGCCTTCTGCGGCGCAGGAGCAGAGTCGCCGGTCTTGGCCGCCACGGCACGGCGGGCGGCCTCGATGCCCCGCTGCCAGGCGGCGTCGCTGGTGTCCCGATCCCGATGGGACCGGACGCCGGCGAGGGTGTCGTCATCTCTGGCGATGATCCGCGCGGCGAACTCCACGGACGCCTGCTCGAATGCGTCGGCGGCGAAGAGGGCGTCGGCGATGCCCAGCTCATAGGCCGCCGCACCCTTGAGCGTGCGATTGTTCGCCAGGGCGTTCGAGAAGATGACCTGGGCGGCGGCCTCCGGACCGATCAGGCGCGGCAGTCGATACACCCCGCCCCAGCCGGGGATGAGCCCCAGGAATGCCTCGGGCAGGGACAGGGCCTTGGCGTCGGTGGAGACGGTGCGCCACTGAGCGGCCAGCGCGATCTCCAGCCCGCCGCCGAGGGCGGTGCCGTTGATGAAGGCGAAGGTCGGTACGGGGAAGTCTTCGAGCAGGTTGTAGGCCTGGTGGCCCAGCTCCGCCATCTGGCGTGCCAGCTCGGTGGACTCGATCGTATTGACCGCGCCCAGGTCCGCCCCGGCCACCAGGTAGCCGGGCTTGCCGATCAGCGCCAGCCCGGCGATCTCTGCGGATTCTGCACGTGGCAGCTGCGAGGCCACGGCCTCGCCGAACTCGATCAGGGAGTTGGGTCCGAGCGTGGTCGGCCGCCGGGCGTCGTCGTTGTCCAGTCGGATCAGCGCCAGCGTGCCGCCGCCGGGCAGGGTGACGTCCTCGACCCGGCTGTGCGTGCGGACCTCGTCCGCGAAGGCCTCGGCGAGCTCGGCATAGCCGGAGAAGTCGGTCTGCGCGGCGGTGATGGTGCCGGCGGGGGAGAGGGAGTGTGCGGACTGCGCGTTCATGGGTGCCTCCACAGCGTCGTCGTCAGGGAAGAATGCGTTCCGCATCACATGCTACCGGCGAGTAGCTCCAGAGGCCAGCGCGGCCCCGTGCCGACGACGCCGCAGCGTGTGCAGGCACGGCTCGCCTGCTGTGGAGTAAGGCGCGGGCAACAGGTGGAGGCTGCCGAGGGTGATCAGAGGTCGCTGAGAGGATCGGGGTCCAGCAGCGCCACGGTGACCACCGCGGCCGTCTGGTCGACCTGCCAGGGCCGGGCGCCCAGCGCGGTGAGGGCCGCCGCGATCGAGTCCAGGTCGATCTGGGCCGGGGGATCCCAGCACAGCTGCTTCAGGACAGCCGGGGTCAGCAGAGTCTCCGGCATGATCTCCAGGCGTTCGGCGAGGAACGTCAGACGTTCCCTGGCGGTGCGGTATCGGCGGAATGCCAACGGGTGGCGCTCCTTCCACGAGCGTGGAGGGGGCGGGCCACCGGTGCGGCGCTGCAGATCCGGAAGGTCTTGGGACGTGGCGCCGGCCCTCACGGCGCGCAGCCACCGCGGAGCCTCCCGCTTGGCCGCCCGCCCGTGGAAACCCGGTACCGCGAGCAGCTGGGGAACGGTGGTGGGAGATTCCAGGGCTGCGGCCACCAGGGCCGAGTCGGGCAGGATGTGCCCCGGAGAGACGTCCTTCTGCTCCGCCAGGTGCTCTCGAGCGCGCCAGAGCTCGCGCAGCACCGCGAGCCCGCGTCGACTCTTGAGCCGGTTGATCCCCGAGGTGCGGCGCCAGCGATCATGGCGCGGCACCGTCGGGGGCCGATGGGTGCGGGCATGCTCGAACTCCTGGGCAGCCCAGTCGGACTTGCCCTGCTCCTCCAGCAGGGAGCTGAGTTTCTCCCGCAGTTCGATCAGCAGCTCGACGTCCAGTGCGGCGTAGCGGAGCCAGTCCTGCGGCAGCGGGCGGCGAGACCAGTCGGCCGCCGAGTGCTCCTTCGCCAGCCGGACCCCCAGCAGGGATTCCACCACGGCGCCGAGCCCCACACGCGGCAGGCCGGCCAACCGGGCGGCCAGCTCGGTGTCGAAGAGCGCATGGGGGTGCATGCCCAGCTCGGCCAGGCAGGGCAGGTCCTGGGAGGCGGCGTGCAGGATCCACTCGGCACCGCCCAATGCCCGCTGCAGCGGGACGAGTGTGTCGAAGGGCTCCGGGTCGATGAGCCAGAGCCCGGATCCCTCGCGCTTGAGCTGCACGAGGAACGCTCTCTGGCCGTAGCGGAAACCCGAGGCACGCTCTGCGTCGACCGCCACGGGGCCGTGGCCGGCAGCCAGCGCCTCGGCGCACCGCTGCAGTCCACGTGCGGTGTCGATGACGAACGGTACGCCGTCGGCGGGCTCGGTGAGCAGAGGGGGAAGGTGCTCGTCCTGGTCCTCCATAGAGTGGTCAGATCCTCCTGACATGCGGCAGGGCCACCACGCCGTCGGGCAGGGGAGGCAGACCGGCGAAGCTGCAGACCATATCCGCCCAGGCCTCCAGGTGTCGGCCCAGCCGAGGCCCGCTGGGCGTCCAGGAGGCCCGGAGTTCGACGGTGTTGCTCGCCTGACGATCTTCGAGGCTGCCGAAGGATTCGGACAGGATGCGTGTGGCGGTGCCGCCGGCGTGGCTGTGCTCGACACCGCACTGATCCAGCGAGTCGCTCAGCCAGGTCCAGGCGACTTCGGCGAGCAGGGGGTCGTTGCCCATGTCCGCGTCCAGCTCGGCGCGGATGTAGATGACCACACGGAACGTCCCGCCCCAGGTCTCCTGGCCCTGCGGGTCGTGGAGCAGGATGAAGCGGCCGGTGGCGAGCAGCTCAGCATCCTCGGGTGCTGGGCGGAGCCGAGCCGGTCCGTGGAGCGGGGTCCGCGCGCCGGGGTCCAGGACCTCGGCGCGCAGCGCCACCGCGTACGGGGCCAGCTTGACCGGGGCAGGGATCTCGTCCACCTGCGCCTCGGTGCGGGGACGGGCACGCCGCAGCTCTCCCAGGGCGGAACGGAACGACTCCGGGAGGTCGTCGATGCCGGGGGTGGAGATCTGCGGGCCGGGACCACGTCCTGCGGCAGATCCGGCTGGGCCGAGTGCTGTCACGCGTCCACCCTATGAACAGGATCAGCGAGCATCGGGCAGGCGCGCCGTGAGCGCGGCCCGCGCATGGTCCACGAACTCATCGATCTGCGCCTCGGTGGTCTGGAAGGAGCACATCAGACGGACGACGGGGTCGCCGTCCGGCGCGGTGTTCCACACATGGAAGAGATACCGGGACTGCAGCTCCTCCACCACCGTCGCCGGCATCTTGGGAAAGACGGCGTTCACCTGCGCCGGCGCGGGGAGGTCGATGCCCTCGAGCGTCGCGAGGCGTTCGCCGAGCAGACGGGCCTGCGCATTGGCGTGCTCGGCGTTGCTGCGCCACAGGTCGGTGCCGAAGAGCTCCAGCAGCTGGGCGGAGACGAAGCGCTGCTTGCTGGCCAGCTGCATCGAGTACTTGCGGATGTAGTCGGTGCCGCGGACTCTGGTCGGGTCCAGCACGACGACGGCCTCCGCGGCCAGCGCACCGTTCTTGGTCCCGCCCAGGCTCAGCACGTCGACGCCGACGTCGGTGGTCACCTCGCGCAGGGAGACGCCGAGGGCGGCGGCGGCGTTGGCGAGGCGGGCGCCGTCCATATGGACCCCGAGTCCCGCCGCGTGGGCGCGGTCCGCCACCGCCGCGATCTCGGCGGGCGAATAGAGGCTCCCCAGCTCGGTGGACTGGGTCAGGGTGACCGCCAGGGGCTGCGCGGCGTGGACGAAGCCCTGGGCTCCGAGCTCAGCCTCGACGTCGGCGGGCGTCAGCTTCCCCTCCGGTGTGGGACGGGCCAGCAGCTTCAGTGCGCCGAGCCGCTCCGGTGCGGCACCTTCGTCAGTGTTCACGTGAGCCTGGCGCGCGCAGATCGCCGCGCCCCAGCGCGGGAGGAGGGCCTGCAGCGAGACGACGTTGGCACCGGTGCCGTTGAACACCGGGAAGATCTCTGCGGACGGACCGAACTGGTCCCTGACGACCTGCTCCAGGCGGGTGGTGACGGGGTCGTCGCCGTAGGGCACCGCGGCGCCGCCGTTGGCCCGGGCGATGGCCTCCAGCACCTCCGGCGAGACTCCCGCGGTGTTGTCGGAGGCGAAGGTCGGGTCGGGAGTCGCCGGGGCATCGGGGCCGACGGGTCCGTCGAGGGTCTGGAGACCGGGCATGATCTCATCAGTGCTGGTCACTCGTCGGCCTCCTCGAAGCGCATCGAGACGGAGTTGATGCAGTATCGCTGGTCGGTGGGAGTGTCGAAGCCCTCGCCGGAGAACACGTGTCCCAGGTGGGAGTCGCAAGAGCCGCACCGGACCTCCACACGTTCCATCCCCAGCGACGTGTCGCGCAGGTGCCGGACGTTCGCTCCCGTCGCGGGCTCGTAGAAGCTGGGCCAGCCGCAGCGGGAGTCGAACTTGGTCTGGGAGGTGAACAGCTCCGCGCCGCAGGCGCGGCAGAGATACACCCCGGCCTGGGTGGTAGCCCCATGGTCCCCGGTGAAGGGCCGCTCGGTGCCGCCCTGGCGGAGCACGTAGTACTCCTCGGGGGTCAGACGGTCGCGCCATTGGGCGTCGGACAGAGAGGCGAAGTCAGGCGCGGTTCCTGGCGGGCGGGCATCGGGGTCAGTCTGGTCAGTGCTCATGGCTCCATCCCATCACGTTCGTCGCATCACGTTCGTCGCGCCACGTCCGCCGCATCACGATCATCGCGTCGACGGCGGCACGCGGTCTGAGGCCCACAGTGGCCCGCATCGCCCACCCGGACGAGCAGGGCACGGCGGCAAAGAGCGTCGCGCTCCTCAGACGGTGCAACGCGCACCGGGCTCCGCCGCTTCCCTGGATGCCGCCGCAGGACGTCGCGCGTAAGCTGTGACCTGGGCATCGTGGCCCTCCAGCCATCCGGAACCGACCTTGTGGAGGCCTCCCAGACATGTCACCCCGCATCGCCGACCGTCGTCCGAGTGGTCTCGGAGGCCACCAGCCAGATGGTGCCTCACCTGCCCGACGGAGCCCGAGTGCGCGTCTGACGGCGCCGCTGCGGCGGCTCCGTGAGTCGCTGGCCGCTGCTCCCGCGAACCCCGAGCCCAAGACGCCCTGGGTGCGGGCCTCGGCGCTCGGGGCCGGCACGGGGCTGGCCGCAGGCATGGCCCTGGCGGGGGCCGCCTCCGGGCTGGCCGGCTATTTCGCCCGCATGGTGGTCACTCCCGTCAAGGAGCACGTGGAGGACCTGGAGGTCCTGGCGGTGGTGCGCGGAGCCGACGGCGACGAAGTCATCCTGCCTGCCACGCCCGAGACCGTGGTGCCGGGGACCTACGGCCTGAACTTCCATGGCGGCCGTGCCAGCGCACGCATCGGAGAGATCACCTCCTTCAGTCCGCGGGACGGCACGATCGCCCGGCGGGTGGAGAAGGTCTATCACGGAGACCTCCGCAAGGTCTCGCGCGGCTGGTGGACCTCGGTGCCCGACCCGACCCCGGCGGATGCCGGTCATCCTTTCGAGGACGTGCTGATCGACCTGCCCGGCGGGCCCGCACCGGCCTGGCACGTGCCCCCGCGGACGCGCACCGGTCCGATGGGAGACCGCAACGTGTGGGCGATCATGGTCCATGGACGGGGCGGACGCCGCACCGAAGGCATCCGCGCCCTGGGGGTCGCCGACCGCCTCGGCATCGATTCGCTGCTCATCTCCTACCGGAACGACGGCGAGGCGCCTGACGCTCCTGACGGGCGGTATGGCCTGGGCATCACCGAGTGGGAGGACGTCGACGCCGCCGTGCAGCACGCCCTGGACCAGGGCGCCGAGGACGTCCTGCTCTTCGGGTGGTCCATGGGCGGCGCGGTGGCGCTGCAGACTGCGGACCGCTCCCGGCTGGCCCCGGCCATCCGTGGCCTGGTGCTCACCGGTCCGGTGGTCGACTGGATCGACGTGCTCGCCTACCAGGCACGGGCCAACAGGATCCCGGAGGCGGTGGGGCGGCTCGGCCGCTGGTTCATCTCCCATCCCGCGGGCCGACGGGTCACCGGACTGGCCGCACCGGTGGATCTCAAGGCGATGAACTGGATCGACCGCGCCGAGCAGCTGCATGTGCGGACTCTGATCCTGCACAGCAGCGACGACGACGTCGTCCCCTACGCTCCGTCGCGGAACCTTGCCGAGCGGAATGAGAAGGTCAGCTTCGTGCCCTTCACCCAGGCGCGGCATGTCAAGGAGTGGAACCACGACCCCCAGCGCTGGGAGAGCAGCGTGGAGCAGTGGGTCGCCGAGCTGTTCACCGGTGACGCCCCGGCCCACCTCAGCTCAACGACGCGACGTGCTCGGTGACATTGCGCTTGATGCGGCCGAGCATGGCTGACATGCCACGCAGGCGCAGCGGTGTGATGGCCTTCGCCAGGCCCAGCCGGGTCGGGACGTCGTCCGGGGTGGCCAGGATCTCGTCGTAGCTGAGCCCGCTGAGTCCCTGATGCAGGATCGAGGCGAAGCCGCGGGTCGTCGGGGCCTCGGGCGGGGCGGCGAAGATGATCTCCGCGGTGCGGGCCTCGTCGTCGAACTCGAAGGCCAGGAACAGCGGGGTCTGGCACTCCACCACCTGCTCCATGGTGTCGGCACGGTCCTGATACTGCTCCGGCACGTCCGGCAGCTCGCGGGAGAGCTCCAGGAGCAGCTCCAGCTTCTGCTGGTCCGGGACCGCCTGGAACTCCTCGACGATCTCAGCCAGCGGTTCGGGAAGGCCGGCGGTGGTGGTGGTCATCATGTCTCCAGGATAGGAGAGCGGGGCGGGATGCGTCGTCCGGCGCCCCGCCCGCTCAACGGCTCAGCGGCCTGTGGGCGCCTCGCCCGGCTCCTCGCCGACGGCGATGGGCAGACGGACCGAGTTGCCCCACTCCGTCCAGGAGCCGTCGTAGTTGCGGACGTGGCGGTGCCCGAGCAGGTGCTGGAGGACGAACCAGGTGTGCGAGGACCGCTCGCCGATCCGGCAGTAGGCGATGACCTCGTCCGCCTCCCCGATGCCGGCCTCCTCACGGTAGATGCGCTCCAGCTCCTCGCGGGGCTTGAAGGTGCCGTCCTCCTCGGCGGCTCGGGCCCACGGGACGGAGGCGGCCGAGGGGATGTGGCCACCGCGCAGGGAGCCCTCCTCCTCGTAGCCCTCCATGTGGGTGCGCTCACCCGAGTACTCGAGCGGGGAGCGCACGTCGACCAGGGGCTTGCCGAAGTGCTCGAAGACATCCTCACGGAACGCGCGGAACGTGGAGTCGTCACGGCTGATCACCGGATAGTCGGCACGGGTCGGTTCGGTCCGCTCGGTGGTGACGTCACGACCTTCAGCGATCCACTTCTGTCGGCCCCCGTCCATCAGTCGGACGTCCTCGTGCCCGAACAGGGTGAACACCCAGAGGGCGTAGGCGGCCCACCAGTTCGACTTGTCGCCGTAGAACACCACGGTGGTGTCCCGGCTGATGCCCTTCGACGCCGCGAACTCCGCGAAATGCTCGCCGTCGAGGAAGTCCCGGGTGATCGGGTCGTTGAGCTCGGTGTGCCAGTCGATCTTGACGGCACCGGGGATGTGCCCCGTCTCGTAGAGCAGGACGTCCTCGTTCGACTCGACGAGGACGATGCCGTCGTCGTCCTTGTGCTCGGCCACCCAGTCCGTGGACACGAGCTTCTCGGGGTGGGCGTACTGGCTGAAGTCCTTCTCGCTCATCTGCAGAGCCTCTCTCTCGGGTCGCTGACGATCGTCGCTTCACCTGTGTTCAGCGTATCGAGGCACCGGTTCTGTTCCCATCGCACGTCATGAACCGTCATGCGCCGGGGGAGCACGCCAGTGGGTAGCATGGCTCTCATGCCGACTGATGCCACACCTGATGCCACATCGCTGAGCCGCCGGAGCCCTCAGGTCGGCGTCGGGGAGCTCCTGGAGGGGCTGCAGCCCTCCTTCCGATTCTCCGAAGTCTCCTTCGACTCCTACATCCCGGACCCCGGACACCCCTCCCAGGCCGAGGCGGTGGAGGCGCTGCGGGAATTCGCCGGAACGGTCGGGTCCTCGCGGGGCTCCGGGGGACTGCTGTCTCGGCTCTTCAGCGGCAGATCATCGCGGGCGGCCGCCACGAAGCGCGCCGGGGGGATCTATCTCGACGGCGGCTTCGGGGTCGGCAAGACGCATCTGCTCGCATCTCTCTACCACGCCTCACCGGGACAGCGCGCCTTCGGAACCTTCGTGGAATACACCAATCTCGTCGGTGCCCTGTCCTTCCGCCGCACGGTGGACGTGCTCTCCGACTACAGCTTGGTCTGCATCGACGAGTTCGAGCTCGACGACCCCGGAGACACGGTGCTGATGTCCCGACTGATGCGCGAGCTGACCGATGCCGGCGTCAAGCTCGCCGCGACCTCGAACACGCTGCCGGGCTCGCTCGGGGAGGGGCGCTTCGCCGCGTCCGACTTCCAACGGGAGATCCAGGTCCTGGCCGATCAGTTCTCCGTGGTGCGCGTCGACGGGGAGGACTTCCGGCATCGAGGCCTGCCGGAGGCCCCGCCCCCGCTCGCGACCGAGCAGCTCGAGGAGTTCGCCCACGGACATCACCGCGAGGCGGAGATCGTCGTCGACGACTTCGACGCGCTGACCGCGCATCTCACCCAGGTCCATCCGAGCCGCTACCGCCAGCTCATCAGCGGAGTGGAGGTCCTGGTGCTCAAGGACGTCACCACCATCGACGCTCAGTCACTGGCTCTGCGCTTCGTGGTGCTGGCGGACCGCCTCTACGACCAGGATGTGAAGATCATCGCCTCGGGCGTGCCCTTCGACCAGCTCTTCACCGAGGAGATGATGTCCGGGGGATACATGAAGAAGTACCACCGCGCCGTTTCGCGTCTCACGGCGCTGGCCCGCTCGGGGCAGATGGGGGAGCAGGCGCTCTGAGGGGTGTGCCGCTCAGAGCGCCTGCCCATTCGGCAGCACCACTGGCGGCACCAGCGGCAGCACCACCCGAAGCCGGTCCGTGAGCCGTGCCGTCGGCGCGGCACCGGATGTGTTGCGCAGTCGAGAGGCGTAGACTCGATCCTCACCATCGGCCGTCCGCCGAGCCCCGGTCCCAGGATCCGTCGCCGCATCCGGCCACACCCGCGGGCAGTTAACGGGGCGTTCACCGGCGTCTGGTTGGCTGGATGCCGTCGGATCAGAGAAGGGGAGCGTCAGCATGATCAGAGACCAGGTGCAGGACATCGTGGGAGATCTGAACCAGGCCCCCCGGGAGAACCTGCGCGAGTTCATCGACCGGCTCCGTGAAGGCGGCTACACCGTCCAGGACGGTCACACTCCGGATCCCGACCTCATCGACCCGCAGGGCAACGCGGTCGAGACCTGGCAGGAGAACTACCCCTACGAGCAGCGGCTCGAGCGCGACATCTATGAGCTGGAGAAGTACCACCTGCAGGTGGAGCTGCTGAAGTTCCAGTACTGGGCCGAGGACTACGGGCTCAAGCACGTGCTGGTCTTCGAAGGACGGGACGCCGCCGGCAAGGGCGGCACCATCAAGCGCTTCACCGAGCACCTCAACCCCCGGACCGCTCGGGTGGTGGCCCTGAACAAGCCGTCCGACCGGGAGCGCGGACAGTGGTACTTCCAGCGCTACGTCGACCATCTGCCCACTGCCGGCGAGATGGTCCTGTTCGACCGCTCCTGGTACAACCGAGCCGGAGTCGAACGGGTCATGGGATTCTGCTCCGACGACGAGTACGAGGTCTTCATGCGGCAGGCGCCGCAGTTCGAGCAGATGCTCGTCGACGCAGGGATCCACCTGACGAAGTTCTGGTTCTCCGTGACCCAGAAGGAGCAGCGCACCCGGTTCGCGATCCGTCAGATCGACCCCGTGCGGCAGTGGAAGCTCTCCCCGATGGACCTGGAGTCGCTGGACCGGTGGGAGGCCTACACCGACGCCAAGGAGGAGATGTTCCGCCGGACGGACACGGACCACGCGCCCTGGATCACCATCAAGTCCAACGACAAGAAGCGGGCACGCCTCAACGCCATGCGCTACTTCCTCAGCCAGTTCGAGTACGAGGGCAAGGACCACGAGGTGGTCGGGGAGCCCGATCCGTTGATCGTCCGCCGCGGCCGCGACGCCGTGGGCGACTGAGGGCCCGTCAGGACCCCACGGGCGGTCTCTCCGAGACCTCCTGCGCAGCCGCCGGACGCAATGGTCATCACATTCGGGGGCTTGAGGCGATAGAGTGGACACGCTCGCCTCCTCGGTCGTCGTCGACCGTCGACGGCGAGCATCGTGTCATCTGAGCACCTTCCGCGGCCTCACCACAGGGTGGAGGCGGCATGAGGAGACTGCGCCATCCCGGAAACGTCACGGGATTAGGATGCACTCGATCGATCACCAGACCTCGATAAGGAGACTGCATGAGTGCCGATATCGGCGTGACCGGACTGGCCGTGATGGGGGCCAACCTGGCACGGAACCTGGCCCGCAACGGCTACACCGTGTCCCTGCACAACCGGTCGGTGGCCCGCACCGATGCCCTGCTTGAGGCTCACGGGGACGAGGGCAGCTTCGTCCGCACCGAGACCCTCGCCGAGCTCGTCGAGTCGCTGGAGCGCCCGCGGCGGGTGCTCATCATGGTCAAGGCCGGAGCTCCGGTCGACGCGGTCATCGAGGATCTGGTGCCTCTTCTGGACGAGGGCGACATCATCATCGACGCCGGCAACTCCCACTACCCGGACACGCGTCGCCGTGAGGAGGCGCTGCGGGCCAAGGGACTGCACTTCGTCGGCGTCGGTGTCTCCGGCGGTGAGGAGGGTGCGCTCA
The DNA here is from genome assembly GCF_001758425.2 of Nesterenkonia sp. PF2B19. Taxonomy (GTDB): domain Bacteria; phylum Actinomycetota; class Actinomycetes; order Actinomycetales; family Micrococcaceae; genus Nesterenkonia; species Nesterenkonia aethiopica. The sequence goes on along the minus strand of NZ_MDSS02000001.1, from coordinate 121,195 downwards.
ACGGCCCCTCGATCATGCCCGGCGGATCCCAGGAGTCCTATGAGACGCTGGGCCCGATGCTGGAGAAGATCGCCGCCCAGTACCACGATGAGCCCTGCTGCGCCTGGGTCGGCACCGACGGCGCGGGCCACTACGTGAAGATGGTGCACAACGGCATCGAGTACGCCGACATGCAGGTCATCGGCGAGGCCTACGACCTGATGCGCAGCCTCGCAGGCCTCGAGCCCGCCGCACAGGCCAAGGTGTTCCGGGAATGGAACACGACGGACCTGGCGTCGTATCTGATCGAGATCACCTCGGAGGTCCTGGAGCAGGAGGACGAACTGACCGGCCGTCCGCTGGTCGACGTCGTCGTGGACTCTGCGGGCCAGAAGGGCACCGGCCGCTGGACGGCCATCTCCGGGCTGGAGGTCGGGTCCCCGGTGACCGCGATCGCGGAGTCGGTGTTCGCCCGCTCCATCTCCTCGCAGCGTGATCTGCGGGCCGAGACCAACGCGGCCTTCAGCTCGGGCATCGATGAGAATGCCCCGGCGGCAGAGTTCGGCTCCGACTTCGTCGAGGACGTGCGCAAGGCCCTCTACGCCTCCAAGCTGGTGGCCTATGCCCAGGGTCTGGACATGCTGGTCGCCGCCGGTCAGGAGTACGGATGGGACCTTGACCTGAAGTCCATCGCCTCCCTCTGGCGCGCCGGCTGCATCATCCGGGCCGACCTGCTGGACACCATCATGAAGGCCTACGACGCCGACGCCGAGGATCGCCCCAAGAACCTCCTGCTGGCCGAGGAGTTCACCGAGGCCATCAACGAGTGCCTTCCGGCCTGGCGTCGTGTGGTCGCCGCCGCCGCGCAGCACGGCGTGCCCGCTCCGGTCTTCGCTTCCTCGCTGGCCTACTACGACAGCCTGCGCCGCGATCGTCTCCCGGCCGCTCTGACGCAGGGGCTGCGCGACTACTTCGGCGCGCACACCTATGAGCGTGTGGACAAGGACGGGACCTTCCACACCCTCTGGTCCGGCGATCGGAGCGAGATCGAGGCCTGAGTCGGCCCAGGCGGCGACCCCGACGGTGCAGTCCCTGCCGACGACGTCGCAGGTCTTCTGCCCGAGGCTGGTCCCACAGAGTCAGACGTGACGGAGGCCCGGTCTGCGGCGCGCCCATGATGGCGGGCGTCGCAGACCGGGCCTTCGGCGTGGGATGCACTTTTCGGCGACGCCGGAGCCGGAGTGCAGGGCCCCGGGCAGGCGGAACGATGCTCTAGGATGACGTGATATGACTCACACTTCATCGTTCGCGCATCCAACTGACCCAGGTCAGACGCCAGGATCCACCCCGTCCGCCCGTCTCGGCGACTCCCGGGTCTCGCGCCGGGCGGCCTTGGCAAGCCTCGGTGCCCTCGCTCTGCTGCCGATCGGCCTGCAGGCCGCCGCAGCATATCCCGGGGACTCCTCACAGGCGGAGACACCGACACAGGCGATCCGCAGCTACGACGACATGATCCGCGAGCTGCGGAAGATCGAACACACCTCCCGGGGGCGGGTCACCGTCACCACGCTCGCCGAGGTGGGGACCGCAGAGACCCACTCGGAGCAGGGTCGTGACCTCTACGTCGCCCAGGTGGGGCAGGGGGACCGGCACGTCTGGATCCAGGGCCGGATCCACGGGGACGAGCCCTACGGCGTCGAGGCCACCCTGGCCGTGCTCAAGGAGCTGGGCAGCAGCGGCCAGCAGACTGCTGAGCTGCTGCGGGACGAGTTCACGCTGCACATCATCCCGATGTACAACCCTGACGGTTCGGAGATGAACACCCGGACCACCACGCTGTGGGACACGGAGGCGGACGCTCCGCGCACCGACGACGACGGCAGAGAGCTCACGGTGGATCTGAACCGCGACTGGACGCTGGAGGGCTTCCTGGCGCGCGAATCCCGGGCCTGGTACGAGTACTGGACCATGGTCCGGCCCAGCTACGCGCTGGACATCCACCATCAGGGGCGCAAGCGCGATCCGGAGACGGGAGAACCGATCACCTTCTCGCTGGGCATCTCTTTGGCACCGGGCGGCCCCACGCTGCCGGACATCCGTGACGGCGAGTTCGATGTGCTCACCCGTCAGATGGCCTCCCAGGTCTGGCTGGACACGCGCCACCGCGGCCACATCTCCACCGATCGGTACGACGTCGGCGGCGGTCAGGTGATCGACATCCGCGGGGGCGTGGTCTCCGCCATGATGCTGGGACTGGACTGGCAGGGGCTGAACTCTGCCGGACACGCGAACGCGGCGATCTTCTTCGAGACCTCCGGCAACACTCGCGACGGCGACCTCGGACAACGGGGACGGGGCCGTTTCATCCAGCAGAACATCCTGGGTGTGGAGTCCTGGCTCGCAGGCCTGGCCACCGGCGACACCGTCGACCTGGACCCGCAGACCTGGGACGAGATCCCCCACGCGCCGGTCGAGTACTACTTCACGGACTGGGGCGGTGTGATCCCGATCGACGACGTGTGAGGCCACCCTGCAGACGGCACGGAGGCGGCGGAACCTGGTGAGGACCGGGGCCGCCGCCTCCGTCGTGTCGGCTCCTGAGGTGGTCAGGAGGTGGTCAGCGCCTCAGAAGAGCAGCGCCGCGACTCAGATGAACAGTGCCGGGTCGAGCGCATACTCCGCGGGGTCGACGGCGGGCTGCCGCTCCTCGTCACGGCGCTTCCGGTCCTTCGCCGGGATGCCGGTGAGGATGGAGTTCTTCGGCGCCGACTTCACGACCACGGCGTTGGCTCCTATGGCGGAGCCGCTGCCGATCTCCACGGGCCCGAGCACCTTGCGCCGGCGCCGACGACCACGCCGTCCTGCAGGGTCGGGTGCCGTTTCACCGCCTCGAGCGAGCGGCCGCCGAGGGTGACGCCTGATAGAGCATGCAGTCATCGCCGATCTCGGTCGTCTCGCCGATCACCACGCCCATGCCGTGGTCGATGAAGAACCGACGACCGATCTGGGCCCCGGGGTGGATCTCGATTCCGGTCAGGCTGCGGGTCACCTGAGAGAGAGCCCGGGCGGGGGTCTTCAGGGGCCGGTGCTGCCACATCCGGTGGGCTACCCGGTGGGACCAGATGGCATGCAGACCGGAGTAGACCAAGGCCACCTCCACGTCGCTGCGGGCGGCCGGATCGTGCTCGCGCGCGGAACGGATGTCCTCACGCAGACGCTTGATGATTCCCAAGGTGGTTCGGTGCCTTTCGACGTCGACGGCGGGTCACAGCAGGGTATCGGCGCGGTGCCGTCCGCGGCCAGTCGGCCTGGCCGCGGAACGTGGAGCAGTCCCAGGTCAGGGCGGGCTCAGGCGGGACAGGCTCAGGTCAGACGTCGGCCGATGGGTCAGCCGCGGATGTCCTCGTAGAGGAGCGTGGAGATGTAACGTTCGCCGAAGTCACAGGCGACGGTGACGATGAGCTTGTCCCGGAACTCCTCGCGAGCCGCCACGTCCAGGGCGGCGGCCACGTTGGCCCCGGTGGAGATGCCCCCGAGGATCCCCTCCTGCGTGCCCAGCTGGCGCGCAGTCTCCAGGGCCTTGTCGAGGTTGGCGGTGATGACCTCGTCGTAGATCTCGCGGTCGAGGATGTCAGGGACGAAGTTCGGACCGATGCCCTGGATCTTATGCGGCCCTGGGGTCCCGCCGGAGAGGATCGGGGAGTCCTCAGGCTCGACGGCGACGATGTGGAGGCCCGGCTTGTGCTCGCGGAGCCGGCGTCCCGCGCCGGTGATGGTCCCGCCGGTGCCGATGCCGGAGACGAGGACGTCGACGGCGCCGTCGGTGTCCTCCCAGATCTCCTGACCGGTGGTGCTGTAGTGGACCTGCGGGTTGGCCTCATTGGCGAACTGACGGGCCCAGATGGAGTTCTCGGTCTGCTCGACGATGGCTTTCGCCTTCTCCACGGCGCCGCGCATCCCGTCGGCGCCGGGGGTCAGCACGATCTCGGCGCCGAAGGCCCGCAGCATGACCCGGCGCTCAGTCGACATGGTCTCCGGCATCGTGAGCACCACCCGGTAGCCCCGCGCCGCGCCGACCATGGCCAGGGCGATCCCGGTATTGCCGGAGGTGCCCTCCACGATCGTCCCACCCGGCTTCAGGACGCCGGCGGCCTCCGCGGCGTCGACGATGGCCGTGCCGATGCGATCCTTGACGGAATGCGCCGGCGAGTAGAACTCCAGCTTGACCGCCACATTGCCGGGCAGGTCGGCGTCGAGCCGATTGAGCCGCACCAGCGGAGTGCCGCCGACGGCCTGGGTGATGTTGTCCAGGATCTTGGCCATGGTGGTGAAACCTCTTCCGTGAGGGTGGTGGGATCGGACGCGCAGGAGGGCGGCACGCCGTCGGCGGGACGACGACAGCCCCGATCCTGACTCTATCTGCTGATCAGACGAGGGCTCCGTCACGGAGCCACGGGGCGTAACGCTGGCGCAGCGCCGAGACCTTGGGGTCGATGATCACGCGGCAGTAGCCCACGTCGGGGCGGCGCAGATGGAAGCCCTGGTGCTCCGGCTCGGCCTCGAAGACCCTCCCCAGGGGCTCCAGCGTGGTGACGATCGGACGGTCGTAGGCTGCCTGGACGCGGGCCACGGCCTCTGCGAACTCTTCGCGCTCGGTGCGGTCGGCGTAGAACATCGCCGACCGGTACTGCGTGCCGACGTCGTACCCCTGGCGGTTGAGGGAGGTCGGGTCGTGGCAGCTGAAGAAGACGTCCAGGAGGACCTCCGTGGGCAGGGTGTCGGGCTCATAGGTGATCTCGACGGCCTCGGCATGACCGGTCGTCCCGTTGCAGACGGCGATGTACTCGGCCGGTCCGGTGCCCCCGGTGTAGACGCTGCGCACGGCGGTGACGCCGGCGAGGCGACGGGCCAGGGAGTCCAAGCACCAGAAGCAGCCGGCCGCCAGCACCACCGTGCGGGACCTGCGTGGACCGTGCGGGCTGGCATCGTGCTGGCCTGGGGGCCGCTCGCCGGCCCCCGGGGTGTTCGTCCTGCTGGCTGGGCTCATGCCTGAGACAACTCCCCGAGCCTTTCGGTCATTCCGGGGCGCGGCGCCGACCGCTTTCATCGCCCGGTGCGTCCCTGGTGATATCCCCGCGGAGAGGGTAGAACTGGTGGCATGGCAGACCATTCCGGCCCTGGAACCCACTCCTCACCGGCTCCGTCCGGTGTCGCCCCCGCGCCTCCTGTGGCCGCAGGCCGCCGTGTGCCGCTGCTGCAGGACGTGCTCGAGATCATCGAGGAGCTGTGGCCGTCCTCGCTGGCGGAGAGTTGGGACGCCGTCGGGCTCGTGACGGGCCGGCGGGATCGGCCCGTGGAGCTGATCCATTTCGCCGTCGATCCCGTGCGCACGGTGGTGGAGGAGGCGTGCTCGGCCGAGGCGGACCTGCTGATCACCCATCATCCGCTGCTGCTGCGGCCGGTGCAGAGCGTCGAGGCGGGGTCGTTCAAAGGCGAGATCGTGCACCGGCTCATCGAGTCCGGATGTGCCCTGCTGACCGCCCACACCAACGGCGACTCGGCGGTCGGAGGGGTCAACGACGTGCTGGCGGAGATCCTCGGCCTCGAGGATGCGGAGCCCTTGCAGGCTGCCGAAGACGGGCTCGCGGAGGAAGGGCTGGGCAGGATCGGCTCCCTTCCCCAGGGCACTACGCTGGGCGACTTCGCCGCCACGGTCTTCTCGATCCTGCCTGCCGTCGCCGGAGGGGTGCGGGTGGCCGGGGATCGGGATGCCTTCATCCGGCGTGTGGCACTGTGCGGCGGCGCCGGCGACGGTCTGCTGCGTGCCGCCCGTGAGGCAGACGCCGATGTGTACATCACCGGTGACCTTCGACACCATCCGGCATCCGAGGCGCGGGAGGCGGTGCGCGACGGACGCCCTTACCTGATCGACGTCTCCCACTTCGCCAGCGAATGGCTGTGGCTGCCCGCCGCGGCCCAGGCCTTGGACCGTGCCCTGGCGGATCGCGGCTACGATGTGGAGGTCGCCGTCAGCGGCATCAACACCGACCCCTGGGACTTCGTCATCACTCCTGGCCGGTGAACCGGCGGAGAGCGTCCTCCTCTCGGTGAGGATGCGCCCGGCGACGCCATCGACCCGCTGCAGGACCTGACAGGAGAGACGTGACCACTCTGATCATCGAGGCCGACGGCGGCAGCCGCGGCAACCCGGGCATCGCCGGTGCAGGGGCCCTCGTCCGCGACGAGGCCGGCCGCATCCTCGCCACCAAGGCCACGCCCATCGGGAAGGCGTCCAACAACGTGGCTGAGTACACCGGACTGATCGACGGCCTGAAGCTGGTGCGGGAGATCGACCCCGAGGCCGCCGTCGAGGTGCGTATGGACTCCAAGCTCGTGGTCGAGCAGATGAGCGGTCGATGGAAGATCAAGCACGCCGACATGAAGCGGCTGGCCCAGGAGGCCTCCCAGATCCTGCCGCTGATGAACGTGACCTTCACCTGGATCCCGCGTGCCCAGAACGGCGACGCCGACGCGCTGAGCAATGAGGCCATGGACGCCGCCGCCGCCGGCCAGGACTGGGATCCGGCGAGGAGCCGCGTGCGGCCCGGCGCCTGAGCAGGGCGGGATCCTCAGGGGCGTATCCTCTGCCCCGCTTCCGAGGGCCGGACCCGAGCGCCGGAGGCTCGGGCCGCGCGCAGGCTCAGCCTGCGGCGATGAGGTCCAGCTGGTGGGGCGTGCGACCAGCCGCCGGGCGGACCTCGACGTCCCAGCGTTCGGCCGCCAGCTCGGCCACCTGATCCACGGTCTCGGGCATCTGCTCGGCGCGCAGCACCATGCCGGTGAGCTCGCCTCGGGCGTGCTTGGCGAAATGGGTCACGACCTTCCGCGTGCCCTCACGCTCGGTGAAGCTGTTGACCACCAGAGTCTGCTCCGGGTGCGGACGGTAGGCCGCCGCATAGCCGGAGGAGCGACAGTCCAGCACCAGCTGGTCGCCGACCCGTTCACGCAGCGGTTCCGCCAGGGCACCTCGCCAGTACCCGCCGAGTCGGCCCGGTCCGTCTCCGGCGGCGGGGGAGAGGTCCACACCCATGGACAGCCGGTAGGCCGGGATCCGGTCCGTGAACGACGTGGCTCCGAAGAGGCCCGAGAAGACCAGCACCTTCTCCGCCGCGCGCCCCAGCGCAGTGGCCGACAGATCAGGCGCTCCGAGCGCCTCGAAGAGCACCCCCGTGTAGACGTCATGGGCCGGTGCGGCGGGTGCCTCCCAGAGCTGCTGGTTGCGCTCCACCTCGCCCATGACCTTCGCGCCGACCTTGAGGATCTCCTGCGCGTCGGACTGTCGGCTCACCCGGATGAGGCGTCCACGGCGGTGCGCCGCTGCTCGGCGAGCTCCGGCAGGATCAGCGAGTCCAGGTCCAGCCGCGCCGTACCGTCAGGGTCCGGAGCGGTCTTGCCTTCGGAGGGAGGGAGAAAGATCAGCACCGGAGCAGGCTACCAGCGGTCTGCTCGGTGCCGCGGACCGGCCCATGGCGCCGTGCTGGGCTCTGGCCTGACCTCAGAGCACCCGCGCACCGGCGCGTCGCAGGGAGTCCATCGCCTGACGTGTGCTGGTCGACCTCGCCCCCACCGGGATGACGGCCACGTCCGTGCCGTCGACGACCAGCTCACCGATGCGGAGCCGCAGCTCTTCCTGGGCTGTCCGGGGAGGCAGGTGCCTCCCGCCGCGGCCGACGGTCGGCAGACCGTCGGTCACCAACAGCACCCGCCGATGCTGGGGCTCCTCGGCCTCGAGGAGCTCGGCGGCGAGGTCCAGCGCCGGCACCAGGGGAGTGCCGCCTCCGGCGGGGACCCGGTCCAGGGACAGTCGGGCTCGGGCGGCACTGGTGGTGCGTCCCACGAGCAGCCGTGGCACGGATCCGGCCGCCAGGACCACCGAAACCGTCCCGCGCCGTGACGCGGTGCTGCTCACCAGATCGGACAGCGTGCGTGAGGCCTGCGAGAGGCCAGAGCTGCGCAGGGAGGAAGAGCCGTCGATGACGATCACGCTGTGTGTCCCTCCGAGGCGTCGACGCAGCACTCCGCGCAGATCCTCACGTCGGACCACGACGTCGGCGGCGGAAGCGGTGGGCGACTGAGCCTGGGATTCGGCAGGATCCTGCCTGGAGCTCGACTCCAGCGGCCGGCGGCCTGGCATGTCCCCTTCGCTCCGGCGGCCGAGACCCCGACGGCGGGCCGCCCGGCGGAGAGTGGGAGCAGCGCGATGATGCCGCCGCACGCTCGACGGCCACCTCCCGGAAGGCGGCCCCCCGGTGCTGGGACCGGCTCCGGGAACCGCCGCGGCCGTCCAGGTGCCGACGGGCCAGGGCTCTGCGCTGGCTGAGCGTGCTCGGCAGCGTGGCGTGGATCCCGGTGGGGCCGTCGAGCTGCCCCTCGGGCGCGTCAGGCAGGGCGAGCTCGAGCGCGCCGGGGTCGTCCAGGCTCGCAGCACCTCCGGGCGGGCCGCCTTCCTGGGCGGTGGTCTCCTGGGCGGTGGTCTCCCGGGCGGTGGGCCCCTCTGCTGTGGTGCTCTCCGCCCTGGCGTCGTGCTGTGCGCCGTCGATCCCCTCGAGGGGGCCGTCGTCACAGGCCGGGGCGTGGTCCCCAGCCTGAGGTTCGTCCTCCGAGCCGACCTCCCGCGCATCCGAGGACTCCCCGGCTGTCGTCTCGGGCGTCGGCGCATCGGGGGGAGAGCCGGTGTCCGTCCGGTCCTCTGGGGTCGGTCCGTCCTGAGCGGGCCCGTCGTCGGCATCTGGCCCATCGCTCGGATCGTCCGGGGCGGGACCGGACACTGCGGAGACTGAGGGGGAGTCCGGGCCAGATGGTGGCTCTGTGTCAGAGGGATCGTCAGCTCCGGTCGGTTCCTGGAGGGGCGGAATCCCCGGATCCTCCGTCGCGGAGGTGCAGGCTGCGCGAGGAACCGCGACGGTGCGCGCCACGAGGTCCGCCGCACGTCCGCTGCCGATCCTGGCGCTCAGCGAGATGGCCAACCGGGAGGCGGCCACGTCGAGGCCATGGTCCTGGCACCCGGCTCGGTCGAGCATCATCACGACGGCGGTGAGGAGGTCCTCGCCCTCGAGCGCGGTCCCCGTCAGCTCGGACTGGTCCGGGGACGTCCGGGCAGAGCGCGTCCCCGGCGGGTCGAACCGCAGGATCGCCGTGCACCGTCGCAGCAGCGGAGCCGGGACCTCGCCCATCGTCTCCGCCAGCGCCAGGACCCTGGAGCGGTCGATCATGGCCAGCTGGTCGGACTCCCTCCGGTCCGGGTGGCCCACTACGACGTCGGCGTGGTCCTGCAGCCGCCGAAAGGCGGTCTGGGCCAGCACCGGGTCGCCGGTGCACAGGAGGCCACATTCAGCCCCAGCCGTCCAGGCCTCCATCACCGGCTCCCAAGGACCGTCAGGCGCGTTCGACCTGGTGTCGGCCAGGTCCTCGGCGAGCCGGCGGCGGCGGGAGCTCATGCCGCGCGCAGTCCCAGCACGCGGGCCGCGGTGAGCTTGACCCGGGCCGCCTGGACGGTGGCGCTCTCACCCGGTCGGGCCGCGTACGGTGCGGCAGCGGCTGGGGCGGCGGCCTGCGCGACGTCCGTCTCCGTCGCCGCGTCACGGCCGGCCATCGCTGCCAGCGCCCGTGCGGTCCTGGCCAGGACGAGGTCGGCGCGATGGCCCACGGCGCCGGACTCCACGCAGACGTCGACGACACGGTCGAGCACGCGCTCCGGGACCTCGACGTGCCTGAGCCTCTCCCGCGCACGGAGGATGCGTTCGGCGAGCCGGGCCTCGCGGTCCTGGTGCAGCGCGGCGAACCTCGCCGGGTCGGCGTCGTGCTCCAGCCGACGCTGGACGATCTCTCGACGCAGACGCAGGTCGCGGATGGTGCGGACCTCGGTGGCGAGGCCGAATCTGTCCTGCAGCTGGGGGCGCAGCTCGCCCTCTTCAGGGTTTCCGCTGCCCACCAGCACGAATCGCGCGGGATGGACGTGGCTGAGACCGTCCCGCTCCACGCGGTTCACCCCTGACGCGGAGACGTCGAGGAGCAGGTCCACCAGGAAGTCATCGAGCAGATTGACCTCGTCGATGTAGAGGATGCCGCCGTGCGCCTCGGCCAGGATCCCGGGGGCGAAGACCATCTCTCCGCGAAGGGCCCTGTCCACGTCCAGACTGCCCACGACCCGATCCTCAGCGGCCCCCAGGGGGAGTTCCGCCACGGGCATCTCGACTCCATGGGCCGAGAGCAGGTGACCCAGCGCTCGGATGGTGGTGGTCTTGGCGGTGCCGCGGTCGCCGAGAGCCAGCACGCCGGAGATCTCCGGGTCGACGGCGCACAGCATCAGACAGTTCTTCAGCTCGTCCTGGCCGAGCACAGCGGTGAAGGGAAACACAGGCGACGACCCTACGGTAAATGCGAAATATTCGCAATAAAAGGTGCGTCTGACGGCGCCGTCACAGCGCTTCAGTGTGCTGGAGCTCACTGATACGCTCGCTGGACACAGGCGTGAGGGATCTGGGTGATTCTGACCTGCGGAGACGGCTGGTCGCCGCGGTGGCGGACGGTGCGCGCGGCCTCCCGTCCTCCCGACCTGCACCGAGGCACGTCTGACGGACTTCCAGCTGGAGAGGTACTGACCTGATGCTCGAGACATTCCTCGGGGCGAGTCTGCTCGTCCCCATCATCGGCCTGATTCTCGTCGTCGTGATCGCGGCGGCGGCGGTCGTGGCCCGCTATCGCGTCGCGAAGCCCAATGAGGCGATCATCGTCTCCGGTTCAGGGTCCAAGCGGAGCCCGGACTCCGAACTTCCCGCCAGTCAGAAGATCGTCCAGGGCGGTGGGGTCTTCGTCCTGCCCTTCGTCCAGAAGGCCGATTCCATCTCCCTGGAGTCCCGGAAGGTGCTCCTGGAGACGTCGGCGATCACCCAGAACGGCATCAACCTCCATGTGGAGGCCGTGGCACTGGTGAAGGTCGACGGCAAGGAGGACTCGATCCGCGCCGCCGCCCAGCGGTTCCTGGGGCAGCAGCAGGAGATCGAGCGTTTCACCAAGGACGTCCTGGAGGCGTCGCTGCGCTCCATCCTCGGCACGATGACGGTGGAGCAGGTCAATCGGGAGCGTGAGGCCTTCGCCTCCCGCGCCTTGGACGAGTCCGAGTCCACGTTGACCAATCAGGGCCTGCTGCTGGATGCCTTCCAGATCCAAGGAATCCGGGACGACAACGACTACCTGGTCGACCTCGGCCGTCCGGAGGCCGCCAAGGTCAAGCGCGACGCGGACATCGCCGAGGAGAACGCGCGGCGGGAGTCGGAACGTGCCCGCATCGCCGCCGAGCAGGAGATCCTCGAATCACAGCGTGAGCTCGATCTGCGGGACGCCACCATTCGCGAGGAGACCGACCAGGCCAAGGCCAAGGCGGCTGCGGCCGGCCCGCGCGCCGAGGCGGAGGCTCAGCGCGCGGTGGTGGACCAGCAGCGTGAGACGGCGGAGCGCCGGGCCGAGCTTCGTGAGCAGGAGCTCGTGGCCGAGGTCCACAAGCAGGCCGACGCCGACCGCTACCGGGCCGAGCAGGAGGCCGAGGCCCGGCGCGTCGCCGAAGTTCGCCGAGGCGGCAGGCTCAGGCCGAGCGGGTCCGCCTCGCCGCCCAGGCCGACTTGGAGCGCCGCGAGAAGGAAGCCCGCGCCATCCGGCTCGAAGGTGAGGCAGAGGCTGCGGCCATCCGCGAGAAGGGCGAGGCGGAGGCCTCTGCGCTGCGTGAGAAGGCCGAGGCCTACCGCAGCTTCGGGCAGGCGGCCATCATGGATCGGATCATCGAGGCGCTGCCGGAGATCGCCCGGGAGGCCGCAGCCCCCATGAATAACATCGACTCCCTGACCGTGATCGACTCGGCCGGCGCGAACAAGGTCGTCAAGAACGGCGTGGACAACGTCAATCAGGCCGTGGAGCTGGCGAGTTCCGCATTCGGCATCGATGTGCGGGCGCTGCTGCGTGACTTCACCTCGGGCTCGAGCTCCTCAGAAACGTTCGATGCCGGCGTCGTCGGCCCTCAGGGGTCGGCGTCAGACCCTCAGACCGCCGACGGCGACGTCTCCTCCGTCGACGGCCTCTCCGTCGACGACCGCGACTGACGGAGGGTCCACGACGATGATCGGGTTCGTCGTCCTGGCGCTGGTCTTCACCGTGCTCACGGCGCTGACCTTCATCCTGGACGGGCTGCTCGACTCCGTCATACTTGATCTCGGCGCCGACGGGCTGATCTCCTCCACCTCGGTCTGCGCCGCAGTCGCCGGCGCGGCTACGGCGGATGGATCGGACGGGGAGCTCTCGACCTCGGTTCGGCGGGAGCGCTGATCGTGGCCGGACTCAGCGCCGTCGTCGTCCTCGGCATCACGGGCGCCACGATGAAGGTGGTCAGGAGTGGCGAAGTCCCGCAGGAGCGTCTCGAGGATGTGGTGGGCCGCACGGGCCGCGCCCTGACGGCGCCCCGGCCGGGGCCCCCTTCGAGTTCCTGGTCTCGCACCGCGGGCAGCCCCTGAAGATCTCCGCGGTGGCGGAGCATGACGTCTCCCACGGTGACCAGCTGGTGGTCACCGAGGTCGTGTCGCCGACTCGGCTCCGGGTCACGGGGCAGAGCGCTCGGCCCTGAAGGATTCCGGCTGGCCGGCACCGGGCGGCCGCCCCGGGGCGGAGTGCGACGTCGAGAAGGCCGCCGATGCCAGGACCGGAGGGACGATCTCCGGGAAGAGAGGTGGGTCACCTCCGCGGGGCCGCGGTGCGAGCGGGCCGCCAGACTGGCGTACGATGGACCTCCGGGACGGGTCGGCCGGGCCATCGCGGCGCCGCAAGGCCCCGCCAGCACCAGGGTGTGCGGCGGATAACTGCGACGTCGAGGAACGTCCGGACACCACAGGGCAGGATGGTGGGTAACGCCCACTCGGGGAGACCCGCAGGCCAGTGCCACAGAGAACAGACCGCCCGCTGAGCCGCCTGAGGCGTGCGATGCGGGCAAGGGTGAAACGGCGGTGTAAGAGACCACCAGCGCGGCAGGTGACTGCCGCGGCTCGGCAAACCCCATCCGGTGCAAGGTCGAACAGGATGCGTCATCAGGGCGGCCCGCCCGAGCATCCGGGTTGATCGCTCGAGGCCCGTGGCGACACGGTGCCCAGATGGATGATGGCCGCCGCACCATGGTGCGGCACAGAATCCGGCGTACAGGCCGGCCCGTCCCACCACGTCCCGCCCGCCGATCCCGGCTGGCGGGAGTGTGCTGCATCACATCCGGCCGCTGCGGCGGACCCTGCGGCATTCGTCGCCGTGACGACGCTCTAGACTGGAACCAGGAACGCTTCGACCACCCGCCCGGCGACGACACCGCCGACGCGAGGCCTCCGCCCAGGACAATGACGTCTTCACGGAAGGAACCAGACTGTGCCGAACCCCGCTGACGAACATCTCCAGCAGTGGATCGACCGGGAATCGATGGCCGAGGCCATGATCCCGCTGATCGGACGGCTCTACCGCGAGAACAACGTGGTGACCGGAATCCACGGACGGAAGCTCGTCAACCAGTCCGCCATCGACATCCTCAAAGCCCACCGTTTCGCCCGCCAGGTGGACGAGACTGAGCTCCCGATCTCCGAGACTCTCCCGCTGGTGGAGGCCCTGACGGCCCTGGACCTCGGGGCCGCCAGCGTGGACATCGCCCGGCTCAACGCCCGCTTCAAGGCCTCGGGCTCCGCCGACCTCACCGAGTTCCTGCGCCGGGAGCTGGCCGAGGTGGTGGGGCGCGGCGGCGAGGGCGGCTCCGAGCCGCGAGACGTCGTGCTCTACGGCTTCGGTCGCATCGGGCGCCTGCTGGCCCGCATCCTCGTCAGCCGCGCGTCCTCCGCCTCCGGGCTGCGGCTTCGGGCGATCGTGGTCCGCCGCGGCTCGGAGAACGACCTCGCGAAGCGTGCCTCCCTGCTGCGCCGGGATTCCGTGCACGGACCCTTCGCCGGCTCCATCCGTCTCGACGAGGAGAACCAGGCGATCATCGCCAACGGCACCTACATCCAGGTGATCTACGCAAACGACCCGGCTGCCGTGGACTACACAGCCCATGGCATCCAGGACGCCGTGGTGGTGGACAACACCGGCCGCTGGCGTGACGAGGAGGGGCTCAGCCAGCACCTGCAGGCCGAAGGGGTCTCCCGCGTCCTGCTGACCGCTCCTGGCAAGGGGGACATCAAGAACATCGTCTTCGGCGTCAACCACGGTGACATCGCCGAAGAGGACCGCATCCTCTCCGCCGCGTCCTGCACGACCAACGCCATCACCCCGGTGGCGAAGCTCATGCACGAGGCCTATGGCATCGACCATGGACACGTCGAGACGGTCCACTCCTACACCAACGACCAGAACCTCATCGACAACTTCCACAAGGGAGAACGGCGCGGTCGGTCCGCAGCGCTCAACATGGTCCTGACCGAGACCGGCGCGGCCAAAGCGGTCGCCAAGGCGCTTCCTGAGCTCTCCGGAAGACTCTCCGGCAACGCGATCCGCGTGCCCACCCCGGACGTGTCCATGGCCATCCTCAACCTGGAGCTGGAGCGGGAGACCACCAAGGAGGAGCTCAACCGGTTCCTGCGCCGGGAATCCCTGGAAGGGCCGCTGCACAAGCAGGTGGACTACATCGACTCCGCCGAAGTCGTGTCGACCGACTTCGTCGGAACCCGTGCGGCCGGCATCGTGGACGGCCTGGCCACCATCGTCAACGGTCGCCAGGCGATCCTCTACGTCTGGTACGACAACGAGTTCGGCTACTCCGCTCAGGTCATCCGCACCCTCGAGCAGATGACCGATGCCGCCCCGGTGAAGTACCCCCGCGTCGAAGAGCTGGCCGCCACGCCGGCCTGAACGCGGCTCCGCGGCGACGCGCGCCGTTCCGCACCGCCCCTGCAGCGCCCCTGCACGCGGCGCCGAACGTCGGAGGGCATCCGTATGACAGAGGCCCCGGCGGCGGGATCCGGACCTGGATCCTGCCGCCGGGGCCTCTGCCGCGGGCCGTGCTCTGCCGCAGCTGAGTCGGCGCTCAGCCGCGGGTCAGCTTCCGGTGGGTCACCCGGTGCGGGCGGGCCGCGTCCGGACCGAGACGGTCCACCTTGTTCTGCTCGTAGGACTCGAAGTTCCCTTCGAACCAGTACCACTGGGCGGGATTCTCCTCGGTGCCCTCCCATGCCAGGATGTGAGTCGCCACCCGGTCCAAGAACCAGCGGTCGTGGGAGATCACCACGGCGCATCCCGGGAAGTTCAGCAGGGCGTTCTCCAGCGAGCCCAGCGTCTCCACGTCGAGATCGTTGGTGGGCTCGTCCAGCAGCAGCAGGTTGCCGCCCTGCTTGAGGGTCAGCGCCAGGTTCAGTCGGTTGCGCTCACCACCCGAGAGCACGCCGGCCTTCTTCTGCTGGTCCGGCCCCTTGAATCCGAACGCCGAGACATAGGCGCGCGACGGCATCTCGACGTTGCCCACCTTGATGTAGTCCAGGCCGTCCGAGACGACCTCCCAGAGCGACTTGTCCGGGTCGATGCCGGCGCGAGACTGATCCACGTAAGAGATCTTCACGGACTCGCCGACGGTCAGCTCACCGCCGTCGAGGTCCTCGAGGCCCACGACAGACTTGAACAGCGTCGTCTTGCCCACACCGTTCGGGCCGATGACCCCGACGATCCCGTTGCGCGGCAGCGAGAAGGACAGCCCGTCGATGAGCTGGCGGTCCCCGAAGGCCTTCTGCAGACCCTCCGCTTCGATGACCTGGGTGCCCAGGCGCGGCCCGGGCGGGATCTGGATCTCCTCCAGGTCGAGCTTCTTCGTGCGCTCCGCCTCGGCGGCCATCTCCTCATAGCGCGCCAGACGAGCCTTCGACTTCGTCTGACGGCCCTTCGCGTTGGAGCGGACCCAGTCGAGCTCCTCGGAGAGTCGCTTGGCCAGCTTGGCGTCCTTCTTGCCCTGGATCTCCATGCGGGCGCGCTTCTTCTCCAAGTACGTGGAGTAGTTGCCCTCATAGGGGTAGAGCCGACCGCGGTCGACCTCGCAGATCCATTCGGCGACGTGGTCCAGGAAGTACCGGTCGTGCGTCACGGCGAGCACCGCGCCCTCGTAGTCGGCGAGGTGCTGCTCCAGCCACAGGACGGACTCGGCGTCGAGGTGGTTGGTGGGCTCGTCCAGCAGCAGAAGGTCCGGCTTGGACAGCAGGAGCTTGCACAGCGCCACACGACGACGCTCACCACCGGAGAGGTGGGTGACCGGTTCGTCACCGGGCGGGCAGCGCAGGGCGTCCATGGCCTGCTCCAGCTGGGAGTCCAGGTCCCAGGCGTTGGCCGCATCGATCTGCTCCTGGAGCTTGCCCATCTCCTCCATGAGCGAGTCGAAGTCGGCGTCCGGATTCGCCATCTCGTCGGAGATCTCGTTGTACCGCTGGAGCTTCCCGTAGATCTCGCCCACGCCCTCCTGGACGTTGCCGAGCACGGTCTTCTCCTCGTTCAGCGGGGGCTCCTGCATCAGGATCCCCACCGAGTAGCCCGGAGAGAGTCGGGCCTCACCGTTGGAGGGCTGGTCGAGGCCCGCCATGATCTTCAGGATCGTCGACTTCCCCGCCCCGTTGGGGCCCACGACGCCGATCTTCGCGCCGGGGTAGAACGACATCGTGACGTCGTCGAGGATGACCTTGTCGCCCACTTTCTTGCGGGCCTTGACCATGGTGTAAATGAACTCTGCCATGCCCTCCAGGCTAGTCGGCCGGGGGCCTGTTCGCCCAATGCTTCGGGGAGTCGGCTCAGAACGGGGCGGCGACAGGCTCCTCCTCGGAGTCGTGGCCGTCCCATGCGGAGGGACTGCCCTCCACCTCCTCCGCCGCGGCCGACAGGGCTCGGAGGTCCTGCTCCGGGTCGGCCGGAGAGGTCGGGCCGCTGGCAGCGCCCCAGCCGGCGGAGGAGTCCGCCTGTTGTCCTCCCAGTCGGGTGAAGGAGCTGGTCCCGAAGGTCAGGTCGTGTCCCACGCCGTCGGCGTCGATCTCCACCGAGGTGCCTCGCTGACCGGTGTCGTTGGACCACTGCCGCACCTTCAACCTCCCCGTGACGAGCACCGGGTCGCCCTTGGCCAGGGTGGAGTGGACGTTCTGGGCCAGGGCTCGGAAGCTGGTGACGGTGTACCAGTTGGTCTCGCCGTCCACCCATTCGCCGCGCTCCCGGTCGTAGCGTCGAGGAGTGGAGGCCAGTCGGAAAGTGGAGATCGGCAGGCCCTTGTCCGTGGTGATGTGTCGGATGTCGTTGCCGATGAAGCCTCGGACGGTGATGGTCTCGGTCATGGTGTCCTCCTGGAATGGTGTGCTGACCCTGCGGGCCGATCGTCTGGGGTCCCCGCTGGCGGGGCGGGCTGTCCGCGGTGACGGACCCGTGTCCGGGTCGTCGTGCCCGGTCACGCCAGTCTGCGCGGAGAGCAGCGGCCTCCGCGAGGGAACCGAAGAGCCCTGTGGAGACCCCGGCGTGTCGAGCGCAGGGGCAGGTCGCCTGTGGAGGAGAGAAGTCGGTAGACTGGTCCATCGGACTGGAGGGGAACCGCCGCACCGACCGCGCGTGGACGTGCCGTGGTGACCGACCAGTGCCAGCCTCGGTAGCTCAGGGGATAGAGCAGCGGCCTTCTAATCCGCCGGTCGGGGGTTCGAATCCCTCCCGGGGCGCTTGACGCGTTCACAGAGATGGCAGCTGGCCGCCGTGATGACGGCGGCCTCTTTGCTGTACCTGGCACATTCGCTGCTGCGGTTCCGCAACTTCGAGGCCAAGGGCTATGACCTGGGCATCTTCGACCAGGCGGTGCGTCAGTATGCGCTGTTCGAGGCGCCGATCGTGCCGATCAAGGGCGAAGACTTCCACCTGCTCGGGGATCATTTCCACCCGATCATCGCCTCCCTGGCCCCGCTGTACTGGATCTGGGGCGACCCCCGCATGCTGAACGTCGCCATGACGGCGCTGTTGGTCTCCACCGCGGTCCCGGTGTACCTGGTGGTCAGATCCTGGTTCAGTCACGGTCCGGCCATCCTCAGCGCGGCCGCGGTGCTGCTCTTCTGGCCGTTCCAGGCGATGGTCAACTGGGACTTCCACGAGATCGCGTTCGGTGTGCCGCTCATCGCGTGGGTGATCTGGGCCATGGAACGCCACCGCCCATGGCTGGCGGTCGGGCTCTCGGCCGCGCTGCTGCTGGTCCGCGAGGATCTGGGCGTGACCCTGCTGGCGGTCGCACTCGTGCTGGCGATCCGTCGTCTGTGGCTCCCGGCGGCCGTCACCGCCGCCCTGGGCGTACTGGGATTCTGGTTCGCCACGGAGGTCGTCATCCCGCACTTCTCTCCGGCGGGGGAGTTCGGATATTGGGAGTACACCGCTCTGGGCGCCTCGGCGGGGGCCGCGGTGGTGTTCATGCTCACCCAGCCTGGCACGCCGTCGCAGTCCTGTTCGACCACCCCCTGAAGGTGGGCCTGTGGCTGCTCCACTTCCTCCCGCTCTGGCTCCTGCCCTTCGTCTCCCCGTATGTGATCATCGGGGCCCCCATCCTCCTGTCACGCCTGTTCAACGACAGGCTCAACGTCTGGGCCCCTGTCTACCAGTACGACGCGATCCTCGCCCCGGTGTTCCTGCTCGCCGCCCTGGACGTCGTCCGGCGGATCGCAGGCCGCACCGGTCCGCGCGCCGGACGGCGGATCGCGGTCGCCCTGCCGTCGACGGTGCTGGCGGTGACCCTGGTGGGCACGTTGCTCTTCCCCCAGGTGTTCCCCTTCCAGCGGACGCTCACCGGGGACAACTGGACCATGACGGACCGGGCCGAGGCCCACCTCCGTGCGGTGGATCGGATCCCCGACGGTGTCTGTGTCGAGGCAGCGGACACCGCCGTGCCCCATCTGGTGGACCGGACGAGGGTCGGGCTCAACGGCACCACGGATGAGGATCGCCTGATGTGGCTCATCATCGATGACCGTGTCGACGAGCTGGGCGGCAGTGACCCGCTGACTCCTCAGGAGGCCTTCGCCCGGGCGGACCGACTCGGCTTCGAGCCGGTGATCGAGGACGATGAGGGCCTGTGGGTCTTCACCCGCGAGGTGGGGGAGGACGCTGCGGCCGGATGTGCGGACTATCTCCGGCGCTGAACTGGAGGATGGGCCACGGCGCTCCGAGCCTGCCGTCCGGATGGCCGAGAGCGGTCCGTCTCCCGATACTGGCGCGACGCAGGGCGCGCGGAAGGCCGCGGCTCAGGCACAATGGAGAGAGCCGTCGTGACCAGAGTCGGACGGCTGACCGGAGCTCCGGTCACCTGCACCGCATCAGCCGCCCACGGAGGACCAGCATCTTGGCCACCGCCACCACCACGCTCCCCTGCGGAGGGCCCTCGCCGCTCCGCATCGTGATGGTGAGTCTGCACACCTCTCCGCTGGCCCAGGCCGGCGCGGGCGATGCCGGCGGACTCAACGTCTACGTGAACTCGCTGTCCCGGGCCTTGAGGGCCGCCGGGGTCTGCGTCGACCTGGTCACCACCGGTGACGACGACGACCACGTGCGCCTGCTCGACGACGGGAGGCGGGTCCACCAGCTGCGCGCGGGAGGACCGGGCGGCAAGAATCGCCTCGTCGACGATGTCGAGTCCCTCGCCAGGCGCGCGCTGCGAAGCCTGGCCGCCGTCGACGGCACCGAGGTGACCACGGTGCACTCCCATTACTGGATCTCCGGCCTGGCCGGCACCCTGATGGCGCGCAGACTGCAGGTGCCGCTGGTCCATACCATGCACACGATCGGCGCGGTGAAGCAGGAGTGCGATCCGGCGGCGACGGAGGACCACCGTCGCGACGCGGCCGAGGCGGCCATCGCACGCTCAGCGGACGCCCTGACGGCGAACACCGCCCGCGAACGTGACGACCTGGTGCGGCTCTTCGGCGTGGAGGCGGAAGACGTGACCTCGGTGCGCCCCGGCGTCGACCTCAGCGTCTTCCACCCGCCCGAAGGCGAGGACCCCCGCCTCAGCCTGGAGGGCCGACCTCTGCGGCTGACCTTCGCCGGACGCCTGCAGCCCCATAAGGGCCCGCAGGTCGCCGTGGAGGCGCTGGGACTGTTCCGCAGGGTGATGCCTGACACTCCGGTGGAGCTCACAGTGGCGGGTCGCCAGAGCGGCGACGATGCCCTGGACATCGGGCGACTGGCCGCCGACCACGGAGTGGCGGATCTGGTGCGCACCAC
This sequence comes from Nesterenkonia sp. PF2B19, assembly GCF_001758425.2. Classification (GTDB taxonomy): domain Bacteria; phylum Actinomycetota; class Actinomycetes; order Actinomycetales; family Micrococcaceae; genus Nesterenkonia; species Nesterenkonia aethiopica. The sequence goes on along the minus strand of NZ_MDSS02000001.1, from coordinate 100,942 downwards.
AGACCCGCTGCCGCACCCCGAGCTCGCATCCCTGTTCCGCGACTCCGACGCTGTGCTGATGCCCTCCTACAGCGAGTCCTTCGGGCTGGTGGCCTTGGAGGCGATGGCCTGTGGGACCCCGGTGTTGGCTCATGACGTCGGTGGGCTCTCCGAACTGGTCACCCACCGCCGGAGCGGCCGGCTCATCAGGTCGCTGGACCCCGCGGCATGGGCGGAACAGATGCGCTGGCTGGTCCTCCACCGGCGCGCCTGGGAGCGGTACAGCACGACGGCGGCCGTGCGAGCCGAAGAATACTCCTGGGCGGCGACGGCGACGGCGAGCCTGCGCCTCTACCGCAGTCTGAGCCCAGCCTCGGCCTTCACCGGATGAGGCGGCGCATCATGCCAGGCGACGCGCCGGAGAAGCGGGCGAGACAGCTCATCGGGTGAAATAGCGGGAGGCCCATGTGCTGCCATACTGCCGCTCAAGACGACGTTGGGTGCGTGAACTGCGCACCATCGACTGCTGGACGCGCTCCTGGATGCGCGGCTTCAGTCCGTGGGGACGACGCACCATGCCCTCCTGAGCCACGGTGGCCACCAGGGCTCCGTCACGGGTGTAGATGGCGCCCGCACCCAGTCCGCGCGAGCTCTGGGCGCTCGGGCTGCGCTGGATGTAGAGGAGCCACTCGTCAGCGCGCGCCTCCCGGTGCCACCACATCGCGTGGTCCAAGGAGGCCACCTTCATCCCCGGCTTGGCCCAGTACAGCCCGTGGCGTCGCAGGACCGGCTCCAACAACGTGTAGTCGGAGGCATAGAGGATCGCCGCCCGGTGGACGTTCGGATCGTCCGGCAGCGGGCCGCGGGTGCGCATCCACACCGCGTTGGCGGCCCGGGGCAGCGTGTCCTCCTCCAAGTAGATGGGGCGGTCCACATGACGGATCTCGAAGGGCCTGCCGTGGGCCCACTCCTGCATGACAGGGTGCTTCACGTGCCCGACGAGCTCATGCGGGGCGGCGAGCTCCTCCGGTCCGGGGATGTCCAGCGGCATGTCCTGCTGATGCGTCGGCCCCGGGGACGGCCGCTGGAAGGACGCGATCATCGACAGGATCGGCCGCCCGTCCTGATATGCGTGGCTGCGTCGGGCGGAGAACGAGCCCCCGTCGCGGAGCCGCTCGACGCCGATCTCGATCGGTTTGGTGGCATCACCGGGGCGGAGGAAGTATCCGTGGACGGAGTGGATGACTCGCTCCGGATCCACGGTCCTCATCGCGGCGATCGCCGACTGGGCGAGCACCTGACCCCCGAAGACTCGCCAGAAGGCCTGGTCGAAGACCGGTCCCAGGAAGAGATCCTCTGCGCCGGGCTCGCCGTCGGCCGGGACGAGATCCTCGAGGTCCAGCATGCCCACCAGACGGTCCACGGCTTCTGCGGGGGTGGGGACGCGGTACGGACGCTCAGACATGGGACCTCCGGAGGGGGCGGGCTGGTGGGGAGGGCGGCACAGGATGGTACCGGCTGGTACGGGGCGGGACTGAACACCACTCTACCGAGCGCAGCGCGTGGTCAGCGGCAGGCTCTGCGGGGCGGCCCCGTGAGCCGCTGCGGTGTGTCGGTGACGGTGAGCGCCCCGTGCGGACATGCCCCGTCACAGACCTCCACGGGGACCGGTCCCCGAAGCGGCAGATGGAAGAATGGCCGCCATGACGAGCACCCCCGGACCCCGTTCGCCCGACCCCTCCTCCGCGCGCGCCTCTGAGGAGCCGCGGGAGCTGCACTTCGCGGAGGCCGTGGCCCTGCAGGACCTGCACACCTATATCCGGCGTGCCCGCCGGATCCAGGAGCAGGGCGTCCGGCTGCAGGCCGTGGGCACGGTGCTGGCCGCCTGGGTGCCGGTGATGACGCCCAGCTCCTTGGTGGGTCGACTGCCTGCGGTGCTGGGGCTGCGCACCATGGCTCTGACCCGGTCGTCCCGAGCCGACGTCACCGTGGAGCTGAGCGCGATCACCGAGCGTCTCGCCCGGATGAACCCGGCGGAGACCGTGCTGCCGCTGCCGCCGAGCCGGCTGAGCGTGCGTGGGCCGCCGTGACGCCCCCGCGCACGGGATGGCAGCCCCTGGGGGAGCTGGAGGACGACGTCGTGCGTGCCGCAGCCGAGCACGGCATCGCGGAGATCGCCCGGACCGTGCCGGAGACGGCCGGCGCGGCGGTCGTGGAGCAGGTCCGTGAGCGGGTCTGGGGCCGCAGCCTCGCTGAGACTGCGGCTGAGTCCACCGCGGGCGCCTCCACGGACGATGTGCAGGCCGAGTCGGCACCTGCGGATCCCGCTGACGGCCCCGCTGCGTCCGAGGGGACGGCGGCCTCGGCAGCGGCGCAGGCGGTTCCGGCCGGTGCGGCGTTCGGTTCTCACGCGCTGAACTTCCTGAGCCCGGAGGCCTCCGGCGGGCGCACCGCCGTGCACGGTCTGGGTCGCTGGCTGCGCCTGAGCTCAGCCGGTGGTCATATCTTGTGCCGCCGGACCGGGATCTGAGCGGCGGCGCGGTTCACGCCGCGGCATGATTCAGCTGTTGACCATGGAGTGGGCCGCCCGCTCCAGGTAGTCCCAGAGGATCTGTTCATGCATCGGGGACAGGTCTGCGGCCTCCACCGCTCGTCGCATGTACCGCAGCCAGGTGTCTCGCGCCTGGGCATCGACGCGGAAAGGCATGTGGCGCATCCTCAGTCGCGGATGGCCGCGTTCGGCCTGGTAGGTCCGGGGCCCGCCCCAGTACTGCTCGAGGAACATCAGCAGCCGGCGCTTGGCGGGCTCGAGGTCCTCCTCGGGATACATCGCGCGGAAATCGGGGTCCTCGGCCACCTGGTCGTAGAAGACGTCGACGATCCGCTGGAAGGTCTCGTGGCCGCCCACCTCCTCGAAGAAGGACTTCTGATCCGGGGACGGTGCAGGGTCACCCATCGGCAGTCCTCCGGGTGCGGGCAGGTATCCCATGTCGGCACTGGCGGGACGGGAGGACGCCGTCGCCGCATGGTCGGAGGACGATTCTCCTTCGGCGGAGGGCGGCTCCGTGGTGGGCCGTTCCGTCGACGGGAGGCCGCTCACCTGCGACGGGGGGCGTCCCACCGGACGGACTGTGGCGATCGGAGCACCGAGGCGGCGCGAGAACTGGGGACGAGGGGCCCGATCCTCCGAGCCCTCGCGTGCGGACCCCTGAGGTGCGGAAGCCTCGGGTGGAGTGGATCTGCTGGGGGAGGTGCCGCGGTCGAAGGCGCCGGTGGACCGGAACGGGGACACCGGTTCATGGGTGACCGGGAAGTTCACGCTCCGGGCGATGAAGCACCGCTCGGCGGCCTCGGCATGCAGCTGATCGGCCCGTGCGCGCCGGCTCTCATCGGCCAGCGTCACCTCGGCGCGGAGGACTGCCGCGGTGATCTCCCCGGAACCGTCGCCGTGGACCCGAAGCTCGGCCGTGCCGTGCACGGTCATCGCGGTCACCACCACACCCGCCGCGGCGGCCGCGTGCAGATAGGAGAGGGTATGGCACTGTGCCAGGGCGGCGAGCAGAAGCTGCTCCGGGTTCCACCGTTCAGCGTCGCCATGGAAGGCCCGGGCCGCGGACCCCGTCAGCGGAGGCGGGGACTCCAGCCCGCGCGAGGACTCCCGCTCGCTCAGCACCGCTGTGACGGTGTGCTCGCGTCGGTAGTCTCGGGGCCCGGTCGTTCCGCCGTCGTCACTCCAGGCCACCTCCACCCGGAAGGTGTGCTGGTCGATCTGCATGCTCTCCCCATCTGTGGTGCCTGTGCCTCTCACGATACCGTCCGTCGGGCAGGCTCCCCTCGCGGCGCAACGCGTTCCAGGACGAGCGCGATTTCCTCATAGGATGTCATCGGCGCCACAGCACCAGGTGGCGTCGATGAGTCGCCCGCCACCTGACGTCCCTCGAGAGGAACACCGCCTGACATGCGCGTCCACATCGCCACCGACCACGCCGGCATGGAGCTCTCCGCCCACCTCGTGAAGCACCTCAGCGCCCAGGGCTACGAGATGATCGACCACGGTCCGCAGGAGTATGACGCGCTCGACGACTACCCGGCGTTCTGCCTGCGCGCCGCCGAGGCTGTGGCCGAGGACCGTCGCCAGGGCATGGACTCTCTGGGCATCGTCTTGGGCGGCTCCGGCAATGGGGAGCAGATCGCCGCCAACAAGGTCCGTGGCATCCGGGCCGCGCTGGCCTGGAACCTGGACACGGCCCGGCTGGCCCGCGAGCACAACGATGCCAACGTCGTGGGGCTCGGCGGCCGCCAGCACAGCGTCGCGGAAGCCACCGAGATCGTCGAGGCGTTCCTGACCGCCCAGTGGACCGACGAGGAGCGTCACGCGCGCCGGATCGGCAAGATCACCCGCTACGAGGAGTCCGGCGAGATCGTCGACTGAGCACCGACGACTGAGACGAGCTATGCCTGAAGGACACACGCTGCACCGGCTCGCCCGGCAGATCGGCGACCTGTTCGTGGGCAGGATGTGGAAGGTCACCTCGCCGCAGGGCCGGTTCGCCGCGGGCGCGGCCCTTCTGGACGGACGTGCCCCGGAGCAGGCAGAGGCCTGGGGCAAGCACCTCTTCGTGCGCGTCGGCCACCACGTCTGGCAAGTCCACCTGGGCCTGTACGGGGCGTTCAGCTTCCGGGGGGACGAGTCCTTCGACGGCGCCGCCACACTGGGCGCACCCCGTGCCGCCGCGCAAGCCTGGGACATTCGGCGCGACGACGACGGCTGGATCGTCCCCACCGCTCCGGAGGGCGCGGTCCGAGCCCGGATCCGCTCTCCTCACGGATGGGCAGATCTCCGCGGACCGTCGAGGTGTGCGGTCCTCACCGCCGAGGAGCACCGCGAGGTGATCGCCCGGCTCGGTCCCGATCCGCTGCGTCAGCCGGAGGGGGCGACCCTCGATGACATGATCGAGAGCTTCGCCGGACGCCTGGCTCGACGTCGGACCCCGCTGGCCGCCGCGCTGATGGACCAGAGTGTGATCGCCGGGGTCGGGAACATCTATCGGGCGGAGTCGCTTTTCCTGGAGCGCCTCGACCCGGACATGCCCGCACGACAGCTCCCGGCGGAGCAGGCCGCCGCGCTGTGGCGCCGACTCACCGACCAGCTGCGGGACGGAGTCCGGGAGGGCGTGATCCGCACGGTGCGGACCCCGGATCCGCCGCCGTCCGAGGCCACGCATGACTATCGGGTCTCCTCGCATCCGGAGGCAGAACGTCGCCACTGGGTCTACCGGCATCACGGGACCCCCTGCCTGCGGTGCGGAGAGGCCATCGCCGCCCGAGAGCTCCAGGGTCGCACCCTCTATTGGTGCCCTGGCTGCCAACGGTGACCGGCCTGCGGGCGCGGGCGGAGTCGAGGCGCGGCGGCGCGCTCCGGCAGGCCCGGGCCGAATGCGTGGGCGGTCGCCGATTCCCGTAGAATCACTGGTGACCCTCTCGAAGGGTCTGTTGTGTCCTGCCCCTGGCCGGCGACGTCGGCCGATCCGTGAGGAGAACCGTTCCCCGTGTCCGAGAACGCAGTGTCCGAGAAGATCACCATCACGATCGACGGCGAGGCCACCGGCATCGCGCCGGGCACCACCGGGATCACCCTCTTCGCGGACCAGGCGACGACTGTGGTGATGCGTGTCGACGGAGAGGTCTGGGACCTGTCGCGGGAGATCCCGGCCGGCGCCGTGGTCGAGCCGGTGGACATCAGCGAGCCGGAAGGGCTCGACGTCCTGCGGCACTCGACCGCCCACGTCATGGCCCAGGCCGTCCAGCAGCTCTTCCCCGGGGCCAAGCTGGGCATCGGTCCCTACATCACGGACGGCTTCTACTTCGACTTCGACGTCGAGGAGCCGTTCACGCCGGAGGATCTGAAGAAGATCGAGAAGGCGATGCAGAAGATCGTGAAGTCGGGGCAGACCTTCGAACGCGAAGTGGTCGACCTCGCCGAGGCGAAGCGGCAGATGGCTGAGGAGCCCTACAAGCTGGAGCTGCTCGGCGGCGACGGAGGCGGGTCCGCGGACGGGGCCGACGTCGAGGTCGGGGGCGACGTCATCACGATCTATCACAACGTGAACCGCAAGGGGGAGAAGGTCTGGGCGGATCTGTGCCGGGGGCCTCACCTGCCCAGCACGAAGCTCATCGCCAACGGGTACGCCGTCATGCGTGCCGCGGGCGCGTACTGGCGGGGCAAAGAGACCAACCCTCAGCTGCAGCGCCTCTACGGCACCGCCTGGCCGACGAAGGACGACCTCAAGGCCTATCAGGAGCGCCTCGCCGAGGCCGAACGTCGGGACCACCGTCGGCTCGGTCGTGAGCTGGACCTGTTCAGCTTCCCCGAGGAGATCGGCTCCGGCCTCTCCGTCTGGCATCCCAAGGGAGGGCTGGTGCGCGGGATCATGGAGCAGCACGCCCGTGCGCGGCACCTGGAGTCCGGGTACACCTACGTCTACACCCCTCACATCTCCAAGGCCGATCTCTTCGCAACCTCAGGTCACCTCGCCAACTACCAGGACGACATGTGGCCCGCCATCCACATGGACGAGGAGCGTGACGACGAGGGCACCATCACCAAGCAGGGCCAGGACTACTACCTGAAGCCCATGAACTGCCCCATGCACATCCTCATCTACAAGGAGCGGGGGCGCAGCTATCGGGACCTGCCGCTGCGGTTCGCGGAGAACGGCACCGTCTATCGCAATGAGCGTTCGGGGGCCCTGCATGGCCTGACCCGCGTGCGGGGGTTCACCCAGGACGACGCGCATCTCTTCGTCCGGCAGGATCAGCTGGAGGACGAGGTCACCAAGGTGGTCGAGTTCGTCGTCTCGCTGCTGCGTGACTTCGGCCTGGACGACTTCGAGCTGGAGCTGTCCATGCGGGACGACGAGAAGGACAAGTGGGTCGGCTCCGACCAGTTCTGGGAGGACGCCACCCAGGCGCTGCGCAATGTGGCGGTGACCTCGGGTCTGAAGCTGACCGAAATTCCGGGGGAGGCGGCCTTCTACGGCCCGAAGATCGACCTGAAGGTCACCGACGCGATCGGGCGGAAGTGGCAGCTGTCCACGGTGCAGGTGGACCCGAACCTTCCGGAACGCTTCGGGCTGGAGTACGCCGCGGAGGACGGCACCCGACAGCGCCCCATCATGATCCACCGGGCCCTGTTCGGATCGATCGAGCGGTTCTTCGCCATTCTGCTGGAGCACTACGCCGGAGCCTTCCCCGCGTGGCTGGCGCCGGTCCAGGTCCGAGGCATCCCCGTGGCCGAGCCGTTCAACGACTACCTCGGCGAGGTCATCGACAGGCTCAGGGCCGCCGGCGTGCGCGCCGAGCTGGAGGACGGCACCGATCGGTTCCCGAAGAAGATCCGCACCGCCTCCAAGGACAAGATCCCGTTCGTGCTCATCGCCGGTGGTGAGGACGCCGACGCGGGCGCGGTGTCCTTCCGCTTCCGTGACGGCAGCCAGGACAACCAGGTGCCGGTCGACGAGGCCGTGGCGCGCATCCTGAAGGCCATCGAGGACCGTGAGGCCTGAGCGGCCCGTGGTGGACCAGGAGCACGACGCCGACACCACGCCCGACCCGGCGGAGGACGACTTCTCCCTGGCCGGGGTGCCGGACGCGTTCCAGCGCCTCTGGAACCCGCACCGCATCGCGTACATGCGCCGCGGGCAGGACCAGGTCTCGGGGACCTCCGACTGCCCCTTCTGCACCGCGCCGGGGCGCGCCGACGAGGATTCCCTGATCGTGCACCGCGGCACGACCTGCTACGTGCTGCTCAACCTGTACCCCTACAACCCCGGCCACCTCCTGGTCTGCCCCTACCGGCATGTGCCGGACCTGACGGACCTCAGCGCCGCCGAGTCCGAGGAGTTCACCCGACTGTCCCAGGTGGCGATGGTCGCGCTGCGGACCGTCGCGGCACCCGGCGGGTTCAACCTGGGGCTCAACCAGGGCAAGGACGGTGGAGCCGGGATCGCCGCGCACCTGCATCAGCATGTGGTGCCCCGGTGGGGCGGCGACGGCAACTTCCTGCCGATCATCGCCCAGACCAAGAACATGGCCCAGACGCTGGGGGAGACCCACCGCATGCTCCACGACGTCTGGGACGAGGCCGCCCGGGCCTTCGCCGCAGATCAGGCACAGACGGAAGGGACGTCCGGTGAGGCCGGACAGGAGCAGGACGCCTGATGCTCAACAGGTATGCGAGAGGCCTTTTCGGCGCCCTGTTCACCCCGGTCGCGAAGCTGCTCATGCGTGTGGGGCTCACGCCCAACATGGTCACCGTGATCGGCACCGTCGGGGTGGCCCTCGGCGCCCTGGTCCTCTACCCCCTGGGGGAGCTGTTCTGGGGCACCGTGTTCATCACGCTGTTCATCTTCTCGGACCTGATCGACGGACTCATGGCTCGCATGTCCAGCCGGTCCTCGCCCCTGGGCGGGTTCCTGGACTCCACCCTGGACCGGGTGCAGGACGGAGCTGTCTTCCTGGGTCTGCTCATCTGGTTCTTCACCGGAGGCGACCAGCCCTGGATCGGTGTCGCCGCCGCGGCCTGCCTGCTGCTGGGGGGCCTGGTGCCATATGTGCGCGCCAAAGCCGAGGCGATGGGCTACACCGCTGATGTCGGCATCGCCGAACGTCCCGAGAGGATGGTCCTGGCCCTGGTGTTCACCGGTTTCACGGGTCTGGGGCTGCACTCCTCGGTCCTGCTCGTCGTGCTGACCCTGCTGGCGGCGGCCTCGGCCGTCACGGTGGTCCAGCGCATCCTCTCCGTCCGACGGCAGGCCGATCAGCAGAATCGCTGACTCTTCGACTCACCGTCGGTCCGGCTCCGGGTCGGGAACGTCAGGCGGGCGGTGTCATCCCGAGGCTGCGCAGCAAGGGGGCGAGCGTGGGCTCCCGCCCGATCGCGTGCCGGAATGACTCCTCCAGCTCTCGGGTATCGCCGCGGCGCAGCAGCTCGGCGCGGAATCGATCTCCGGCCTTCCGCAGCGCACTCTCGTCGTCCATGACCGTGCGGAACCACTCGGCGGCGTCGGCGGCGAGGACCTGCGCCCAGAGATAGGAGTAGTAGCCGGCCGCGTACCCGGATCCGGCGAAGATGTGCTTGAAGCAGCCCGTGCCGTAGCGCGGCGGCACCAGGGGATGGTCCAGCCCCCACGCGGCCAGCGCCTGGTCTTCGAACCCCTCCGGATCCCTGGCCGCCTCCTCGGCCTGCTCGGGACTGAGAGTGTGCCAGACGAGGTCCAGGACGACGGCGGCCAGATGCTCCACCATCGAGGCTCCACGGCCCCAGTGGGGGTCGGCCCCGGGGTGGAGATGCGATCCTGACGCCGGGGACGGGCGCCACAGGTCGGCGAAGACCTCGTTGACCTGAGAGGGGAACTCCACGGCATCGCGCGGCACGGCAGTGCCGGAGAGGGCCTCGAACTCGGCCTCGGCGAGCAGCCCGTGCAGCGCGTGGCCGAACTCGTGGAACAGGGTCTTCTGCTCGGCACGAGTGACCTGCGCCGCCTCGCCGTCGGCTGGGCGTGCCAGGTTCAGGCAGTTGATGACCACCGGACGGGATCCGGTCAAGGAGGACGCCACGGAGAACGAGTTCATCCAGGCGCCGCCGGCCTTGGTGGGACGAGCGAACGGATCCAGCAAAAACAGGCCCAGGACGGCGCCGTCGACGTCGCGGACCTCGAAGCTGCGGGCCCCGTCGACGAACCCCGGAAGGTCCGTCCGCTCGTGGACCTGCAGGCCGTAGACCCGGCGGGCGGCGGCGAACACCCGTCCGAGCGCCTCCTCCAGAGGCAGGGAGCGTCCGCGGGCGGGCCCGGGGCGTCGTCGCGTCCCTCGGCTGCACCGCGGGCCGCCCGCTCTACGGCGGCGATCCCATAGGTGAGGTCCCAGGGCCGCAGGCTCGTCGAGGACGTCCCCGGCGGCGCGCAGATGCTCCTCCACGACCGCGAGCTCCTCGGCCAGCCGACGCCGTAGCCCCGGCGATGAGCGGCCGCAGCATGTCCTGGACGGCGGAGACGTCCGACGCGGTGCGCAGCGTCAGCACCGCGTCCAGGTGATGGTCATGACCCAGCAGCCGTGCCCGCCGCGCCCGCAGCACAGCGATATCCGCGCCGATCTGCCGTGTGGTGCGCCCGTCGTCGCCTGGCATGCCGCCGCGTTCGAAGGAGGCGAGGTGAAGACGACGCCGGGTCTGACGATCACGCAGCACCGCCAGCGCCGGCTGCTGCACCGGCATCCCGAGCCGGAGCAGGTGCCCGGCGTCATGGCCGGCGGCGCGCGCGGCCTCTCGTGCCGAGGAGAGCACAGCGTCGTCGAGCCCCACCAGCTCATCGGCGGAGGCGACGTAGACGGCGGACTCGGCGGCCTCAGCCCGTTGCAGGCGTTGATAGGCGGTCTCCTCGGCGGCGATCTTCCGGTTCAGCTCCCGCAGGCGTTCCTGGTCGGTGCCGGAGAGTCCCGCACCGGCGGCCTCAGCCTCCGCGAGCAGACGGTGCAGCATCCGACGCTGCTCCGCGGTGGGGGAGACCGCCCCGGCGTCGATGCGTTGGGCAAGCTCACGCAGTCGGTGGTGCAGTCCGGGGTGCAGCTGCACCCAGTCTCGGTGGGCGGCCATCTCGGGGGCCCAGTGTGCCTGGACGTCCTGCAGGTCCGGGCCGGCGTCCGCGGAGAACACGCAGGAGAACGCGCGCTGAACGCGCCGCAGTCTCCCACCGGCCCGCCCGACGGCTCGCAGGGATCGTCGACGTCGGCCGGAGCGCCCCGCGCGGCGATCTCCTCGAGCTCAGCCTTCTCCTCGGCCACCCCCGCCCGCAGCGCCGGCAGCCAGTCGCCGGGGGAGACACGACGCAGATCCGGGTGCTGGTGGTCCAGCAGGAAGCCGTCGCCGAAGGGATCGTGGGGGGAGCCGGCGCCGTCGGGCCGGGAGCGGACTCGGACCTGGCCGGTGTCCGGATGGGTGACCTGGGAGGCGTGCGTCAAGGCTTCGGCCTTCCTCTCGTGGCGACGGTAGGCTGGTGTCCACACTACGTGCCGCACGTCATGGTGGCGTGCATTCCGGAACCCTGACTGACGAGATCGGAGAACTATGGCCGGCCACTCCAAATGGGCCAACACCAAGCACCGCAAGGCTGCTGTGGACGCCAAGCGCGCCAAGATCAACGCCCGCTACATCAAGCAGATCGAGGTCGCGGCGCGCAACGGCGGGCCGGATCCGGCGGGCAACCCGGCGCTGGATCTCGCCGTCTCCAAGGCCAAGAAGAACTCGGTCCCCAACGACAACATCGACCGGGCGATCAAGCGCGGGGCAGGTCTGACGGGCGATGCGGTGGAGTATGAGGAGATCATGTACGAGGTGCGTGGCCCGCAGGGCTCGGCGCTGCTCGTGGAGTGCCTCACGGACAACCGCAACCGTGCTGCCTCGGAAGTGCGTGTGGCGGTGACACGCTCGGGCGGCACCGTGGCGGATCCCGGGTCGGTGGCGTACATGTTCCAGCGCAAGGGCGTGGTCAGCGTGCCGAAGGAGGGGCTCACCGAGGATGACGTGCTCGCCGCGGTCCTGGAGGCAGGCGTCGAGGAGGTCATCGAGCACGCGGAGACGTTCGAGGTGCAGTCTGAGCCGCAGGATCTGCAGGAGGTCGTCAAGGCGCTCGAAGACGCAGGACTCGCCGTGGAGTCGGACGAGGTCGAGTTCGTCTCTGACGTGAAGGTGGACCTCGACCTCGACGCCGCCAAGAAGTTCCTCAGGCTGCATGATGCGCTCGAGGATCTCGACGACGTCCAGAACGTCCACACCAACGCGGACCTCAGCGCGGACACGCTCGCCGCGCTCGACGCCGAGAGCTGATCGCCGGGCTATGGCGTCAACGGTGCCGGTGAGGGGCACGGCCGGGACCTCACGGGTGGCCCAGCGGATCCTCGGCGTCGATCCCGGGCTGACCCGCTGCGGCTTCGCCGTGGTGGAGATGCACCGGGACCGCACCGGCGAGTCCGTGCACGTGGAGGTCACCGGAACCCGCTCGGACCAGGATCTGGCGGAGCGCATCTTGGCGATCCAGCGTGCCGCCGAGGCCCTGCTGGACACCTATGCTCCGGACGTGCTGGCCATCGAGCGGGTGTTCGCCCAGAACAACGCTCCCACCGTGGTCGGCACGGCGCAGGCCTCGGGGGTGGTCATCGCCGCCGCCGCCGCACGGGGCATCCCGGTGGCCTGGCATACACCCTCGGAGGTCAAAGCGGCGGTGACCGACGACGGTTCCGCCGACAAAGCCGCCGTGGCTCGCATGGTGCAGCGGATCCTGCGGCTCCCCGCCCTGCCGAAGCCCGTCGACGCGACCGACGCCTATGCGGTGGCCATCTGCCATGCCTGGCGGTCCGGCATCGGCACGCGCCATGACATGGCGGCCGGGACCGGACCCACCAGGGGGCGCGGACGGCTCTGCAGCGGGCTGCAGACGCTGGCACCTCGGGGATGACACCGGCCCAGCGTGACTGGCAGGAGGCCGAGAGGCGCGCCGGCGGCGGAGCGTCCGGGCGAGTCGGCCCGGGCAGCGCGCGACGGGGGCGGTAGTCTGTTCGAAGATGTGTACGAACGTCGATGCGGCGGCGGACAGAACAGCGGACAGGACGGGTGAGCGATGATCTCTTCGATCCGGGGCGAGGTGCTCCACGTGGGGCTCGATCATGCGATCGTTGAGGTGGCCGGGTTCGGCCTCGAGGTCACGGCCACCGCGCAGACGTTGGGAGAGCTGCGGCTGGGCCAGGAGACCCGGCTGCAGACCTCGTTCGTGCCGCGCCAGGACGACGCCCCGCTGCTCTTCGGCTTCGCCGACGGCGGCGAGCGGGAGATCTTCACCACTCTGCTGGGGATCTCCGGGGTCGGCCCTCGGCTGGCCCTGGCCGTGCTGAGCGTGCACAGTCCGGCCGCGGTGCGTCAGGCGATCGCCGACTCCGACACCGCCGCCTTCACGAAGGTTCCCGCATCGGGAAGAAGACCGCTCAGCGGATCCTGCTCGAGCTCGCCGGCAAGCTCGTCGTCGAACCGGCGGACGACCCTGCGACCCCCGCACCGTCCGGAGCCGATGAGGTCACGGGGCAGGTCCAGGAGGCGCTGAGCTCGCTCGGCTGGACCGAGAAGGACGCCCGAAGCGCCGTCGAGCAGGTGCTGCGTGATGAGCCGGAGCTGGCGCAGGCCGAGGTGCCGGTGGTCCTGCGGCACACCCTGCGGATGCTCGGTTCTGCCGGGGGGAGCGGCCGATGAGCACGGAGGATCCCCGCGAGCTGGTCGGGACGGCGCCTGCGGCCGAGGAGAAGGCGCTCGAGGCCGCGCTGCGGCCGAAGACCCTGCAGGACTTCGTCGGTCAGTCCACGGTGCGCGGGCAGCTCTCACTCGTGCTGGAGTCTTCGCGGCTGCGGGGAGCGGCGGCCGACCATGTGCTGCTGTCCGGCCCACCGGGGCTCGGGAAGACCACGCTGGCGATGATCATCGCCGGCGAGATGAATGCCGCACTGCGCATCACCTCCGGCCCGGCGATCCAGCATGCCGGCGACCTCGCGGCCATCCTGTCCTCGCTCACCGACGGGGAGGTGCTCTTCATCGACGAGATCCACAGGATGTCGCGACCAGCCGAAGAGATGCTCTACATGGCCATGGAGGACTTCCGGGTCGACATCATCGTCGGCAAGGGAGCCGGCGCCACGTCGATACCGCTGGAGCTGCCGCCGTTCACCCTGGTGGGCGCCACCACGCGCGCGGGGCTGCTGCCGGGCCCGTTGCGGGATCGCTTCGGATTCACGGGGCATCTCGAGTACTACTCGGCCGACGAGTTGGAGCGGGTTCTCCGGCGCTCGGCCGGGATGCTGGACATGCAGGTCGACGACGCCGGGTTCGCGGAGATCGCCACACGATCACGCGGGACCCCGCGCATCGCGAACCGACTGCTGCGACGGGTGCGCGACTGGGCTCTGGTGCACGGGGTGCCCCTGGTGGACCGTGAGGCCGCCGGTCAGGCCCTGGACACCTACGAGGTGGATCGGCGCGGTCTGGACCGTCTGGACCGCGCGGTGCTCCATGCCCTGTGCACCACGTTCCGCGGCGGTCCGGTGGGTCTGTCCACGCTGGCGATCCTCGTCGGGGAGGAGACGGAGACGGTCGAGACCGTCGCCGAACCGTACCTGGTGCGGGAGGGGCTGCTCGCCCGTACGCCGCGGGGCCGCATCGCCACGGAGGGAGCCTGGCGCCACCTGGGCCTGAAGCCGCCCGAGTCCGCTGACAGCGGACGGGAGGCCGTGTCCTCGGGGGATCCGCGCTGGGACCTCGGCGACAGCTGATAGTCTGTCGCGTTGAACGACTCCACGGCGGCGGTCGAGCTGACCAGGCTCGGCGCCTTCGCGGAGCTGCCCATCGATCGAACAGATTGGCCCACAGGTGAACGAACCACACGTCATGGCAGTGCAGCAGGCTCACGCCGCGGCAGGAGGTGATCTCTGATGGATCCCTTCCTTCTGATCATGATCGCGATCCTCGCGCTCTTCATGCTGATGACCTTCCGCCGCGGGAAGAAGATGCGTGATGCACAGTCCGCCGCGATCAGCGGTGCTGTGCCGGGCGCGGAGGTCGTGACGGCCGGCGGAGTCGTCGGCACCGTCGTCGCCCGCGACGAGGAGAAGCAGCGGGTGACCCTGGAGTTCTCCGGCGGAGACCGCGTGGACTTCCAGCTCCCCGCCGTCCAGCATGTGGTGACTCCGGCGGCGTCGCCGGAGGACCCCGCTCCGGAGTCCCCTGAGTCTCCGGAGTCAGAGGAACGCTGACCAGTTCCCTTTTCACAGCCCGCCACCGCACCGGTGAGCGGGCTGTGGTGTTGACGGGGCGGGACGGCGTGACCGCGCAGCGCCCCTCGACGCACCCGACGAGCGGAAGGTTGACCAGAGCCTGATGGCGACAAGCACACCGGTGGCCCGCGCCCGCGCGGCCCTGATCGGACTGTTGGTGCTCATCCTCGGGATGGGCGGACTGCTGACCTACGGGGTCTCCCAGGACCGGGCCCAGTGGGCGCCGCTGCTGGCGCTCGACCTCTCGGGCGGCACTCAGATGGTCCTGTCCCCGCATGTGGACGGTGACGACCAGCTCGACAGCGAGCAGCTCGAGCAGGCCGTGGAGATCATCCGCCAGCGCGTGGACGGCACCGGTGTGGCTGAGGCTGAGATCGCCACTCAGGGAGCGGAGAACGTGGTCGTCGGCATGCCGGGCACCCCGGATGCCGAGACCCGCGAGCTCATCCAGGCCTCCGCCGACATGGAGTTCCGCCCGGTGCTGCAGGCCGAGATGGATCCTGACTACATCGACCAGCTGATCGAAGAAGGCATGCCTGAGGAGGAGGCCGAGGAGCTCGAAGAGGCGGCCGAAGCCCAGGAGGAGGCCACGGAGGACGAGGACGTCGCCGGTGAGGAGGACGCCGGAGGCGAGGGGGCCGAGGCCCAGCCGGAGGACTTCCCAGAGCCCACCGCAGAGCCGCAGGACCCCTCCGACCTGAACTGGATCACCCAGGATGTCGCCGCCGACTTCGCGAACTTCACCTGCAGCCGTGAGGTCAGCATCGAGGAGCGGGAGGCCGCCGACTCCGATCAGCCACTGGTGACCTGTGACCCCGAGACCGGGATGAAGTACCTGCTCGGCCCCGTGGAGGTCCCGGGCACCCATATCCACGACGCCGGCTTCGGGATGGAGCAGACGCCTACGGGAGGCCAGACCGGACGCTGGGCCGTCGACATCGTGCTCGACAGCGACGGCACCGCCGAGTTCCGCGACTCCTCCACCCGTCTCTACGGGCTCGAGGGCGTCCGCAACCAGTTCGCGATCGTGCTGGACAGCCGCGTCATCTCCGCTCCGAGGATGAACTCGCCGATCACTGACGGCCGAGCCCAGATCACCGGAAACTTCACCGAGGATGAGGCGCGCAACCTGTCCGAGCAGCTGCGGTACGGCTCTCTGCCGGTCAGCTTCGAGATCCAGTCCGAGGAACAGATCTCGGCGACGCTCGGCGCCGATCAGCTGCGCAACGGCCTGCTCGCCGGCATCATCGGTCTGATCCTGGTCGCCGGGTACGCATTGTTCCAGTACCGGGCGCTGGGTCTGGTCACGATCGCCTCCCTGGGAGTCGTCGGAGTGCTCACCTGGTGGACGATCGCGCTGCTCGGCTGGTCCGACGGGTATCGCCTCTCGCTGGCCGGCATCGCGGGTCTGATCGTCTCGATCGGTCTGACTGCCGACTCGTTCATCGTCTACTTCGAACGCATCAAGGACGAGCTGCGCGAAGGCAGATCCCTGGCCGGGGCGGTGGAGAACGGCTGGGCCCGTGCCCGCCGGACGATCCTGGCCTCCAAGGCTGTCAACGTCATCGCCGCCGTCGTCCTCTACATGGTGGCGGTGGGCAACGTCCGCGGCTTCGCCTTCACCCTGGGCCTCACCGCGATCCTGGACGTCATCCTGGTCTTCCTGTTCACCCACCCGGTGATGCAGATCATCGCCCGCCGGAGGTTCTTCGCCTCCGGGCGCCGGTTCTCCGGGCTCTCCGAGAAGGAGCTGGGGGTGGACATGCTCTATCGGGGCGCCGGGCGTTTCGCCCGCCGGTCGGTGCTTCCGGCAGTGGCCGAACCGACCGGTGCCGTCTCACCGGACCGTGCCGCGGCGACGCCGCGTGGTCAGGACGCCGCGGGGGACGAATCCGCCGGAGGCACCTCTGCGGTCAGCGTCTCCCAGGCCACAGCGACCAGCACGCTGACCCTCGACACCGAAGGGGGCCCGGGGACCGGGGTCGATCCGGGGCAGGACGCCGCCATCGTCGACCATCCGGAGCAGGACGACGCCATCGTCGACCATCCGGAGCAGGCGCCTCCCAGCCACCAGCGGGGGCCGACCCCGAAGCCCCGGGGCTGACCATCGCCGAGCGACGGCGGGCCCGCGCGCTCCACGCGCGCCGTACCTCCCGGGCGGCCGAGGATCCCCCGCAGGACGGCGAGCCGGGGGATGTCACGGACCCTGAGACCGTCACCCGCACCGAGACCGACGAGGAGGACCGCTGATGGCTGCAGGTTTCGCCAAGGCCGGCAACCAGCTCTACACGGGTGAGCGGGCCTACCCGTTCATCCAGAAGTCGAACCTGTGGTTCCTCCTGGCCGCCCTCGTGGTGCTGGTCTCGGTCGCCATCCCGTTCGTCAGAGGCGGGTTCAACCTGGGCATCGAGTTCACGGGAGGCTCTCAGTTCACGATCTCCCAGACCGAGGAGACCGACATCGCCGTCGGCGAGGACGCGGTCGCCGAGGTCTCCGGCCAGGACGCCACCGTCACGAACATCGCGGCGAACACCGTGAGGGTGCAGACCGAGGAGCTCACCGATGACGAGACCCTCGAGGTCGCCGAAGCCCTGCAGGAAGGCTACGGCGTCAGTGCCGACCAGGTGACCTCCACGTTCATCGGCCCCACGTGGGGCGAACAGGTCTCCGAGCAGATGATGCTGGGGCTGGTGATCTTCATCATCCTCGTCGCGCTCTACATGGCCCTGTACTTCCGCACCTGGAAGATGTCGTTGGCCGCCATCCTCGGCCTCGGCTTCGTGGTGATCACCACGGCCGGAATCTACTCGGCGACCAACTTCGAAGTGACCCCCAGCGCGATCATCGGATTCCTCACCATTCTGTCCTACGCGCTCTACGACACCATGGTGGTCTTCGACAAGATCCGGGAGAACGTCCAACCCCTGCGGCAGCAGAAGGATCAGACCTTCACGGAGCGGGTCAATCTGGCCGTCAACCAGACCCTGGTCCGTTCCATCAACACCTCTGTGGTGGGCATCCTTCCCGTCGGCTCGATCCTCTTCATCGGTGCATGGCTGCTGGGTGCGGGCACGCTGCGAGACATCTCACTGGCGCTCTTCGTGGGCGTCATCGTCGGCACGTTCGCCACGATCTTCGTCCAGGCACCCCTCTATGCCCGGATGCGCCGGAACGACGCCGACATCGTCGCGCACACCGAGGAAGTCCTCCGGCTCCGCGAGGAACGTGGCGTGTTGTCGGTGACCCTCTCCGGCACGGCACTGGACGAGCATGGTCGCCCCACGCCGTTCCCGCCGCTGCCTGAGCCCGAGCCGGAGGAGGTCGAGGTCGACGAGGAGGCCTTCGAGATCGTCATCACCGGCATGGAGCCCGACGGTGACGCCTCAGCAGGTGATGACGTACGGCGATGACGGGCTGCGATGGCAGGGGGCGTCCAGGGGTACAATTGCCGACACACCTCCTGATCATGTCGTCTCCGAGAGCAGGTTCGTAAGTTGGTGAACGACGACGGCGCCCGCCGGGGCCAGACCGACGCCACGACGTCGGTGACAGCGGCCAGTCCGCCCGCACCGGCCGTCCGGCGCGCCCGCGCCGTCGGCGTCGTCGACTCCGGGTCCTCGCCGCTTCTGGAGCCCCTGCTGCGCGCCATGCGTGCCAATGGCGGGCAGCAGGACCTCCCGCTGATCCAGCGCGCCTTCGAAGTGGCGAACCACCACCATCGTGACCAGAAGCGCAAGAGCGGCGACCCCTACATCACGCACCCCGTCGCCGTCGCGACCATCCTGGCAGAGCTCGGGCTGACCGGCTCCACGTTGGCGGCCGCGCTGCTCCACGACACCGTCGAGGACACCGACTACAGCCTCGACCAGCTCACCGCCGACTTCGGCGAGGAGATCGCCCTGCTGGTGGACGGCGTCACCAAGCTGGACAAGCTCAAGTTCGGCGACGCGGCCCAGGCAGAGACGGTCCGGAAGATGGTCCTGGCGATGGCCAAGGACATCCGGGTGCTCATGATCAAGCTCGCCGACCGCCTGCACAACGCCCGCACGTGGCGCTATGTGCCGGCCGAGTCCAGCGCCCGCAAGGCCAAGGAGACCCTGGAGATCTTCTCGCCGCTGGCGCACCGGCTCGGCATGAACACCATCAAGTGGGAGTTGGAGGACCTCTCCTTCGCGGCGCTCTACCCCAAGGTCTATGAGGAGATCGTGCGTTTGGTCGGGGACCGGACCCCGCAACGTGAGAAATTCCTCTCGGAGGTGCGCGAGACGATCGCCGACGACCTCAACGAGGCCAGCATCGCCGCCACCATCACGGGCCGCCCGAAGCACTACTACTCCATCTATCAGAAGATGATCGTCCGCGGGAAGGACTTCGACGACATCCACGACCTGATGGGCGTACGGGTCCTGGTGGACTCCGTCCGGGACTGCTACGGCGCCCTGGGTGCGCTGCATGCGCGCTGGAACCCCCTGCCGGGGCGGTTCAAGGACTACATCGCGATGCCGAAGTTCAACATGTACCAGTCGCTGCACACCACGGTGATCGGGCCACAGGGCAAACCGGTGGAGATCCAGATCCGCACCTATGACATGCATCGACGGGCCGAGTACGGTGTGGCGGCCCACTGGAAGTACAAGCAGAAGTCCGGTAGATCCGCCGCGGCCGAGGCCGGACAGGGCGGCGATGCCGGAGGCCGCACTCCGGACGTGGCGACCCAACAGAGCCAGACCACGGCCGACATCGGGTGGCTGCGCTCCCTGGTCGACTGGCAGTCGGAGACCAAGGACCCCGACGAGTTCCTCGAGTCGCTGCGCTATGAGATCAACGCCAAAGAGGTCTTCGTCTACACCCCGAAGGGCGAGGTCATGGCCCTGCCCGCGGGCGCCACTCCGGTGGACTTCGCCTACGCCATCCACACGGACGTCGGTCACAAGACCATCGGCGCCCGGGTCAACGGGAAGCTGGTCCCGCTGAACTCGGAGCTGCAGCACGGCGACTGGGTGGAGATCTTCACCTCGAAGGCCGAAGGCGCAGGTCCCAGCAGCGACTGGCAGCAGTTCGTCAAGAGTGCGCGGGCGCGCAACAAGATCCGCCAGTGGTTCTCCAAGGAGCGCCGCGAGGAGTCCATCGAACGCGGCAAGGACGATCTCACCAAGGCCATCCGAAAGTCCAATCTCCAGCTGCAGAAGGTCATGAATCCGGACGTCCTCGCCGAGGTCGCCGAGCAGCTGCACTATCCGGACATCTCCGGCCTGTATGCGGGTGTGGGGGACAACCATGTCTCCACGCAGAACGTCATCGAGCACCTCACCGCCCTCGTCGAGCCGGAGGAGGAGGACTCCGAGGAGCACGACACCACGCCCATCACCTCCCCGGTGACCCCGGCAAGCCAGTACTCGGACGCCGGTGTCATCGTCAAGGGCGCAGGCAATGTGCTGGCGAAGCTCGCGCGCTGCTGCACGCCAGTGCCGCCCGATGAGATCGAGGGCTTCGTGACCCGGGGGCAGGGTGTCTCCGTGCACCGGGCCGACTGCCGGAACGTCCAGCAGCTCCGGGAGCAGCCCGGGCGGCTGGTGGAGGTGGAATGGGCCCCCACCAAGACGTCCGTGTTTCTGGTGGAGATCCAGGTGGAGGCGCTGGACAGAAAGTCCCTGCTCTCTGACGTCACGCGGGTGCTGGCCGAGTCGCAGGTCAACATCCTCTCCGCCAGTGTCCAGACCTCCCGAGACCGGGTGGCGATCTCTCGCTTCTCGTTCGAGATGGGGGACCCCCGGTACCTGAACCATGTGCTCAACTCCGTGCGACGCATCGACGGAGTCTACGACGTCTATCGCACGGTCGGTCGGCGTCGCGACGCGCACTGAGCCACCAGGTCGGGAATCAACTCCAGACGGTGCTCGTGGGTCCGCCCACCGCGCATCCGCGCCAGCAGTCGTTCCGTGAGCGCCTCAGCATCGACGTCTCGTCGCCGGGCGTGCAGCAGATCTGCCACCAGCCACCAGCGTCTCAGCCAGGCCGGCTCGTGGACCCCGGCCGCGGCGGCCACCTCCGGCCGCCGGGTGTAGATCGATTCGGCGGCCAGCACGTCCAACGCTCTCCGCCCGTCTGCTGCGCCCAGCCCGAGGAAGAGGTCTGCGGCCGTGCGCAACGGTGTGGTCACTCCGACCCCAGAGACCACGGACACGTCCTCGTCGGAGAGCGCCACCTGATGGACCTGCCACATCTCCGCGTCCCCGCCTCGTCGGCGCAGGCTCTGAGAGATCAGAGTGAGGCGAGATCCCGCTGCGCCCCCGAGATGCACCCAGGCGGCGGTTTCCCCGCAGAGCACGGCGCGGCCCTGTGCCCGGCAGGGGAGCAGCATCATCGCCGCCCGTGCCCGCACGGCCGACGACTGGCGCAACCAGGCCACCGCGTAGACATCGGCGATGAGGTGCTGCACCGCCCCTTCCGCAGACAGGGCCTGCAGCTCGGCGCCGCTGAACGGTGCACCCGCCCGGTAGAGCTCCTGAAGGGGGCGCGGTGAGGCCGAGGTGGCGATCGGGGCGCGCGCTGCCGGAACAGCTGAGTGTGCGGCGAGACCGGCATCGTGGAAGACCATGCCACCAGCCTGCCTCATCTCCCGAGACGGTGGGACTCTGATCCGCATGCCTGTGGACAACGGGGCCCCTGTGGAGGATCGGCTGGTCTGGAGGACCGCCGCGTCGTCTCAGGAGACGGGGTCGGCCGGCGGCGCCGCGATCACCGCTTCGCCCGGTTCGCGTCCTTGGGCTCGGCGGATATCCAGCGCCTGCGTGAGGATCTCCACGGCCGCCGCCTGGTCGATCCGATCCCGCTGGTGCCGGGCCTCCACACCGGAGGCCCGCATCTTCTCCGCCGCCGAGACGGTGGAGAGCCGCTCGTCGATCAGGTGCACGGGGATCGGCAGCTCCGCCTGATCCAGGCGGCGCACCAACGCCGCGGCATAGTCGCGGGCCTTCTGGGTCGAGGCCGTCTCCCCGCCGGAGAGCGAGAGGGGCAGACCGACATAGATCACCCGGGCGTCGCGGTCACGGGCGATCTTGACCAGCATGCGGATGTCCGAGCGGCGTCGGTGGTCCCGACGCAACGTCATGACCGGGGTGGCCACGAGGGCGTCAGGGTCCGAGGCGGCCAGACCGACGCGGGCGTCACCGACGTCGACTGCCAGACGTACACCGGGCCGTAGGGGTCGGGCGCCGGGTCCGGTCTCCCCGCTGCCCCGCTGCGCGGAGTCGGACCCCGGGAAGGCCTCAGCCACGGGTGCGGACGGACCGGACGACGCCGTCGAGGGCCTCGCCGATCTTCTCGGCATTCTGACCGCCGCCCTGAGCGACGTCGGGCTTGCCGCCGCCACCGCCGCCGAGCACCGCGTAGCCTCCTTCACCAGCGCGCCGGCCTGGACGCCCTCCGACCGGGCGGCCTCGGTGGTGGCGACCACGATCAGCGGGCGACCCTTCGCCTGCCCCGCCAGGGCCACGACGCAGCGCGCGAGCCGAAGCGCTGCCGCAGGTCGAGAGCGAGACCGCGCAGATCGTCACTGCTGGCGACCGGGCCGGCGTCATGGGCGAGGACGTCGACCCCGGCCGCGTCGACTGCCCGGGTGACGAGGTCCGCGGACTGAGCCCGCAGCTGCTCGGCCCGCAGCCGCTCGAGCTCACGTTCGGTCTCCTTGAGCTTCTGCAGCGTGCTGGAGATGCGGTCCGGCACCTGATCGGCTGGGACCTTCAGCATGTCGGTGAGCTGGTTGACCAGCGTCCGCTCGGCGGCGAAGTGCTGGAAGGCGTCCATGCCCACCAGGGCTTCCACTCGACGGTTGCCGGATCCGACTGAGGCTTCGCTCATGAGTGCCAGCGTCCCGATCTCCGCGGTGGAGCCCACGTGGGTCCCTCCGCAGAGCTCGCGGGACCAGGCGCCGTTCATCTCCACCACGCGCACCTTCTCGCCGTACTTCTCGCCGAAGAGCATCATGGCACCCATCGCCTGGGCGTCCTCCAGGGACATCACCTGGGTGCTCACGTGGTGGTTGTCCCTGATGGCGAGGTTGGCGATCTCCTCGAGCTCCTGGCGGGCGGAGGAGCTCATGGCGTCCTCTGCGGTGAAGTCGAAGCGGAGGTATCCCTCCTTGTTGAAGGAGCCGGCCTGGACCGCCTGCGGGCCGAGCACGTCGTGCAGGGCCGCATGGATGATGTGCGTGGCTGAGTGCGCCTTCTGAGCGTCCAGCCGGCGTCGCAGGTCGATGGTGCCCAGGACCTCCACGCCGGCCGGCACCTCTCCATGCACCACACGGGCCCGGTGCACCGACAGTCCGCTGATGGGGGACTGGACGTCGGTGACCTCCAGCTCGAAGCCGTCGCCGGTGATCCGGCCGGTGTCAGCCGCCTGACCTCCGGCCTCCGCGTAGAACGGGGTGGCATCGAGGACGATCTCCACCTCCAGTCCCGCGGAGGCTCGGTCGGTGGCTTCTCCGTCCACGACGAGTCCTCGAATCGTGGATTCTGTGGTGTGCTCGGTGTAACCGGTGAAGTGAGTGGGGCTGTCACCGCGCAGCTGGGAGTAGACCTCGGTGTCAGCGTGGCCGGACTTCTTCCCCTTGGCGTCGGCGCGAGCACGTTCCCGCTGCTCCGTCATCAGGTCCCGGAAGCGGTCCTCATCGACGTCGACACCGGCTTCGGCAGCCATCTCCAGGGTGAGGTCGATCGGGAAGCCGTAGGTGTCGTGCAGGGCGAAGGCGTCGGCGCCGGACAGCGGCGCACCCGTCGACCGGGCCGCGCTGACGGCGCTGTCCAGCTTGGCGGTGCCGGCCGAGATGGTGCGCAGGAAGGCCTGCTCCTCCTTCACAGAGACCTGATGGATCGTCTCGAACCTCTCCGCGACATCGGGGTAGACGCCCTTCATCGCATCCCGGGACACGGTGATGAGCTCTCCGAAGATCGGCCTCTCGACACCGAGCAGACGCATGGCCAGGATGACGCGGCGGATGAGACGGCGCAGAACGAAGCCGCCGCCTTCGTTGGACGGCAGCACTCCGTCAGAGATGAGCATCAGAGAGCTGCGCACGTGGTCAGCGATCATGCGCAGTCGTACGTCAGTGGCGTGGTTCGGGTCCTCCGGATCCTCAGTGGAGGTGTAGGTCACCCCAGCGAGCTCGGCCGCGCGGTCGAGGACAGGGCGCACCTGGTCGGTCTCATACATGTTCTCCACGCCCTGGAGCACCATGGCGAGGCGCTCGAGGCCCAGACCGGTGTCGATGTTCCTGTTCTGCAGCGGACCGGCGATCTCGAACTCGGTCTTGGAGTGGACCTGGGAGAGTCGATCCTGCATGAAGACGAGGTTCCACAGCTCCACGAAGCGGGTCTCGTCCACGGCCGGGCCTCCGTCGGCACCATAGGCGGGGCCCCTGTCGTAGTAGATCTCGGAGCAGGGGCCGCCCGGACCGGGCTGACCGGTGTTCCAGTAGTTGTCGGCCGGTCCCGTGCCGATCACTCGCTCGTGCGGAACTCCGACCTCTTCCTCCCAGATGCGGCGGGCCTCGTCGTCGCGCTCGTCGCCGTTCTCGTAGACAGTGATCCACAGGCGATCCGGGTCCAGGCCGAACCCGCGCACGCCCGTCTCCGGGTCGCCGTCCACAGGGCTGGTCAGCAGCTCCCAGGCCATCGGGATGGCCTTCTCCTTGAAGTAGTCGCCGAAGGAGAAGTTGCCGCACATCTGGAAGAAGGTCCCATGGCGGGCCGTCTTGCCGACCTCCTCGATGTCGGCGGTGCGGATGCACTTCTGCACGGAGACAGCGCGGTCATAGGGGGGCTTCTCGGTGCCGAGGAAGTAGGGGATGAAGGGCACCATGCCGGCGATGGTGAACAGGACGGAGGGGTCCGGTGAGATCAGCGACGCCGAGGGGACACGCTCATGGCCCTTCGCGGCGAAGTAGTCGTACCACGTGCGGGTGATGTCCTCGGTCTTCATGAGAATCTGCGGTCCTCCTGCGGGCGTTGCGGTCGGCGCGGCGTCCAGGACGCCGGAACAAGTCTAGAGGGTATGGGGGCGCAATCAGGTCGGCCGTGCCGACCCAGAGACGAAGAGCCCGTCGCGACTCCGCACCAGAGGAGGAATCGCGACGGGCTCTGCGGTTCAGGATGCTGGCATCCTGAGGGGTCCGCCGATGATCAGCGGGCGTAGTACTCGACGACGAGCTGCTCTTCGCAGGTGACCGGGACTTCCTCACGCTTGGGTGCGCGGGACAGGGTCGCCTGGAGCTTGTCGATCTCCACGGTCAGGTAGCCGGGGACCGCGGGCAGCACGTCCTGGTGAGCACCGGAGGCGGCCACCTGGAACGGCTCGAACTTCTCCGAGCGCTCGTGCACCTGGATGACCTGGCCGGGCTTCACGCGGAAGGACGGACGGTCCACGCGCTTGCCGTTGACGGTGATGTGGCGGTGCACCACGAACTGCCGCGCCTGGGCGATCGTGCGGGCGAAGCCGGCACGCAGCACCAGGGCGTCGAGCCGGGACTCGAGCAGCTCGATGAGGTTCTCACCGGTCAGGCCGTCGCGGCGCTTGGCCTCTTCGAAGTACCGCACCATCTGGGCCTCACGGATGCCGTACTGGGCGCGCAGACGCTGCTTCTCGCGCAGACGCACCGCGTAGTCGGAGTCGGTCTTGCGGCGGGTGCGGCCGTGCTGGCCGGGGCCGTAGGGGCGACGGTCCAGGTACTTCTGGGCCTTGGGGGTCAGCGCGATTCCGAGGGCGCGCGACGCCTTCACGGTGCGACGACCGCGCAGGGGGGTGGTGGGCATGGAGGTGCCTCTCTCTCGTATCAGTCGGCAGGTTCTGTTGATCCACCGTCCGGGGCACCCCGGGCCGTCGCATGCGACGGCCCGAAGAACGGACGATGACCTGGCCTCCGGGATCCCAGACCGGAGAGCGCGAGTCGCCGAGTGCTCGCTCACTGCGGCGCCGTCCACACGTGAAGACTCCCTGCGGCGGTTCGCGCACGCGGCGCGGGGCTCAGGGAGTCGACGTGGAGGATCTCCAAGGTGCGTCCCGCGTGGAGCGGGGCGCTGACGGCGCCTGCCAGACAGCAGACCAGTCTAGCATGAGCTGGGGCCGGCCCGAACATGACGATCGGGCCGACCCCAGCTCATGGTCGTTCATGGTCGACAGATGCGGATCAGCCGCGCATCGCCTTGCGGTCGGGGCGGAGTCGGTAGGGGTCCACACCCTTGGGAATCGGGGGGCGCGAGATCGGCAGGGCCGCCAGGCGCTGCTCCAGGGCGCTGACCTCGTGCTTGGTCAACGCCTTGTCCAGCTTCTTGATGTGTTTGGTCAGCTTGGGAAGGGGGACCTGGCCTTCGCCGTTGCCGGTCTCGATCACGTGGATCGGCACGCCGGTGTCACGAAGGATGGGGCTGAACCGCTTGCGTGTCTTGGGCACCATCTTGCGCACGGGGCCGGCCGGGCCGTCCGTGACGAGCACCAGACCGGGACGTCCGACGACCCGGAAGATCGCCGCCTGTGTCTTGGGGTCCATGGCGACAGGCTCTTCGACGACGATCCAGCCGCGGCGCAGCGTGCCGAGCGCGGCCGCCGCCGCTCCTGGGCGCCCTTCGATCCGCGCGAACGCCGCCTTCTCCGCACGGCGGTTCATGACGATCATGGCGGCCAGAAGACCCATCGGCAGGCCGAAGAGCACACCGGTCACCCAGTTGAGGAGCAGTCCCACCACCACGGCGGAGACGGCGAAGGCGACCAGGAATGCCAGCGCCATCCACCACCCGATGTTGGGGTCGTGGGCCCGGGTCATGTCGAAGACCGACTTGATCCGGGCGAAGAAGCCTTCCTTCTTGTTCGACTTCTTCCGCGCCTTGCGTTCCTGCTTCTCGGCCTTCTGCTGGGCCTTGAGCTTCTTCAGCTCGGCCTTCGCCTCTGCCTTCGACGAGACCTGGGGAGTGGGGGAGTCAGCTGGTGCCATAGTGAGTCCAGTCTACCGTGTTGCGGGAGGTGGGCAGGCCGGGGTGCGCCCGTACCCCATCGAGAGCGAACGTCCGTCCGGCGAGGGGCCCACCCACGTGGGGCACGAGCATCCGAACCCGGACTGAGCCCAGAACTGAGCCCAGGACCCGCCAGGTCAGTGCCCGGCGGCCACCAACGTCGCGGCCTCCTGTCGGGTGGTGCCCGAGGGCTGGATGTGGGCCAACTCGGGCGGGATCTCCCGACCCTTCTTGTGCATGGCCTTGGCCCAGAGGGAACCGGCGCGGTAGGAGGAGCGGACCAGTGGGCCGGACATCACGCCCAGGAAGCCGATCTCCTCGGCCTCCTCGGAGATCTCGAGGAACTCCTGCGGCTTGAGCCACCGGTCCACCGGCAGGTGACGGGGTGTGGGCCGCAGGTACTGGGTGATGGTGATCAGGTCACAGCCGGCGTCGTGGAGGTCCTGGAGGGCTTCGGTGATCTCCTCCCGGGTCTCTCCCATGCCCAGGATGAGGTTGGACTTAGTGATCATGCCGTGGCCACGCCCCTGGGTGAGGACGTCCAGGGAGCGTTCGTAACGGAACGCGGGGCGGATGCGCCGGAAGATGCGCGGCACGGTCTCCACGTTGTGCGCGAACACCTCTGGTGCGGCCTCGCAGATCGCCGCGATGTTCTCCTCCTTGCCGGAGAAGTCGGGGATGAGGATCTCGACTCCCGTGCCCGGGTTCAGCTCATGGATCTTGCGGATGGTCTCCGCGTAGAGCCAGACGCCCTCGTCCGGGAGGTCGTCACGGGCCACACCAGTCACCGTGGCGTAGCGCAGATTCATCTCTCGGACCGACTCGGCCACCTGGAGCGGCTCTCCGTCGTCCACAGGCTGCGGACGCCCGGTGTCGATCTCGCAGAAGTCGCACCGGCGGGTGCAGGCCGATCCACCGATGAGGAACGTGGCCTCTCGGTCCTCCCAGCATTCGAAGATGTTCGGGCAGCCGGCCTCCTCGCAGACCGTGTGGAGGCCCTTCGAGCCGACCCGCTTCTTCATCTCCGCGAACTCCGGACCCATCTTGACCTTGGTCCGCATCCAGGCGGGTTTCCGCTCGACCGGCACCTCGGAGTTTCGCGCCTCCACACGAAGCATGCGACGGCCTTCGGGGGCGATGGTCACGACAGGACTCCTTCTGCAGCAGGGATGTTCTCAGTCACACTGAGGAACCGCGGCAGCTCGGCGGCGAGCTGGGCGGCGATGGGATCGACGATGTCAGCCGGTGTGACCTCGGTGCCCACCTCGGCGCTGATGGTGGTGGTGTCGGCGTCGGCGATGCCGCAGGGGATGATGTTCTCGAACGGAGCGAGACTGTTCGAGCAGTTAAGCGCGAAGCCGTGCATCGTCACCGATCTGTGCACGCGCAGCCCGATCGCCGCGATCTTCCGATCCAGCGGACCGTCGGTCATCCAGACCCCGGATCGGCCCTCCACCGTGGTCGATCGGAGACCGAACTCCTGGTCCAGCACCCGGATGATGATCTGCTCCAGGGCGGCCACATAGCCCTTGACCATCGCCCGTTCGGCAAGCTTGAGGATCGGATAGCCGACCAGCTGTCCTCTGCCGTGCCAGGTGATCTTCCCTCCGCGGTCGACGTCGACCACGGGTGTGCCGTCTCGGGGGCGATCCTCCGGCTCGGTGCGACGGCCGGCCGTGTAGACGTCTTCGTGCTCGAGCAGCAGCACGGTCGAGGGTGACTCGTCGGCGAGCACCTCCGCGTGCAGCCGCCTCTGGATGTCGAGGGCCTCGGCGTAGTCCACCACGTCAGGGCGGAAGCCGAGCCTCCGGAATGCGAGGTCCATGGCTCCACCCTAGTCCGAACGGAGCGCACCGTGGGACGGGAGCCTGTGGAAAACGCCTGCAGGCTGTCCTCGACTGCGGCAGGCTGGTCGTCATGATCAGCAACACGACATCCGGACCGGACATGGCCGGTGACGACGACGCTGCGGCGGGGCACCGGAGGGCACCCACCCGGACACCCACCCGGGCGGCCCCACGGCGAGGAGCTCCCCCTGAGGCCGAGGGGCTGAGTCTGCGGCGCCTGCTGGGCCTCGGAGGGTCCTCCACCGTGTGGCTGGCCGAGGTGACCGGTGATGGTCCGCACTGGGCCGACGCGGCGCCTGCGGACCGCACAGTGGCCGTGAAGATCCGCAGCGAGGCGCACGGGATGGGGCAGAGCCTGGAGAGCGGAGCAGGCGCCTGGCGATCCGCCGAGCTGAACGCCGTGCGTCGACTGCACCATGAGCATCTCGTCACCGTGTACGGCTGGACCGACACCTCGGCGGGGCCGGGCCTGATCCTTGAGCCATACACCGCGGGTTCGCTGGGGCGTCTCCTCGCCGCCCGCGGCACGCTCTCCGTCGGGGAGACGGTGACGGTCCTGTCGCCCGTGGCCCAAGCCCTGGCGCATCTCCACGCCGCGGGGGTCGCCCACGGGGACGTCTCGCCGGGCAACGTGCTGCTCGCGCCGGACGGACGCCCTGCGTTGGGAGACCTCGGCGATGCGCAGCTGCTGGGCGCATCGCCGATCCCGGCCGCGACACAGGGTTTCGCGGCCCCGGAACGCACGTCCGCCCTGCGGTCTGCTGAGCACGGGCGCCGTCAGAGGGCATGGGACGCAAGCCTCGCGCCGGAGGCTGACGTGTACGGGCTGGCGGCCGTCGCCTGGTGCTCGCTGACCGGCTCGGCACCGGCCGTGGGACGGAGGAGGCCTCCCTTGGGGACGCTGTGTCCCGAGGCGCCGAGCCGTCTCATCCGGCTGCTGGAAGAGGCTCTGTCCGAAGCTGCGGACGAACGGCCCGATGCCCGGGCCTTCGCCGCGGAGCTGCATCGGTGCGCCGCGCCGGAACCGCTCGACCTGGCGGCGTATGTCGACGACGATGTGCTGCCCGAGCTTCCCACGGTCCGGCCGGGCGCCCGAGAACGGGGTGTGACGCGCCGACGTCGGCAACGTCTGGTGGCAGGGATCAGCGCCGCGGTCCTGCTGCTGGGACTGGGCGCCGCAACGCTGAGCGAACCGCGCCAGGACGGTCTGTCACCCGATGACGAGGATGTCTTCGGAGCGGGCCTCGGCGAGCGTGTGCCGGATGACACCAGCGAGCCGGGTGACGGCGAACCGGGTGACAGCGAGCCCAGTGACGGCAGAACGGGTGACGGCAGAACGGACCCTGCGGCCGAGAGCGGGCAGCCCTCCGGCGCGGAGGCCGAGCGGCTGCTGCGGCAGGATGATCCGCTGATGGCCTTGGACGGCCTGGCCATGCTGCGGACGTCTGCCCTGCAGAACCCCGGGGAGCCTGACGTCCAGCGCTACGTGGTCGCCGGTTCACCGGCTGAAGCCTCCGAGAAGCATCTCATGGAGCAGATGCACTCCCGGGGGCAGGCCCATGACAGCGCGAGGATGGAGATCCTCCCGGTCGGCGAGGCGGAGTACGCGCCGGATCCGGGCGCATCGGCGGCGCAGGGGGAGACTGCCCACATCACGGCTGAGATCCGGATCGACGGCCTCGACGACGGAGCAGGTCGGGAGCAGACCGTACGGCTCGTGCTGCACCGCACCGAGGTGGGATGGCGGCTGCATACGGTCCAGGACGTCGGCACCCCGAACACGTCCGGCCGGCACGACGATGCCGGCGGAGGGGAGGACATCCGCCCAGACGACGACGCTCCCCGGGCGGGATGATCACGGGGATCACCCCGCCCGGGGAGCGTCGAGGCCTCGCGGGCATCGAGCGACCGTCAGAGCGGCCGACCGACGCCGATGAGGGTCAGAGTCCCAGCTGCGACTCGAAGGCGCCTTCCTCGAGGCGGGCCTTGAGCGTCTGCAGGAAACGGCCGGCGTCGGCGCCGTCGACCAGACGGTGGTCGTAGGTGAGCGACAGGTACATCATGTGACGGATCGCGATGCTCTCGTTGCCGTCGGCATCGGTGACCACCATGGGCCGCTTGACGATCGCACCGGGGCCCAGGATCGCCACCTGGGGCTGGTTGATGATCGGCGTGTCGAACAGCGCCCCGAAGGAGCCCAGGTTGGTGATGGTGAAGGTGCCGCCCGAGAGCTCGTCCGGAGCGATCTTGTTGCTGCGGGTCCGGGCCGCCACGTCGGCGATCTTCTTGGCCATGCCGGCGAGGCTCAGGTCGCCCGCATCCGAGATCACCGGGACCATCAGGCCCTTCTCGGTGTCGACGGCGAAGGAGAGGTGCTCGGCATCGTGGTACGTGATCTGCCGCTGCTTCTCGTCGTACTCGGCGTTGAGCTTGGGGTGCTGCTTGAGGGCCTCGGTGACGGCGGCGGCGATGAACGCCAGGTACGTGAGGTTGACCCCGTTGGTCTGCTTGAAGGAAGCCTTGGTCTTCGCGCGGAGGTTGACGATCCGCGTCATGTCGACTTCGTGGACCTGGGTCAGCTGAGCCCCGATCTCGAGAGACTCGTTCATCCGCTGAGCGATCACCTGGCGGATGCGCGGGGCCTTCTCGGTGGTCCCTCGGAGCGTGGTGTCCACTTCCACGGCGGGCGCGGACGCCGGAGCCGCGGTGGGCGCCTGGGCCCCCGCCTGTGCCGGCGCAGATTTCTCGGTCGCGGCCTTCTTGGACTCCACGGCGTCGAGGACGTCCTGCTTGCGGATGCGCCCACCGACGCCGGTGCCCTTGACGGTCGAGAGATCTATGCCTTCCTTCTTGGCCAGCCGACGCACAAGAGGCGTCACATAGCCCTCGGCACCTCCAGCTGCCTCCTGAGTCGACTCCGCAGCCGCGGGGGCGGGCTCCTCAGGAGCCTTCTCTGCCGGCTTCGGAGTCTCGTCGGTCGGCTCCGCGGTGGCCTCCTCGGGCTCCTGTGCAGCGGAGTCCTCAGACGATGCGGCCTCCTCAGCAGCCCCCGACGGCGACGAGGAGCCCGAACCCACCAGGGCCAACACGGCCCCAACCTCGACAGTCTCATCTTCGGAGACCTTGATCTCCTGGACGGTTCCGGCCACAGGGGAGGGGACCTCAGTGTCGACCTTGTCGGTGGAGACCTCCAGCAGCGGCTGGTCGACCTCGACGTCGTCCCCGACCTCGACGAGCCAGCGGGTCACCGTGCCCTCGGTCACGGACTCGCCCAGAGCGGGGAGCGTCACCTCCTGGGACTCGGCGCCGGCGGCGCCGGAGTCCTCGGCAGGGGCCTCTTCCGGGGTCTCCTCGGCGCCCTCGGCCTCGGCCGCGGGCTGCGTCTCCTGGGGAGCCTGGTCGTCGGCGGAGTCCTCCGCCTCGGCCTGCTCCTCGGTGCTCGAGTCATCGCCGGAGTCCGTGCCGGCCCCGGAGCCGTCTCCGATCTTCACCAGAGGAGCGCCGACCTCGACGGTCTCGTCCTCGTCCACGAGGAGCTCCTCGATCACGCCGGCGGCGGGGGAGGGGACCTCGGTGTCGACCTTGTCGGTGGAGACCTCCACGATCGGCTGGTCGACCTCGACCTCCTCCCCGACTTCCACGAGCCATCGGGTGACAGTGCCTTCGGTGACTGATTCACCGAGGGCTGGAAGGTTCACGGTCTCAGACATGATGTCCGGCTCCTACTCTTGAATGCGTCGCACCGGGCAGTGCGGTGCGAGTTCACAGGTGTGTTGAATTCTCTGGGTGGTCTGGATGCGGCTCTCAGCCGTGGAGCGGGTGGCCGAAGAGCGCCATCGCGGCCTCTCCGAGCGCCTCGTTCTGTGTGGGGTGGGCGTGCACCAGCGTGGCCACGTCCTCCGGGTAGGCCTCCCAGTTCACGATCAGCTGCGCCTCGCCGATCTGTTCGCCGATGCGGGTGCCGATGCCGTGGACTCCCACGATCGGACCGCCCTTGACGCCGACCATCTTGATGATGCCGCCGGTGCCGAGGATCGAGGACTTGCCGTTGCCGGCGAGATTGTACTCGGTGATCTCGACGTTCTCCTTGCCGAACTCCTCCTCAGCCTTGGGCTGGGTGTAGCCGACCGACATGATCTCGGGCTCGCAGAAGGTGACCTTGGGGATGTTGATGTCCTCGACCACGACAGGGTTGTTGCCGACGATCTCCTCGGCCACGAAGATGCCCTGCTGGTAGCCCCGGTGCGCCAGCTGCAGGCCCGGGACGATGTCGCCGACGGCGTAGATGTTCCCCACACCGGTGTGGAGCCGCTCGTCGGTGATCACGAACCCGCGGTCCAGGGTGATGCCCTGATCCTCGAAGCCGAAGCCCTCGGTGACGGGCCCACGTCCGACCGCGACCAGGCAGATCTCGGCTTCGAACGTCTTGCCGTCCTCGAGGGTCACCTTGACGCCGTCACCGGTGTCCTCGACGTCCTTGAAGAACGTCCCGGTGTTGAACGTGATGCCGCGCTTCTTGAAGGAACGCTCAAGGTTCTTGATGATCGACGGGTCCTCGTTGGGGACGAGCGACGGCAGGCCCTCGATGATCGTCACGTCCGTGCCGTAGGAGGTCCAGGCGGAGGCGAACTCGCAGCCGATGACGCCGCCGCCGAGCACGATGGCCGACGCGGGGGTGTGGTCGAGCTCCAGCGCCTCAGTCGAGGTGATGATGCGCTCACCGATCGGCAGGCCCATAGTCTTGGATGTGGATCCGGTGGCCAGCACGATGTTGCGGCCGCTGTACCGAGTGCCGTCGACCTCGATCTCGTTCTGCGAGACCAGTCGTCCTTCGCCCTCGATGACAGTGACCTTGCGCATCTTCAGCAGCCCGGAGAGGCCCTTGTGCTTGCCGGCGACGATGCCGTCCTTGTACTCGCGGACCTTGGCCATGTCGATGCCTTCGAAGGTCGTCTTCACGCCGTACTTCTCGCTCGAGCGGGCCTCATCGGCCAGCTCCGCGGCGTGCAGGTAAGCCTTGGTGGGGATGCATCCGGTGTGCAGGCAGGTGCCGCCGAGCTTCGACCTCTCGATCAGGCCGACCGTGAGTCCGTGCTGCACCGAGCGCAGCGCCGCGGCGTAGCCGGCGCTGCCTCCGCCGAGGACGAGTACGTCGAATTCCTGTGCCTGGGGCTGGTCGGCCACGGTCGTTGCTCCCTTGGGTCGCGTGAGTCTGTGAAGGTGTGAAGGTGTCGGCGGGCGGTCAGAAGACTGACGGGGCACAGCTCTGTGCCAGTGTCCGGGACGCCGCCCGTGTGCACGGGTGTCAGCCTATCGCTTGAGCGCGCACGGCTTCCACTGCCGCATCCGAGGACCCGGACTGTGACGGCGTCGGCCCCGGAGCGCCATCCGTGCGCTCCGGGGCCGACGGGGTGTCCGCAGGTCAGCGTGAGAGTCCTTCGAGGTAGGTGACCAGCGTGCGGACCATCACTCCGGTCCCCGCCTTCGGGGTGTAGCCGTAGGGCGACTTCTCGTTGAACGCCGGGCCGGCGATGTCGAGATGCGCCCACGGGATCCTGCGTGCCTCCGGGTCGAGAGCGCCGCTGTCGGCCCCCTCCCGCTCGCCCACGAACTCGCGCAGGAACGCCGCGGCTCCCAGCATGCCGCCGTTGCGGTCACCCAGGTTCGTCAGGTCGGCGACCTCCGAGTCGAAGCCGGAGCGTGCCTCCTCCGGGATCGGCATCGGCCAGAGCTTCTCCCCTGAGTCTTCAGCGGCGTCCACGAGGGCAGAGCGGAGCTGCTCCTCTCCCATGACGCCCGTGGTCCGCAGGCCCAGCGCGATCATCTGCGCACCGGTCAGCGTGGCCACGTCGATCAGTGCGTCGGGGTTCTCCTCCGAGGCGGCGACGAGCCCGTCGGCCATGACGAGGCGTCCCTCAGCGTCGGTGTTGAGGACCTCCACCGTCTTGCCGCCGCGGATCGTGATGACGTCCTCAGGACGCTGGGCCGTGGCCGAGGGCATGTTCTCGGCCAGACACAGCCAGCCGGTCACCTTGATCGGCAGGTTGAGGTCGGCCGCGGCGCGCACCACGGCGAGGACCGTCGCAGCGCCGCCCATGTCCAGCTTCATCGTGGTCATCGAGGCGGCAGGCTTCAGTGAGAGGCCGCCGGAGTCGAAGGTGATGCCCTTGCCGACCAGCGCGATATGCGCTGCGGGCTTCGAAGGAGCGTGCTCGATCCTGACCATGCGGGGGCCGCGGGAGGAGCCTCCGCCGACGCCGAGGAGACCGCCGAAGCCCTCCTTCTCCAGGTCCTTGACGTCCCAGACCTTCACCGAGAGCTTGGGAGCCTTCGAGGTCGAACCTCCCTGAGCCGGTGCCTTGGTGCGGCCCGCGAGGTCCGCGGCGATCTCCGCGAACGTCTCCGGGTACAGGTGGCTCGGGGGAGTGTTCACCAGGTCGCGGGTGGCACGCACCGCAGCGCCGACGACGGCGGCCCGGTCCAGGACCGGTCGGGTGTGCCGGTCCTTGAGGTCGGTCAGGATGAGGATCTCCTCGACCGGACGCTTCTCGCGCGCCTCCTGGGAGCTGCGGAACGCGGTGAAGGAGTAGGCGCCGATCGCGGCACCCTCGGCGACGGCGGCGACCTCTTCAGGGCTCGAGGCCGGCAGGGCGAGGGCGACCGAGTCGAGCGAGCTGAGCTGGCGGACCGCCGAGCCCGCGGCGCGGCGGAGGGATTCGAGGGAGACGCCGCCGGTGGGCTCCCCGGTGAGCTCGCCGACGCCGACCAGCACGAGGGTCTCGCTGCGGAAGCCGTCCACGCCGGGCAGGCGCAGGAGCTGGTCAGCCGCCCCCGTGGCTCCCAGGGCCTGGAGCGAGTCGGCGACGCCGCGAGCGGCTTCGTCGGCCAGCGGGTTCGGCAGGAGGATGGGCCCCTCGGGGCCCTTCGCGACACCCAGCACGAGAGCGTCGGTGGGGGTCTTCTCGACGGCCGTGCTGACAGCGGAGAGGGTGGGCTGGAAGTCGTTGATCACGTCAATCCCGTCTGATCCCCGGTCCGGGGATCGTCGCATCGAATGTGTGTGCATCCGCCGACGCGCTGCCGCGTGTGGAAGCCCTCGGCGGCCTCAGGACTCGATCCTATCCGAGATCCTGACCAGCGCGCCGCGTGCCCGGGGCCATCGATGTGAAGCCTCCGCGCATGCCGCCGGCGGCCAGGCGCTGTGCGGTCAAGCTCTGTGCGGTGCGCCGGGAATTTCTCCAGCCGTTGCGGTCGTTACCTCTATGGTCACCGCAGCGCCTGACGGCGCGCGTCTCACGCAGACCGACGCGTCCAGCCCGGTGACGCACGTTCTACGGCATGGAGAGGAGTCTCAGCTCGATGAAGGACCCCCTGGACCTGCTCCACGTGTACCCAGCAGACCCCGACGCCGCCGAGCCTGACGGAGAAGGGGACAGCGGTCTCGCCGGGACCGGACCCACTGTCCCCATGACCGACTCGACGGTCCGTCCGGTCGGCGGAGACCTGGTGCTGCGCGACCCGCTGGGCGACAGGCCCTCGGGCGGCCTTCGGCTGCTCGTCTCTCTGGCCGGTCATACCGATGCCGGCGACCTGAGCGGCCAACTGGCGGAGGCGCTGCTCAGCGCGCTGCCGCACCGGCTGCTGGCCAGCTTCGACGTCGACGAGCTCTTCGACTACCGTTCCCGTCGCCCGAAGGTGACTTTCGTGGACAGCCGGTTCGCCGACTATGAAGGTCCTGAGCTCGATCTCTATGAGGTTCGCGATGCCTCCGGCCGACCGTTCCTCCTGCTGACCGGAGACGAGCCGGACTTCCAGTGGCAGGGGGTGGCCGACGCCGTGCTGACGCTGGTGAAGCGCCTCGACGTCACTCTCGTGGTCCTCGTCGACGCGCTGGGGCTTCCGGTGCCGCACACCCGCCCCCTCGGCGTCACGGCGCACGGCAGCCGCCAGGACCTCGTGGCCGGAATCTCGACATGGAGCCCCACGGCCCAGATCGAGGCCGGTCTGAGCCAATTCCTCGAGATGCGACTCGAGGCCGACGAGCATGACACGGTCGGCTACACGCTGCATGTGCCCCATTATCTGGCCGGCGGACGGTATCCCCAGGTCGCGGTCTCCGCACTGGAGTACGTCGGAGCCGCCATGGAGCTGATGCTGCCCACGGACGAGCTCCGAGAGTCCGCGCGCATGGTGGATCAGGACATCTCGCGTCAGGTGAGTGCCAACAGCGACATCCAGACGCTGGTGGAGCGCCTGGAGAGCACGTTCGACCAGCACGCCACCACGGAGCAGCGGTCGTTGCTGGTCAAGGAGGACGACGTCGTCCCGGACGCGGAGGAGCTGGGAGCCGCGGTGGAGGCCTTCCTGCGCACGCAGTCACCGGCGGCTGACCGAGGAGTCGACGCCGTCCGACCCGCTGAATCCGGCGAACCGTCAGTGGGCCCGTCAGAGGGCCAGCCAGATGTTCAGGCGACAGACGAGCGGTCGGACGATCAGCAGGACGACCCTCCGTCGACGCTGTTCTGATTCGCCCGTGGCTGAGTGCACAGCAGTGAGTGCACCGGGCCGGGCCTCATGGCGTTCGCTCCTCCACAGGTCCCGCTGTCCGAACCCGACACGCGGGGCCGTCCACAAGCTCCGGCGGGGGCCTGTCCGGCACGCGCACGTCCTTCGAGACTGGGGCCATGAGCACTCCACGCATCCCCCAGGACGATCACACACCGTCCGACACGCACCCCCTTCCGACGGATGGGGCAGAGCAGCAGGTCATCACCGTCTCGGGTCCCGAGGACGCCGTCGCTCTGGTCCACCACACCTTAGGGTTCCTGCCGGAGGACTCCCTGGTGGTCATGGGACTGCACGCAGGACGGACCGGCGCCCATCTGCGGATCGACCTCAGCGCCGGTGTGGACCACCCTGACAGGCTCGCCCACTGGGTCGGCAGGCATCTGCTGGGCTCCGAGGTGACGCCGGCGCCCGACGGCGCCGTCATCTTCCTGTTCACGGATGAGGAGCCGGCGCCTCCCACCTGGAGGATCCGGCTCTGCGCCCCTGGGCCGCGCTGCATGCCTCCCTCTGCTCGGCTCTGCGCCAGGACCACTGTCTCCAGATCGTCCAGACGTGGTGGATCGGCGGCGGCTGGGTCCGGGACTATGACTGCCTCGACCCGCGGTGCTGTCCCTTCCCCGGAATCCGTCTCGAGCGGGCGGAGAGCAGCGTCGTCGCAGCCCACATGGCCGTGCGCGGCAGGGTGCCGCGTCAGCCCTCGCAGCTCGTCGAGGACTTCCTGGAGCCTGGAGCGCCTCCCGAGGGAGACCACGTGGCCGAGGTCGACCTCGAGGCGATGGACATGAGCCTGAGCCTCGCCGACGTGCCGGCCGTCGCACAGGCGCTCCTCACCTGGGACGAGGTGATCCAGGAGCAGGCGCTCGAGGGTGCAGTGACGGACATGGCCCACCTCACAGACGACGGCGCGGCCGAGGGGGCCGTTCCGTCGGGCACATCCTGGACCGAACGGTACTGCGACCGTCTGGTCCCGCTCGTGGCCGTTCTGGAGTCGCCGGATCTCGCCGAGGCCGTGCTGGCGCTTGCCGCTGACGGACCGGAGTCTGTGGCGGTCGCTGTCGAGGCACTCGGTCTCGCGGAGCGGGAGGGGCTCTGGAACGGCCCGGAGCCCGAAGACGCCCACGGCATGTGGAGGTCCCTGGCTCGACTGTGGACAGATCACCTGATGGATCACGGGGGTCCGCCCTGCGCCGAAGCGCTCGTGGCGCCTGCGCCCGCGAGCGATCGCGTGCCCGACCAGCCGTTCGAAGGAGACGAGGCGGAGGTCGAGAACCTGCTGCGACTCCATCTCCGGCGATATCAGCAGGTACTGGCCGGCGCCACCGGCACTCGCCCGCGATGGGCGTCCATCGACGCT
This sequence comes from Nesterenkonia sp. PF2B19, assembly GCF_001758425.2. Taxonomy (GTDB): domain Bacteria; phylum Actinomycetota; class Actinomycetes; order Actinomycetales; family Micrococcaceae; genus Nesterenkonia; species Nesterenkonia aethiopica. Next base: position 62,327 of record NZ_MDSS02000001.1, on the reverse strand, counting down.
CTCGCCTCGGTCCTTCATCGCTGCAGCCGTTCTTGGGCGTGCAGGCGACGTCGACGTCGCTGGCCATGATGGCCTGGATCGAGTGGACCCGGGGGAGGGGGACGGTCAGCGGCGCCTTCCTGGACCGATCCTTGCGGCTGGTCGCCGATCATCCGCTGGCCCGGCGTCTCGCCGTCGGCCAGAAGGAGCCGATCATCTGCCCCTGGGCGATGGTCAAGGCCCATTCCTGGTCATGACGGACCGGCGCTGAGGCGGGATCGCCGCCGGATCCCAGGACTTCTCCGGGTTCCAGGACTTCTCCGGATGCCAGGATCATGCCGTCAGTGCTGCGACCTCGCGTGGCCGGTCACGGAACCCGGGCTCAGGACGGCCCGACGAACTCCTGGCAAACTTTTTCCCCCACGCGGGAATGATCCTGGCAAGGGGTATGTTGTGAACTGCTGAGACCCTGCAACCATCGTCAGGTCGCTCATCACGCACCGGGAGACCGGCGTCGTATGCACACCGTCAGGTGTGCCTCGGCGGCCGCCCGGACAGCAGGTGTGAGACGGACGACGGACTTGACAGGGTCATAGGTGTGTTGACCACGGGTCGGCCACCGCCTTCACACGTCCTAGTCGGAAGGTCATCGTGCCCACTACTGCGTCCCAGTCCACAGAAGAGAACGCAGCCGCGGCAGAGGCGGAACAGTCGTCCGCTGCCACCAGTAGCTCGTCCTCGCGCACTTCAGCGCCAGGGGGAAGCGCCGCGGCCCAGAAGTCCAGCTCCACGTCGAAGCGGTCCGCCGCCTCAACGTCCAGCACCGCCGCGAAGAAGTCCACCGCCAAGGGCTCCGGCAGGAAGACCGGAGGCCGGAAGAAGGCGGCCGACCCGGTCGACGAGGTGTTGGCCGAGGCCGCCCAGGAGCAGGAGGCTCCGACAGCGGTGCTCGAGCAGGCCGTGGCCAAAGCCCTGGAGGACGGAGACGAGGAGGAGGTTGCCAAGAAGGTCGCGGCCGCGGCCGGCGACTCCGACAACGCCGAGGCGATCGTCGAGAACGCCAAGAAGGCAGCCAAGGGTGAAGAGGCCGAGGAGGAGGAGACCAAGGGCCGCGGATTCGTCATCTCCAACGCGGACGACGACGACGCCCCCGCGGTCCAGGTGGTCTCCGCCGGCGCCACGGCGGACCCGGTCAAGGACTACCTCAAGCAGATCGGCAAGGTCGCGCTGCTCAACGCGGAGCAGGAGGTCGACCTCGCGCTGCGCATCGAGGCGGGCCTCTTCGCCGAGCACAAGCTCGCCACCGAGGAGATCTCCGACCGCCGCCTGCGGCGAGACCTGGAACTCATCGTCGCCGACGGCCGGCGCGCCAAGAATCACCTCCTCGAGGCCAACCTGCGCCTCGTCGTCTCTCTGGCCAAGCGTTACACGGGCCGCGGCATGCTGTTCCTGGACCTCATCCAGGAGGGGAACCTCGGACTCATCCGCGCTGTGGAGAAGTTCGACTACACCAAGGGCTTCAAGTTCTCCACCTACGCCACGTGGTGGATCCGTCAGGCCATCACCCGCGCCATGGCGGACCAGGCGCGCACCATCCGGATTCCGGTGCACATGGTGGAGGTCATCAACAAGCTCGCCCGGGTGCAGCGTCAGATGCTGCAGGACCTCGGGCGGGAGCCGACCCCCGAGGAGCTTGCCCAGGAGCTGGACATGACGCCGGAGAAGGTCGTCGAGGTCCAGAAGTACGGTCGCGAACCCATCTCGCTGCACACGCCCCTGGGTGAGGACGGCGATTCGGAGTTCGGCGACCTCATCGAGGACTCCGAAGCGGTCGTGCCCTCCGACGCGGTCAGCTTCACCCTGCTGCAGGAGCAGCTCCACTCGGTGCTGGACACCCTCGCCGAGCGGGAGGCCGGGGTCGTCGCGATGCGGTTCGGCCTCACCGACGGACAGCCGAAGACTTTAGACGAGATCGGCAAGGTCTACGGCGTCACCCGGGAGCGCATCCGACAGATCGAGTCCAAGACGATGTCGAAGCTGCGCCACCCGAGTCGTTCGCAGGTGCTCCGCGACTACCTCGACTGAGCACCGGCGACGCCGCCTGACCGTGGAGGTCCGGGAAGCCACGGCTCCCGGACCTCCGGCTTGACAGGCCCGTCAGCGTCGAGCTCGACTCGACGTCACGCATATGGCCGGTGGACGACGGACTGCTCCGTCGCCCACCGGCCATATGTCGTTCGAGCACATGTCTTCCAGCCCTGTGACGTTGCGGGCATGTGTCGCCCACCCCAACACCGGACACCGCCCGACGCGAGCATGACGAAGGGCCCGGAGGGAGATCCCCCGGGCCCTTCGTCTGAAGTCGACTCATGGCGTCCACGGATGATGCCGTGCGACGCCTGCCGTCAGCTCGTCGCTCGGCGTCTCATCGAGCCTGGGCGAGTCGCTCCGACTCGTCGACCCACTCGGAGGTCTTCGGCCGCAGGCTGTCCTGAACCTGTCGAGCATGGTGCACGCAGAAGAGCAGATCACCGGCGCCGGAGGTCAGGACCGCGCGCACGTAGGCCTGTGCTCCACAGCGGTCACAGCGGTCGAGGGCAGTCAGAGTGTTCGTGTGTGCTTCGAGTGTCCCAGTCGTGCCGGTCATGCTCTTCGCCTCCTCACGTGAATTGTAGGTACCCATACAACCACGTCGAGGGCCGATTCATTCGCCCTCGGCGCCCGTTTCGGCGATCTTTCGCTCACCGCGTACGCGTGATTCGCTGTGTTTCCGCGGATCCCAGGGTCTGCGGCGGTTCTGCCGAAGTTGCACGCTCAAGCCCGATACGGTGGCTTTGACTGTGCCCGAACGGGACGCCCTGACGGCGTCCCATCAGAGTCCACCAGGAGGAGATCCGTGGCGAAGAGATCCGAGTACGACGCTCGACACCTGTCGGTGCTCGAGGGCCTGGAGGCGGTCCGCAAGCGCCCCGGCATGTACATCGGCTCCACGGATTCGCGCGGCCTCATGCACTGTCTGTGGGAGATCATCGACAACTCTGTGGATGAGGCGCTGGCAGGGTACGCCTCCACCATCACCGTCACGCTCCATCCGGACGACTCCGTGGAGGTCACCGACGACGGCCGAGGCATTCCTGTCGACGTCGAGCCGCGCACCGGCCTCTCGGGCCTCGAAGTGGTCTTCACCAAGCTTCATGCCGGAGGAAAGTTCGGAGGCGGCTCCTACAACGCCGTCGGGGGCCTTCACGGAGTCGGGGCCTCGGTGGTCAACGCGCTGTCGGCGCGCCTCGATGCGCGAGTCACCCGCGGGGGCAAGGTCCATCAGATGTCCTTCCGGCGCGGCGAGCCCGGCACATTCGCCGGATCGACGGCGAACCCGGATGCCGAGTTCAGCCCTGCCGCAGAAGGGTCCCCGGTGGAGGTCGTCGGCAAGGCCAAGCGGGGAGCCACCGGCACGACCATCCGCTATTGGGCCGATCGCCACATCTTCACCCCGGATGCGCGGTTCGACGATGAGGAGCTGAGCAACCGCGCTCGACAGACCGCCTTCCTGATCCCCGGTCTGCGGCTGACGGTGCGCGACCTTCGCGGCGAGACCCCTTCTGAAGAGGTCTTCCAGTACGACGGCGGCATCAGCGAGTTCGTGGACTTCCTCTCCACAGACTCGGCAGTGACCGACATCTGGCGGATCCAGGGCCACGGCAGCTTCACCGAGAGAGTGCCGGTGATCGGCGAGGACGGCCGCAGTCACATGGAGGACGTGGAACGGGACTGCGAGGTCGACATCGCCCTGCGCTGGGGCATCGGCTACGACTCCACGGTGCGCAGCTTCGTCAACATCATCGCCACCCCCAAGGGCGGGACGCATCTGACCGGTTTCGAGCAGGCGCTGCTGAAGACCTTCCGCAAGACGGTGGAGGCCAACGCGCGTCGCCTCAAGGCGGGGAACGACAAGCTCGAGAAGGACGATGTCCTGGCCGGACTGACCGCCGTCGTCACCGTGCGGATCGCCGAGCCGCAGTTCGAGGGGCAGACCAAGGAGATCCTCGGCACCTCGGCGGCGCGCCAGATCGTCTCCAAGGTGGTGGAGAAGCAGCTCGCACAGCGGCTGAACTCCACGAAGCGGGGTGACAAGCAGCAGTCCACTGCCGTGCTGGAGAAGGTCGTCTCGGAGATGAAGTCGCGCATCTCCGCGCGGATGCACAAGGAGACCCAGCGCCGGAAGAACGCCCTGGAGAACTCCTCGATGCCGGCCAAGCTGGTGGAATGCCGGTCGAAGGGCGTGGAGAACACCGAGCTGTTCATCGTGGAGGGAGACTCCGCCCTCGGCACCGCGAAGCTCGCGCGCTCCTCCGACTATCAGGCGCTGCTGCCGATCCGAGGAAAGATCCTCAACGTCCAGAAGGCCTCGGTCTCGGACATGCTCTCCAACACCGAATGCGCGGCGCTGCTGCAGGTCATCGGTGCTGGCTCGGGCCGGACCTTCGATCTGGACGCCGCCCGTTATGGCAAGGTGGTGCTGATGACCGATGCCGACGTCGACGGCGCGCACATCCGCACCCTGCTGCTGACGCTGTTCTTCCGCTACATGCGTCCCATGATCGAGGCAGGGCGGGTGTTCGCCGCCGTGCCCCCGCTGCACCGGGTGGAGGTCATCCACGCGGGGCGCAGGTCCAATGAGGTCCGATACACCTACTCGGAGACGGAGCTGAACCGGCTGCTCGCCCAGCTCGAGGACGAAGGGCTCCGGTACAAGGAACCGATCCAGCGGTACAAGGGTCTCGGTGAGATGGATGCCGACCAGCTCTCCGAGACGACCATGGACCCCGCTCATCGGTCCCTGCGGCGTATCCGCGTCGCCGATGCTGAGGCCGCTGAAAGGGTCTTCGACCTGCTCATGGGCTCCGTGGTCGCACCTCGCAAGGACTTCATCATCGAGGGATCCAAGGCGCTGGACCGGGAGCGCATCGACGCCTGAGGTCGCCGTCGCCGGTGAGGGTGGAGCATCTCTTCTACAACGTGTCGAAACACTCTGCCTCACTGGCGCGTGACAGCGCGACCAGCCGAGTTCTGGCGATAGACTGTCCTCTGACCGCGACTGCACCTTGACCCATTGTGAGCCCCAGACGTGACCCAGAACTCTTCCGCCGCCGTGTCCGGCGCGCCCCGTGAGACCGCCCCCTCGCCGACGCCGGGCCGTCCGGCCGGTGAGACGCGGCCGCAGTGGCGACGCAAGGCCGCGGCCTACTGGTCGCTGACGAAGCCGCGGGTGATCGAGCTGCTGCTCGTGACCACGCTGCCGACGATGTTCTTCGCCCAGCGGGGGTTCCCCGACTTCTGGCTGGTGCTCTCCACTATGGTCGGAGGCGCGTTCGCCGCTGGCTCGGCGGGAGCGTTCAACTGCTACATCGACCGGGACATGGACAAGCTCATGAACCGGACGAAGAAGCGCCCGCTCGTCACGGGCGAGCTCAGTCCGCGCGAGGCCTTCGTGTTCGCCTCGCTGTTGGGAGTCCTCGCGCTCGTGGTCCTGTGGTTCGGTGCGAATCCGATGGCCGCCGGACTGGGCGCCGCGGCGATGTTCTTCTACGTAGTCATCTATACGATGGTGCTCAAGCGGCGGACCGAGCAGAACATCATCTGGGGCGGCCTCGCCGGGTGCTTCCCCGTGCTGATCGCGTGGGCGGCCGTCCGGGAGACCGTCGAATGGCCCGCGCTGGTGCTGTTCTTCATCATCTTCCTGTGGACTCCGCCTCACTATTGGCCGCTGTCCATGAAGTACCGGACGGACTACCAGACAGCGGACGTGCCCATGCTGGGTGCCGTGGCCACGGCCAAGACGGTCTCCGTCCAGGTGGTCCTCTACGCCTGGGCCACTGTGGTGTGCTCCCTGCTGCTGGTGCCCATGGGATGGGCCGGGATCACGTACACGGCCTTCGCCGCGGTCTCCGGCGGCTGGTTCCTCTACGAGTGCCATGTGCTCCACCGTCAGGCTCAGCGTGAAGCCGTGACCGACAAGAAGGCCATGAAGGTCTTCCACCTGTCCATCATGTACCTGACGCTGCTCTTCATCGGACTGGCCATCGATCCCTTCATCGGCGCCCCGCTCATGGGCTAACCTGAGCTCCCGGCCGCCCACGGATGAACCGTCGGTGGCGATCGGAGCGGCAGGAGCAGGAGGGGCGACGATGGCGCTGCGCTGGTACTCCACCGTGGTCGAGGCCCAGGACCACCACGCGCTCGCTCGGTGGTGGGCTGAGGCGCTCGGCTGGGACGTCGCGATCGCCACGGACGAAGAAGCGGTCGTGCTGCCGCCCTGGGCGCGCGAGTTCGTGAGGATCCTCGAGTTCCATCACGTCCCGCCTGGCATGGTGTTCGTCCCGGTGGAACATGCCAAGACCACCAAGAATCGGCTGCACTGGGATTTCGCTCCGCACACCAGTGACGACCGCGACGCCGAGATCCGGCGGCTGATCGACATGGGCGCGCGGCGCATCGACGTCGGTGCGGGCGACGACGCCACCTGGACGGTGCTGGCCGACCCCGAGGGCAACGAGTTCTGCGTGCTCTCATCCCGGGACATGTGAGCACGCCCCTGGAGGTCCCCGATCGTGTCGACGTCGTTCGCTGACGCGCGCTGGTACGCTGACCTCGATGGATGTCCTCTGCCGACGTGCCGCCGTATCCGCCGGTGGGGTGACGATGCTGGCACCCCTTGACGCGGACCTGCCTGCAGGTCTGCTCAGCGCAGTGAGCGGCCCCAACGGCTCAGGAAAGTCGACCCTCCTTTCGGTGATCGCGGGCCGACGTCCCCTCAGCTCCGGCCTCTGCCTCGTTGACGGGCGACCTCCCGATGAGACCAGTGGGCGATTCCGCGAAGCCGTGGCCTCCTTCATCGATACGCCTCCGCTGGCCCGGGACCTCACCGTCCGGGAGCAGCTGGCCGTGGTGGGTGCGTCCTGGTGGGCAGATCGGGACCCGTGGGCCGGAGCAGATGACCAGCTGATCGCTCTGGACGCCGCTCATCTCTCCGGGCGCTTCATCCATGAACTCTCTGCCGGGGAGCTGCAGCTCGTCATGCTCGCTCTCACCTGTCATCGCCCATCCAGCCTGCTGCTCCTCGATGAGCCGGAGCGCCATCTGGACGAGGAGCGGATCACTCAGCTCGGAGCCCTGCTGAAGCACCGGGCGCAGGCTGGGACCACGGTGGTGGTCGCGACGCATGATCACAGACTCCTGGAGCAGGCCGACCGCCGGATCTGCCTCGCGGCCGCAGACCGGACTCCATGAACGTCAGGGCGATGCAGAGGGACGAGAAGGCGATGCATCGACTCCGCCTGCGCCGCACCCGACTGGTCCTGCGAGGCCTCCTCCGTGACGGCGGGACAGGACCGGCGCTGTACGTCGGGGGGATCCTGGTGGTCTTCGGAGTCCTCCCCGCTTTCTGGGTCCTCGGAGAGCTGCTGGCGGAGCCGCTTCACGGTGTCGTCAGGGCCGGGGCTGATCGAGTCGCCCTGGGCGCCTCCGCAGTGCAGGCGCTCGGACTCTGGGCCGGGATCCGCTGCGGCCCCGCCTTGATGTCGCCCTTCAGCGCGCACATCCTGATGGCCACCGGAATACCGCGCGCTCAGGTGCTGGGGCGCGCCGCCCTCAGGAACATGACGCTGGGCACGCTGCTCGTCGGCATCACCTCAGCCAGCCTCATCCTGAGCGCCTCCCGCGGATCCTTGGAACAGGGTGCCGCCGGGGGCCCGACCCTGCTGGTGGTTCTGGCCAGTGTGGTCCTCGGCGGGCAGGCGAGCTTGGCATGGGCTGTCGGGCAGCGCGTGGGCCCGGGTGCCGCGTCCGGTATCGTCGCCCTGATCCTGGTGCTCTCGGGTTCGGCGACCCTGTGGTCCCCGACAATACTGCTCACGACCGGAGGCTGGTACGGGCTGCTGGCGACAGGGCAGGTGCCCACGCCTGCTGACTGGATGCTGCTGGCGGCGGCTGGGGCGCTGACGGCATGTGCCTGGGTGATGTATCGGGCACTGCCCTCAGGCCTCAGTTCGGTGCCGACCACCAGGATCATGGTTCAGGCGCAGCGCGTCGAGTCTGCGTTGCTCCTGGCCGGAGGCGGAGATCTGCGCCGCGCCGCGGAGGCGACGCGTTCCCCTCCCCGGAGACACCCACCCATGAGGCTGGGGCATTCAGTGCAGAAGGCCACGCATCGCCGGCTCAGCGCTGTGTCGGTCGGGTGGCGACAGGATGCGGCAGCCTCCCTCCGGCATCCTGGTCAGGCGCTGCGCAGCGTCGTGCTGCTGATGGCCGCCGGCATGGTCGCAGGACTCGTCGGCCCGACGACCGGATACGGCGGTGAGGATGTCGTCTCTGGCACCGCAGCGATGCTGGCCCTGTGTCTGCTGCTCGACGCCGGTCTCGCCGGAGTCAGTCCTGGGCTCCGCGGCCTGCAGGAGGAGCTGCAGGCCGCCCCGCTCTTCGGCTGGTCCCGGCGCGAGTTGACGGTGCGCCATGGTCTGTGGCCCGTGGCCGTCGCGTCGCCCTGCGTGCTGATCGGCTGCGTCGTCGCCGGCCTCTGGTGGCCTGAGCACGAGGGAGGCATCGGCGCAGGAGGCTGGTCCTCCCTCGAAGCCGCAGCACAGGGAGCCTGCTGGGCGGTGGCCGCCGTCGTCGTGATGTTCAGCTGTCGCCTGCTGCAGGAGGTGACTTCCCGCGACGCACCCCTGCTGGGGATCCCGCCCGTCCCCACTCCCGTGGGGGACCTCACCGGGGTGCTGCTGCTGCTCGGTAGCATTCGCGGTGTCCTCACCGCGGCAGCGATGCTGGGGGCCCTTGCCGTGCTCATCCACGAACCGTGGACGCAGGTGGCGGCGACGGCGGTCCTCGCCGCCGTCGCCGCGCTGGTCTCCCTCCTCGGGGCCCCTCTCCTGGCTGAGTCCCGCTGAGCGGGTCGGTCCGGCTGAGAGAAGTCAGTCCCGCTGAGAGAAGTCGATGACCACCCGGCCGTCAATCTTTCCATGGTGCATCTCGTCGAACACCGCGTTGATGTCGCTCAGAGGCCGAGTGGAGACCGTCGGGTGGATCTTGCCGCGGGAATAGATCTCCAGAGCTTCGACCATGTCCTGGCGGGTGCCGACGATCGATCCTCTGATGGTCAGCCCTTTGAGGACGATGTCGAAGATCGGCGCGGGGAACTCCCCGGGCGGCAGTCCGTTGAAGACGATGGTTCCGCCGCGGCGCGTCATCGAGATCGCCTGCCCGAAGGCATCCGGATGCACCGCTGTCACCAGGACTCCGTGGGAGCCCCCGGTGCGGCGATGGATCTCCTCGGCAGGATCGGAGCCCATCGCGTTGAGGGTGATCTCCGCCCCGTGGCGGGAAGCCAGGGCCAGCTTGTCGTCGGCGATGTCCACGGCGACGACCCGCATCCCCATGGCCACGGCATACTGCACCGCCAGGTGCCCGAGGCCGCCGATCCCGGAGATCACCACCCACTGGCCGGGCCGGACTCCGGTCATCTTCAGTCCCTTGTAGACCGTCACGCCGGCACAGAGCACGGGTGCGACCTCGAACGGATCCGCGCCCTCGGGAATCGCCGCGGCGAAGCGGGCGTCGACGATCATGTACTCCCCGAAGGATCCGTCGACGGAGTATCCACCGTTGATCTGCTCCTCACAGAGCGTCTCCCACCCGGTGCGGCAGTGCTCGCAGGACCCGCAGGCGCTCCACAGCCAGGCATTGCCCACAGTCTGCCCGACCTCGACGTCCGTGACGTCCGACCCGACCTTCTCCACCACGCCCACGCCTTCGTGTCCGGGGATGAACGGAGGCGTCGGCTTGATCGGCCAATCACCCTCGGCGGCGTGCAGGTCAGTGTGACAGACGCCTGAGGCGAGCAGCCGCACCAGGGCCTGCCCCGGGCCGGGATCGGGCAGCTCGTGCTCTCGGACGGTGAGTTCTGCGCCGAACTCCTCGACGACTGCTGCTGTCATGGTGCTCATGATCGTGCTCCTCGTCTGTTCGATGAACGATGACGACCGTGACGCTAGTCACATTCTCGTTGCAGTGAGGTTGCACCAGCCCAATGCTCCACAGAGCCGAGCACTGCCGTTCAGAGGTTCGAGCGGGCGATCAGCAGGGCTCGCTGCGGCGAGTCCGGAGGCAACACGCGCAGTGCCTCCCGGAGGACCTCGCCGTCACCGCGCGCCTCCGGCAGCTGCAGATATCGACAGATCTCCCACGGGGAGCCGTCCTGCAGGATGGACTCTCGGAGCATCGCTGAGAGCTCCCAACGGATCCTGACGATCCCCGGCGCCTCGGACCGAGGCAGCAGCTCCCCGGAGTACAGGTCCAACGCCGCGGTGCGATCACCGGCGGCGAGGGCATGGACGACACCGACGGCGTCCAGCCACGGCGGCGGATCCAGGCGGTACGGCCGAGAGTTCAGCCTGGGCGGGTCCGCGTGTCCCGGCAGGCCGACAAGGAGTCGCCTCAGCCGAGTCACCTCCGCGCGCAGGGCGACCTCATGCCCCGTCTCACCGAAGATGTCCTCGGCCAGACGGGCAGCGCTGGCGCCGCCTCCGGAGGACGATGACTCCTCCCAGGTCAGCAGGGTCAGCAGCTCTGCGTGACGCAGACTCAATCGCCAGCTCGACGCTCCAGCCGTGACCGTGCCGGTCTCCGAGCCCAGCACGGAGAATCTGAGCCGTGGGGCGGATCGGGGCTGGGAGCGCAGCTCACCCTGGGCCGCGGTGATGGCAGCGAGCACCAGCGGCAGCGCGTGCGTCTCCACGGCTGCAGGACCGCCGGTGATGTCCACCACGCCGAGCAGGTCACCGGTCTGCGGGCAGCGGATCGGCGCGGCTGAGCAGGAGAACTGGTGGGCTGCAGGGACGAAGTGCTCCTCCTGATTCACCTGGACGGCCCGTCCGGTGGCCAGCGCAGTGCCGGGAGCCGAGGTGCCGACGGCGCGCTCCGACCAGTTGGCGCCCGCCTGGAAGGCACTGGTCTCGGCCCGGCGCATCGCCTGGCGCGAACCGTCCACCCAGAGGAGGCGCCCCTGGGCGTCGCCGATGGCGACGACGAGACCCGCGTCCTTCGCGGGCTGGACCAGCAGCCTGTCCAGCAGCGGCATGGCTGCGGAGAGCGGATGTTCGCGACGCAGCGTGTTCAGGTCGCCCTCGTCCAGGTCGATCGGCGCCTGGGCTCTCACGGGGTCGTCGAGGTAGCTCGCCGAACGCAGCCAGGACTCGCGCAGCACCGGCGGCAGGACAGACCAGGTCTGCGGATCATCGGGGACGGGCTCTCGCCCCATGAGACCTCCTGTGGTGGTGGGACATGGGCTGGTGAGGTTCGGGCCGCCGATGGGGCCTGCGCGAGATGCTCGTCAGCCGGCAGGGCCGTCGCACACCGATCCGACGACGGCTCCGATGGTGCACGTGATGCGGTCAGGATAGACCACGCAGAGGAGACGAGCATCACAGCGGTGCCGTCATCTGCCGGAGCTGAGGGCCCGCCCTGTGATGACTCGACGGGCATGCAACGAAGGTGCAACGTCGGCGGAGCTACGGTCACAGTCGTGAGCGACGTCACTGACCATCACGACGAAGGAGTCCCGATGACCGTCTACGCGCAGCCCGGCAGTCCTGAGAGCCTGGTGACCTTCAAAGCCCGCTACGACAACTGGATCGGTGGAGCGTGGACCGCCCCCGTGAAGGGCCGATACTTCGAGAACCCCTCACCGGTGACCGGACGGACCTTCACCGAGATCGCGCAGTCCGACGCCGAGGACATCGAGCTGGCCCTCGACGCCGCCCATCGGGCCGCACCCGCCTGGGGCCGCACTGCTGCGGCGGAGCGCGCCGTGATCCTGAACCGGGTCGCCGACCGCATCGAGGAGAACCTGGAGATGCTGGCCGTCGCCGAGACCTGGGACAACGGCAAACCTGTGCGGGAGTGCCTGGCGGCCGACCTGCCGCTGGTGGTCGACCACTTCCGCTACTTCGCCTCAGCGATCCGGGCACAGGAGGGCGGCATCTCCGAGCTCGACGGCGACACGGTCGCCTACCACTTCCACGAGCCGCTCGGGGTCGTCGGACAGATCATCCCCTGGAACTTCCCGCTGTTGATGGCCACCTGGAAGCTCGCCCCGGCCCTGGCCGCCGGCAACGCGGTCGTGCTCAAGCCCGCCGAGCAGACTCCGACCTCCATCCTGGTGCTGATGGAGCTCATCGCCGATCTGCTCCCGGAGGGCGTGGTCAACGTGGTCAACGGCTTCGGCGCGGAGGCTGGGGCGCCCCTGGCCTCCAGCCCCCGGATCCGGAAGATCGCCTTCACCGGGGAGACCACCACCGGCCGGCTCATCATGCAGTACGCCACGCAGAACCTGATCCCGGTGACCCTGGAGCTCGGCGGCAAGAGCCCCAACATCTTCTTCGACGACGTCGCCCGGGAGAAGGACGCGTTCTACGACAAGGCGCTCGAGGGCTTCACGATGTTCGCCCTGAACCAGGGGGAGGTCTGCACCTGCCCGTCGCGTGCGCTGATCGACGACTCCATCATCGAGGGCTTCCTGGACGACGCGATCGCCCGGACCCGGAAGGTCACCCAGGGAAACCCCCTGGACACCTCCACGATGATCGGGGCCCAGGCTTCGAACGACCAGCTGGAGAAGATCCTGTCCTACATCGACATCGGCAAGCAGGAGGGCGCCGAGGTGCTCCTCGGCGGCGAACGGGTGGACCTGGGCGGAGACCTCTCCGAGGGGTACTACGTGCAGCCGACGATCTTCCGGGGCGAGAACTCGATGCGGATCTTCCAGGAGGAGATCTTCGGCCCGGTGGTCTCGGTGACCGGCTTCTCCGGCTACCAGGACGCCATGGAGATCGCCAACGACACCCTCTACGGCCTCGGCGCCGGCGTGTGGTCCCGCGAGGCGAACACCGCGTACCGAGCCGGCCGAGAGATCCAGGCCGGCCGCGTCTGGACGAACTGCTACCACCAGTACCCGGCCCACGCCGCCTTCGGCGGGTACAAGCAGTCCGGCATCGGCCGCGAGAACCATGCGATGATGCTCGCCCACTATCAGCAGACCAAGAACCTGTTGGTCAGCTACTCGGAAGGCGCGGCAGGGCTCTTCTGAGCCGCCGGGCGACGTCGCTCGGTGGCGGCTCCTGCAGGACGGGGGAGCCGCCGCCGGAGCCCAGAAGGGAATGAAGGCCATGGCGTACCCACGGGTCAGCGTGACCGAGGATGCCGCTGCGTTGCTGCGACGGCTGAGGCAGGAGCACGGCAGGCCGCTGATGTTCCACCAGTCCGGTGGCTGTTGCGACGGCTCCGCCCCCATGTGTTACACGCAGGGGACGTTCCTGACCGGATCGTCGGACGTCCTGCTCGGAGAGCTCGACGCCGGCACGGGCGAACCCGTCCCGGTGTGGATCTCCCGGGCGCAGTTCGAGTACTGGTCGCACACCCACATCACGATCGACGTCACCGCAGGCCGCGGTGCAGGATTCTCCATCGAGGGGCCCACCGGTCATCGGTTCATGATCCGTTCCCGCCTCTTCACCGATGAGGAGGCCGAGGATCTGGAGCCGGTCCGGACCGGCTGAGTCGAGCGGGCGGCCTGCGGCGCGCGACGTCGGGACAGCTGCTCCACGTGGTCCTCGCGGCGCAGATCCCACGCCTCGTGGGCCTGGATGTTCACCGCCCGGGGCCCGGTGCGGCGGATCGTGCCCTCCACCAGCATCAGCTGGGCGGTGAACAGGATCTCCCCGGCATTGCCCTGCGCCTCGTCGAAGAAGGCGACGTCGGCACAGCCGGTGCCGTCGTCGAGGCTGATGAACACCACCCGCCGTCCGCTGGCCATCGGAGGCGTCTGGGTGGCCACCCGGATGCCGGCCACCCGGACGGTGGAGCCGCTGCGCAGCGTCAGCAGGTCCTCCGCCCGGGTCACACCGAAACGGTCCATCGTGTGCCGATGGGTCTCCATCACATGACCGGTGACGTCGATGCTGGTCAGCAGGAGTTCATCGCTGATCAGCTCCTCCCGGCTCGGCTCCGGATGCTTCTGCGGCAGGGCGGAGACCTCGACGTCGGCCATCGGCAGGGGCAGCTGCCCCACCACTTCGCGCCGCCTCGGGGAGGACGCCGTGCGGGTGCGCTCGACCACGGAGGCGACGAGATCGCCCCGGCGCCGTCGACCGCCGGGCATCAGAGAGTCCAGCGCGCCCACCTGGGCGAGCGCGCGCAACGTGGGGCGCTTCGGACGGGCCCGGTCCCGCAGGTCCGCCAGGGAGTCGAAGGGCTGGGCCTCCACGATCCGCTGGACCTCCGCCTCGCTGATGCCCGAGAGACTGGTCAGCGCCATGCGGATGCCCAGGGTGTGCTCCCCGCGGGGGCTCCGCGACGGAGTCGGCTCGAGCACGTAGTGCTCGGTGGAGCGGTCGACGTCCATGCCCAGCAGCGGCACACCCAGGCGGCGGGCCTCAGCCACCAGCAGCCGCAGCGGGTACATCCCCGGATCATGCTCGAAGAGCCCGGCCAGGAAGGCCGCCGGGTGATGGGTCTTCAGCCAGGCCGACTCGAAAGTGGGCACGGCGAACGCCGCCCCGTGGGCCTTGCAGAATCCGAAGGAGCCGAAGCCTGCCAGGATCTCCCACACCTCATCGACAACCTCGGGGGGAGTACCCCCGTCGTGCCGACCGGCTGCGGAAGAACGTCTCTACGGCATCCTCCTCCGGCCCGCCCAGGGCACGCCGGAACTCGTCGGCGCGGTCGAGCCCGCAGCCGGTCATCCGGTCCAGGATCCGCAGCACCTGCTCATGGAAGATCACCACCCCATGGGTCTCGGACAGCACCGGCGCCAGGTCCGGGTGAGGGAACCGCACCTGCTCAAAGCCGTGCCGTCGCTCCAGGTACGGGGTCACCATGCCCGAGCCCATCGGGCCCGGCCGGAACAGCGAGATGTCCACCACCAGGTCGGACAGCCGCTCCGGGACCAGCTTGCCGACCAGCTCCCGCTGCCCGGGGGATTCGATCTGGAAGCAGCCCAGGGTGTGGGTGGACTGGATGAGTCGGTAGGTGTCCGGATCATCGCGGTCCACCGACTCCAGGTCGATCCGTTCCCCGGTGGTGCGGCGGATCTCCTGCAGGGCATGGGCGATGGTGGACTGCATACGTACGCCCAACACATCCAGCTTCAGGAAGCCCATGGGGTCCATGTCGTGCTTGTCGAACTGGCTCATCGGCAGACCGTCCACCCCCGAGGGCTGGACCGGAGTGAGGTCCAGCAGCCGCTGATCACCCAGGATGATCCCGCACGGATGGGTGGAGATGTGGCGCGGCAGACGGTCCAGCCGCTCGGTGAGGTCCACCAGGAGGTCCAGCTGCTGCCGGCCCTGCTCCCGTTCGGAGTCCAGGCGGGCGGCCAGGGCACGCAGCTCCGGCTTCTCTGCCAGCGCCTCACGGAACTGACGTGCCGGGAAGCGCCACATCGTCTCGGCGATCTGCGCGATCTCCTCCTCGGGAAGCCCCAGGGCGAGGCCGGCGTCGCGCACCGCCCCACGGATCCGGTAGCTGTTCTGCATGCTCATCAACGTGGTGCGCTCCGCTCCGAAGCGTTCCACGATGCGGTGATAGACCTCATGGCGTCGGGCGGACTCGACGTCGATGTCGATGTCCGGAAGGGTCGAGCGCCTTCGGGAGAGGAAGCGCTCGAAGACCAGCTCATGCTCGATCGGGTCCACGGCGCTGATCCGCAGCAGATGGTTCACCAGTGAGGATGCCCCGGAGCCGCGGGCGGAGACCCGCACCCCCATCTGCTCGACCATGTCCACCACCTCGGCGACGGTGAGGAAGTAGCTGGCGAAGCCGAGGTCCTCGATGATCCTCAGCTCATGCTCGAGGCGGTCGCGCAGCGCCGCCGCCTCGGCGGGGGACTGCCGGGGATAGCGGGCGGTCAGTCCCGCTTCGCACCGCTGGGCGAGCTCCCGCTGGGGGTCTGTGCACCGTCCTGAGACCCCCAGCCCGATGACTCGCGCCTCAGGCACCTTCGGGGCCCCGAAGCTCATATGGGCCTCCGGGTCCAGCAGGCAGCGCTGCGCCAGCGCCCGAGTGCGCTCCAGCAGCTCCACGGCCCCGATGCGGGCGGCCGTGCTGGACGTGCAGATCTCCTCAGCGATCCGCTCCATCATGGAGGCAGGTTTGAGCCAGCCCTGCCCGTTGGGCTGCAGGGTCTCCGTGACCTGCAGGCTGGAGAGCACCCGGACGGCGTCGAGGACGTCGGCGGTCGTGGCATCGTCCTCATGCAGGAAGCGCACCATGTTGGTCAGCACGGGAGCCACCGCACAGTCCTCCGCGACGGCGAGCATCCGCGCAGCATGGGCGGTGGAGAGCGGCTCTCCGGGAGGCGCCAGATGAGAGACCACTTCGACCCGCAGCGTCCCCGCACCCAGCGTGGAGACCCAGCCGCGCAGCAGACGCCGCGCCTGGGCATAGCGACGAGAGGCCGCCGCCACGCCCACGTCGCTCTCCGGGCCCAGCAGCACGAACAGGGCCGGCTCAGCCTGCCCGGCGATCGCCCGGGGCCCCTCCGGGCAGGCGAGCTCCACCAGACGGGCCAGGGGGAGCCGAGGCCCCGCCCCGCGGTCCTGCAGATGAGCGGCGGAGACCGCCCGGCACAGGGCGGAGTAGCCTGCCGCTGAGCCGTGGGCGAGCAGGACCACCCGTCCACGCTCCTCCAGGCCGCCGTCGGGACGCTCCTCGGCGACCGGAAGGTTCACCCCGAGAATCGGAGCGACGCCATGGCCCTGACAGGCGATGACATGCTTGACCGCCCCGTAGAGACCGTCCCGATCCACGCAGGTGGCGGCTCCGGCGCCGTCGGCCGCCGCGGCCGCCACCAGGTCCTCCGGCCAGCTGGCACCGTGGTGGGCGCTGTAGGCGGTGGCCACGTCGAGATGCACGAAGCCGCCCATCAGTGGAATCTCCGGGATCCGGCGGCCGGGACGGACGGCTCAGGCCGCCACATCGTGGACCCTCAGCAGCCGCCATCGTCCCGACCCGGTGTGCCGACTCAGGTCGACAGTGCGCGGCATGGCACGGGGGGCCGCCTCCAGGCGGATCTGGAGGCGCCAGATCTCATGGTCGACCACGCCCGGTCCGCGCCCGCGCTCCGCGCGGGAGTCCTCCAACCACCAGCGGCGCCGCTCGAACCAGCGGACCGGATCCTCCACCACGACATGCCAGCGGTCTCGCCAACAGAGTCGCCGGGGGATCTCAGCGTCGTCACATTCCACCGTCAGCTGGGTGCTCAGACGCTGGGTGCTCAGATGCTGGGTGCTCAGATGCTGCGCGGCCGAGGCAGGGGGGCGCATGCCGTCGACGTCAGCAGGGGACCGGTGTCCTGCGGCGTCTGAAGAGTCCAGGCGTTCCGCCGCCCGATGCCGAGCTGCGGCGAGACGCCGGCCCTCCTCCGGGGCCAGGAGGCGGACGACGCCGGGCAGGGCGGGGGTGGTCGAGGTGGGGCTCATCAGCTCTACTCCCTTGATCCAGCGCCCGGAGGCGCACAGGTGCAGTGTTCGCTGACGATGGGAAGAGACGCGGGCGGCGGTCAGGGCAGAGGCGCCGCCGTACGTCCCCTCCATCGTAGTTCGAACACATCTTCGAATACAAAGGGAGGGTACGAGAGCCCTCTGACAGGCACCGAGGGTCGCCGCTCAGCTCGACGGCCCGGTCTCCGGCCACACCGGGTCGTGGACCTCCTCCAACAGCGCCATCGCCCGCTCCAGATGCGGTTCAGCCTCGCTCCGCCGACTCCGCCGGAGCGCGACCACGGCGAGCCCGAGCTCGGCATGGGCCTCGGCCTCGAGCTCGCCGATGCGTCGCGCCGCAGTGGCCGAAGCCCGGTGGAGGCGGTGGGCGCAGTCCAGCTGACGTCGATCATCCAGGTGACGATCCAGCAGACGTGCCAGCTCGGTCGGAAACCAGCGGGGCCCGGTGTCGGCAGCCCGATCTGCGACGAGGGCGAGGGTGTCGATGGTCCGCGCGAGCCAGTCCTCCGCCGCCTGAGGGTCGTCGAACCGCTCCGCCGGCCTGCTTGAGGCGGCCGGCGCACCAGAGGCGCCGGGTTCAGCAGGCTCCACAGCTTCAGCAGATTCTGAGGCCTGCGGTCGCGTCACCGACCGCACGGCGGCGGCCGTGACGGTCAGAAGATGGGAGCAGAGCCGATCGAACGCCGCCCGGATCTCCTCAGGACTCTCCTGCTCCTCCGCCAGTTCGGCGGCATAGTCACGCAGCAGATCATGCTGTCGGACATGGTCCGTCTCCAGACTCTCCAGCAACCAGGCCCTGTCGAGCTCCTCGATCCCACGGCGCGCCTCGGCCGGTCCCAGTCCGGCCAGCGCCGCGACGGCCGGGACGTCCAGCCACCGGGCGGGGGCCGTCCCCAGCAGTCGGAACAGACGGGCCGAGGAGGTGGAGAGTCGCTGACAGGACCAGGAGAAGACCGTGCGCACCGAGGTCGCCTCATCCCCGGAGTCCAGCAGGTCGAGCCTCAGCCTCTCATCCTGGAGGTCCCGCAGGAGGGCGGGGGCCGTCTCGACGGTCTCCAGTCGCAGCCGCTCATCCATGATCCGCAGGGCCAGCGGCAGATGGGAGCAGGCCTCCGCCAGGGAGTCCCGCAGCTCCTCGGAGGGACGGGGGCCACGGGTCCCGCCCAGCAGCGCGCGGGACTCCGCCGGGGACATCAGAGGGACCGTCAGCTGATGGGCGCCGTCGTGGAGCACCAGAGGTCGAAGGTCGGCTCGGCTGGTGACCAGCACCGCGGAGCGAGGCGACCCGGGCAGCAGAGGACGGACCTGGTCGGCATCGCGGGCGTTGTCGAGCACGATGAGCATGCGACGGGAGCTCGTCAGTGAGCGCAGGAGTGAGGATCTCTCTGCGCGAGAGGCCGGAACACCGGCGGCGTCCACACCCAGCGCGATGAGGAACCATGCGAGCATGCGAGAAGGATCCAGGGGAGCCTCCGGACCGAAGCCCCGCAGATCGGCGTAGAGGCACCCGTCGGGGAAGTCGGTGACAGCCCCGTGGGCCCAGTGCAGAGCCAGTGCGGTCTTGCCGGTGCCGCCGCCTCCCGTGAGTGCCACGATCCGGACCCGGCGGCGTCGCCCGGAGCGGCCTCTGACGCCCCTGCGGGCGCGGCGCCCAGCAGTTCGTCCAACCGGGCGAGCAGCTCCTCCCGACCGTGGAAGCCGCGGGGTGGCGCCGGCAGCTGTGCCGGGGGAGGGACCGCGCCGGACGTGGCCGCGCGACCTGAGGCGCTACCGGTCACAGAGACATCGGTCACAGAGCCACCAGCTGCAGAGACGCCAGCTGCGGGGGCACCGGCGGCCGGGGCAGGAGACCGACGGGGAGTGAGGAAGGTCTCCGGCGCCGGCGCCCCTCCACGGAGCACCTGCTCTTGGAGCCGACGCAGACCAGGGCCGACGTCGAGTCCGAGCTCCTCGGCCAGCCGATGGCGGGCCTGCCGGTGCACCTCGAGGGCCTCAGCGGGCCGGCCCTGCAGGGCATGAGCGGCCATCAGCAGCTCGTAGAGCCGTTCCCGCAGGGGATGCTCGGCGATGAGCGAAGGGACCTCCTCGATCACCGCCTCCGGCTCTCGGCAGGCCAGGCGCGCCGCGTTCAGCCTCTCCCGCGCGGTCAGCCGCAGTCCGTCGAGTCGCTGCGCCTCGATGCTGAGCCCGGCGCCGGTCTGCCCGTCGAAGGGTCGTCCCCGCCACAGTCCGCAGGCCTGACCCAGCAGCTCCTGCGCGCGGCGCGGGTCCGCATCGGCCGTCACGGCGGCTTCATCGATCAGGTTCTCGAACCGCTCCACATCCGTGGCGCCCGGCGGCACCTGCAGCACATAGCCGCCGCCCACCGCCTGCAGCACGTCGGGGCCCCCGAGTGTGCGGCGCAGCCGGTGCACATGGGTCTGCAGGCGGTGGGCCGCCCGGGGGCAGGGGTTGTCTCCCCACATCGCGTCGAGGAGTCGGTCCGTGGGGACAGGGCGTCCGCGGGCCGCCACCAGCATGGCCAGCAGCAGCCCCTGGAGGCCGGTGAGGACCACCGGACTCCGATCCTCGTGGCAGACCCGGATCGGGCCCAGGATGTCCAACTGCATCGACAGGGTCGTTCTCCTTGGGTGCGGTGCAGGGCCGCCCCCGGTGCCTTCAGCCCCGGTGAGCCCTGCCACACTATGAACGGAACCTGGACTTCTCCTGAGCATCAGCGGAGCTCATGACGGCAGCCTCTCCGGGCACAGGCACTCCGGGAAGCCGCCACACGGTGAACGTGCGGGCCGGGGCGGAGACCCGCACCCTGTCAGCGCCGAGTCTCAGCTGAGCCTCTCCGAACACGCGTGAGACGTCGTCGGTGCCCAGACCCTCCTCGGCGACCAGTCCCGGGACCGCCTCCCGGGAGGACTCCCAGATGCGGTCGCCCATGGTCGCCACGACGAGCAGGGTCTCGGAGGCCGACTCGCGCAGGAAGACGACGGCGTCATCGTCGGTGTGGAGCCACCGCATCCCGCCGCGGGCGAGCACCTGATGCCCGCGGCGCAGCCGGACGAGCCGTCGGCACAGGGACAGCCGCTCGGCGACCGGGGGGTCCGCCTCGGCTCCCCAGGGCATCGGCGTGCGGCTGGTCTCCCCGTCGGCCCCGGTGAGACCGAACTCGTCCCCGGCGAAGAGCACGGGGACGCCGGGCAGCGTCATCGCCAGGCCCAGGGCCAGCGGCATGGCGCCGTCGGCGGCGTGGGTGGCGAACCGGGCGGTGTCATGGGTGTTCAGCGGCTGCATGTTCCCCAGCCGGATGCGCCAGGGGATCCCCGCAGTGAACCGGGTGACCGCCTCGGCGAACTCCGCCGCCGTGGCCCTCGGGATGCCGCCCAGCGGCTGACCGAAGAACCAGGGCTCCACGACCTGCTCGTCCTGGGCGGTCGTCCAGGGCTCCCCGGTGGGCTCACTCAGCCAGGACCACAGCGGCCGGGTGAAGGCCGGATAGGTCATGGCCCCGTGCCAGGCGTCCCCCTGCAGGTCCTCGGTGGCGTCGTTGGTGGACTCCGCGAGCAGGACCGTGTCGGGGTCGATCTCCTCCATGGTGCGGCGCATGATCTGCCGCACCTGGGCATTCAGATCCACGTCGCGCAGGCGTCCGGTCATGTTGGCGACGTCGATGCGCCACCCGTCGGCCTCGAAGGGCGGGAGCAGCCAACGTGCGACCACGGAGTCGCGCCCCTGGATGAAGCGCTTCCGCAGCTCCTGGGAGGACCAGTCGAACTTCGGCAGCGAGGGGACGCCCAGCCACGCCTCATAGCCCGGGTCCTCGGCGCTGACGGACCGCCCGTTCTCCTCATCTTCGGTGAAGTAGTAGTACGTCCGTTCCGGAGACTCGGGATCGGCCAGCGCCGTCTGGAACCATTCATGCCGCTCTCCGGAGTGGTTCGTGGTGAGATCGCCGATCACCCGCATTCCGCGGGCGTGGGCGGCCTGCACGAGCCGCACATAGGCGTCGTCGCCGCCGAGCAGCGGGTCCACGTGGTCGAAGCTGGCGGCGTCGTACCGGTGGTTGGAGGCCGCGGGGAAGATCGGGGTCAGGTACAGCAGATCCACGCCGAGGTCCGCCAGGTGGTCGAGCTTCTCTACGACCCCGTCCAGGTCGCCGCCGTAGAGCTGCTGGGTCCGGGCGGGCATGACCGGATCCACGGGGTCCTCCCAGGCGGCGGGGATCGCCCAGTCCGGGGTGGGACGTCCGTCCGCAGCCGCGGACCGGGCGAAGCGATCGGGGAAGATCTGGTACATCACCGACTCCGCGAGCCAGCTCGGCGCCGGAGGGGTGGCCAGCAGGACGAAGTCGTCGACGTCGCGCACCTCTCCGGCGTGCAGACCGGCCTGGTTGAGCCAGCGGACGGCTCCATCGTGCTGCCGCAGCAGCCACCGGTACCCGTGGCGGGGATTGTGGACGGTGACCGTCGCCTCCCACCACTGCCAGCCTCCGGCCTCCCCGAGGAGGACGGCCTCGTCCCAGACCGGCTCGCGGTCTGGGTTGGATCGCACGGTCACAGAGACCAGCGGATCCCACGTCGTGGGAACGCGCAGGCGCAGCCGCACCACGTCCCCGAGCGCCGGGGCGTCCTCGGAGACGTGGAGCGGGGACCCGTCATGGTGGGGGAGGGGACGCGGCACGGGGGAGACGGTCACGAGTCCTCACTTCACACTGCCGGCGGTCAGGCCGCCGATGATGTACTTCTGCAGGGCCAGGAACAGCGCCACCGGGATGATCGCGGCCAGCACGGCGCCGGCGGCGAAGATCGACCAGTTCTGCGAGGTCTCCTGAGAGATGAACTGGTAGAGGCCCACAGCCAGGGTCTGCTTCTCCGGATCGATGAGCAGCACCGAGGCCACGACGAAGTCGTTGGTGGTCGCGATGAACGACAGCAGCGCCACCACAGCCAGGATGGGGGAGACCAGCGGCAGGATGATCGTGAAGAAGATCCGGGCGTGACCGGCCCCGTCGATGCGCGCCGCCTCATCGATGGACTGGGGGATCGTGTTGAAGAACCCGTACATCAGGTACGTGTTCACTCCCAATGCTCCGCCGAGGTAGACCATGATCAGACCCAGCTGACTGTTGACACCGATCGCCGGGAAGACGTCGCCGATGGCGAGCATCAGAAGGAAGATCGCCACCATGGCCAGCAGCTGGGGGAACATCTGCACCAGCAGCAACGTGATGAGGCCCACGCGTCGCCCGGTGAACCGCATCCGGGAGAACGCGTAGGCGGCCAGCGCCCCCAGCAGCACGCTGCCCGCGGAGGCTGTCAGGCCGATGAACAGCGTATTGCCGAACCAGGCCGCATACGGCTGCTGAGGTCGGTTGAACAGGTCGATGTAGCTGTCCAGGCTGAGGTTTCCGAACAGGGTGTTCGCCGTGATCAGCGTGCCGCCGGGGTTCAGCGAGGCGGAGAACACATAGACCAGCGGGAACACGGAGAACACGACGATTCCGGCGCCGACGAGGTGACGCCAGCCGGTCTGGCGCATCCAGACGCGGAAGGGACGCTTGGTCCGGACGAGCCGGGGCTCTGCGGCCGGCACGGTGGTCGTGCCGGCTGAGGTCTGCACGGACATGTCAGTTCAGCTCCTCGAGCGATTTGGTCTGCCGGAAGGCGATGACCGAGACGGTCCCCACCAGCAGGAAGATCAGGATCGCGAAGGCGCTGGCCAGACCGTAGTCCCGGTCGGCGCCCACGAAGGCGACCTTGTACACCAGGGTGATCAGGATGTCCGTGGCGCCCACGTTGATGTCGGCATCGAGGTTCCGCGGCCCGCCCCCGGTGAGCATGTACACCAGAGTCAGGTTGTTGAAGTTGAACGCGAAGGCCGAGATCAGCAGCGGGGCCAAGGACACCAGGAGCAGGGGGAGCTTGATCAGGCGGAACGCCTGGAACGGACGGGCCCCGTCCATCTGCGCCGCCTCGGTGAGGTCGTCGGGTATCGCCTGCAGCGCTCCGGTGCACACCAGGAACATGTAGGGGAAGCCCAGCCACAGGTTCACCAGCAGGATGGAGACCTTCGCCAGCAGGGCATCCGTCAGCCAGGGGATCTGGCGCCGCCGAAGAGCACGTTGTTGACGAAGCCGAACTCCTGGTTGAGCATTCCGGCCCACACCAGCGCCGAGAGGAATCCGGGGAAGGCGTAGGGAAGGATCATGATCAGCCGGTAGTACCTGCGACTGCGCATCCGCGGGTCGTTGAAGACGATCGCCAGGAACAGCCCGAGCACGAAGGTCGTCGCCACGGAGAGGAAGGCGAAGGCGAACGTCCAGATCGTCACCGAGATCAGTGGTCCGCGGATGGCCGGTTCGGTGGCGGCGCGCACGAAGTTGTCCATGCCGACGTGGATCCGCCAGCCGGGCATCAGCTGCTCGCCGGCCGACGACGTGAAGGCGCCGTCTCCGACGTCGGCATAGACAGTGCCGGTCTCGGAGTTCGTCATGGTGTCGGCGTCCACGTCGTAGACGTAGCGGGAGGTGTACAGGTAGGCCGAGCGGGCGTCCTGGGTGCGGAGCATCCCGTCGTTGGGGTCCTCGCTGAAGGGGACCGCCAACTGGGTGATCTCGCCCTGGCGCTGAAGCACCTCGGCGAAGTCCAGGACGTCATGACCGGGGACGTCGACCACCACGCCGGCGTCGAGCACGGCGCCGTCGACGGCCTCCAGCGGCTGCTCCTCAGCACCGATGAACACGTCGCCGGCCGGGTCGGTCACCACGAAGGACAGCTCGCCGAAACGTTCGGCCACCGCCAGCTGGTAGGTGGGGGAGTCCGGGACGCGCTCCTGGCTCTGCAGCATGATCGCGTGGACCGCGTCGTCCTTGGAGCTGTTGTGGCCGGTCCCATAGTTGGTGAAGGCCACGTAGCCGGAGTAGAGCACCATGAAGATCTGGAAGATCAGCAGGAACGCGACTCCGGGCAGGAGGTATTTTACCGGCAGGCCACCGCGTCGGAAGTATACCCAGGAGATGAAGATCCCTGCGGCGACGACGAGCGCGGCGATGACGGGGCGGCCGCTGGCGTAGAGCACGAGCGCCGCATAGACGCCCAGGGCGTTGAGCACACCCAGGACGAGGATCTTGAACACCAGCAGCTTCCACCCCGCGGAGGCGGTGTCGGCGATGCGCTGGGCACGCCGACTCCGCCTCCGCTGTGAGGAGCCGCCGGAAGAGGGCCCGCGTGTCGGGAGCGACGGCGGGGTCTGGCCGGGAGCGGGAGTGGTGGTGGTCATCAGGGATCAGTCGATGGCTCCGGCGATGTCCTCGGCCATGTCCTCCCAGAGCTCAGCGGGGTCGCCGTCACCGTTGAGGATCGCACCCTGGGTGGTGCCCCAGAACTCCCAGACGGCGCCCATCTCGGGGATGTTGGGCATCGGCACGGCCTCGGCGCCGACCTCGCCGAACCCGGCGACGATCTCGTCATCGGCCAGCGCCGCATCGAAGGACTCCGTCAGGGCCGGGGCACGGCCGCCGACCTCGTAGAGCGCGGTCTGCACCTCGGCGGAACCGATGTACTCAGTCAGGAAGGTGGTGGCGGCCACGACGTTCTCGCTCTGGGCGGAGAGGAAGAAGCCCTGCACGCCGGCGAAGGGCGCAGCGTCCTCACCGCCGGGGGAGGGGACCGGGTCCACCTCGAGGTCGATGCCGGCCTCCAGTGCGGCGGGGACGTTCCACGGCCCGGTGAGCAGGAACGGGGTGTTCCCATCGATGAAGTTCTCGCGCGCGAGATCTCCGTCGATGTTGGTGTTCATCAGACCTTCTGCGCCCTGCTCGGCGAGCCAGTCGGCGAATTCGAGTCCACCGTCGTTGCCGATCTGCAGGTCGTCGGCGTCATAGGAGCCGTCGGCGTCGGTGCCGAACACCGGAGCGCCGAAGGACATCTGGAACGGGTAGAGGTGGTAGGGGTCAGCCTCAGTGGGGTCCAGACCCACCAGGAACGGGTAGTCGACGTCGGCGTCCTGGCCCATGGCGATCATGTCGTCATAGGTGTCCGGCGCCTCCGGGGCGAGCTCCGCGTTGCGCAGCATCGCGATGTTCTCGATCGAGTAGGGCAGGCCGTAGACGTTGCCTTCATAGGTCCAGGCCTCCAGGGCGACGTCCTGGAAGTCGGCGGCGGCGTCGCCCAGCTCGATGGGGGCCACCACCCCGTTGGTGACCAGGGTGCCCAGCCAGTCGTGGGCACCGACGGCGATGTCCGGGCCTTCTCCGGTGGGAACCTGGGAGACGAACTGGTCCTGGATGTCTCCGAAGTCCTGCTGGACCAGTTCGACGTCGATGCCGGTGTCGTCGGTGAAGTCGGCGGCGGCGTCGCCGAGCACGTCGGCGCGGTCGGCGTCGACCCAGACGGTGAGGCTTCCCGTGGCCTCCAGCGCCTCGTTCTCGCCGTCTCCGTCGGTGGTGGGCTCGTCAGCGCCGCAGGCGGTGAGCAGCAGCGCGCTGGCGGCCAGCGCGGCGCCGGCGCCGCGGGCTCGGGTGAAGTTCGCCCTCATGGTGTGTCCTCTGATCGTCGATGTGGCATGACAGGTGCGGTGAAAGGAGACAGCTCGTGGGCCATCTCACTGCAAGCGCTTCCAGTATGAAGCAGGTCACCTTCCAGTGCAAGCCTGGTCGCCGGCAATCCTGTGACGCCCAGATCGCTGAAGAGATGTCGAGATGCGAATTGCAAACGCTTGCCAGTACAGTGTCAGCATGCAGACCCGCCATGACGCACGCCACACCACGCAGACTCTCACCGCCCCCGAGTGGTGGAGGACCGCCGTCATCTACCAGATCTACCCGCGGTCCTTCGCGGACGCCTCCGGCGACGGAGTGGGGGATCTGCGCGGCATCACTCGGCGGCTGGACGACTTGGCCGACCTCGGCGTCGACGCGCTCTGGCTCAGCCCGTTCATGGTCTCGCCCCAGAAGGACGCCGGCTACGACGTGGCCGACTACTGCGACGTCGATCCGCTCTTCGGCACGCTGGCGGACTTCGACGAGATGCTCGCCGCCGCCCATGCCCGCGAGATCCGGATCATCGTGGACCTGGTCCCCAACCACTCCTCGGACCAGCACCCCTGGTTCCAGGAGGCGCTCCGGGCAGCACCGGGATCAGCCGAGCGGGCCCGCTACATCTTCCGGGACGGACGCGGTCCCGGCGGTGACCAGCCGCCCACCAACTGGGACTCGATCTTCGGCGGACCGGCGTGGACGCGCGTCACCGAGGAGGACGGCAGCCCCGGCCAGTGGTACCTGCATCTGTTCGACTCGAGCCAGCCGGACTTCAACTGGGAGAATGAGGAGGTCCGGGAGGAGTTCCGCCGGATCCTGCGCTTCTGGCTCGATCGCGGCGTCGACGGCTTCCGCGTGGACGTCGCCCACGGCATGGTCAAGGACCCCTCCTTCCCCGACTGGAGCCCGAATCCGGAGGCGGCCTCCATGGGCGGCGACGGCGCCCCCGCGCCGTATTGGGAGCAGCCTGGCGTCCACGAGATCTACCGAGACTGGCACCGGCTGCTGGCCGAGTATGACGGCGACCGCGCCCTGTGCGGTGAGGCCTGGGTCTCCACCATCGAGAAGACGGCCCTATGGGTCCGCCCCGACGAGATGCACCAGACCTTCAACTTCCACTACCTCGAGACTCCCTGGGAGCCGGCGGCCCTGCGCAGGATCATCGACGACTCGCTGCGTGCCTTCGGCGCGGTGGGTGCGCCCAGCACGTGGGTGCTGTCCAATCACGACGTCGTCCGGCACGCCACCCGTCTGGGACTCACGGCGGAGAACCCGCAGGGCACGGGCATCGGTCCGGACTTCCCCGGACTGCCCGAGCCGCAGCATGCCCTCCGCCGGGCGCGCGCCGCCACGGCGCTCATGCTGGCGCTGCCCGGCTCGGCCTACCTGTACCAGGGTGAGGAGCTGGGCCTGCCGGAGGTGCTCGACATCCCTGACGAGGCCCGGCAGGATCCCACATGGTTCCGCACCCGCGGCGAACGGTACGGCCGGGACGGATGCCGCGTGCCGATTCCCTGGGAGTCGGATGCGCCGGCGGCGGGCTTCAGCTCCTCGGGCCGTTCCTGGCTGCCTCAGCCGGAGGGCTGGGGGACGTTCGCCCGCGACTGTCAGCGCGACGACGCCGGCTCGACGCTGTCGCTGTATCGGCGCCTGCTGGAGGTCCGTCGCGCCCACGGCCTGGGGGAGGGGACGCTGCGCTGGCTCGATCCGGGCGAGCTGCCCGGGGTCGCTGAGGGGCAGAGCGAAGATGTCCTGGCGCTGAGCAACCAGGACGTCGTCGTGCTCGCGAACTTCGGCGCCACGCCGATCCCGCTGCCGCCCGGGCGCCACGTCCTGGCGTCCAGCACCGAGCTGGTCGCCGAGTCCGGCGCTCCGGACCGGGAGGACCGAGCGCCCCTGCTGCCGCAGGACGCCGTTGTATGGTTGGTCTCGCCGGAGAACGTCCCCCTGATCTGAGGAATCGCCACCGTGGTCAGCATCGATGAGGTCGCCCGCGCGGCGGGAGTGTCGTCCGCGACCGTCTCTCGCGCGCTCAGCGGACGAGGCCATGTCTCGCCGGCCACGCGGCAGAAGGTCCTCCAGGTGGCCGATGAGCTCGGCTACGTGGTGTCCTCGGCTGCCTCCAGCCTGGCCTCCGGGCGGACCCGCAACATCGGGGTCATGCTGCCGGATCTGCACCGCTGGTTCTTCTCCACGGTGCTCACCGGGATCTCCGAGGAGCTCAGCCGTCGCGGCTACGATCTCACGCTCTACAACGTCACCGACGACGCCCAGGTCCGACAGGAGATCTTCTCCTCGTTCCTCCGCCGGCGACGCGTGGACGGCCTCATCGTGGTGGCCATGGAGCTCGACGCCGACGAGATCGACCAGCTCACGGGTCTCGGCATTCCTGTGCTGACGCTGGGCGGATCGAACCCCCGCCTGCCCGGCCGGGCCATCGACGACCACGGCGTCGCCCACCTCGCCGTGGAGCACCTGTTGCGTCTGGGCCACCGGAGGATCGGCCGCATCGGAGCAGAGGCCAGCTTCAACCGCGACTTCCATGTGCCGGCGCGGCGGGAGAACGGATTCCGTGATGCACTGGCAGAGGCTGGACTCTCAGCGGATCGGCAGCTGTGCGTGACTGCGGACTTCACGGTGGAAGGCGGTCATCGAGCGGCGAAGTCCGTGCTGGGCCGCTCAACATCTGCCCCCACCGCGGTGGTGGCCTTCTCCGACGAGATGGCCATCGGAGCACTGCTGGCGGCCCGCGACCTGGGCCTGGAGGTCCCCGGAGACGTCTCGGTGATCGGCATCGACGGCCATGACCTGGGCCCCCTCTTCGGACTCACCACGGTGGATCAGCATCCGCTGGGTCAGGGAGGCCGTGCAGCACGGGAGATCCTGGAGCTGATCGAGGGCACCGAGGCGCTGCCCACCGACGACGCCGACGCCGACCTCCCCTATGACCTGGTGGTGCGCTCCTCCACCTCCGCACCCCGGATCGAATCGGTCAGCGCCCCGCACTGAGCTCGCACCCGGACCGCTCCCGGAGCATCACCGCTGATCCGCCGACAGCCCTGCCCGCCGCCGAGTGGTCCGGTTCGCATGCACTGACCACTGCGGCAGCCAACGCTGCAGGGCGCCGGCGGCGCAGGGGCCCATCGTGGCCGCCACCCAGATGCCCGCCGCCAACGAGCCCAGAGCCGCTCCGGAGGCCACGATCAGCGGGCCCGCGGCGATGCCCAGGTCCTGCAAGAGCCGCCAGGCCCCCAGGAACTGGGGCCGCCCCTGCGACGGCGCGACATCGGAGGCGACGGTCATCATGATCCCGGACCCCAGACCGTTGCCGAGACCGAGTGCCACGGCCACCCAGACCATCTGGGTCGTGCTGTGCGTCAACGGGACCAGCGCCATGGCCACGCCGAGGGTGATCATGGCCGGGACCCCGATCCACAGACGGCCGAACCGGTCCATGATCTTCCCCGCCGGGTAGAACAGCAGCATGTCGATGCCGCCGGCGATCCCGAAGATGATCGAGATGGTCGCCGGATCCAGGCCGATGTGCTCGCCCCAGAGCGGAATCACCTGCTGCCGGGCCCCGCGGATCGCGCCCACCAGCAGCACAGGTGCCCCCAGGGTGAGCAGGAGCCTGCGGTGCTGACCGAGCACGGCGGCCAGCCGGGGACGGCGTCGGGAGTCTCCGGCGACGGGCGCATCCAGAGTCTCGGCTGACGGGTCCGGTCGAGCCAGCGCCACGGTGACGGTGGCCGCGGCCGCCGTCCCAGCCGCCAGCACGAAGACCAGCCGCAGGTCCCCGGCATGGAGGACGACCGCCCCCAGGAACGGCCCGACGAACTGCCCGATGCGATGCACCCCGCCCAGGGTGGAGAGGACTCGGGCGCGATGCAGAGCCGGGGTGATCTCCGTGAGGTAGGAATGCCGCGCCAGGTGGAACACCGCATTCGCGGCACCCACCAGCAGCACCGCCAGCCCCAGCGTCACCAGCGTGGGGGCCGCGGCCTCGGCGAGCAGTCCCAGACCGGCCAGGCCGCCGGCCGCCAGCATCGCTCGACGGTCCCCGATGCGGGCGGCCAGGGCTCCGGCGGGGATGTCGGCGAGGATCTGCCCCACCGGGAGCATCGCTGCGATGACTCCCGCGACCGCGAGCGGAGCGCCCTGCTGGACCGCATGCGGTGCGATGACCGGCAGCATCGCCCCGATGCCGATGCTGAAGATGAAGGCCGGCACCAGTGCCCCGAGCACGACCGCCTGCAGCGGGAAGAGCGCGCCGAGACGGGCCGAACCTGCCGGATCGGGGGAGGGGCGGCCGTGGACGTGCACGTCCGACAGCCTACTCGCACGCCCTGGACGGCGCTGGGCGGGTGGCTCCTCTCGAGGCGCATGGGCCGACCATGCCCGCGGACCAGGGGCGATGCCATAGGCTGGGGCCATGAGTTCACCGGCCGAGCGGTACGCCGAGGCGCGACGCCGATCAGCGGAAGCCAGGACCGAGCTGGGCGCCTTCCGCCGGGCGCAGAGCTTCGAGCTCGACGAGTTCCAGCTCGAAGCCTGTCGGCACCTGGAAGCAGGCAAGGCGGTCCTCGTGGCCGCGCCCACCGGGGCCGGCAAGACCGTCGTCGGCGAGTTCGCGGTCCATCTGGGCCTGGCCCAGGGCACCAAGACGTTCTACACCACGCCCATCAAGGCGCTGTCCAACCAGAAGTACCAGGACCTGGTGGCGGACCACGGGACCGAGCGGGTCGGCCTCCTGACAGGGGACACCTCCATCAACTCCGACGCGCAGATCGTGGTGATGACCACCGAGGTGCTGCGCAACATGCTCTACGCCGACTCGGAGGCCCTGCAGAACCTGGCCCATGTGGTGATGGACGAGGTCCACTACTTGGCGGACCGGTTCCGCGGTGCCGTGTGGGAGGAGGTCATCATCCACCTGCCCGAGCACGTGCAGGTGGTGGCCCTCAGCGCGACGGTCTCCAACGCCGAGGAGTTCGGGGCCTGGCTGGACACGGTCCGGGGCGAGACCGCCGTGGTGGTCTCCGAGCACCGGCCCGTCCCGCTGTGGCAGCACATGCTGGTGGACCATGAGCTCCACGACCTGTTCATCACCGACGACGACCAGCACGACGCCGCCTCAGGTGGCCAGCTGCTGGTCAATCCCGAGCTGCAGCGCCTGGCACAGCGGCAGCAGGCTCCGCCCTCGCGTCGCTCCGGCGGGCACCGGTCGCGGGGCCGGGGACGACAGGACCAGCGCAGGCACCGTCCTTCGGAGCGGCGCTCCTCGCGGCACATGACCGCCGAGGCCTCCGGGATCTCCGGCTCCTCCCGGGGCCGGGCCCGACTCAACCGGCCTCGCATGATCCGCGCGTTGGACCGGGACGGTCTGCTGCCCTGCATCGCGTTCATCTTCTCGCGGGCTGGCTGCGAAGCCGCCGTCGAGCAGTGTCTGCAGGCGGGCATCCAGCTCACCACCCGGCAGGAGGCGGCCGAGATCGCCTCACGGGTGGAGCAGATGGGGTGGGAGCTGCCTGCCGAGGACCTCTCGGTGCTGGGATACGACAGCTTCCGGGAGGCCCTGGTCAACGGCGTCGCCGCCCACCACGCCGGCATGCTGCCGCCGTTCAAGGAGCTCGTGGAGGAGCTCTTCGCCGCTGGACTGCTCAAAGTGGTCTTCGCCACGGAGACCCTGGCCCTGGGCATCAACATGCCGGCACGCACCGTCGTGCTCGAGAAGCTCGACAAGTTCAACGGGGAGTCCCATGTGGACGTCACCCCGGGGGAGTACACCCAGCTGACCGGGCGAGCCGGACGGCGCGGCATCGATGTGGAGGGCCACGCCGTCGTCGTCTGGCAGCCGGGAATGGACCCACGCCAGGTGGCCGGCCTGGCCTCCCGCCGGACATACCCGCTCAACTCCAGCTTCCGTCCCAGCTACAACATGGCGGTCAACCTGACCGCCCAGTTCGGTCGGGAACGTGCCCGCACCATCCTGGAGTCCTCCTTCGCCCAGTTCCAGGCCGACCGGTCGGTGGTCGGCCTGGCTCGAGAGGTCGCCCAGCGTGAATCGTCGATGGCCGGCTACGAGAAGGCCATGTCGTGCCATCTGGGCGACTTCCGCGAGTACGCCGAGCTTCGTCGACGGCTGACCGACCTGCAGAAGGGGCAGGCCAAGTCCCGCGGCAGGCAGCGACGTCGCGAGCTGATCCGCGTGCTCGCCGCCCTGCAGCCCGGTGACGTCATCGAGGTGGCCGGGCGGCGCAGGCTGGGGGAGTGTCTGGTGGTCCACAGCGCCCCGGAGCACGACCCCCGTCCCGGCGTCATCACCGGTGCCGGCCAGCTGCGGCGCATCACCGTGGAGGACTTCAGCCAGCCTCCCGAGGTCCTCGCGAGCATCCGCCTGCCCCGAAAGCCGCAGATCAAGGTGCCGAAGGTCCGTCGGGATCTGGCCTCGAGCATGCGCAGCGCGCTGCACGATCGGGTGCCGCCGCGGTCCGACGCTCCCGCGCCGGGCTTCGGGTTCGTCCACGAGCCCGATGAGGAGATGGTCGAGTCGCTGCAGACACGGCTGCGCCGTCATCCCTGCCACAGCTGCGGCGACCGCGAGGAGCACGCGAGGTGGGCGGAGCGGTGGTGGAAGCTCCGCCGGGAGACGGACCAGATCCGGGAGCGGATCAGCCGCCGCACCGGCTCCATCGCCAAGACCTTCGACAGGATCTGCGGAGTGCTCGTGGAGCTCGGCCACCTGGAGACGGCCGCCCTGCCCGAGTCAGCCGCCGAGCCCGGCCCCGAACTGTCCAGCGCCGATCCGTCCAGTCACGACGAGTCGGATGCTCCGGGTGCGGTGGAGTTCACGGTGACCCCGCGCGGCCACCGGCTGCGGCGCATCTACGGCGAACGGGACCTGTTCACCGAGATGCTGCAGCATCAGGGCGTCCTGATGCGCCTGAGCGCCGCGGAGCTCGCCGCCTTCTCCACTGTGCTGATCTACCAGGCGAAGCGTGAGGATGAGGGCGCGATGCCGCAGATGCCCACGAAGGGACTGACCTCCGCCGTGCGAGCGGCCGTCGACGTCCACGCCGATCTCGAAGCTCTGGAGAAGCAGCACCACCTGGAGCCCACCTCCGCGCCCGAGCTGGGTCTGGTGCCGCCCATGTACGCCTGGGCCTCCGGCAGGAACCTGCGTCAGGCTCTGGAGGACTCCCCTCTGGCGGCCGGAGACTTCGTCCGGTGGGCGAAACAGTGCATCGACTCGCTCGATCAGCTCGGTCGCGCGCCGCACACCTCCGCCAAGCTGGCCGCACGCTGCCAGGAGGCGGTGGACCTGATCGCCAGGGGAGTGGTGTCCTACTCTGCGGTGGCGACGCTCCCCGGCATCGACGAGACCGACGACAGTGACGACCTGGACGACAGTGACGACCTGGACGATCTGGACAGCACCGAGGATGACGTGACGGAGCACGATCTCCTCCGACAGGACCCTGCAGACGATGACGCGCAGTGAGGATGAGAGCACAGCGATGAGCAGCACACCAGCCGGGCGGCAGACCGACGACGCCCGATCCCGCGAACATCACGACGACCAGGCCCCTCGGGCCGCAGGAGTGCCTCGGCTGCTGGTCGACGGCACGATCCACAGCACGGCTGAACCCTACGCGGAGGCGATGCTCGTGCAGGACGGCCTGATCTCCTGGATCGGAGCGCCGGAGTCGGCCGAGCACGTCATCCGCGGGGACCACGAGCGCCAGGAGCTCGACCGGGGTCTGGTCGCCCCCGCCTTCGTCGGGCGCGTCGACTCCGACCTGCGAGCCCTGAATGCATCAGCGGTGGCGACGCTCCTGGACGAGGCCGCCGCCCATGGTCAGGGCGCCCTGCGCCTGGTCCTCGACGTCACGACCGCGTCCCTGGAGGGTGATCCCGGCACTCGGACTCGCCTGGTGGAGGTCCTCAAGGCCGCGTACTGGCATCCCGTGGTGGCGTTTCCGGTGGTGCGGCTGACGGGGCTGGCCGCCGACGTCCCCACCTCCGACGGCGGAGCCGGTCAGGAAGGGCTCCCGGGCCCTGCACAGAAGATCCAGCGACTGATCGCGCTCGTGGAGCACTGTGACGACGCCGCAGGGGCACCCGTGGGAATCGAACTGAGCCTGGGCGAGATCTCCGGGGGCGTCCTCCCGGCCGGATCTGCAGTGAGCCCGGAGACCCACGAGCACATCGTCGACCATCTGGTGGAGGTCTCTGCCCCCCTGGCTGAAGCATCCCGTCAGATGCTGCTCGACGTCGCGGGCCATGCCCCGGACGCCGTGGCCGCCGTCGTCGTCGACACCCGCCGACGCCTCCAGGAGCGCAGGACCACGCCGCGCCCTGACCGACCGACCGTGCTGGTCGACTTCGACTCCGCCCGGCGCGCCGATTGGGAGGCGCTGGTGGGCACGGCCCACCATGTGCTGATGCGAGCCCCCGGCCATCTCGGCCTGGCCCTGAGCGCCGGAATCCCGACGTCGGTGGCACCGGGTGCCGACGTCGATCCATGGGCCATGGTGGCGACTCATGTGCACCGCAGTGAGGCGGCGGTGTCGGTGCGGGCCGCCTTCAATGCGCAGACCCGCGCGGCCCATCGGTCGCTGCCCGCGCCTGACGGCCTCGGGCCCGGGACGGCCGGGCTGGCGGCCCAGCTGGCGCCGGGCGCCGTGGCCACCTACACCGTCTGGGAGGTCGAGTCGTTGGCCGTGCAGACGCCCGACGCACGGACCGCGGCCTGGAGCACCGATGCGCGTGCCCGCACGCCCCTGCTGCCGTTCCTCGGCACGGCCGCGGAGCCTGCTGCGCTGCCCCGGCTCCGGGCGACCGTGGTCTCCGGTGTCGAAGTTCACGGTACGGCGGACGCCCGACACTCCGGGGCCCAGGATTCCTGATCCCGCCCTGAGGGGTGCACAATACATCGAGTGCCGTCGAACCCCGGCGAGCACCACGCCCGTCCCAGCGGAAATCCAGGGCTGCCAGGGACGCGGCATGAGACCGCACGAGACAGAAGGGGCACGAGGCCACCCGTGAAGATCCTGACGATCATCCCGACCTACAACGAGATCGAGGCTCTGCCGATCACGGTGCAGCGGCTGCGGGCCGCGGTGCCTGAGTCTGACGTGCTCGTCGTCGATGACAACAGCCCGGACGGCACCGGACAGCTGGCCGAGCGGATGGGGCACCAAGATCCCCAGATCCATGTGCTGCACCGGCGCGCGAAGAACGGGCTGGGCGGCGCCTACATCGCCGGGTTCCGCTGGGGGCTCGACCAGGGCTATGACGTGCTGATCGAGCTCGACGCCGACGGCTCCCACCAGCCGGAGCAGCTGCCGGACCTCATCGCGAAGATCGACGAGGCCGACCTCGTGATCGGCTCGCGCTGGGTGCCCGGAGGAGCCGTGGTCAACTGGCCGTTCCACCGCGAGCTCATCTCGCGCGCCGGGTCGCTGTACTCGCGCACCATGTTGGGTCTGGACGTGCGAGACATCACGGCCGGCTACCGCGTCTTCCGTCGTTCCACGCTGGAGGACGTCGACCTCGGCAGCATCGAGTCGGTCGGATACGGGTTCCAGGTGGACATGACCTTCCGTGTGGCGCGGCAGCGCAAGACCATCGTGGAAGTCCCGATCACCTTCGTGGAACGCACGCTGGGTGCCTCGAAGATGAGCTCCGACATCGTGGTGGAAGCGATGCTCAACGTCACACGCTGGGGCCTGGCCGCGCGCGCCCAGACGCTGGCCGGTCGTCTGGGCCTGGGCTGAACCTCCCGCGTGAGGGCCGGGATCTGTGCGAGGACCCGGTCCGTGAGAGAACCCCGTCCCGACGTCAGAGGGCCCGTCACCACCAGGTGACGGGCCCTCTGACGTCGCTGCACAGTGAGTCGAGCCGCTCAGGCGGGTGAGCCGGTCAGGAGACCTTCTCGCCGCGGCGCTCGCGCAGCTTCCTGAGCCGCTCGGTGAGGATGTCCTCGAGCTCCTCCACGGAACGACGCTCCAGAAGCATGTCCCAGTGCGTACGGACGGGCTTCTCCGGGGTCTCGTCCGGCTTGGTGCCGTCCACGAGGACACCCTCCTTGCCGGTGGGCGAGGTCCAGGTGGCCGGGACCTCCGCGTCGGCGGCGAAGGTGACGGTGATCTTCTCGCCGTCCTCACACACGTACTCGACGTCCTGACGCGGAGCAGGCTCCACACCCGACTCGGTCTCCATCGACTGCGCACCCAGGCGCATTCCGCGCAGACTGCGGTCGCTCATCGGCATTCTCCTCCACTGACGGGGACACACGTTGTCCCACAGGCCAACAGCGGGTGCGGCGCGGTTATTCCGCGACGCACCCGCTCAGTCCCGCCGGCGTCCGTCGGCCCCGGGCCGAGGATCGGCTCAGCCCTGGCGCGGCGGCCGGCCTCCCGGCTGACCCTGACCCGGCTGACCCGGCTGCTGCGGCGGCCACTGCTGCTGCCCCTGCTGAGGCCGTGGCGGCTGCTGTCCCTGGGGGTGGCCCGGCTCGGGCTGCGGCTGCTGTCCCGGCTGGGGCTGCTGGTACGGGTCGTAGGCGGGGGGCTCCGGGTTCTGCGGCAACGACCGCTGGCCGGAGTCATCGCCGATGCCGCGGCCAGAGCCGATGGACGGATCCGCCTCCGGGGGAGCCGTCTCTGCCACCCGCTTGAGCGCATCCGCGCTGGACTCCTCCGTCGCACTCGAGGCGCGGCGTCCTGAGCCGGCGCTCTGTGCCTTCCGTGCTTCCTCCTCGATCTCCTGGGTGCCCTCATAGTGGGGGTGCTCGTCGGTGA
Organism: Nesterenkonia sp. PF2B19; assembly: GCF_001758425.2. Lineage (GTDB taxonomy): Bacteria > Actinomycetota > Actinomycetes > Actinomycetales > Micrococcaceae > Nesterenkonia > Nesterenkonia aethiopica. The sequence continues at coordinate 25,464 of NZ_MDSS02000001.1, read as the reverse complement.
CGGAGGTGGACCGGGCCGAGGAGGCCATGTCCGCGATGGCATCGGAGATCGCCGGCTTGCCCTTGCGCTCACGAGCCTCGCGCTCCCGGCGCTCGCGCCGCTCGCGCAGTCGCTCCTCGCGGGCAGCACGCTCAGCTTCGCGCTCCTCAGGAGAACGCCCGTCGGAGGACTGGGCCTGGCCGCTGAACGTTCCGGAGAACGCCTTGAGGGCGTCTCCGAACTCGCCGGGGATCACCCACATGGTGTTGGAGTCTCCCTTGGCCAGTTCCGGAAGGGTCTGCAGGTACTGGTAGGAGAGAAGCTCGGGGCCCGGCTCGGAGTCGTGGACCGCGTTGAAGACGGTCTCGATGGCCTGGGCCTCCGCGTTGGCGGCCAGGATGCGGGCCTGCGCCTCACCCTCGGCCTGAAGGATGGCCGCCTGACGCTCACCTTCGGCCGTCAGCACGGCCGACTGCTTGGTGCCCTCGGCCGTGAGGATCGCGGCACGCCGGTCACGCTCGGCACGCATCTGCTTCTCCATGGAGTCCTGGATGGACAGGGGCGGCTCGATGGCCTTGAGCTCCACTCGGGCCACGCGGATGCCCCAGCGGCCTGTGACCTTGTCCAGCTCACCGCGGAGCTGACCGTTGATCGTGTCACGGGAGGTCAGCGCGGCTTCGAGGTGCATGCCCCCGACCACGTTGCGCAGCGTCGTGGTGGTGAGCTCCTGGACGGCGTGGATGTAGTTCTGGATCTCGTAGGTGGCGGCCTTCGGATCGGTGATCTGGAAGTAGACCACGGTGTCGATGGAGACCACCAGGTTGTCCTCGGTGATCACCGGCTGCGGTGGGAACGAGACGACCTGCTCACGCATGTCCAGCAGGGGGACGAGTCTGTCGATGAATGGCACCAGCAGGGTCAGTCCGGGCCCCTGCGTGCGCTGGTATTTGCCGAGGCGCTCCACGATCCCGGCACGGGCCTGCGGAATGATCCGCACGCTGCGCACCAGGATGATGACGACCAGCGCCATGAGCGCCAGAAGGACGAAGAGAAGTGCTACATCCATGGGGTTTCCGTTCCTCGTGTGGTTCTCGGTGGGGTGGTCTGGTCCTGCCGAACCGGTCGCCTCTGCGCCGTCGGTCAGGCTTCTCGGGGTTCGGGGTCCTCCCAGGCGATGCCTGCGGCGGGCCGCAGGTAGACGATGGCACCGTCCACGGACTCCACGACGGCGGCCATGCCGGGCTCGATGCGGAAGTCGCCGGCCGCCCGCGCGGTCCAGGTGTCGCCGTCGACCTCCGCCAGGCCGGCGTCCCGGGTGACGGTCTCCAGCGGCTGGGCCTCCATGCCTGTCATCCGGTCCACATTGGTGAGCTGCTCCTGGGAGCCCTTCTTCAGATGCTTAAGCGCGACAGGGCGCACTGCGCCGAGCATCAGCAGCGCCGTCGCCGACCCGATGACCACCTGCATCCACCCAGGGCCTCCGGCCAGAGCGACAGTGGTCGCGGCGGCCGCCCCCGCGGCCAGCATCAGAAACAGCAGGTCGAGCATCAGCAGCTCGAGCACGAGGAGGACGAAGGTCAGGGAGAGCCAGGCCGCCCACAGATTCTCGCCGAACCATTCGATCATGCGATCGCCTCCTCCTGACCCCGATTCGTCGCCGACTCATCCAGTGCGTGCATCCAGTACGTAGAGAAAACCCACAGGTGAGCCGCTTGTGCTCCTCATTCTGCCTGACGACAGTGCTCCCGTCATCCCCATCACAGCCGAACTGTGCACAACCCGCCGGCTCATGCGATCCACACGGTCACATCCAGGTCCACCGTCACCTCGTGCACACCGGCCTCGGCCACCGCGGCGGCCACGTCGGGGGCCTCACGATGATGGCCGGCCGGGCCCATCATCACCAGATCCACCGCCGTGGACTCGGCCACCGGCACGTGCGCGCGGACCCTGCGGCGCTCCACGGCATCTCCGAGGCGCCGCCCCATGTGGGCCGTGAGGTCCGCATGTTTGTCGGGACGCATGGCCAGCAGTCCGCCGTCAGCGAGCTCTGCCAGATGCCCCGGCCGCGGAGTGACGACGACGGCAGCCCCACCGGGGGCCAGCACGCGGGCATACTCGTCCACGTTCCGCGGAGCGAAGATGTCCAGCAGCAGATCCACCGAAGAGCTCTGCAGAGGCAGGTCGCGCCACAGGTCCCAGGCCAGCGCGAGCGTGCGGGGATGCCGCGCCGCACGCTTCAGCCCGGCGGGGGAGAGGTCCAGAGCGATGCCGCGGGCGGAAGGGTGCCCCTCCAGCAGGCTCCGCAGGTGATGTCCGGTCCCGGCCCCGCAGTCCAGCAGCACGGGCCTCGACGATTGAGGCATCCTGATGTCGGCGATCTCTCGGAGAGCCGAGGTCAGCGCCGAGAACACCCCGGCATCCTGGATGCGTTCGCGAGCCATGATCATCGCCGCCGTGTCGGGTGTGGCCCGAGATCCTGCGCCGACCAGCAGATTGACATAACCCTGACGTGCCGCATCAAAGCGATGCCCTGCGGCGCAGGTGAGCCCCCTGATGCGCGACCTGGCATGCAACTCGTCCGCCTCTCTCAGCTCTGTCAGCACCGTCAGTGGGGTCGGCGCAGTTGACAGGTGCAACGGGCAGCGCAGCGGCCAGCGGTCTTCACGCATCGGGTCGATCTGGTCGAAACTCTGGGGCGAGCAGGTCATGCCACCGAGCGTATCCGGTGGCATGACCTGCGGCACCGCGCCTGAGACCCACGGCCAGGTCACGGGAGATCAACTCCGGGAGATCGACTCCAGCTGCGGGAGATCGACTGTGGGCGTGACGGAGCCCGAATCGCGCACAACCACATCACGCTCGATCGCCGATAATCTACATTATGTCAATCTACCGATGAGGGCGGCATCCTCAGGAGGCCGTACCATGCCCGGAGGCCCCTGCCCCGTCCGGCGCCCGCCGCCTTCCCCGCGATCACCGGAGCGGGCCGGTGATCACTCCAGGTGAGCACTTCAGGCGAGCACTCCAGGATGCTCAGTTCGCCCGCGATCGGTGGATCTCCTCGGCGAGCAGGCGGATCCGGTCGAGTCGTGCATCCCAGCGCCGCCCGACATCCTGCAGCTGCGCCGTCGCGCGGGACAGCTGCTCCGGATCCACAGTGAAGCGTCGTTCTCGACCCTCCTGGCGAGCCTCCACGAGCCCGGCCCTCTCCAGGACGGCCAGATGCTTGGCCACCGCCTGTCGGCTCACCGGCATCTGCTCGCTGAGCCTCGTGGCGCTGCTCGGACCCGCGGCGATCATCACATCCATCAGAGCCCGGCGGGTCGGATCCCCCACGGCATCCCACAGCGTGTCGTCGATCCTGGACGATTCGCCGCCGCTGCGTTCAGAGGTGGCCGTCATGCCGCCGACACCAGCGTCTCCGCATAGCTGGTCAGGCGCGGCAGGTAGGTGGTCCATCCGTGCACGTGGTCCTCGTACTCAGCCTGCACGGACGCCTCGCTCCAGCCGCGCTCCCGGAATCCGGCCTCGGTCATGGTGACCACACTCGACTGCTCAGCTTCGCCGGGCCGGATGTCGAAGGTCACCAGCAGCGAGCTCCCAGGTTCGGCGGATGCGTCAGCGTCATAGACCCAGCGGAACGCGAAGCGCTGCGGCGGATCCGCCTCCACGACGGCCATCGGCACTGTCTCTGCATGACCGCATGCGCTGGTCTCACCGAAGGTCAGTGTGCCGATCTCCCCCGCCTGGGGCGTGAAGTCCGCCCCATCCGGCCACCACTTCACGAGGTGGCCGGGGGTGCTGAGGACCTCGTAGACGATCTCCGGCGGCGCGGCGATCTCCATGGTTCGGGTGATGGTGCCCAGCTCGAGCTCTGTGATGCCCTGCCTACGGTCTTCCATGGCCTGCTCCCTGTGACGAGTGACGACATCCGGACCCCGGATGTGCAACCTAAAGTTGCATAGCGCTCACCATACCTCCGGGTGGCCAGATATGCAACATGTGGTTGCACAATGAGGATGTGATGCGCACGCGGCCCCCATCACCCCGTCAGGCCGAGTGCGGCCACGCCGGCACAGGCCGCCGCCCACAGCACAGAGCAGAACGTACCGATGATGAATCTCTCCGCCGCCCCATTGGGCCGCTTCAGCTCGGAGTAGCGCGCGAGTCCCTTGACCGCGAGCACCACAGCCAACCCCTCCGGCCAGGATGCGAGCAGAGTGGAGACCACCGCGAGGCGCTCGAGCAAGCCGATCCATGCACCTCCTCGCAGGACAGGACGGTCATCCTCGGCAAGGTCCTGAAGCGGCCTGCTGCGCGGCGCGACGGCACCCCAGGAGGCGTCACCTGAGGATTCCGCCCCTACGTCCGGGCGGCGGCGTGCATCGTGACGGGTCGCCGTGTCCAGCACTGCGGTGGAGATGCCGGAGCCACCGAGGCAGGCCGCCGTCGCTGCGGCGATGACCAGTCCGGCACGCCACCACGGGTCCCCGAGGTCCGAGACCTGCAGGGCGCACAGGGCGGCGGCTCCGAGCAGGGCCAGCTGAGCCGCCGCGGCGAGGTTCATCAGACCCACAGGTGGGCGCGCGACCCGCGGGAGGAGTGAGCCGGCGGCGGGGGCCGCCGACAGGAGCAGCAGGATCACGACGACGAGGATCATGCCTCCCCTTCCGGCCGCCCATCACCGACGCGATCCTCCGGGATGTCAGCGGCATCGGTGGCATCGGTGGCATCGGTGGCATCGGTGGCATCGACTCCATCGGTGGCATCCATGTCCTTCATGATGCCAGCAGCCACCGACAGGACCCGGCGAGTCTCTGTCCAGAGCCCTCTCTGCAGGCGCCTGGAGACCGCCTGCTGACTTGTGCCCAGCTCCTCCGCGGCGGCCGACTGCGAGAGCCCCTCGTCCACGAGCTTCCCAGCCTCCTGGCTCGAGTCCGTGCGCCGACGCTCAAGTTCGCAGAGCAGCTGCACCAGCGCCTCGGCCTGCTCCGCCGCCTCGGCGTCGGAGGCTGTGAGCGCCACTCCCCCGGATGCCCGCTTGGCCCGGGTGACGGCGTCGCGAGCCGCTTCGAACGCGGGGCCGCTCCCTGCGCGCGTCTCCTCAGGCAACGGGGTGCGCACCGCCCCGATGCCGATGCCGGTGCTCCACTGCTCGGTGCGCGCCACGGCGAGGGCGATCTCCAACACCGTCTGCGCGTCGTCCAGCACTCCCTGCACCTCGTCCCCGGCGGTGCGCTGGAATCGGCGCACCAGATGCGGTCCGGCCATCGCATCCAGCTCCGCGACGACTCGGTTCACCAGATCGGGCTGCCGCCGCGAGTCCTTCTGGTCGAGCGTCATGATGATCATGTGCACAACCTTAGCAGATTGTATCTACAGGAACACCCTTGAGGGGTTGTAAATTGCGGTACAACCTCCAGGAAGGACGGTCTAAGCTGGGCTGCGATGAAGACCGCCGACGACTCTGACATCACCCCCGGCCCCGTCCGAACCGCACCAGCGCCCGCTCCGCGGCACGCCGCGTGGCTCCTCGCAGCGGACGCGCTCTTGATCACGCTGTTCGCGGCGCTGGGGAACCGCACACATGTGAGCGGCCTGGGCCTGCTCGACATCCTCTCCACCGCCTTCCCGTTCCTCCTCGCCTGGGCGCTCGCCTCGACCCTGGTCCGGACGTGGCGTCGGCCGTCTCGGATCTGGCCCGACGGCGTCGTGGTGCTCGGAGTGACGGTGGCCCTGGGCATGCTGCTGCGCGTCCTGCTGGGGCTGGGCGGTGCACCGGTGTCCTTCGTCCTGGTCACCACCGTGACCCTGGCCGTCTTCCTCCTGGGACGTCGCGCACTGACCAGCCTGATCCGGCGCCCCGGCCGGGCCTGAGCTCTTCGACATCTTGGTCACGGACCCTGTCCGTGCCCCGCACCTGTCCCGCTGGCGTCTCGGTGGCCCGCTCCCCAGAACTTTCTGCTGATTTCCTGGGAGTTCCCTCACAATACGTCCCCACCCCGTTGACTGCGGAGGCCGACGGCGTAGGTTGGTGAGTGCAGGATCCCGCTGACGCGTGCCAGAGAGCTGAAAGAAGGGAGACTTCCGGTGACATCGCATCACCCCCATCACGACACCCAGCAGGACCCACGCACCAAGCACCGTGGGGACGAGCTCCCCGCCCAGCAGCAGGAGGACCAGCCGGGACTGACCGGCCCGACGGCGCCCACGCCGGACCACGGCGAGGAGAGCTGGGTCGGCCACGGTCGGCTCACCGGGAAGAAGGCCCTGATCACCGGAGGAGACTCCGGCATCGGCCGGGCGGTGGCGATCGCCTACGCCCGGGAGGGCGCCGACGTCGCCTTCGTCCACCTTCCCGAGGAGGCCGAGGACGCCGCACAGACCCGCCGACTCATCGAGAGCGCGGGTCGGAATGCCTTCTCCTACCCTGCCGACATCACTGATGAGCAGAACGCGGTCGACGTCGTCGTACGTGCCGTGGAGGACCTGGGCGGGCTCGACGTCCTCATCCTCAACGCGGCCTACCAGCGGCAACGTGACGGCATCGACACCGTGCCCACTGAGGAGGTGCGCCGCGTCTTCGACACGAACCTGCTCGCCCATGTGGTGATGACCCGCGAAGCTGTGCCGCATCTGAAGCCAGGGGCCTCGATCATCACGACCACCTCGATCCAGGCGGTCGGCCCGAAGCCCCCGCTCTTCGACTATGCGATGACGAAGGCGGCACAGGTCGCCTTCACGGAAGCCCTGGCGCTGGAGCTCGGCGAGAAGGGCATCCGCGTCAACGCGGTGGCGCCGGGGCCCATCTGGACTCCGCTCATCCCGGCGACCGGGTTCCCCGACGACGCCGTCGAACAGTTCGGACAGGACACTCCCCTGGGTCGGCCCGGACAGCCGGCCGAGCTGGCCGGCGCCTATGTGTACCTGGCCAGTGAGGAAGCATCCTATGTGTCCGGCTCCGTGATCCCGGTGACCGGTGGAAAGGGGTTCTGAGATGGCCCGCGACAGCATCAAGGACGAAGAGCTCTACGAGCGGCTGCGCGATGAGGGCGAGTCCAAGGAGAAGGCTGCACGCATCGCCAACCAGGCGGCGGACGAGGGCCGCAGCGAAGTCGGTGAGAAGGGCGGGAAGTCATCGAACTATGAGGACCGCACCGTCGATCAGCTGCGGGACCGCGCCCAGGAGCTCGGCATCACCGGCTACTCCGACATGACCAAGGACGAACTGATCTCGGCCCTGCGCGACCACTGACCTGCGCGACCACTGATCTGCGACCGCTCACCCTCCCGGCGGGACGACTCGCCTCGGCCGCGGCGCAGGCGAGCTCGGCGGGCACGTGCCCGCACCGGAGCCCGTCGAAGCGGCCAGACCTCAGTCGCCAGGGACTCCGGTGGTCACCGCCGTGCTCAGACCGCCCCTGCGGCTGTCGAGATGCGCCAGCTGGGCGACCACCGGAACGTCGCTCACCAGGCAGAGGCCATAAGGCTCCCCCAGCGGGACGGCCTCGGGGTCGATGAGGTCATTGATCCGCACATGGGTGACCCGGCCGGCGCCCACCCTGATCCGGTAGGGCCCCACCGGCTCGCGTGCGGCGTGGTGGACCGTGACCTCCACACAGGCGTCAGCCGCCTCGGCGTTGAGCAGACACAGCACGTCTCGGCTGGTGAACTCCGGTTCGTGCCCGGTGCTCTCCGGCGGGATCCACCCGGCGGAGAACGCCCACCGACGGTGGCCGGGTCCTGCGGCGGCATCTCCTCCAGGGGGTGAGTGCCTCATCCTGTCTCCTGTCGTCGAGGACGTCCTCCGTGGGTCTCCACGCCGAAGATCTCTCCCAGATGGTCGTTGAGGAAGACGCGTTCCGGGTCCATCCGGTCTCGCACCTCCAGGAAGTCCTCCCATTCTGGATAGAGCTCTCGCAGCTCCGGGGCTCGGAGCGAATGCTTCTTCCCCCAGTGGGGCCGTCCTCCGAAGGCTCGCAGGAGTGGCTCCATGTCCGCGAAATACGCCTGGTGATCCAACGTGGCGTTCTGCAGCAGAGCGATGGTCATCGTGGGGCGTCGCTGCGCGTTGCTGATCATCGCCCGGTCCGGTGCGACCGTCCGGACCAGGATCCGCCAGCCCACGCGTGCCCGATGACGGGCCTTCACGCGCTCCCGAACGCGCCGGAACGCCTCCAACGACGCGTCTAGCGGGAGCATGTACTCCATCTCCTCGAACCGCAGATCGCGGGCATTCGGGATGATCTCGTAGGACGGCCCCGTCTCCTCGGTCTTCACAGTCCCGGCCGGGACAGCCCCCGGCTGGTCGGGGTCCGGCTCATGGCCCGGGATGTTCAGCATGCGCACCTGGGCCAGATCGCTGCGCGGATACCAGTAGAAGTCGACGCTGCGGTGCGCCGCGATGAGCGCGTCGAAGTTCTCCAGCACCCAGTCCACGTGCGTCATCACATTGACCCGGTGCAACTGATAGGCAGGTTCGACGCGCAGGGTCAGGCGGGTGAGGACCCCCAAGGCGCCGAGGGAGACCTGAGCGGCTCGCAGCAGGGGGTCGTCGGTGTCGCCGCCGGCATCCTCGCCGAAGGCGACGGCCTCTCCCCGACCGTCGATGAGCTCTCCGCCCACCACCGTCGAGGACAGGTTGCCCAGCCGCACGCCGGAACCGTGCGTCCCCGTCCCGACGGCACCCGCGATGGCCTGGTAGTCCACATCACCGAGGTTCTCCAACGCGACTCCGTGTACGGCCAGCTGCGCCCCGAGCTCGGCAAGCCCCGTGCCCGGCAGCACTGTGGCCCGGCCCGAGTCGACGTCGGCGCCGCAGACCCCGGAGAAGTCGTCCAGGCTGACGAGCACGTCCTCGGTGCTCATCAGCGGCATGGAGGAATGTCCGGATCCCACAGGACGCACAGTGCCCCCGTGGGCCGCCGTCTCGGCGACGGTCTCCGCCAACTCGTCCACGCCGACGGGGCGCAGCCACCGGGCGGGGCTGCATGACACGCTGCCGGACCAATTGGTGAATCTGGGCTCAGTCATGGATCTCCTGACGGCTGGGCAGACGGCACGGGGCACCGCCGCCACCGTAGCCACCAGCGGTCGCCCAGGTCAGCCTCCCGCGGCCCGGTGATTCCAGTGCGCACCTCCCACCCGATACGCTGATGCGGATGCACAGCCTCCAGGACGCCCTCATCGTCGGAGTGGACTTCGGCACCTCCGGAGTGAAACTCGTGGTGGTCGATCAGCAGGGTCGGCATCGGTCCTCCCACCGCGAGGACTACCCGACTGCGCACCCTCCGTCCGCGTCTGGGGACGTGATGACGGAGCAGGATCCCGAGCACTGGTGGGACGCCTTCCGCGCGGTGATCGCCGCCGCCGTGACGCGCCCCGGCCTGGCCGAGCGCGTCGTCGCCATCGGCCTCACCGGCCAGATGCAGGACGTGGTCCTCCTCGATGCGGCAGGCCTGCCCGTGGCCCCGGCGATCCTCTACTCGGACGTCCGCGCCCACGAGGAGTTCGACGAGCTGGCGGGGGACCTTCCCGACTGGGCGGCACGCAGCGGCAGCCTCCAGGACGCCAGCGGACTGATGCCGAAGCTGCTCTGGCTGGACCGTCACCGACCCCATGTCCTCGAGGCCGCCGCCGACGTCGTCTTCGGGCCGGCCGCAGCCATCGCCCGCCGCCTCGGCGCGCCGGCGCTGACCGACCCCACCACCGCTTCCACCACAGGGCTGCTCGAGCTGAAGTCCCGCCGCTGGTGGACCGGCGGACTCCGGGCGCTGCAGAGCCGCAGCCGGTCAGCGCGCCTGGCCGCAGGCCTGCCGGACCTCCTCCCCTCTCTCGTCGGGCCAGGCAGCGTGGCCTGCCGCCTCCGTTCCGAGGACGCGGCCGAGCTCGGACTGGCCGCGGACACACCGGTGGTGCTGGGGCTGGGCGACGCCGGCGCCTCGACCGACGGGGTGAGCGGGGACTCCCCCGGCCGGGGTTACGCCTCCCTGGGCGGCTCCGGGTGGATCGCCGCCGTCACCGGTGATCACGACGTGGGACGCCCGGCGGACACGGCTTCGCCCATACATCGCCTGGCCCTCTCCGGTGACGCGGACCTGAGGATCGTGGCGGTGCAGTCTGCCGGGACCGTGGCCGAATGGGCGCGCCGAGAGCTCCTGGCGGGAGCCACCCCGCAGGAGGCCGACGAGGCTGCGGCCACCCGACTCGGCGTCTTGGCGCCGCGCCCCCTCTGCCTGCCGTCTCTGACCGGGGAACGCTACCCGGTCAGAGACGCGGCGGCCCGCGGAGCGTTCGTGGGGATCACTCCGGAGACGACCGCGGTCGACCTCTATCTGGCGGTCCTCGGTGGCGTCGCCTATTCCCTGGCCTGCGGCGTCGACGAGCTGAACCTGCGCCAACCCACGTTGCCGACGGTGGGCGGAGGAGCCTCCAGCAGAGTGTGGCGACAGCTCCTGGCGGACGCCACCGGAATGGACGTCCTGCACGTCCGCGGGGGCGAGGACGCCGCGGCACGCCACGCGGCCCGCGCAGCGGCCGAGACCGTGCTCCATCGGCACCAGATCCGACCGCTGGCGGACCAGTCGCGCCCCGCTCAGGACGCTGGGGAGGACTCACCCACGGCAGGAGCCGCTGCGGCGACATCGTCGGAGGTGCCGACGCGCCCCTCTCCCCTGGTGGCTGAGCATCAGCATCGGCGGCGGATGCACCGAGAGCTCCACGGTGCGCTGGAGAGCACGTTCTCCGCCTGGAGACGCTGAATCCGCCCCACCGCCACCGTCACCAGCGGGGGTGGATGACCTCCCGGAACGTCGTGTCGTAGAGGTCCCGGACGGCGTCCAGGAACTCCTGAGACAGCGGCTCGACCTCTCCGGCGGCGGCATTGGCCCGAGCCTGCTCCGTGGAACGGGCACCCGGGATCACAGTGCTCACGCCCTCCTGCTGAGCGACCCAGGCCAGCGCGGCGGTCGCCGGCTCGAGGCCGACGCCGCGGGCCAGCTCCGAGAACGTCGCGGCTGCTTCCACGCCGGCCGCATAGTCCACCCCGGAGAACGTCTCCCCGACGTCGAACGCCTCCCCGCCGCGGTTGAAGCTGCGATGGTCGTTCTCCGCGAAGACGGTCTCGGTGGTGTAGCGGCCGCTGAGGAGCCCACTGGCCAGAGGAACCCGAGCGATGATCCCGACGCCGGCGGACTGAGCGGCGGGCAGCACCTCATCCAGGGGCTTGCGCCGGAAAGCGTTGAGAATGATCTGCACTGTCGCCACGTGGGGCCGCGCGATCGCGTCGAGGGCCTGCCGGCAGGTCTCCACGCTGACGCCGTAGGAAGCGATCGCACCGTCTTCGACGAGGCGGTCGAGGGCTTCATAGACCGCATCGGAGGCGATGACGTCGCTGGTGGGACAGTGCAGCTGGACCAGGTCCAGGGTGTCCACTCCGAGGTTGCGGCGGGAACGGTCCGTCCATGCACGGAAGTTGTCGTAGGTGGCGTGAGCGAGGTCGGGCTCAGGCGCCCTGCGGATCATCTTCGTGGCGACGGTTCCGTCCCATGCCGGATTCTGCTGGAGCCAGCGCCCGATGAGGGTCTCGCTGCGCCCGTCCCCGTAGACGTCTGCAGTGTCGAAGAAGGTCACCCCGGACTCGGCGGCCTCATCCAGGACGGCCAGGGCGGCGGAGTCCTCCACATCGCCCCAGTCCGCTCCCAGCTGCCAAGTCCCCAGGCCGATGGCTGAGACCTCCCGACGAGTCCTGCCCAGAATCCTGTGGTCCACGTGTGCTCCTGTGCGGTGTCGACGACATGTGGCGGCGCGATCGATCCGGCCGCCGAGGTCAACTCTAGTCCTTCCGCAGGACATAATCCGGTCGTCACACGCCACGGTCCCTGCGAGCAGCCGAGGAGCCGATGCCTGAAGGTCAGTCCCGCGAGCTCTCGGCTGCTCGGCGATCCCGCAGCTCGAGGAAGTGTGGACTGTACATGAGGCCGAGGATGTTGCCGAACGGGTCGGCCACCTGGGCGGTCTCCCACCCTTCGGTGCCCCGTGGCGTCGGAGGTTCGAGCTCCGTGGCGCCGAGCTCGAGGAGGCGCCCGACCGCGCCGGAGACATCATCCACATGCCAGTACATGACCGCTCCCGCTGGACGGGCCTCTCCATGACCTCCGGGACGGTACTGACTGCTGATCAGGCCAAGTTCGGCATCCTGGTCGCCGACCCGAAATTCCACGTAGGCCGGGTCCTCCCTCGACGGTCGGACGAAATAGGGCTCGATGCCCAGCACTTCTCGGTACCAGCTCGCGGCGCCTGCGACGTCGTCGACGTAGAAGGTGATGGTGGTGAATCCGTGGAGCATGGTGTTCCTTTCGGTCGTCTGTGGGGCCGCGGCTCTCCGAGGCGTTCAGGGATCGGGCGGCCTCCTCTTCTGGTACTCGACCAGCCCTGCTGGCCGCATGCGGTCCTCAGCGATGAGTCTCTCCGCCAGGGCGACGTTGCGCGATGACCAACGGCTTCCACGACGACGGGGCGAGTAGCGCTGCAGATAAGTCTTGTCGTCGACGGCGCGCCGGTGACTGTCGATCCATCCGAAGCACAGGGCCGCTTCGGTCGCCTCCTCCGGCTGGATCGAGGGGATGCCGGAGGCCCGCTTGCCGATCAGGATCCACACCTCCGGTGCGGTGTCATGATGGGCCTCGAGCCAGCGCTCCCATTCGCCCGTGGTCTTCGCGGTGATCACATCCATGACGGAACGGCTCCTTCAGCGTGTCAGCGGTCTGGTCGCTCGCGGACTGCTCGGGCGGCTCCAGTTCGTGAACCAGCGAAGAAGATGCTCCGCGGGTCCGTATCGGTGGCGCCGCAGCCACCATCGGCTCGCCACGACGGACCCGGCGAACACGATGCAGGCCGTCAGGATCAGCAGCGGCGGCGACACTCGGCCGGCCAGCCCGAGTCCGACTCCGGTGAACAGGAGGACGCCGACCACCGACTGCGCCAGATAGTTCGACAGCGCGATCCGACCGACCGGTGCGAACGCCTCGCGGATCCAGGCCGCCCGGTGCATGAGCTGCACCAGGGTCGACACGTAGGCGGCGGTCAGGAACGGCGCCGTCGCGACGCTCACGGCGACGGCGACTGTGTTGCTGTCGGCGCCCAAGAGGGCGTAGACGATGCCTCCGCCGAGGCCCACCGGGAAACCGACGACCTGGGCCTGCCGCAGCAGACGAGGGCGTTCGCTCAGCGCGGTGAACAGGCCGCGCCGTGCCGCGACCATCCCGAGGAGGAACATCGCCAGGGCAGTGGGTCCCTGGAGTGATGCCGCCTGCACCACCAGCAGATCGAGTCCGCTGAGGTGGTGCGCCACAACGTCGGCGGGACCGCCCAGCAGGAGCTGAGTCTGCTCCGCGGCGATGGTCAACCGCTGAGCCTCTTCGGGCATGAACGTCGAGCGATCGATGAACAGAGCACTCATGATCAGGGACAGCAGCACGAAGGCGTAGATCGCCCCGGCGGCGCGGAGCGCGACGACGTCTCTCACGCGGTGCATGGCCACCAGGATCAGACCCACCACGGCGTATGTGGTCAGCACATCTCCGCCGTACAGCACCACGATATGCCCGACCCCGAGCAGGAAGAGGCCGAGGATCCTGCGCAGCATCCGCGGGACGAAGGCCTTCCCCGCTCGTCGGGACGCCTCCATCTGGAGGACGAAGCTGTAGCCGAAGAGGAAGGAGAACAGGAGGTAGAACTTCATCGAGAACAGCACCGCGACGAGGAAGCGTGCGATGTGGTCGACCGGCGACGAGAACGACGGGTCGTCCACCAGGTTCCCCGAGTAGGCCGATGCCATGAAGGTGATGTTGACGACGAAGATGCCGAGCAGGGCGAAGCCGCGCAGGGCGTCGACGTCATGCAGCCTCTGGTGTGTGGCGCTGCGCGCCGTCTGGGGAGATTCTGGGGCCATGCGGGAACTATAACAGCTAAACTATATCTCGTATACTAAATGGCCTCAGGTATCCTGGGACGCGCCCGAAGCCATCGGGCGGACCAGCCACCGGATCGGGACCATGAACGACAGCACCGTGCCTGACCTCATGCGCCGCCAGTGGCGGCTCCCTGCGAGCCAGGCGCGCCAGGGACGCAAGCCGAGACTGGATCTCGAGACGGTGATCACGACGGCGGTGGAGCTGGCTGACACGTCAGGCCTGGATGCCGTGACTCTGCCCCGCATCTCCGACCAGCTGGGCGTCACGGCCATGTCGCTGTACCGGCACATCGGCTCCAAAGAGGATCTGCTCCACCTGATGATGGATGCCGCGAGCGAACTGCCCGGCACGTCGGCACCCCCTGCCGGATGGCGCCCCGGCCTGCGCCAATGGGCGCTTGACCTCTGGGACCTGTACGTCCGGCGCCCATGGATCCCTCGGATCCCGGTGCATCGCGCGCCCTCAGGCCCGCATCAGATCGCCTGGCTGGAACGTGGCCTCGAACCCCTGGCCGCGACCCGGCTGACGTGGCGCGAGAAGATCCGCGCGATCACTCTGCTCAGCGGTTTCGTGCGGCAGTCCATCCTGCTCATGCAGGACCTCCACGACGGCCGCCCCGCAGGTCAGGCCCAGGCTGAGGCCGAGCACGAGTACGGGTCGGCGCTGACGCAGCTCGTCACAGCGGACCGCTTCCCCCAGGTGGCCGAGATGCTCGCCTCGAGCGTCTTCCCCGAGACGGACGAGCCGACGCAGGTCACCGAGAGGAGAGAGTTCATCCACGGCCTCGACCTGGTGCTCGACGGACTTGAGGTGCGGATCGAGGAGGCGAGCGCCGCCGCGGGGTGAGCCCGCCTGCGCCCCTCTGGGAGCGGATCATCTCCAGACGCAGAAATGCCCCGTCATCTGACGAGGCATCTCTGGGTAATTCATCTATCGGTGGAGGTAACGGGACTCGAACCCGTGACCTTCTGCATGCCATGCAGACGCGCTACCAGCTGCGCCATACCCCCGTATGTTTTTCTCTCCGCCGCCGTGGCGACTCCTATACTTTACTCATCCGCCCAGTGCCGATGCAAATCGGGATGACGTGGCGCTCGCCACATCGCCATCGGCTCCTGACCTGGGGCGATCACTCGCCCGCTGCGGCTGGTCCGGCCTCTGGCAGGTGCAGATCCACCCGGTCCACATCCGCGTAGAGACGATCCAGCCCGTACAGGACGCGCTCCTCTTCGTGCTGCACATGGACCACGAGATGCCCATAGTCGAGAAGCACCCACGTGCCGGACCCCCGTCCCTCCCGGCGCAGCGGCGCGGAGTCGTGCTGCTCACGCAGCTGACGCTCGATCTCATCCACGATCGACCCGATCTGACGCTCTGACGGCGCCGAGCAGAGGAGGAAGGCGTCGGTGATGCCCAGCCTCTCCCCCACGTCGAGGCCCACGATGTCTGTGGCAAGCTTGTCCGCAGCCGCGGCGGCGGCTGTGCGCAGTTCGGTCAGGACCGCATCAGAGATGGTCACGTCGAGTCGAAGCTCCTCAGTTGTCGGCAGATCCCCGCCGAAGTGTGGTGTGGTCGTGTCAGAGAACGGTGAACAGGACGACGCCGACGGCGATCAGCAGCAATGCTGCCAGGATGATCACCAGCCAGAGAAGCAGGGCCTGCCGGGAGGCCTGCCGGGTGGTCTGTTCCACCATGTCGTCAAGTTCGAGGCCGTGGGCGCCACTGGCCTCGATCGGGTCGATCTCCCCGGTGGGGACGTCCACGTACTCCTGGTCGTCCGAGGTGGCGTAGGCGCGGAGCGCCTTGCGAGTGATGACCTCAGACTCAGGCCGCTCCCGACGACGACGTCGGCGGTCACGCTCCTCCTCCTCGATCTCCCGACGACGGCGCTCCTGGTTGGCCTGCATGGCCTTGGCAGCGAGTGCCTGCTGCTTCTTCAGCAGCTCAGGATCCACCCGATGCGGGTCCTGGGACGACTGCGTCGCGATCGCTGCCGTCAGCTGGTCGATCTCCTGCAGCTTGTCATCGGTCAGCGCCTGGAGGCTGCCGGTCTCTCTCAGCAGGCGCCGTGCCTTGCGCGACGCGGGCACGGGTGCCGTCTCCTCCGTCGAATCCTCGGAGTCCTCCCCGCCGTCCGCCTCGTCGTCGTCCGCGTCATCTGCGTCGTCGTCCACGTCGTCGGCATCATCTGCCTCGTCCTCAGGCAGACCCGCGTCGGCCGTCTCACCGCCGGGGTCGCCGGCTCCGAGGCCGACGTCGTCGGCGTCCTCGAGATCGTCGCCGTCGAAGTCATCGCCGTCGTCATCCCCGTCGTCGTCATCGCCGTCGTCATCGTCGAGATCGTCGGCGTCCGATGCCTCAGCCTGGTCGCCGTCCTCGGAAGGGGGAACGGGGACCACCTCAAGAGTTCCGGTCTCCGCGGCATCCACATCCACCAGGCCCTCGCTGTCCGCCAGGTCCTCGCTGTCGGCCAGGTCGTGGGCTGCGTCTTCCTCCCGAACCGCCGGCAACGTCACGTCGGTGACCTCTGCCGCAACGTCCTCGACGCCCTGACTGTCGTCAGCCGCGCCGTCCTCACCGGCGGCATCCTCGCTGCCGGCAACCGCCTCGTCATCGTCAGCATCGAGCACCGCGGCGTCTGCCTGGTCGTGGGGACTCACCACGGGCGTGCTCGCCGTCTGGGTCTGTTCGTCGAGCACGACGGCGGCAGAGACCGGCCCAGCCGGGGGCGTCGGCTGAGAATCTTCGTCAGAAGGCGTGTCGACGGAGCCGCCGTCCTGGGTCCCCGAGGGACGCCCGTCGGCCTGCTGGGCGGCCAGCTCAGCCTCACGACGACGGCGCAGCTCCTTCCGGGACACGGGCAGATAGCGGGCGCGGAGATCGCCGCCGTCGCCCTGCTCGGGGTTCTCTGCACTCATGTCGTAGCCTCCTGCGGACTGTGTGTCGTCCGGGGTTGCGGGATTTCGTCCATGCTATGCCGGGAGTCGTCCTCGCCCGTGGCCGCCTCGCCGGACGTGACAGACGACTCGTCTGCACTGGAGAGATCCTGGTACAGCCTGTGCTTCGCGATGTACTGCACCACCCCGTCCGGCACCAGATACCAGACCGGTTTGCCGTCCCGGACCCGTTCTCGGCAGTCGGTGGAGGAGATCGCCATCGCCGGGATCTCCATGAGCGAGATGTGATCGGTGCGCCCGAAGTCCTCGGAGACGTAGCCAGGCCGAGTGACGGACACGAAGTGTGCCAGCTCCCACAGCTCGTCGACGTCCTTCCAGGACATGATCTGTGCCATCGCATCCGCCCCGGTGATGAAGAACAGATCCGCCTCGGGATAGAGGTGGCGGAAATCCCGGAGCGTGTCGATCGTGAAGGTCGGTCCTCCGCGATCGATGTCCACCCGCGACACGGTGAACCGGGGGTTGGCCGCCGTGGCGATCACAGTGAGCAGGTACCGGTGCTCCGGTGCGGTGACATCACGTTCCGCCTTCTGCCAAGGCTGGCCGGTCGGGACGAAGATGACCTCGTCGAGCTCGAACTCGCTGGCGACTTCGCTGGCAGCCACCAGGTGACCGTGGTGGATGGGGTCGAAGGTCCCACCCATGAGCCCGAGCCGCATCCTGCGGCGTCCGGGGTCGGAGGTGGCGGCGGACTGTGGAGGCACTGCGTTCAGTGGTCCTCGTGCTCCCGGGCGGCGGGGCTCTTGCTCTTGCTGGAGAATCCGACGGTGATCAGCAGGAGCAGCATCAGCACGATGAACATGATGATGCCGAACCACTCGGCGGGCATGAAGAGGGCGATCTCCTCTTCAGCCTCGGCGGCCAGCATCTCGGCGGCGAACGGCAGGTTGAGCATGCCTCTCCCTCTACGGACGATTCAGAACACCGCAAGTCTACGCGAAGACGGGGCCGACTCGCCTGTCGGCGCACCGGAGCGATCCGATGCGCCGACAGGTCGAACCGACCCCTTGTCAGGCTCGCGTCAGCGGCAGCCTCATGGAGCCTGCGGCGGCGCGGACGGTGGAGTCCCCGGAGGCGACTGCGGGGGCGTCCTCGGGGGCGACTGCGGCGGCGTCGCAGGGCGTCCGGTCGACCCTGTTCCGCCCGTCGACCCTGTTCCGCCGCCGGCCTGGGCTGCGCCGCCCGTCCGTCGGGTGGCGTCGGCACTCGCGGTAGCCGGCGTCGACGTGCTCGCCCTGTTGTCCTCGAGCCTCTTCAGGGTGCGGGCCGCCGTGTCCCGGCCTCCCAGGCCGAAGGCCAGGGCCGCGGCCAGAGCCCCTCCGACGACGACGGCGCCGAAGGCCAGATTGATGATCGAGTCCGCGATCCCCATGTACTGCAGACCCATCGCCACGAACAGCGCGAGCGTGCCGTAGCGGATGATCGTGCTCGCGGTCCCGCCTCCCACGGTGCGGGCCAGGAGGTTGGCGATGAAGAAGCCGACTCCGATGATGATCGCGCCGAAGAGGACCCGGCCGCCGAGCGCCAGGACTTCGTTGAGGATCAGCGTGATCTCCGGGAAGTTCAGAGCCCTGGCCGCCATGATGGCGAAGAAGAGAACGATCGCGACCTGCCCGATCTTCGCGAGGATCGACGAGACACTGGACTGCTGCGGCTCGACGCCCAAGGTGGCGGCGAACCGGTCGGTGCCGATGCTGCCCAAGGTCGACTCGAGCAGGCCTCCGATGAACTTCGCGATCAGGACGCCGACGCCGAGGATCAGCGCTGCGGCGATGATCGCCGGGATGGCGTTGAGGATCATGTCGAGCATCGCGGTGGCAGGCTCCGAGATCGCCGAGATGCCCAGTACCTGCAGAGCGGCGATGCCGACCACGATGACGATGATCGCGAACACGATGTTGGCGATCGTCGAGGTGATCCTGCGATTGACGTCGACGGCCTCGGCTGAGGCGCCACCCGGCGCCTGGCCAGGCGGTGGACCGCTCTGCCCCGCGGGTGCCGCCGTACCCGGAGCCCCTGCCGCCTCACTGGTGCGGTCAGCGGCAGACCTGGCCCGGTTCGCCAGCCCGTGGAAGTTCACCCTGCCGACCGTCGCCTCGATGAGCTGCTTGACGAGGCGGGCGATCACCACACCGATGAAGAAGATCACACCGGCGGCGATGATGTTGGGCAGGAAGCCCAGAGAGACCTGCAGCAGCTCCTGCACCGGGGTGAGGACCTGTTCCAGGGCGAACACCTGCAGGACCGCCACCAGGCCGAACAGCCAGATCAGCAATGAGGCGATCTGGCCGAGCCCCTCGCCCAAGGACTGGCCGCCATCACCTCCACGCTGCAGGAGAGGAACGCTTCTGACCAGTTTCGCCACAGCCCATCGGACTACCTTGGCCACGATCCATGTGACCAGAAGGATGACCAGAGCTATGACGACCTTCTCGACCAGCCCCAGCCAGTCGTAGTCGCCCAGGTTCATGATGACTCCTTCGTCGTCTGCGGTGGTCAGCCGCTCGCGAAGGAGTGGCCGACATCACATACGCTACCGAAGGCCCTGGCAGGCGTCTACCGTCAGCGCGTCAGTCCCCCGGGCAGGATCCCGGGAACGCGGAGCTCTCGGCACGGGCCCCACGCACCTGACCTTCACCGCGAACGATCCATTTGGTGGTGGTCAGCTCGCCCATGCCCATGGGGCCGCGGGCATGCATCTTCTGCGTCGAGATCCCCACCTCGGCCCCCAGGCCGAACTCTCCGCCGTCGGTGAACCGGGTCGACGCGTTGACCACGACCGCCGCCGCGTCGATCTCCGCCACAAACCGGTCCGCATGGGCCACCGAATCCGTGATGATCGCCTCGGTGTGTCCGGTGCTCCACCGGCCGATGTGTTCGATCGCCTCCTCCAGGGAGTCGACGACGCCCACAGCCATCTGCAGATCCAGGTACTCCGTGGCGAAGTCCTCGTCCGTCAGCTCCAGGACCTGGCCTTCGACGCCGCTGCGCGCCGGATCTTCCGGCTCCTGAACCGGCAGCCACTCCTGGGCTCGGGGGTCCAGATGCAGATCCACGCCGGCACGGAGCAGACCGCGCAGCACCTCACGGCCGGCGGCCTCCGCATCCCGATGCAGCAGCAGGGTCTCCGCGGCATTGCACACGCTGGGCCGATGCGCCTTGGCGTTGACCACGATGTCTCGAGCCATCGACGGGTCGGCGCTGGCATCGACGAACACGTGGACGTTGCCCTCACCGGTCTCGATGACCGGCACACGGGAGGTGCGCACGACATGCTGGATCAGTTCCCGGCCTCCGCGCGGAATCAGCACGTCCACCGAGCCGACCTGCGTCATCAGCTCGGTCGCGCCGTCTCGTCCGTGCGCATCGATGCTCAGCACAGCGTCCACCGGCGCCGCCGTGGCCCGCAGGCGTCCCGGATCACGGCCAGCAGCGTCTCATTGGTGCTCTGCGCCGCCGAGCCGCCGCGCAGGAGCGCCGCGTTGCCGGACTTCAGCGCCAACGCGGCGATGTCGACCGTCACATTGGGGCGGGCCTCGTAGATGACCCCGATGACGCCCAGCGGAACCGTCACCTGACTCAGTCGCAGGCCGTTGGGCAACGTGCGACCCTGCACGACGCGACCCACAGGGTCGTCGAGGGCGATGATCTCCTCCACGGCGGCGGCCAGCTGTTCGATGCGTGCCTCGTCGAGGGCCAGCCGGTCCAGCAGGGCACGGCTCAGCCCCGACTCCCGACCGCGATCCAGGTCCTTCTGGTTCGCCTCGATGAGGGCGGCCCGCGACTCACGCAGCCCCTGGGCCACAGCAGCCAGCGTCCGGTCCTTCCGCTCCCGATCCAGCTGAGCGAGGCGTCTCGACGCCGCACGGGCACGCTCGGACAGCTCCCGGATCGCTCCTGGCAGGTCCTGGTCCTCGGTCCGGGTCGTCTCGCCCTCGAACTCCCGGCCCGCGTCCTGCTCGGTGGTCAGCTTCTCGGTGCTCTGCTGCTCCGTGCTCTGCTGCTCCGTGCTCTGCTTCTCGCTCATGCTCTCCAGCCTAGTCCTCGTCGTCCCGGGGACCACCCCCGGGCGTCACATGCGGCGGTCGGTCCTGCCGTCGCCGTCGGGGATCGTCCTCTCAGCAGTGTCATCCACCCAGCACCGGCACGCGCACCATGTCATCGGTGTGGACCACCGGTCGCTCGTAGTCGGTTCCCATGTCCCGGCCCAGGTCCGCCGTGGAGCGTCCCAGCATGCCGGGCAGCTCCGTGGAGGCATATCCCACCAGTCCGCGGGCACGCACCACGCCTCGCGGGTCGGCGATCTCCACTGGGTCTGAGGCTTCGAACTCGCCGCTGACCCGCAGGATCCCCGCCGGCAGCAGTGAGCGTCGCCCGTCCACGACGGCGGCGACAGCACCGTCGTCGATGGTCAGGCGTCCCTTGACGTGGGCCAGATGCGCCAGCCAGGCCGAACGCGCACCGCGGCGGCGGCCCTGGGCCACGAAATAGGTGCCCACATCCTCGCCGGCGAAGAGCCGCGGAGCCTGCGCCGCAGAGGTCAGCATCGCCGGGATGCCGTTGCCGGCTGTGATCTGCGCAGCCTCGACCTTGGTGACCATGCCTCCGGTGCCGACGCCGGCCTTGCCGCGTCGGCCCAGCGTCACCCCCTCCAGATCCTCGGGCCCCGCACGGTGGGCACAGGGCGTCCGCCCTGCTCCGGAGGCCCGTCGTAGAGGGCGTCGACGTCGGAGAGGAGCACAAGGCCGTCGGCGCGGATCAGGTTCGCCGTCAGCGCCGCGAGGCGATCGTTGTCTCCGAAACGGATCTCATGGGTGGCCACCGCGTCGTTCTCATTGACGATCGGCACCGATCCGAGGCTCAGCAGCTTCTCGATCGCCCGCAGGGCATTGGTGTAGTGGGTGCGCCTGATCAGGTCCTCCACCGTCAGCAGCACCTGCGAGACCGTGGTTCGGTATGTGGCGAACGCCCGGTTGTAGTGGGCCAGCAGCAGCCCCTGTCCCACGGCGGCCGCGGCCTGCTGCGTGGCCAGGTCATGGGGCCGACGCTCCAGTCCCAACGGGGCCAGTCCGGCCGCGATCGCGCCGGAGGAGACCAGCACGATCTGCGTCCCTCGGGAACGCAGCAGCTGCAGCGCGTCCACCAGGCGGTTCAGCGCGTCCACGGAGATCCCGCCGTCGAGGGTCGTCAGCGAGGAGGAACCCACCTTGACCACGAGCCGTCGGGCGCGGGTGATCTCGGAACGCTCGGTGATGACAGACTGGGTGAGGCGAGGAGTGCTCATCGACGGCCCTCCCCCGTCTCCTCCGCCTCCTCCGCAGAGCGTCCACCGTGCTCGATGCGCAGGTCCTCCTCAGGATCGCCGTGGGTGTAGACGACCTCCACCTCGTCCTCGTCCCCACCGGCGCCTTCGTCCTCCTCAGCATCCCAGTGGGCGTACTGGGCCTCCATCTCGGCCCGCACCGCGGCCTTGGCGTCACGGCGGGCCTGCTGCTCGGCACGCTTCTGCTCCCGGGTGGGACGGTTCGTATCCTCGAAGCGGAGGTCACTCCCCCGGGGTCCAGCCAGATGCTCGGCTCCACCGACCATCGTCGGCTCCCAGTCGAAGACCACGCCGTCCTCTCCCCCGACGACCACGGCGTCTCCGGGAGTCGCTCCCTGGCGGAAGAGCTCGTCCTCGATGCCGAGCTTCGCCAGGCGGTCGGCCAGATAGCCCACCGCCTCGTCATTGTTGAAGTCGGTCTGCTGGATCCAGCGCTCGGGCTTGGCCCCACGCACCCGGAAGAGCGGCTCTCCGCCCTTCTCCTCGCGGGTGATGGTGAACGGCTTCGAGTCCACCGCCTTCGGTCGGACCGTGACCTGCACGGGAGCGGAGGGCGCCTCCCGCTGGCGGCGGGCCTCCTCCACGATCTCGGCCATGGCGAAGCCCATCGCCCGCAGCCCGGACCGGTTCAGCGCGGAGACGTCGAAGACCCGGAGACCGCGGGATTCCAGCTCCTCGCGGACCATGTCCGCCATCGCCTCCCCATCCGGCAGGTCGGTCTTGTTCAGCGCCACCAGACGCGGACGCTCATTCAGCGGGATCGCGGCCTCGCCCGTGTGCCCGGAGGCATCGACGACGGCGTCGGGCGCGTAGGCCGCGAGCTCCGCCTCGATCGCCTCGAAGTCGCTCAGCGGGTCACGGTCGGTCTCCAGGGAGGCGCAGTCCAACACGTGCACCAGTGCCGCGCAGCGCTCGACGTGCCGCAGGAACTCGTGTCCCAGACCCCGGCCCTGCGCCGCGCCGGGGATGAGGCCGGGCACGTCGGCGACGGTGAACCTCGTCTCACCCGCCTGCACCACACCGAGGTTCGGCACCAGGGTCGTGAAGGGGTAGTCCGCGATCTTCGGGCGGGCCGCGCTCATCGCAGCGATCAGACTCGACTTGCCCGCCGAGGGGAACCCGACCAGGGCGACATCGGCGACGGTCTTCAGCTCGAGGACGACCTCGCGCTCCTCGCCGGGGGTTCCGAGCAGCGCGAAGCCGGGGGCCTTGCGCTTCTTGGAGGCCAGCGCGGCGTTCCCGAGGCCCCCCTGTCCGCCGTCGGCGATCGTGTGCCGAGCCCCGGCGCCGACGAGGTCCGCCAGCACAGTGCCGTCGCGATCCTTCACCACTGTGCCGTCGGGCACCGGCAGCTCCAGAGTCGCTCCGCGGCGCCCGTGACGCAGTCCGCCCTGGCCGACGCCGCCGTTCTCCGCCCGACGATGCGGCCGGTGGTGGTAGTCCAGGAGCGTCGTGGTCTGCGGGTCGACGACGAGCACGACGTCGCCGCCGTCGCCGCCGTCGGCCCCGTCCGGGCCGCCCAACGGCTTGAACTTCTCCCGGTGGACGGACACGCAGCCGTGCCCGCCGTCACCGCCTGCGGCGTGCAGCACGACGCGATCGACGAAGTGTGCCATGGTGATGCTCCTTCTCAGGGGCCGATGGGCCGGTCTCATCTCCGGCTGTTAAGACAGATCGAGGACGGACCGTGATGGCCCGTCCTCGATCTGCTGTCAGTCAGTCGTCCGGGCCCGCAGGGCGCAAGGCGCCCAGCTCAGCCCGGCGCCGCACTCACTGTGCGGCTGGGACGATGTTGACGACCTTGCGGCCGCGGCGGCTGCCGAACTCCACGGCGCCGTCGGCCAGGGCGAACAGGGTGTCGTCCCCGCCGCGCCCGACGTTGGTGCCGGGGTGGAACTTGGTGCCGCGCTGGCGCACCAGGATCTCACCGGCGTTGACGGTCTGGCCGCCGAAACGCTTCACGCCGAGGCGCTGTGCGTTCGAGTCACGGCCGTTGCGAGTCGAGCTCGCACCCTTCTTGTGTGCCATAGGTCTGCCTGCCTCTCAGCTGGATGGTTGTGTGGAACGGGATGAGCGTGCGTCGTCTCGCCGCTCAGGCGATGGAGGTGACCTTCACGCGGGTCAGCTCAGAACGGTGACCCTGGCGCTTGTGATAGCCGGTCTTGTTCTTGAACTTGTGAATGACCACCTTCTTGCCGCGGACGTTCTCCAGAACCTCGGCAGTGACCGTGACCTTGGCGAGGTCGTCGGCTGCGGTGGTGACCTTGTCCCCGTCCACCAGCATCACTGCCGGCAGCTCAATGGTGCTGCCTGCCTCGGCGGGGACGCGGTCAAGGGTCACGAGGTCTCCGACGGAAACCTTCTCCTGGCGGCCGCCAGCGCGGACAATCGCGTACACCACTTGGGACTCACTTCTCTCGATGACAAATATGGACAAATTCCTGATCTGGTCGGACACGAGGACTCGACCACGGTCAGGCGGGATTCGCATCACGCCTGAGCATCTCAGGAATGCGGATCGTCTGACTGGCGGTCTACTCGTTCATCTCCGAGCACAGAAGACGTGCTGGTGCCGATGACACCAGGGATCTACTTTACGGGAAGAACCGCCCAGCAGCAACTGAGCGGCCCCTCCGACACGCCGATCATGTCGAGGGCGCGTCACCGTTCTCGGTCTCCGACTCCGAGCCGCCGTCGGAGGAGATCTGGCTGATCTCCTCCGCGCTGACACCCACGCCGAGCATCACCGGCTCACCGGCTCCTGAACCGGCCGGCCCGCCCCGGGATCCCGAGCCGGCCTGCGCATCCGCGGAGTCAGCGGACCCCGCTTCGGTGCTGCTGAACGTCCGACTCGGCCCGGTGACCTCGGCCGAGACCTCCTGCACCTCACCGGCGGCACCCTGAGCGGAGCCTGCGGCTCGGCGACGCCGGCGCCCCCGAGGGCGGCCGGAGGCCTCTGAGTCGGCAGTGCGCCGCGAGGGACCCTCGTCTGCCGAGGACGCCTCGGACCGGGAGGCCAGGGCCTCGTCCAGCGAATCCAGCGAGACCGTGGCGGCACGCTCGTCGGACGACGGGGCCGCGATCTCCTCGCCCCCTCGAGGCACCGGGACCGGCTCGCCGCCGATCGTCAGCACCGGGGTGTCTCCGCCGCCGGCGACCTCCTGCGGCTTCTGGTCGTCCTGCCCGCCGTGGCCGTGTGCGGCCTGATCCTGCCCGGCGGCCGCGAGGC
>NZ_MDSS02000019.1 GCF_001758425.2 Nesterenkonia sp. PF2B19 | reverse complement strand
CAGGCGGCTCAGCACCGGGTCCAGGGCGTCCTCGGTCAGGCCCGTCAGCGGCCGCCGGCGGTGGCGGCGGCGAGGACGGCGAGGGCGCCGGCGTCGAGTCGCTGCAGGCAGTGCCGCAGGCTCATGTCCGACTGGGCGCGCACCGCCAGCCCGGTGAAGTCTCCGGGGGAGGGATGCACCAGGTCGGGGCGGGACCGCAGCAGGGCGGCGACGGCGTCGTCGTCGCGCGAGGAGAGGCGCCGGGCCAGGGCGGCGAGTCCGAGGAGCGTCGGCTGCATCCTCAGGACGTCGCGGCGCGGCGTCGACGCCGACGCATCGACTCGAGCAGGTGGACGACCATCAGGGTGAAGCCCAGGGGGAATCCCCAGAGGGCCGTGAAGTACAGGCCGGGGTGCGGCTCGACGTCGGCGAAGTACAGTCCCAGGATCAGCGCCAGCGCCACGGCGGACGCGGCGGTGATGATCACGCCCAGGAGCAGGACGGCCCGCGAGGCCGCAGGGGCGGAGGTGGTGGACATGGTGCCGATTCTATCCCGACCGCGCGCCCCAGGTACTCTGGAAGGCAGTCGAGATGACGCGTGAGCCGGTGTCGCGGGCGCCGGACGGTGCCGAAGCGGCTCGGCGGCACCGGGCAGGACGCCCGGACGCTGACGGGCTTCCGCGCCTCGACCCCAGTGACCCAGACCTATTCGAGGACGAGGTAGAGGAACGTGCCAACCGGGAAAGTGAAGTGGTTCGACGCCGAGAAGGGCTTCGGATTTCTGACCTCCGACGACGGGCAGGAGGTGTTCCTGCACTCCTCGGCGCTGCCCGCCGGCGTCTCGAACGTGAAGACCGGCACCCGCATGGAGTACGGCATCGCCGACGGTCGCCGCGGCAAGCAGGCGCTGTCGGTGCGCATCCTGGACGAAGGTCCTTCGGTGGTGCGCGCCACCCGCAAGCCTGCTGAGGAGATGGCCTCGGTGGTCCAGGATCTGGTCAACCTCCTGGACTCCACCACCGGAGGCCTCCGCAAGGGGCGCTACCCGCAGTCCGCCCAGTCGAAGAAGATCGCCGCGCTGCTCCGGCGCGTGGCCGACGACTTCGACGCCTGATCCGCCCGTCTACCCCATTCCGGAGGTCATCATGCCGAAGAAGGATGCCGTGCTCAGCGAGGCCGTCGACCTCGCCCGCGAGGCCCTGCGCGAGATCGCCCCGGATGAGCAGGTCGGTGAGCATCTCTCCGTCACCGCGGAGGAGGACCGGCTGCACACCCATCGCTTCGCCGCCGACCGCCCCGGCTACCACGGCTGGCAGTGGTACGTGACCGTGGCCCGCGCCCCGCGGGCGAAGAAGGTCACCGTCTGCGAGCTGGGGCTGCTCCCCGGTGATGATGCGCTGCTCGCGCCGGCGTGGGTCCCGTGGGCGGAGCGTATGGACGAGCAGGAGAAGAAGGAGCTCGCCGCCGCGGAGGCGGCGGCCGCCGAATCCGCCGGAGGCTGATGCCCGCAGGCCCGGACGCGTGAGGGGCCCGGACGCCGTGTCGACACGGTGTCCGGCCCCTCACGCGTGGGCAGACCGATCGTCCAGTGATCCCGGCGACCCGGGGGCCTGCAGGGGAAAGCCGGATCGGGCGGGCGAGCCCATCCGGTGGACTCAGCCGGTGAGATGCTCCAGCACGTGGTCGATCGAGCGCAGCAGCTGAGAGACGTCGTCGGGCTCGATGGCCACGAAGGTGGCGATGCGCAGCTGGTTCCGCCCCAGCTTGCGGTAGGGCTCGACGTCGACCACGCCGTTGGCGCGCAGCGTCGCCGCGACCTCGGCGGCGTCCACCGAGTCGTCGAAGTCCACGGTGACGATGACGTTCGAGCGGTCCTCAGGCCGCTGGACGAACGGGGTCGCCAGGCTGTGGGCTTCCGCCCAGGAGTAGACCCGCTGGGCCGAGTCGGCGGTGCGGGTCGCGGCGAATTCCAGGCCGCCGGCGCCGTTGAGCCAGTCGATCTGCTCGGCCAGCGTCACCAGGGTGGCCAGGGCGGGGGTGTTGTAGGTCTGGTCCTTGCGCGAGTTGTCGATCGCGGTGGTCAGGCTCAGGAAGTCCGGGATCCAGCGGTCGGCGGCGATACGCTCGGCCCGCTCCAGGGCTGCGGGGGACATGATCGCCAGCCAGAGCCCTCCGTCGGAGGCGAAGTTCTTCTGTGGGCCGAAATAGTAGGCGTCCGTCTGGGCGACGTCCACGGCCAGCCCTCCGGCCGCCGACGTGCCGTCGACGAGGACCAGCGCGCCCTCGTCGGCGCCGGCGACACGACGCACCGGGGCGGCCACGCCGGTGGAGGTCTCGTTGTGCGGCCAGGCGTAGACGTCGACGCCGGCCTCGGCGGAGGGCTCCGGGCGGGTGCCCGGCTCCGCGGTGAGGATCGAGGAGGCCCCCAGGTGCGGGGCCTTGTCGGTGGCCTTGGCGAACTTGGCGCCGAACTCGCCGAAGGACAGGTGCTGGGCGCGGGTCTCCACGAGGCCGAAGCTCGCCACGTCCCAGAAGGCCGTGGATCCGCCGACGCCGAGGATCACTTCGTACCCCTGAGGCACCTGGAAGAGCTGGGAGACGCCCTCCCGGAGCCGGCCCACCAGGTTCTTCACCGGGGCCTGGCGGTGGGAGGTGCCCAGCAGGTCGCGGCCAGCCGCGGTGAGCGCCGCGATCTGGTCGGGCCGGACCTTCGAGGGTCCGGCGCCGAAGCGGCCGTCGGCGGGGAGCAGCTCGGCGGGGATGGTCACGCGGTCAGCGGACATGGAGGATCTCCTCGACTTCTCGGACGCATGGCGGCTGCGACGCGGCGACTGCGACAGGGGCGGACAGGACCATGTCGTCGACACCTGTGACAGGGGCAGCCACTATGCTGGGGTGGTGTGGGGACGCCGAGCATCACGTTACCAAGTGCGGAGGCCTCCCCTGCGGCCGGGCAGAGGAAAGAGAGTCATCGTTGACGGATCTCATCGACACCACTGAGATGTACCTTCGCACCATCCTGGACCTGGAGGAGGAGGGCATCGTTCCGCTGCGGGCGCGCATCGCCGAGCGGCTCGAGCACTCAGGGCCCACGGTCTCGCAGACGGTGGCCCGGCTGGAGCGGGACGGGCTCCTGGTGCTCGCGGAGGACCGTCATCTGGAGCTGACAGAGGCCGGCCGGGAGCTGGCCGTGCAGGTCATGCGCAAGCACCGTCTGGCCGAGCGTCTCCTCTCCGACGTCATCGGCCTGGACTGGCCCTACATCCATGAGGAGGCCTGCCGCTGGGAGCACGTGATGAGTGAGCGTGTGGAGCGGCGCCTGGTGGAGATCCTCGACGACCCCGTCGAGTCCCCGTACGGGAACCCGATCCCCGGGCTGGAGAAGCTGGGGGTCGCGGGCCGGGCCGCGTCCGCCCAGGGCCTGGTGACGTTGAGGCGTGCCGCGGAGGACCGTGTGGCGGACGGGGAGGCCCCCTCGTCCTGGAGGGTCCAACGCCTGGCAGAGTCCATCCAGGTGGAGCCTGAGGTCCTCGAGCAGCTGCTCGAGGCCGGGCTGCGCCCCGGAGCTGCGGTCGATGTGGGGGAGGTGGACCAGGCCTATGTGACGCTGACGGTGTCTCACGACGACGTGGACGCCCTCGAGGTGGAGATACCCCTCGAGGTCGCTCAGCACATCTTCGTGGTCGCCCGCTGAAGCCTTCTGAGCCCCCGGACGACGACTCTCATCACGAGAGTGTCACGCGCCATGGGGCGAATATGTCACGGACTGTGACCATTCGTCGCCGCCGGCCCAGGAGCTCTTCGGCATCCATCTGACCTGCAGTGATCCTCGGGCCGTGGGGGCGGAGGAGGGGGTGGACGTGTGGTCGAGTCGTGATCTTCGCGGGGGTCGTCGTGACCTGAGCGTGACATTCGCGCCGAACTGTTATAGCGTCGGGGTGTGCCCGGGCGACTGTCCGAATGCCCGGTGCGCCTCAGGTCGGTCTTGCTTCTCTGCCGCCGACCGGAGCCGTTCGACAACTACCGCATGGCAGAGGGCGGGGTACGCGGTCATGCATGGACCTGGAGTTGGAAGCTTCCCGGGCTTCGTGCTCCACGCAGGCAGGCCCCGCCGACACAGGGAGAGGTTTTCATCAAAGTGACTGACAACATGACGATCGTCTCGCGCCGTGACCGGCGCCATCAGGCGTCTCTGGCGCGTGCTGTGGTCCACAACGCCGGCACCTTCGGCCGTGGCGCAGCAGTTGCCGTCGCAGCCACCGGCCTCGTGGTCTCCACGGGTGCCGCCGCCAACGCAGGTGTGGGCTCCGCCTCGGTGAACGACGGCCGTGAGGTCACCACGCTGCAGGTGTCCCAGTCGGACCTGACCGTGGAGCGCGCCAGCAACAACACGGCCGTCACGGTCACCGCGTCGCCGAGCGTCGACCTGACGTTCGACCGCCCGTCGGTGGGCTCGGAGAGCGCTCCGGAGCCGACGCCCGAGCCTGAGGTCGAGACCGAGACCCAGTCCGTCGCGCTGAGCCACACGCTCCACGACTACCTGCCGGGCACCCGCGGCCTGGTCGAGCAGCTCGCTGAGCTGGAGGGCGTCTCCGCCGAAGGTCTCTTCGAGCAGCTCTTCGCCGACGGCACCTTCGTCGACGAGAACGGCGTGCTGGACCACGGCGCCCTCGCGGCCCGCGTCGCCGAGCTGAGCCCGCAGCAGGCTGAGGAGCCCGCGCAGCAGGAGACTCAGGAGCAGGCCCCGCAGCAGGAGGCTCCCCAGCAGGAGACCCAGCAGCAGGAGGCTCCCCAGCAGGAGGAGAGCCAGGAGCAGGCTCAGACCGAGTCGCAGGAGTCCTCTCAGGAGGCGAGCGCCGAGGTCGAGCTGGCGTCCGCTCAGGAGGAGGCGCCGCAGGAGGAGTCCTCCGGTTCGCTCAGCGCCGTCGTCTCCGCCGCCTACTCCGGCATCGGCACCCCCTACGTGTGGGGTGGCAAGGGACCGGGCGGCTGGGACTGCTCGGGCTTCACCGCATGGGCCTACGCCCAGGCCGGCTACAGCATTCCGTCCAGCACGGCGGCTGTGCGCAGCTCCGGCCAGTTCCGCTGGACCGACAACCCGCAGCCGGGTGACATCGTCGTGCAGAACGGCGGCGGCCACATCGCCATCTACGTCGGCAACGGCCAGTTCATCGGTGCCCAGAACCCGAACTCCGGCACGCTGCTCTACAGCTACGAGACCCGCCCGGGCAACTCGCACGTGGGGTACCTGACCCTGCGCTGATCCCCGGACGATCCGCACACGAGCCGCGGCCGCGCCCCGAGTCCTCTCGGAGCGCGGCCGCGGCTCGTTCTGTCTCCTGAGGCCTCCGAGGTCGAACGGCAGGCTCTGCAGGCCCCTGGCGCGCTGACCGGGTGTGATCTGTGTCATGTGGTGCCATCTCGGCGCTTCAGCGTCTATATTGAGGGCTGTACAGGCGCGGAACGGCGCCGCGCGGCGCCGAACCGTACTGCCATGAGAGGTACGGAGGGTTCGCGATGCGCACACTGGTGCTCAACGCCGGCTACGAGCCGCTGAGCGTCGTGTCCTCCCGACGTGCCGCCGTGCTGGTGATGCACGGCAAGGCCAGCATCCTGGCGGAGGACGGCACACCGATCTCGTCGCCCTCCACCCTGATGCCCCGGCCGGCCGTGATCCTGCTGCACCGCTACGTCCGGGTGGTCCGACGTCGTCCCAGCTCGCCCTCGCGCCGTGGCGTGCTGCGCCGGGACCAACGCCGCTGCGCCTACTGCTCACGTCCTGCGGCGACGGTCGACCATGTGATCCCACGATCCCGCGGCGGCGACTCCACCTGGGAGAACCTCGTGGCCTGCTGCGGGCCCTGCAACGTCCGCAAGGGGGACAAGACGCTGGATGAGCTCGGCTGGACGCTCGACACGACCCCTCAGCCGCCGCCGCACCACGCCTGGATGCCTCATGAGCTGGATGCGCCTCATGAGCTGTGGGCCCCCTTCCTCGACCATGCGGCCTGAGTCCGTGTCAGAGCCAGTGCCTGAGCCGGAGCCTCCGGACTCCTCTGCGCCGGGGGACGAGGTGCCCGGCCCGTCCGTGGCGGCGGTGCTGCTGGCGGGCGGACGCGGAAGCCGCCTCGGCGGCGTCGAGAAAGGCCTGCTGACCCGCGACGGCGTCCCGCTGATCACCGGCTGGGCGGAGGCGCTAGGGCGGCGGGACATCCCCGCAGTGGTCGTCGGCACGCCGAGCTGCGCCCTCACCTGCCTCCCGGGGTGCGGCTCACCCGAGAGGACCCGCCGTACTCCGGTCCCGCCGCAGCGGTGTGCGCCGGGGTCCGCGCGCTCGAGGCTGACCCGTGGCCTCGGCATCTGCTGCTGCTCGCCGTCGACACGCTCGATCCCGATGCGTCCTGGACTGGCTGCTCGCCCGGCTTCCGGATGACGGGGCGCTCATCCCCCGCGATGCCGAGGGGAGGGCGCAGATGCTCACCGCCGCGGTGGAGGCGGGCGCCCTGCGGCGTCGTGTGCTCTCCCTGGTGCCCGGGGAGGAGGTGGGGCGCCCGGTGCGCTGGCTGCTCGACGGGATCTCCTCCGGGAACCTGACGCCCGACGGCGGCGCCTCGGCCCCCGGGGAGGAGGGGGCGCCGGGCCCGAGGCTGCCTGACGGGTTGGGGGTCGTCGTCGACACCGCGGCCGACGCCCTGCGTCACGGGGTCGAGGTTCCCCCGGAGCAGGATCCGCGCGACACGGGGCTGTGAGAAGCTGGGGCCATGGCAGAGCGATCCGAGCAGGAGATCACCCGGGAGTCGATCGACCAGTGGGTGCAGGAGCTGTCCCGCGAGCTGGAGATCGAAGGCGTCCCGATCGACGTCGACGCGGTCCTGCGCCTCGCGGGGGTCGCCGCCCACACCGTCGTGCGCCCCGCCGCCCCGGTGACCACCTTCCTCATCGGCTACGTCACCGGCCTCGCGGAGGCCTCCGGGCAGGCCGACTTCGAACGGGCCTCGCGCGCCGCCACCCGCGTGGCGGAGCGGCTGCTGGAGGGACGAGGCGGCGCCGGAGACTGATGAGCCTCACCACGTTGGCCGAGGCGCGTCGCTGCGCCGCGGACGCCGCCGCGCTGCTCCGCGGCCCCGCAGCCCAGGCGCCCATGCATGAATGTCTCGGGGCGATGCTCGCCGAGGACGTCCACGCACCACAGCCCATCCCGCACGCCACCACCTCCGCCATGGACGGCTGGGCCGTCCGCGGCGCCGGTCCGTGGCTCCTCATCCCGGAGGCTCCGGAGCCGCGCACGGGCCGCACCGCGCTCAGCTGCCGATCAGCGCCCGCGCTGCGGGTGGGAGAAGCGGTGGCGGTGGTGACCGGGTCGCCGATACCTCGGGGCACCACCTCCGTGCTGCGCAGCGAGCACGGGAGCCTCCGCCCCGACGCCGGTGCGCCGGGCCGGGAGCTGCTGCACGCCCGCTCGGACACCGTCGACCTGGAGCCGGGCCGTCATCTGCGCCCCGCGGGCTCCGAGGCCGCTGCCGGAGACCTCCTCCTGCGGGCCGGTGCGACCGTGACCCCCGCCGTGGCCGCGATGGCCGCCGTTGCGGGGCATGACACCCTCCGCATCCACCCGAGGCCCCGGGTGCGTCTGATCTGCACGGGGGAGGAGGTCATCACCTCCGGGCTGCCCGGGCCCGGCCAGGTGCGCGACGCCTTCGAGATCTCCGTGCCTGCCGCCGTGGAAGCCATGGGCGGCGCGACGGAGGGCGTGGAGCGGGTGGGGGACGCCGTCGAGGCGCTGATCTCCTCCCTGCAGGAAGGGCTCGCGTCCCGAGCCGACCTGCTGCTGACCACCGGTGGCACCGCACGATCCGAGGCCGATGCGCTGCTGCCTGCCCTGCGGAGCCTCGGGGCCGAGCTGCTGGTGGACGGAGTGGACATGCGCCCCGGTCACCCCACGGTCCTCGCCCGCGTCGGGGGCAGTCTGGTTCTGGGTCTGCCGGGCAACCCACTGGCCGGACACGCGGCCCTGGCCGGCATCGGGCAGGTCATCCTCGACGTGCTCGCCGGCGCCGACCCCCGGGACGCGGTGGGGATGACGAAGACCATCGCCGTCGAGCCGCTGCCCGGCGCTCGCCGCGGTCAGCGGCTGCTTCCGGTGGAGAGGCGCAGCGCCGGCGTCGCGCCTGTGGGGCACGACAGCCCGCACATGATGCGCGGATTCGCCGTCGCCGCCGCCTTCGCGCTCGTCCCTCCTGAGGGGGTCGCCGCAGGGGAGACGGTGGAGGTGCTGCCCCTGGCGTGGCACGCTGGAGGCACACGGTCGACAGGCGGCCCGCGCGGACGAAGGAGCTCATCATGGGACGGCTGACCCAGAGACACCGCATCATGCGGGTGGGTCGCGACGGCGCGGTCCGCAGCCGCGGCGACGTCGTGGCCGTCGAGGAGCCGCTGGAGCTGCGCCTTGGCGGGGAGTCGTTCACGGTGACCATGCGGACCCCCGGGCACGACTTCGAGCTGGCCGCCGGATTCCTCGTCTCCGAAGGTCTGGTGGCCGCTCCGGAGGAGGTGCGGGGCATGCGCTACTGCGCCGGCACCGACCCCGACGGGCTGCAGACCTACAACGTCGTCGACGTCACCCTCGACCCTCGCATCGCCCGGCTGTCCATCGGGCAGCACCGGCAGGTGCTCACCACCTCGGCCTGCGGCATCTGCGGGACCACCAGCATCGACGCCGTCGAGAAGGCGCTGCCCGCCGCCGCTGCGGAGGGCCCCCAGCTGAGCCTCACCGTGGAGGCGCTGCTCTCTCTTCCTGACTCCCTGCGGCAGCAGCAGAGGATCTTCGACCGCACCGGAGGCGTCCACGCCGCCGGGCTCTTCGACGGCGAGGGCGAGCTGCTGTGCCTCCGGGAGGACGTCGGGCGCCACAACGCGGTGGACAAAGTGGTCGGATGGGCGCTGACCGAGGGGCGTCTGCCGCTGACGGGCACCGCCCTGCAGGTCTCGGGCCGGGCGTCCTTCGAGCTCGTCCAGAAGGCCGCGCTGGCGGGCGTGGAGCTGCTCTCCGCCGTCGGGGCGCCGTCGTCGATGGCGGTGGACCTGGCCGAGCGTGCCGGCATCACGCTGGCCGGGTTCTCCCGGGGGGAGACCATCAACATCTACACCCATCCCGAACGTCTCAGCGACCTCATCGCCACGCCGGCCTGACCAGGCGATCCTGCCGCCGAAGACACCCCTGTGAGGGGTGTCACAGGCCGGCTCAGGTCTGTCAGAATGGAGCCATGGGACTCATCAACGGACGCCGCAGCGGCTCCGAGCAGCGCACCGGCGAGGACGCCGAGGCCAAGGTCCACGGTCGCACCGTGGAGATCGAGGACATCGACGAGGATGACCTCACCGTCGGCACACCGAAGAAGACCGCGGCCGGACTGAAGGCGGTCGGCGTCTCCTTCGAACGCGGCTTCGGGCAGGGTGGCGTGAGCCGGACCCTGCGCTCCTATCTCCGCGTCAACCAGCCCGGCGGCGTCGACTGCCCGGGCTGTGCCTGGCCGGAATCGACCACCGGGCACCGGAAGAAGCTCGAGTTCTGTGAGAACGGAGCGAAGGCGCTGGCGGAGGAGAACACCCAGCGCGTGGTCACCCCGCAGTGGTGGGAGGACCACCCGATCGCGGAGCTGGAGCAGCGCTCGGACTACTGGCTCGGCCAGGCCGGCCGCATCACCCACCCGATGATCATCCGACCGGGGGACACCCACTACACCCCGATCAGCTGGGACGAGGCCTTCGAGACCATCGGTGAGCACGTGCGGGCGACCACGCCGGACCGGTGCGCGTTCTACACCTCCGGGCGCACGGCCAACGAGACCGCCTTCATGTACCAGCTCATGGCCCGATCCCTGGGCACCAACAACCTGCCGGACTGCTCCAACATGTGTCACGAGTCCTCCGGCACGGCGCTGACCCCGACCATCGGCGTCGGCAAGGGCACCGTCACTCTCGAGGACGTCGAACATTCCGAGCTGGTCCTGGTGGTCGGGCAGAACCCGGGGTCCAACCACCCCCGCATGCTCGGCGCGCTGACCGAGGCGCGCAAGAACGGCGCGAAGGTCGTGGCGGTCAATCCGCTGCCCGAGGCCGGCCTGTTGAACTTCAAGGACCCGCAGACGCCGCGGGGCCTGGTGGGCCACGGAGACCGGGTCTCCGACGAGTACCTGCAGATCAAGGTCGGCGGTGACCAGGCGCTGTTCCAGGCGCTGGGCCACCTGCTGCTCGCCGCCGAGGAGGAGAACCCCGGCACCGTGCTGGACCAGGAGTTCCTGGACTCCCGCACCCGCGGCTTCGCGGAGTACCGGGCCGCCCGCGGCACCCTGGACTGGGACGAGATCGAGACGGCCACCGGTCTGCTCCGTGCGGAGATCGAGAAGGTCGCCGAGATGCTCATCGCCTCGAAGGCCACGGTGGTCTGCTGGGCCCTGGGACTGACCCAGCAGCCGCATTCGGTGGACACCATCCGCGAGATCATCAACGTGCTGCTCCTCCAGGGGAACTTCGGCAAGCCGGGGGCCGGCGCCTGCCCGGTCCGCGGGCACTCCAATGTGCAGGGGGACCGGACCTTCGGCATCTGGGAGAAGATGCCCGAGGACTTCCTGCAGAGGCTCGACGACGAGTTCGGCATCTCCTCGCCGCGGAAGCACGGGTACGACTCCACCGATGCGATGCAGGCGATGGCCGACGGCGACATCGACGTCTTCGTCTCGCTGGGCGGCAATCTGGCCCGCGCGAACTCCGACACCCGGATGATGGAGGCCGGCATGCGCCGGACGGGCCTGACGGTGCAGATCTCGACCAAGCCGAACCGCTCCCACGTGGTGCACGGCGAGACGGCGCTGATCCTGCCGACTCTGGGCCGCTCCGACCGCGACGACAAGCACCCGGGTGGCGCGCAGTTCCTCTCCGTGGAGAACTCGATGTCGATCATCAGCTCCACCCAGGGACGTCTGGAGCCCGTCTCCGACCAGCTGCTCGCAGAGCCGGTCATCATCTCTCGGATGGCGCGGGCGATGCTCGGCGACGACCACGTCGTCGACTGGAAGGCCATGGCCGAGGACTACGACGTCATCCGCGACCACGCCTCACGCGTGGTGACCGGCACAGAGGACTTCAACCGGCGCATCCGGGACAAGTACGGCTTCGTGCTCCCCAACGCCCCCCGCGACAGCAGGACCTTCGCGACGCCGGACGGCCGGGCGGCGTTCACCGTCTCGGATCTGGAGTACCTCCAGGCGCCCGAGGGGCACCTGGTGCTGCAGACGATGCGCTCCCACGACCAGTACAACACCACCATCTACGGCCTCGACGACCGTTACCGCGGCATCTCCGAAGGGCGCCGGGTGATCCTGATCCATCCCGACGACCTCGCCACGCTGGGCTTCGCCGACCGCGCGCTGGTGGACGTGGTCTCGGTGTTCCGCGGCCGGGAGCTGCGGAGTGCACGCTACCGGCTGGTCTCCTATCCCACGGCGCGCGGCTGCGCGGCGGCCTACTATCCGGAGGCCAACGAGCTGGTGCACCGCGAGCTGGTCGCCCGAGAGTCCAACACGCCCGGATTCAAGGCGATGATGGTGCGTTTCGAGCCCCACGAGGAGAAGGCGGATCAGGAGAAAATGGCCGCCGCCGTCGACTCAGACGTGGTGATGGCGTAGGCTGAGGACCATGCGGGTGCCACGAGGCTCCGGATTCGGACTTTCCGGCGCCCGCTGATGATGTGCAGCAAGACTTGAGACAGTCCGTGGCCTTCATTGAACTCCGCGCCTGCCCGGCCTGGGCGGGGGCGGGAAAAGCATCGTGACATCGGTGCATCGTAGGAAAGTAAAGGGAAACACAATGGCCACTGGCACCGTGAAATGGTTCAACGCTGAGAAGGGCTACGGGTTCATCGCACCCGACGACGGCTCGGACGACGTCTTCGCGCACTTCAGCGCGATCCAGAGCTCCGGGTTCCGCACCCTCGAGGAGAACCAGAAGGTGGAGTTCGAGACGGCTCGCGGCCCCAAGGGCCTGCAGGCTGAGAACATCCGCCCGCTCTGATCCCCAGCTCTCTCCCGCCCGTGACGCGCCTCGCGTGTCGGCGGTGAGCAGGACCTGAACAGCACCGGCCCCTCGGCGTCGCTTCTGGCGATACTGAGGGGCCGGTGTCGTGGTGGCGGGACCTGTCGGCGGGCTGGACCCGCGAGATTTTCCGAGAGAGTTCCAATCCGAATCGTGAAGTGCGACGAACGTCACGTGCAAGCCAAAATCCTGACGTGATGAGCCGAGCCTCGAGGCTTGCCGAGCGTTCGACGCCTGAATGAGGAGACGACCATGCGCACTTCCACCTTCTTCGCTGTTCCTGCACTGGCCCTCGGCGGACTGGCGCTGACTGCGTCACCGGCCATGGCAGACAGTCACGACGACTCGTGGTCCGTCCAGACATCATTGGAGGAGCTGAACTCCAGCGGCACCACCGGCGAGGTGATGATCGACATCCATGGCCAGGAGGCGACGGTCACGATGAACGTCACCGGAGCAGCCGAGGAGTTCATGGACGGGCCCTTCCCGCATGCCCAGCACATCCACATCGGAGCCCAGGGCCTCTGCCCCGGCCCGGATGCTGACACCGACGGCGATGGGGTGGTGAGCACTCCCGAAGGGCATCACTTCTATGGAGACATCGGGACATCCCTGACCACGGAGGGAGACACCAGCCCGGATTCGGGGCTGGCGATCGACCGGTTCCCCGGAGGCTCGGAGTACTCCTATGAGCGGACCTTCGAACTCTCTGACGACACTCTCACCGCCGTCGAGGAGGGCACCGCCGTCGTCGTGGTCCATGGGGTGGACCCGGACCTGATGCCGGAGGAGGCGGCCCAGAAGCAGAGCGAGCTTGACCCCGAGCTTCCGCTGGCGGCGACGCTTCCGGCCGCCTGCGGGACGCTGAGCGCTTCGCAGATGGAGGAGATGCCTGACGGTGGTGCCGACACAGGTGCTCCGGTGCAGGCGGACAACGGCATGAACCTCGCACTCGGCGGCGGAGCGCTCGCATTGGCAGCGCTCGGTGGCGCGTGGGCCGTGCGACGCCACACTGCCCGCGCCTGACCAGCAGGGCTGACGAGATCATGTGGACGGCATGCCGCCCCCGTCGTGCTGGCGCATTCGCCGTCGCGACGGGGGCTGTCCTGTTCCTCTGTGGCTGTGCGGGCGCTCCGGAGCCGGACTACGCCTCGCCGGTCAGCGCTGAGCGCCCGTCGTCTGAGGCTCCTGCTGACGAGGCACCGTCCTCCGACCGACCTGACTCGGGGCTGGACCCAGTGCGTACTGAGAGCGGACCGCCGGTGAGTGTCGCTGAGGAGATGGCACCGGCTGAGCCGACCTCGGTAGAGGTGCCTGCTATCGGCGTCGTCTCTGAGCTTGTGCACCTGGGGCTGCAGGACGACGGCGCCATCGAGGTCCCTCCGTACGGTGGTGGCTCTCCGGCCGGCTGGTACCGGCACGGACCCACGCCAGGTGAGATCGGCCCCGCCGTGATCCTCGGTCATCGCAACGCGTCGGAAGGAGGCCCCGGGATATTCGCTGAGCTTCCGACCATGGAGGTCGGCGACACCATCGCGGTGACCCGGGACGATGGGACTCTCGCGGAGTTCGTCGTGTATCGGACCGACCGTTTCCCCCAGGAGGAGTTCCCCACGCTCGACGTCTACGGAAACACCGTCGGACCTGAACTGCGCCTCATCACGTGTGACGGGCTCAACCGGGACACAGGAGTCCTGGAGGACAACTTCATCGTCTACGCAGAGCTCAAGGACTGAGCCTGCGCCCAGCGATGCAGGAGCATGCGCGGCCCCTCACGACGCGCTCTCACCTGTGCCGTCGATGTGCACCTGGACATCATGTCTGCCTCACCAGATCTGGTGCGGCAGACATGATGTCCCGGTGCAGCCCGGTCAGCGGCTGCGTGCGGCATCGCCGCGCAGCATCACGAACACCGTGACGGCGGCGAAGACGACGATGGCCACCGCGATCGCGCTGGTCAGGTGCACGCCCGAGACGAAGGCCTCCCGGGCGGCGTCCATCAGCGCAGTCCCGGCGGAACCGCTGAGCCGTTCCGAGGCGGCGTGGGCGGCTCCCAGCGTCTGGGAGGCCTGCTCCATCGCGGAGGCGGGCACACCCTCGACGGCGTCGATGCCGCTGCGGTAACCGGCGGCCAGGATGCTGCCCAGCACGGCGACGCCGAGCGCGCCGCCCAGTTCGTAGGCGGTCTCCGAGACCGCTGAGGCGGCGCCGGCCCGGTCCGCGGGCGCGGAGGTGAGCACGGCGTCATTGGTCATGGTCTCCGCCATGCCCACACCCAGGCCGATCAGGAAGAATGCGGCCATCACGAACGCCCAGCCGGCCTCCACCGGTGCCAGGATCAGCACCGCGTAGCCGGCGGCGGCGATCAGGATTCCGCCGACGATCACCGCCCGCAGCGAGGTGGCGCGGGCGATCGGGATCACCAGGAAGCTGGCCGCCACAGAGATGACCAGTCCGGGGACCAACATCAGCGAGGCATGGAGCGGGGACATCCCGTAGCCGAGCTGCAGCAGCTGGGGGAGGAAGAACATCGAGCCGACCATGGCGAACACCAGCATGAAGTTCGCACTCACCCCGGCCCGGAAGCGCGGCATCGCGAACAGACGCAGGTCCAGCAGCGGGTGCTCCAGGCTTCGCTGACGGCGGACGAAGAGCGCCAGCAGGGCGACGCCGACGAGCAGCGCAGCCACGGGCAGCACCTCGAGGTAGCCCTCGACGAGCTTCTTGATGCCGTAGACGGCGGTGATCATGCCTGTCAGGGAGAGCAGCACGCTGAACAGGTCGAGCCGGCCCGGATGGGGGTCTCGGGACTCGGTGACCAGGAACGGCATGGCGATCAGGATCACCACGACCACCGGCAGGTTGATCAGGAACACCGATCCCCAGAAGAAGTGCTCCAGCAGGGCACCGCCGATGATGGGGCCGAGGGCGGCCCCGGCGGAAAACGCGGAGGCCCAGATGGCGATCGCCAGGGTCCGCTGGCGGGGATTCGGGAACAGGTTCCGGATCAGGGACAGCGTCGAGGGCATCAGGGTGGCTCCCGCCAGCCCCAGCAGCGCCCGGGCGGCGATCAGCATCTCGGCGCTGACGCTGAACGCGGCGATGGCAGAAGCCACACCGAAGCCAGCCGTCCCGATCATCAGGAGCCGGCGTCGGCCGATCCGGTCACCCACGGATCCCATGGTGATGAGCAGTCCCGCCAGCATGAACGCGTAGATGTCGACGATCCACAGCAGCTGGCCGCTGGTGGGCGCCAGGTCCTCGCTGAGATGCGGGACGGCGAAGCCGAGCACGGTCATGTCGACGGCGATGAGCACCACGGGGAGCACCAGGGTGGCCAAGCCCAGCCACTGGCGGGCGCCGGCACGCGGTGTCGAGGGGGATGCATAGTGCGGAGTCTGGATGCTCGCGGTCTGAGGCGAGGACATCGTCCCACATACCTTTCGATCGCTGCGCGGGACGGCGGGGCGCAGCGGGATCTTCTTCTGGAAGACGGGCCGCCTGGGGCAGATCGGCGGCATCAGAACGTGGCCGTCCTTCCGGGTCGTGGTGACCCGACGTCGACCATCGTAGCACGAAACATTACAGATGTAATGTTTGCTTCGTCGCCTCACTGTTGACGTTGACGCGACGTCAACCTCTAGCGTGGGACCCATGGACAGCAGAACCCATGAATGGGACATCCAGGAGCTCTGCCGACGGGCCGGAGTGAGCAGCCGTACGCTGCGGCACTACGACGCCGTCGGGCTCCTGGAGCCCACCCGCACCGGACTCGACGGCCGACGGCACTATGACGCCGACGCCGTCGCGCGCCTCCAGCAGATCCTCGTCCTCCGGGACCTGGGGATGCCGCTCCTGGAGATCCGGGAGGCGCTGGCGCAGCCCGGAACGGAGGTCCACAGGCTCGAGCGGCTCGTCGAGCGGCTCCAAGCTGAACAGCACAGGCTCGGCGCGCAGATCCACGCCGTGCGACACACGCTTCAGGCCCGCAGGGACGGGCGCTCCCCGACGATGGAGGTGATGATGGACGGTTTCGACGCACAGCACAAGGAGGAGGTCATCGAGCGCTGGGGTGAGGAGTCCTACCAGCGCAGCATCGCCTGGTGGACCTCCAAGACTTACCAGGAGCAGCTGAAGCTCAGGCGCGAAGCCGAAGACCTCATCGCCCGCTGGCAGCAGGCTGCCGCCGAGGACGGCGACCCCCGCGGCGAGCTCGGTCAGGCGCTGGCCGCCGAGCAGATCCTCTGGCTGCGCCAGATGCCCGGCACCTCCATGGAGTCCGAGGAGCAGGCAGGCCGGCGTCGCTACGTGGAATGCCTGGCCCACATGTACGTGGACGACGAGCGCTTCGCCGCCACCTACGGAGGCCAGCGCGGAGCCAGGTTCGTCCGGGATACGTTGCTCGCCCACCTGGAGGAGCGGCCGCAGCTCTGATCGGAGTGCGGCAGGCGGTCCTCACGGGCAGCGGGTTCTTCGCAAGAGAGGGCACACTGATCCAATCCAGAGTCCGCATGGCGCCGAACCCCTTCGTGACGGCCCGTGCCGAACGGTCGGGTCGCGGCGTCGGGGATGTCCCTCGGCGAGACGCACGACGACGAGGAGATCAGTCATGAAGACTCAGACGAAGTCCACCGCCTCCGCCATCCTGGGGATCGGGGTGATCTCCCTGCTCGGGCTCACCGCCTGCGCCGATGACACGGCTGAGGACGAAGCCCCGGCGGAAGGGCAGGAGGAGATGACTCAGGACGACGGCGCCACGGAGACAGACGAGGACATGGACGACGACGCCGCG
The DNA here is from genome assembly GCF_001758425.2 of Nesterenkonia sp. PF2B19. GTDB lineage: Bacteria > Actinomycetota > Actinomycetes > Actinomycetales > Micrococcaceae > Nesterenkonia > Nesterenkonia aethiopica. The sequence goes on along the minus strand of NZ_MDSS02000019.1, from coordinate 37,040 downwards.
GCCCAGGATGACGCGGACATGGAGGAAGGTATGGACCCGGCGGCCGATCTGGTCGGTGCCGCCTGTGGGGACTACGCCGAACAGGTGCCCGATGGGGACGGTTCGGTCGAAGGCATGGCCCAGGACCCGGTGGCCACCGCGGCCTCCAACAACCCGATGCTCACCACGCTGACCGCGGCGGTCTCCGGCGAGCTGAACCCTGACGTAGACCTGGTCGACACCCTCAACGGTGACGAGTTCACGGTCCTGGCCCCTGTCGACGATGCCTTCGCCGACGTGCCGGAAGACGACCTGAACGCGCTGGCTGAGGATGCCGACGCGCTGACCTCGGTGCTCACGTACCACGTGATCCCCGGTCAGCTGAGCCCCGATGAGATCGCCGGTGAGCACGAGACCGTCAACGGCGACACGGTGGAGATCACCGGAGAGGGCGACGAGCTGATGTTCGACGAGGCCGGGTTGGTCTGCGGCGGAGTGCAGACTGCCAACGCCACGGTCTACATGATCGACGGGGTGCTAATGCCTGAGATGGCGGAGCAGTGAGGGCGAATCACCGAGAGATCCTCTGAGGTTTCTCAGCTCCGACGTCGTTGCGGCGCTCGGGCAGGTGGCTCCGCGGGGTGCCTGCCGAGCGCCGTCGTCGTCAGGGGCTCGTGGTGGCCGGATCCTGGTGGCGCTCGCTCCGGGTTCGGTGCGGCAGTTCCTGTCCCTTCTGTGACCTGGCATGATGGTGGCATGACCAATCCTGAACGGACCCGCGGGGGAGAAGGCGTGAACCCGCCTGCTTCCCTGGGCGGTCCTGACCCGTGCGGGGAGCTGCTGGTCCGCACGGCGAGCGGAGACGCTCAGGCGTTCGAAGAGCTCTTCCGGGGCCAAGGCTCCGTGCTCCTGGCCGTCATCCTGCGGATCGTGCGCAGCCGAGCTCTGGCCGAGGAGATCCTCCAGGATGTCTTCGCCGAAGTGTGGGAGGACTGCTCCCGCTTCGACCCCGGCCGGGGCAGCGGCCGCGCCTGGCTCATCACCGTCAGCCGCCGCCGGGCCATCGACAGAGTGCGCTCGGTCAGCGCACAGCGGGAGCGTGACACCGCGCATGGGGAGGGGCAGCTGCGGCAGGAGTCCCCGGACGTGCAGTACGAGGCGCTGGAGAACATCGAGTCGGCCCGTGCGGCCCGGGCTGTGCAGGGACTGCCGGAGGACCAGGCGCGTGCGATCGCCCTCGCCTACTATCACGGCATGACGCATGTCGAGATCGCCGATCATCTCGGTGTCCCTCTGGGAACGGTGAAGACGAGGATCAGAGACGGCATGCGACGGCTGAGGACTTCACTGGGGGTGACCGATGCACACTGATCGAGAGTATCTCGCCGCAGGATATGTGATCGGCGGCCTGAGTGCCGACGAGGCGGCTGAGGCTGAGCGGCTCCTCCACGAGGACGCGGAGTTCGCCCGTGAGGTGGCGGATTTCGAGGAGACTATGGCGTTGGTCGCCGCCGATGACGAGCCGATGGCGCCCTCCGAGGAGGCGGCCCAGGCCATCCTGTCCATCCCCCGGCAGAACATCCTCGCCGCCTCCGGCGAGCCCGTCCGCGGCTCTGCGCCGGAGAGGGGGCCCGTGACAGGCCCCGGCCGCCAAGTCCGGCGAAACCGTCCGGCGCTGTATTTCGCCCTGGCGGCCTCGTTCCTCCTGCTTCTCTGTGCGGTCCTGGGAGGGGTGGCGCTGCGCGCCCAGGCGGAGAACGAGCAGCTGCGCGAGACCGTCGCGGGCCTCGATGCGGAGCAGCAGGAGGTCCAGCGACTCCTGGGAGCTCCGGACCTGGCGGCCCAGCACGTCGAGGTGGGCGACGGCTCCAGCGTGACCGTGTCCTACTCCGTCACCGAGCAGCTGATACTGGTCACTCCGCATGACATGGAGGGCCCTGAAGAAGGCCAGGATCTGCAGATGTGGATCATCGACCAGGACGGAGCACACGACGCCGGACTGATGACCGCCGAAGGGCCTGCCGTCGTGACGGGGCCGTCCTTCTCCGCCGACGCTGCCGTCGGGATCACCGTCGAGCCCGAAGGAGGATCGGAGGAGCCGACATCAGAGCCGCTGGTCGTCGCGGAGCTCTGACAGCCTGACCGACTGAGTCATCGAAGGACGGCGCGTCCCATCCGGTCCGCGATCGGCTCCGAATGCAGGTCATGACATCGCACCAGTGGAGAAGGATCGCCGCGTACAGGCGGCATGCGGCCGCAGGCGTGCTCGCCGCCGCCGTCCTCCTCGGCGTCGCCGACGTGATCGCCCGAGCCTTTCGCCCGGCCGCCTCGCCCCTCGTCGCCCTCGGATCCACTGTCATCGAGTTCGCACCCCCAGCGCTCCAGGAGACGGCGATCGCGGTGCTGGGGCCGTGGAACAAGCCTGTGCTGTTCCTGGTCATGGGGCTGGGCGGCGTGGTGATGGCCGCAGGCATCGGTGCTCTCGGGCGGCGCCTCCCGAGAGTCGCCTCCACGATCTTCCTCGCGGTGGCGGCGCTCCTGTCTGCCGCGGTGGTACGTCGGCCCGAGACCGCCGCGGCGGATCTCATCCCCTCCGCCCTGGCGATCGTCGCGGGTCTGGCGGTCCTGTTCGGGCTCTGGCGGCTCGCGGGGGTGGGGGTCGCTGCAGGATCTGGGCAGGGGCCGGCGCGCCGGAGGGCTGAGAGCGACGCACAGTGGGAGGGGGAGGCGGAACCCGATCCCGTCCGGCGCAGTGCGTCGCGGCGCGCCTTTCTGGGGGCGGCTTCCGGGACTGCTGCTCTGGCGATCGCCTGCTTCGCCCTCGGGCGATCGATCGGTGCCTTCGGCCGGCAGGCGGGGGAGCGGCTTGTCGAACTGGTGCTGCCGCGACCGGCTCGTGGCGCGTCACCGGTGCCTGCGGCGGCCTCGGTCGACGTGGCGGGGGTCCCTCCGTTCATCACACCGAACGATGACTTCTACCGCATCGACACCGCCTTGGTGGTTCCGGAGCTGGAGCCGGGTGAATGGACTCTGCGGATCACCGGCATGGTGGAGGAAGAGGTCAGCATCGACATGAGCGAGCTGCTGGGACTCCCGCTCGAGGAGCATCATGTGACCTTGACCTGTGTCTCCAATCCTGTCGGCGGAGATCTGCTCGGCACTGCCACGTGGCTGGGATATCCGGTGCGGGAGCTGTTGGCTCGGGCGCGGCCCCTGCCCCATGCGGACATGGTGCTCTCCCGGTCTGTGGACGGCTTCACCGCCTCGACTCCGCTGGAGGTGCTCACAGACGAGCGCGCGGCGCTGCTGGCCGTGGGGATGAACGGTGAACCCCTGCCCCGGCAGCACGGCTACCCGGCCCGGCTGGTCGTCCCGGGCCTCTATGGGTATGTCTCGGCCACCAAATGGGTGGTGGAGCTCCATCTGACCCGCTTCGACCGGGACACGGCCTATTGGACCGACCGAGGCTGGGACGCGAGAGGGCCGGTCCTGGTCGCCTCGCGCATCGACGTGCCCGGTCCACTGGCCACGGTGCCCCGCGACGGAGTCGTCGTCGCGGGCACGGCCTGGGCCCAGCATGACGGGATCGCAGCCGTCGAGGTCAAGCTCGACGACGGCGACTGGCAGGCGGCCGAGCTGGCCGCCGAGGTCTCAGTGGACACCTGGCGGCAGTGGCGCCTGTCCTTCGACGGGGTGGAGCCGGGCCGGCATGCCGCGACCGTGCGGGCGGTGACCACCTCCGGGGAGGTGCAGACCGGAGTGCGACGGGACCCGATCCCGAACGCGGCCACGGGGCATCACCGCATCGAGTTCCGGGTCGCATGAGGCCTGGTGCGGCAGCTCCCCGCTCGCACGGCACGGCACGTCCTCGCCGCGATGTACGGTGGTCTCACAGCGGCCTGAGGAGGGAGCCCATGGCGGTCACACTGCGCGACGTCGCCCAGCGCGCCGGAGTCTCGATCAAGACGGTCTCCAATGTGGTGCACAAGCGCCAGTATGTGAAGGACTCCACCCGGGAGGTCGTCCAGGCGGCCATCGACGAGCTCGGATACCGGCCGAACCTGTCGGCGCGGAGCCTGCGCAGCGGCCGGTCCGGGGTCATCGGCCTGGCGCTGCCGGAGGTGCGGCTGCCCTATTTCGCCGAACTGGCGGACTCCGTGATCACCGAGGCCAAGCAGCGCGGTCACACCGTGCTGATCGAGCAGACCGGAGCCGAGCCGGCGGCGGAGCGGGAGCTGCTGCGCAGCCCGCGCCTGCAGCTGACAGACGGCCTGATCTTCTCGCCGCTGGCCCTCTCTCAGTCCGACGTGGGTCTGCTGGAGGTGGACTATCCGTTGGTCACGCTGGGGGAGCGGATCTTCGACGGCCCGTGCGACCACGTGGTGATGGACAATGTCGCGGCAGCCCGCGCCGCCACGGAGCATCTCCTCGAGGCCGGGTGCCGGAGGATCGCCGTCATCGGCGCCCATGAGGGAGAGGATCAGGGGTCGGCCGCCCTGCGGCTTCGGGGCCACCAGGAGGCGCTCGACGCCGCCGGGATGCCGCGCGACGACCGCCTGGTGGGCTATGTGGGCCTGTGGCATCGGCAGGACGGCGCCGACGCCATGCGCAGGCTGCTCGCCTCCGGGGTCGAGGTGGACGGCGTCTTCGGCATGAACGACACGCTCGCGCTGGGAGCTCTGCGCGCCCTGCAGGATGCGGGACTCGCGGTGCCTGAGGATGTGAAGGTCATCGGCTTCGACGACCTCGAGGAGACCCGATACACCTCGCCCACGCTGTCCTCCGTGGACCCGGGGCGCATGGAGATCGCCCGGACGGCGGTGCGGGTGCTGGTGGAGCGGATCGAGGAGCGGCTGGCCGGGGAGGCCCCGGCACCGAGGCGTCAGTACACCACCAGCTATCGGGTGGTCCCGCGAGAGTCCACCGCCGGCTGAGCGCTGTCGCGGGACTGAGGCCGGTCCCTGACCTGGCCGGTGACCTGGGGCTGCGGATCGCCTGTTGACACCCTGCGTGACGCACGCCACAATTGCAGCGTTGGAATAATGTTACAACGTTGGAATCTCGCGTGAGCTTCGAGGGAGAGGGGCGCAGATGAGGCACAGAGTCATCAGGACGGCGGGGGTGATCGCCTGTCTGGCCGCGGCCGCCGGGGGCTTGGCCGGCTGCGGACGGGGAGGTGACCCGGACACGCTGACCTTCATGTTCCGCGGCAGCCCCGCCGAGGAGGAGGCCTACACGGCAGCGATCGAGCAGTTCGAGGAGGACACCGGGGTCACCGTGGACATCATCATGACCACGGCCGACGAATATGCGACCAAGCTCCGTGCCGCGATCGTCGGCGGTCAGATCCCCGACGTCTTCTACTTCGACCCCGGCAGCGTGGAGTCCTATGTCAACTCCGGGGTCATCCAGGACATCTCCGGCTACATCGAGGACTCCGACGTCGTCGACCTCGACGAGATGTGGGCCTACGGCGTCGACTCCTACCGCTTCGACGGTGAGCAGCTCGGCCAGGGGCCGCTCTACGCCCTGCCCAAGGACGTGGGGCCGTTCTCCTTCGGGTACAACGCCACCATGCTGGACGAGGCCGGGATCGAACGGCCTGACCCGGATGATCCCTACACCTGGGACGAATGGCTCGAGGTCCTCGAGGAGGTCACCCAGGACCTCGACGGAGACGGGGGCCCGGATCAGTGGGGGACGGGGCTGAACGTCGTCTGGAACCTGCAGGCCTTCGTGTGGTCCAACGGCGGAGACTGGCTCGACGAGGACGCCGCCGAGGTCACCGTCGACACCCCGGAGTTCGCCGAGGCGCTGCAGTTCTTCGCCGACCTCGACACCGTCCACGGCGTCACCCCCTCCATCGCGGAGGCTCAGACGCTGGACACCTACCAGCGGTGGATGCAGGGGCAGATCGCCTTCTTTCCGATCGCTCCCTGGGACGTGCCCATCTATCAGGACCTCGACTTCGAGTGGGACCTGATGCCGTACCCGGTCGGGCGCACCGGGGAGTCCGCCAGCTGGATCGGCACCCTGGGCATCGGGGTCTCCGCAGCCACCGAGAACCCCGAGGCCGCCGCCGAGCTGGTCGCTTACCTCTCCGGCGACCCGGACACCCAGCGGCACCTGGTGGAGGCCGGCATCCAGATCCCCAACCTGGTGGACATGGCCTATGAGTATGCCGAGGACGACTCCACGCCGCCGCAGAACAAGGAGGAGTTCCTCCGAGTGGTGGAGGACTACGGCCGGGCCCTGCCGCCGACTTTCACCTACAACCCGCAGTGGTACGACGAGCTCTACACCAACATCCAGCCCGTCCTCGAAGGGCGCATGACCGCCGAGGAGTACCTGGCCCAGGCCGAACCGAGGATGCAGGACTTCCTCGACATGGCCAACGAGCAGGCCGAGATGAGCAGGGGGACCGAATGACCGCCACCATCGCACCGCCGCAGCCCCCTGGGCCGCCGCCCGCCCCGCCGCGGCCCTCCCGCCGCGACCGCTCCGCCAGAGCCTGCAGCAACAGGCTGCACCGCAGCGAGCATCGCACGGCCGCGCTGTTCATCGCCCTGCCCGTGCTGGGCTTCGCGCTGTTCGTGCTCTACCCGATCGGCTTCGCCGTCGTCACCTCTTTCACGGCCTGGAACGGCATCACCTCGCCGGTGTTCACCGGGCTCGACAATTACGTGCGGATGATCGGTGACCAGTACTTCTGGAAGTCCCTGGGCAACACCGTCTACATGATGATGGCCATCCCGGTGGGGCTGCTGCTCTCCCTGGTGCTGGCCCTGGCCATGAATCGGCGGATGCGCGGCACCACGTTCTTCCGCACCATCTACTACATCCCGGTGATCTCATCCATCGCCGCCATCGCCATCCTGTGGCAGTGGGCCTACAACGGTGACTTCGGTCTGATCAACCAGGCCCTGGGCATGGTGGGCATCGACGGCCCCAACTGGCTGCAGAACCCCGCGACCTCCAAGCTGGCGATCATGATCATGGCCGTCTGGAAGGGCCTGGGCTTCTCCATGCTGCTCTACCTCGCGGCCCTGCAGTCCGTGCCGCGGCAGCTCTATGAGGCCGCCGCGATCGACGGCGCCTCCACGCTCCAGCAGTTCTGGGCCATCACCGTGCCGATGCTGCGCCCGGTGACCTTCTTCCTGGTGGTCACCAACATCATCGGCGGGGCGCAGATCTTCGTGGAGGTCAACATCATGACCCCCGACGGCGGCCCTGAGTTCTCCACCGCCACGATCGTCTGGTACATCTGGCGCCAAGCCTTCGAGTACCTCAACATGGGCTACGCCACTGCGATCTCGCTCATGCTCGGGCTTCTGGTGTTCGTCGTGACGGCGCTCCAGTTCGCATGAACCGTCGGAACCACTTCTCCATCGATTGAGGCGACCACGATGAGCACACCTGCACCTCAGAGCCCTCCACGTGCCGCCGTCGCTGCGGCCGCCGCCCCCGCCACGGCGGCCGGGCCGAAGCCCGTGCCGGCGACCCGGCGCAGCACCGGCCGGCGTGCCCCGGCCGGCCCGCCGCTGACCCGACGGCAGAAGATCGGCAACTGGATCGTCGGGGCCATCGTCTCGCTGGGCGGGATCACCATGATCGCCCCGCTGGTCTGGATGTTCTCCACCTCGCTGAAGACCCGTGAGGCGGTGTTCGCCCTGCCCCCGGAGTGGATCCCCTCCCCGGCCCAATGGGAGAACTACCTGCGCGTCTGGGACGCCGGCCCCCTGCTGTCCGGCATCATGAACAGCGCGGTCGTCGCCGTCAGCGTGACCGTCGTCGGGGGAGCGGCCTCCGCGGTGGCGGCCTACGCCTTCGCGAAGATGCGCCTGCCCTTCAAGGGGGTCATCTTCCTCAGCCTGCTGGCCGCCATCATGATCCCGTTCCCCACGCTGATGATCCCGCAGTTCCAGATGTTCGCCTTCGCCGGACTCGTGGACACGCTGTGGCCGCTGATCCTGCCGGCGATCTTCGGCAACATCATCATGGTGTTCTTCCTGCGCCAGTACCTGGACTCGGTGCCGGACGCCATCATCGAGGCGGCGAAGATCGACGGTGCCGGGCACTTCCAGATCTTCTGGCGGCTGATCTTCCCGATCATCCGCCCGGCGATCGCCGCCCAGTTCATCCTGTGGTTCATGGCCGTCTGGAACGACTATCTGGCCCCCATCATCTACCTGAACTCGCCGGAGGTGCAGACCCTGCAGCTGGTGATCGCGCGGTTCAACGCCACCTATGCGAGCCAGACGGACTACCCGCTGATCATGGCGGCCTCCTGCATCGCGCTGGTGCCGGTGCTGACGGTGTTCGTCATCTTCCAGCGGCAGATCATCGAGTCCATCGCCCTGACCGGGAGCAAGGGATGAGCCCGGGGCAGGAGCAGCTCGGCTGGGCGCCCCGGGTGATGGAGGTCCTGGGTGTGCTCACCCGACTGCTCGCCGTCCAGGCCCTCTGGGTGCTGGGGGCGGCCGCCGGGGCGCTGGTGCTGGGGGTGCTGCCGGCCTCCGTGGCGGCGGCGCGTGTGCTCCGGGACGCTCCGCGGGGGCTGTGGCGCGGCTTCTGGGGCACCTGGTGGGCCGAGTTGCGCAGAGCCCATCTGGTGGCCGGTCTGCCGCTGCTGCTGGCGCTCGCCGCCGTGCTGAACCTGCTGCTGGTGGTTCCGCTGGTCACCGGTCCGGCGGGGCCGGTGCTGTTGGTGGCCACCACGGTGTTCGGGGTGGCCGGGCTGCTCTCTACGGTGTGCGCCGTCGTCGTGGCGGCCCGGATCCCCGACGCCGGGGCGGTCGCTGCGCTGCGGCTGGCGGTGCTGATGCCCTGGATCAGTCCTGGGAAGGCGCTGCTGCTGGGGGTGATCTGCACTGCGGCGGTCCTGCTCGCCGTCACCGCACCGCCGGTGGCGCTGCTGCTCGGCCTCAGCGCGACGCTGATGGTCTCGACGGCGGTGCTGGAGCCGGTGCTGGAACCGGTGCTGGAATCTGTGCTGGATCCGGCGTCGGGTCTGCCTCCGGGGACGGAATCGGCGTCGGCGCAGGATGACGAGCAGATCCCCCTCCGCAGCAGCCCGCGCCGGGTCTCTCTGAGGGCTCCGGCCCCTGTGTGAGGGGCCTGTCCGAAGCGCCCGTTCCCGGCACCCGGCCGCACCGGCGCGGACTTTTCATCGCCGCAGGCCTTGACACGATTCAGCAAACGTCAGAAGGTGGCATCAGTCACCATTTCATCGATGTAATACATGACGGGGGATCCACCCGTCCATCTGAGACCCCTGAAGAGAGGACCCCATGGCACACGCCAGCATCCGCATCGACCCCGACGCCGTCGTCGCACCCCTGGACCGCCGCATCTTCGGCGGATTCGTGGAGCACCTGGGGCGCCACGTCTACGACGGCATCTACGAGCCCGGCCACGCTGCGGCGGACGAGCTCGGCTTCCGCAAGGACGTCACCGCCCTGGTCAAGGAGCTGGGGGTCAGCACCATCCGGTACCCCGGCGGCAACTTCGTCTCCGGCTACCGCTGGGAGGACGGCGTCGGGCCCCGTGAGCAGCGCCCGGTCCGCCGTGACCTGGCCTGGCACGCGCTGGAGACCAACCAGGTGGGCCTCAACGAGTTCGCCACGTGGCTGCAGCAGCTGGACAGCGAGCTCATGCTCGCGGTCAACCTCGGCACCCGCGGCATCCAGGAGGCCCTGGACCTGCTGGAATACACCAACCACCCCTCGGGCACCGCGCTGAGCGACCTGCGCGCCGAGCACGGCTACCCGGACCCGTGGAACGTGACCATGTGGTGCCTGGGCAATGAGATGGACGGCCCCTGGCAGACCGGGTTCATGACCGCTGACGACTACGGCAAGCTCGCCGCACGGACGGGGCAGGCCATGAAGGCCGCCCAGCGCGACCTGCAGCTGGTGGCCTGCGGCTCCTCCGGCTCCTCCATGCCGACCTTCGGCGAGTGGGAGCGCACCGTGCTGGAGCACGCCTACGACCATGTGGACTTCGTCTCCGCCCACGCCTACTACCAGGAGCGTGGCGGGGACCTGGACTCCTACCTGGCCTCGGCGGCCGACATGCGGTACTTCATCGACACTGTGGTGGCCACCGCCGACCATGTGAAGCACCGCCGCAAGTCGGACAAGACCATCATGATCTCCTTCGACGAGTGGAACATCTGGTACCTGGACGAGCACCAGGCCTCCGACGAGGTCAACGACGAGTGGCGCATCGCCCCGCGTCAGCTGGAGGACGTCTACTCGGTGGCCGACGCCGTCGTCTTCGGCTCCCTGCTGATGACCCTGCTGGAGCGCCATGACCGCGTCCGCTCCGCCTCGCTGGCGCAGCTGGTCAACGTGATCGCCCCCATCATGACCGAGCCGGGCGGCCCCGCCTGGAAGCAGACCACGTTCTTCCCCTTCTCCGTGACCTCCCGCCTGGCGCAGGGCCAGGTGCTGCGCCCCGAGGTCCACGCCCAGTCGGTGGAGTCGACGGTCTACGGGGCCAACTCGGCGGTGGACTGCGTGGCCACCGACGGCGAGGACGGCTCAGCGATCTTCCTGCTCAACCGCAGCCGGGAGGCCGTGGAGGTCACCGTGGACGTCTCCGCCCTGGAGCGCGGCACCATCGCGGAGGCCGTCACCCTCTGGGACGAGGACGTCTATGCCAAGAACACGATGGAGCAGCCGGACCGGGTGGGTCTGCGCGACGCCCAGGCCTCGCTGGCCGACGGTGCACTGACCATCCGCCTGGAGCCGATCTCCTGGACGCAGTCGGCCTCGCATGACCCGAGCGTCCGGCATGAGGTCCCCGGCGAGCACGCTGCTCGCCGGGGACCTCGCCGTGCATGACCCCGCCCTGGTCGCCGGTGACGCCGTGCCCGGCGGCGGCGCCGGGGACGGCACCTGGACGGTCATCTGCACGGGAGCCCCTGAGATCGCCGACGGCTGCCTGCAGGTGCGGCGCAGCCTCGACGGCGTCCGCTGGGAGGCCGCCGGCACCGTATGGGAACGCAAGCCCGAGTGGCTCCGAGAGGCAGTGCCGGGGGTGCGGAATCTGTGGGCTCCGGAGCTGATCCGCCGTGCGGGGACGTGGTACCTCTACTATGCGGCCTCCACGTTCGGGGAGAACCGGTCGGTCATCGCCCTGGCCACCAATGCCACCCTGGACCCCCAGGACCCCGACTATGCGTGGGTGGACCGAGGACCGGTGATCGCCTCCGGCCCGGAGGACGACTTCAACGCCATCGACCCCGGCGTGGTGCTGGACGACGCCGGGACCCCCTGGATGAGCTTCGGCTCCTTCTGGTCCGGGATCCGCATGGTCCGGCTGCACTGGCCCGACGGCCTGCGGGACCCTGACGACGACGGCGCCCCGCGGCATCTGGCGGACCGGCGCCGAAGCCCCAACGCGATCGAGGCGCCGTACATCGTCGCCCGAGACGGCGCCTTCTGGCTCTTCGCCTCGCAGGACTTCTGCTGCCGCGGGGTGGACTCCACCTACAGCATCATCGTCGGCCGGGCGGAGCAGGTCACGGGACCTTATGTGGACCGCGACGGCGTGCCCATGATGGACGGCGGCGGCACGCCGCTGCGGGCCACCGACGGGGTGCGCATCGGCCCCGGCGGACAGGCGGTCTCCGGGGACTGGTTGGCCCTGCACCACTACCGCGGCGACGACGACGGCCGGTTCCGCCTGGAGATCCTGCCGCTGGACTGGTCCACCGGATGGCCGGAGACCGCCTGGAAGGACGAGCAATGAGATCGCATCCGTGCGCAGGAGACAGATGAGCAGCGAGACGAGGACAGCACAGATGACCGACATGACCGCCGCCTGGGGACGCTCCGTGCACGGTGTGCACCTGGCCCCGGAGAGCTGGCTGGGCCGGTGGGAACACACCAACCGGACGGCGACCCTGCCGCACTGCATCGAGCAGCTGGAGGTCCACGGGGCCCTGAACAACCTGCGCCGGGTCACCGGTGAGCACCAGGGTCCCCGGGTCGGGTTCCTGTTCTCCGACTCTGACGTGTACAAGGTGCTGGAGGCGGTCGGCTGGGAGACGCAGCGGGCGGCCGAGCGAGGTCGGCCGCTGGACGTGGAGCTGCGGACCTTCACCGTCGAGGCGGTCGCCCTGCTGTCCCGGGCGCAGCGGGAGGACGGCTATCTGAACTCCTTCTGCCAGACCGACGGGCGCGTCCCGTGGGAGAACATGCGCTGGCACCACGAGCTCTACTGTCTCGGCCATCTGGCGCAGGCGGCGGTGGCCTGGGCACACGTGGAACCGGCGGGCCCAGAGATCGCCGCCGATGCGGAGCTGCTCGCCGCCCGCACCGAGCTGATCGCGCTGACCGAGCGGTTCGTGGAGCTGGTGGTGCGGCGCTGGCGCGCGGGAGAGCACATCGTCTGTGGACACGCCGAGGCGGAGTCAGCCCTGGTGGATCTGTACCGCGTCCTCGGGGCCCCCGAGTATTTGGAGCTCGCCGCGGCCATGGTGGAGGCTCGCGGCCATGACACGCTCGGCCCCGACGGGTTCGGTGCCGCCTACTTCCAGGACCATGTTCCGGTCCGTCAGGCGCCGGAGGCCGCGGGGCATGCCGTGCGTCAGCTCTACCTGCTGGCAGGTGCGGCCGACGTCGCCGTCGAGACCCAGGACGACCAGCTGCTGGCCGCGGTGGTGCGGCTCTGGGAGTCCGCCCACCGGACCAAGGCGCATGTGACCGGCGGAATGGGGTCCCGCCACCGGGACGAGTCCTTCGGCGATCCCTATGAGGTCCCGCCCGACCGTGGCTATGCGGAGACCTGCGCGGCGATCGCCGACTGGATGCTCAGCTGGCGCCTGCTGCTGGCCACCGGCGAGGCCCGGTACGGTCGGGCGATGGACCGCGCCCTGTACAACGCGATCCGCGCGGCCGTGGACGAGGACGGCACGCGGTTCTTCTACTCCTGTCCGCTGCAGATGCGCACCCATCGGACCGGGGTGCACGAGCAGGCCCCCAGCGGGCGTGCCGCCTGGTACGACTGCGCGTGCTGCCCGCCCAACCTCGCTCGGCTGCTGGCCTCACTGCGTCATGCCGCCGCGGCCCATACCGACGACGGCGCCCTCGCGCTGCTCATGGCGGTCTCCGGTGAGATCCCCGTGGCGGCCGAGGGCTCCTCCGGGGTGCTGACCGTGGAGTCCGGGCTGCCCTGGACCGGGACGCTGCGACTGCGCTTCACTGCGGAGACTCGTGCGGGCTCGGGCGCTGACGCGGACTCGGGCGCGGAGGGGAGTGCGGGCGCGGAGGGGAGTGCGGGTGACGGATGCCCGGTGCCGGTGCGGGTCCGGATCCCCGACGGGGCCCAGCTGGGTGATGGAGCGGGGCCGACTGGTCCTGCTGCGCTTCCCCACGGCGCGGCGGTGCGGGACGGCTGGCTGCACCTCCCGGTGGGTCTGACGGCGCTGGAGGTGGAGTTCGAGCTGCCGGTGGTGGTCCGGCGTGCGCACCACCGGGCCGACGCGCTGCGCGGACAGCGGGTGATCACGCGCGGACCGGTGGTCTACGCGCTGGAGTCCGTCGATCTGCCGGAGCGCATCCTCGCCCTGGGAGCTGAGCTGGAGGACGTCGAGCTGGAGGACGTCGAGCTGGAGGACGTCGAGCTGGAGGACGTCGAGCTGGAAGGTGTGGAGCGTGATGGCGCGAGCGGACCAGAGGTGCGCGGCGAGGTCTTGGGTGCGCCCGCCGTCGTCGTCCCGCTGCGGGTCCGCCGCGACGCGGGGGACGATGACGCGCGGGACGATGACGCACAGGACGCGCTCTATCCCCCTCACGGCGACGCCGGTCAGCCGGGGGAGCGGTTCACCGCTCCGTTGGTGCCCTTCGGCCTGTGGGGCAACCGCGGCGGCGGCGCCATGCGGGTCTGGATCCCCGCGTCAGAGTCCCGCTGAGCCGCGGAGCATCCGCTGTGAACTCCGGCACGGCGAGGAATCAGCCCGCCGCCGTCGTGGTTGTCTGCCGGTGGAACGACCCGCCCCGGTGAAAGGACCGTGCAGATGACCACCGCCGTCCAGGAGAAGCTCTTGTCGCCCCTCACGCTCGGCGCCCTGGAGCTGCGCCACCGCCTCGTGATGGCTCCGCTCACCCGCCTGCGGGCCGATGAGGACGGCGTCCCCACCGACCTGCAGGTGGAGCACTACGCACAGCGCGCCTCCCTGGGCATGATCATCACCGAGGGCACCTGGCCCGTGCGGGAGGGGCGCACCTGGGTGGGGCAGCCCGGCATCGAGACCCAGGCGCACATCGACGGCTGGCGGAAGGTCACCGACGCCGTCCATGAGGCGGGTGGGACCATCGTGCTGCAGATCATGCACGGCGGGCGCATCTCCCACCCGCTGCTCAGCGGCACCGGACGGGTCGTCGCTCCCAGTGCGATCGCCGCGCCCGGGGAGATCCGCACCCCGGAGGGCAAGGCGGAGCACCCGGTGCCGCATGCGCTGGAGAACCAGGAGATCCCCGGCATCGTGGAGGCCTTCGTCCAGGGCGCTCAGCACGCGAGGGCGGCCGGCTTCGACGGGGTCCAGATCCACGGGGCCAACGGCTACCTCCTCCACCAGTTCACCTCCCCGACCTCCAACCAGCGGGAGGACGACTACGGCGGCAGCCCGCAGAACCGGGCCCGGCTCTCCGTGGAGGTCACCCGCGCCGTGGCGGAGGCGATCGGCGCCGACCGCACCAGCATCCGTCTGTCCCCGCAGCATGACATCCAGGGGGCGCTGGAGACCGACGACGCCGACGCGCTGACCACCTACACCGCGCTCGCCGAGGGACTGGCGCCCCTGGGTCTGGCCTTCGTCGACGTCCTCAGCGCCGACCGCGCCGGCGCCCTCGTGCAGACCCTCCGACGCGTCGCAGGTGCCCCGCTGGTCGGCAACAGCGGATTCGGGGTGGTCACCACCCGTGAGGAGGCGCTGCGGCTGGCCGCGGAGGGGACCGTCGACGCCGTCGCCGTCGGTCGCGCGGCCATCGCGAACCCCGACCTGTTCCGCCGCTGGGAGGAGGACCTCGGGGAGAACGAGACCCGCCCCGAGAGCTTCTACGTCGGCGGTGCCCGCGGCTACACCGACTACCCCGCCTGGCAGGGCTGACCCGCCTCGCGTCGGGCCCGCTGAGCCGGGGCCGATGCCGGAGACCGGGCCGTGTCGGCCGTATTCCGGCTAGCAACCACCAGCTCGTGCCTGGCGCCGAGGCGGCCAGCTGTTGACGGGGACACCCTGCTCAGCGGTGTGATGGAGTCATGCCGATCACCGAGTTCCTCCAGAAGCCGCTCCCGGCGCTGCGCCTGGCAGCCCGGACCGTCACCGTCCGCGACTGGTCGGAGGTGGGGGAGGCGGTCGGCGCCGCATTCGACCACATTGCGGGCATCATCGGCGACACACCAGGGACCCTGCATGCGCCCGTAGCCAGCTACTCCTGGACGGCGGACGGGCTGCGCATCGTGGTCGGCTACGTCTACGAGGGGGAGGCGTGCGGCGGTGTGGAGATCGCGGAGCTGCCCGAGGAGAGCCACGCGCTGTGCACCGCCCACTATGGCCCGGTCAGCGGCATCGCGGAGAGCTGGCAGGCCCTGCATGCCGAGCTGGAGGCCCGGGGGCTGCGCCCGGGCGGCCCCAGTCGTGAGCTCTACCTGCGCGCCGAGTCCGAGGACCAGCACGACTGGGTGACCGAGCTGCAGCAGCCCGTCATCCCGGCCGACTGATCCCCGGATGTTGACTCTGACACTGTGTCAGACGATGTGATGGACCCATGCTGTCCATCGGAGCCTTCGCCCAGGTCGGTCAGGTCACCCACCGCATGCTGCGGCATTGGGACCAGGCCGGACTGCTGGTGCCCGCCCACGTGGAGCCGACCACCGGCTACCGGTCCTACGATCCGGAGCAGCTGGACCGGCTCCACCGCATCGTGGCGCTGCGCCAGCTCGGCTTCGGCATCGACGAGATCTCCGCTCTGCTGGAGGACGGCGTCGACGTCGCCCAGCTGGCGCGGATGCTCGGCCGTCGTCGTCACGAGCTGGAGCGGGAGCACCGGATCGCGTCTGAACGGCTCACCGACGTCGAGCGACGGCTCCATCTGATCGAAGAGGAGAATGCCATGCCTGCTGTGGAGATCGTCACCAAGTCCCTGCCGGCCCTGAGGCTGGCCGCCCGCACCGCCGTCGTGCGGGACCAACCGGAGGTGGCCGGCGTCGTGGGCCCTGCCTTCGACGCCGTGGCCGCGGTCATCGGTCATATCCCGGGAGCCCTGGAGACCCCTGTGGCCAGCTACAGCCTGGACGAGCGCGGGCTGCACGTCATCGTCGGCTACGCCTATGACGGCGAGCCGCGGGACGGTGTGGAGATCGTCTCGCTGCCGGCGGTGGAGAAGGCGTTCTGCAGCACGCATCTGGGGGAGATCTCCGGGATCGCGTCCAGCTGGCAGGCGCTGCACACCGAGGTCGTCGCCCGCGGCGCCGAGCCGGCGGGTCCCTGTCGGGAGCTCTACCTGCGGGCCGACGAGTCGGGGCGGAGCGACGAGTTCGTCGTCGAGCTGCAGCAGCCTGTCACGCCTGCTGGCTGATGCTCAGCAGTCCCGATGACACACTGTGGGGCGCGTCACAGGATTCTGCAAGACTGGCGGTATGACCTTGTTGTTCGCTCCGCCCGCCCCTGGCCGCACGCCGGATCCCAGCCTCGCGCATCGTCGCGCCCTCGTCACCGCCACGCTCACCGACGGCGACGGCGCCCCGCTGGCAGACCGGGACGTCACGGTCCGTCAGCGCAGCCAGGCCTTCGGCTTCGGCTGCATCGGCTTCGAGCTGGTGGACCACATCATCGGAGAGTCCCAGGACCCCGGATATGACGCGGCGCTGGCCGATCAGTGGCTGGCCGTGTTCAACCGGGCCACCCTCCCGTTCTACCTGGGCATGTTCGAACCGGAGCGGGGCCGCCCGCGCACCGACCGCCTGCTCGCCGCGGCCCGCTGGTTCGCCGAGCAGAGGGTGAAGGTCAAGGGCCACCCGCTGGTGTGGCACACCGTCTGCGCCCCCTGGCTGCTGGACCTGGAGGTCGAGGAGATCGAGCGGGCCCTGCGGGGACGGATCCGCCGTGAGGTGGAGGCCTTCTCTGGCTCATCGACACCTGGGACGCCATCAACGAGGTGGTGATCATGCCGGTGTTCACCGCCGAGGACAACGGCGTCACCCGGCTGGCCCGCCAGCGGGGCCGCATCGAGATGATGCGGCTGGCCTTCGAGGAGGCGCGCGCCGCAGACCCCGCAGCTACCCTGCTGCTCAACGACTTCGACATGTCCACGGCCTATGAGTGCCTCATCGAAGGCGCGCTGGAGGCCGGGATCCGCATCGACGCGCTGGGCCTGCAGTCCCACATGCATCAGGGGGCCTGGGGCGAAGAGAAGACCCTGGAGGTGCTCGACCGGTTCTCCCGCTACGGGATCCCGCTGCACTTCACCGAGACCACGATCCTCTCCGGCGATCTCATGCCCGGACACATCCGGGACCTCAACGACTGGCAGGTGGATCACTGGCCCACCACGGAGGAGGGGGAGCACCGCCAGGCCGAGGACCTCGAACGGCACTACCGGACCCTGTACTCCCATCCCTCCGTGGAGTCCATCACCTACTGGGGCCTGCCCGACCGTGGCATGTGGCTCGGCGCCCCCGGCGGGCTGCTGCGCCCCGACGGCTCGCCCAAACCCGCCTATCACCGGCTCCGCCAGCTCGTCACCGAAGAGTGGCGCACCCCGGAGACCACGGTCCGCACCGACGACGACGGTCGCCTGCGCCTCGACGCGTTCCTGGGTGAGCATGAGCTCACCGTCGGGGGCGTGAGCGCGGTCCTCGACGTCGACGCGCCAGGAGAGGTGACCGCCGACGTCGTGGTGGGCTGAGGCCGCAGGGCGGTGGGCTCAGGGGCCGGCGGCAGGGCCTCGGCGTGCGTGCCGAGCTGCCTTGGCGCGGTTGCCGCAGCGTTCCATCGAGCACCACTGGCGCCGTCGCCCGCGTGAGCGGTCGAGATAGCGCAGGCCGCAGCGAGTGTGCGCGCAGATCTTGACCCAGGGGAGCTCGCCTGCGGCGATGACCTCGATGGCGGCCTGAGCCAGTGCGCCCAGCGCCGCCGCCGTCCCTGATCCCGCCGCGGTCCCTGATCCCGCCACCACCACGGTGGTCGGTTCATCGAGACGCAGTTCGCGCAGCGGAGCATGGTGCGCGTGCTCGTTGACCAGCAGCACGTGCTCACGAGTGGGTGTGCGGCCCGGGGCGAGCACAGCGTCGATTGCGTCCCGCAGCGTCAGGGCCGCCTGGTGCTCGGCCGGCGTCGGCGGCTGCGAGGTCGAGTTCGCCCACCCCTCGATCCCCGCCGTACTGAACCACCCGGCGAGGCTCTCCGCGTCAGGCAGGGTCTCGCGAGGGGTCGTGGCCCGATCGCGCAGGGTGTTGACGAAGTCCAGGGCGGATGAGCCGCCGTAGAACAGCCAGTCTCGAACCTCGGCGCCAGGTGTCATGGGGCCATCCTATTGACTAACCGTCTGAACGGGTTAGTGTGAGGTCATGACGCATCTCACGGACCTCCCGTCACTGCGCATGCACTGGCAGGAGCATGGTCAGCAGTCCGACGAGCCGGCAGCGCTCCTCCTCCACGGCTGGCCGCAGACCTCTGCCTGCTGGGACGAGTTGGCCCCACTGCTGGCCGACGGCAGGCGCCTCATCGCACCGGACCTACGTGGCTACGGCCTCACCGACAAGCCCACCGAGGGATACACCAAACGGCGTATGGCCGCCGACGTCGTCGAACTGCTCGACCACCTCGGCCTGGAGCGGGTGCATCTGGTGGGGCACGACCGTGGCGCGCGGGTGGGCCATCGGTTCGCGGTGGACCATCCCGAGAGGCTGCACACTCTGACCGTCCTGGACGTCGCGCCCACTCATGCCATGTTCAGCGGGACCACGCGCACAGCCGCCGGCTACTTCCACTGGCTGTTCCACATGCAGGACGACCTTCCCGAGCTGCTGACCTCCGGCCGGGAGGAGGAGTACCTGCGGTACTTCTTCCAGCGGTGGACGCTCCGGCGGGATCGGGTCGAGCCCCGGATCCCTGAGTACGTGCAGGCGTTCCGTCGGCCCGGTGCCATGCGTGCCGGGTTCGACGACTATCGGGCGACCTGGGAGGACATCGCTCTCGACGAGGAGGATCTTCGAGCGGGCCGCCGCGTCACCGTGCCGACCCTGGCGCTGTGGGGTGCCCAGGGGCTGGCCTCCCAGGTGGCTGTCGATGAGCTGTGGCGCCCCTACATCGGCACAGGCCCCCAGGGTGAAGGGCTGCTCGAGGCTCGGCGGATGGAGAACTGTGGGCACTTCATCCCGGAGGAGCAGCCGGAACAGCTGGCCGCCGAGCTCACGGGGTTCTGGGGCAGACACTCTCGGCGGGAGACGCCGGCGGGGCTCAGCTGAGGTCCTTGGCGAAGTACAGCTCGGCGGAGGCGCTGTCGTTGTAGGGGTCGACCCGCCGGTATCCGGCGTGCTCGTAGAAGGCGATCGCCTCGCTGAGCGCGCTGTGAGTGTCCAGCAGCACCCTGCGGTGCCCGGCGGTTCGGGCCAGCTCCTCGAGCCGCCGGACCAGCCGGGAGGCGAGGCCGGCGCCGCGCCGCTGTGGATCAACCCAGAGGCGCTTGATCTCCGCGGCGCCGTCGATGATCGCCCCGGCACGGCCGACGGCGGGACGGATGCCGCCGTAGGCCACCGGCCGGTCCTCGCACACCGCCACCAGATATCGCGAACCCGGCTCCGGGACGTCCAGAGGGCCGGGGGTGAAGCCGAACCGCTCGTGCAGCTCTGTCACATAGGCCTGCTGGGCCTGCCGAGCCAGCGGGTCGTCCACCGTGACCTCATGGAGCTCGACCGGGGAGAGGTGCTTCTTGAACCCCACGTGGGAGGGGGCGTATCCCAGGCGCTCATAGAAGCGGTGCGCGTCCTGCCGCACGACGTCGGAGGTCAGCTGGGCCAGTCCGCAGCCCCGGGCGAGGCCGCGATCCTCAGCGTGGCGCATCATCTTCTCCCCGATGCCCTGGCCGCGGAGGCGCCGATCCACTCGGACCGCCTCGACATGCAGCCGGGTCACACCCTGGCGGGCGATACCCGGGATGAACGTCAGCTGCATGACGCCGATGACCTCGCCGTCGAGCTCCGCGACGATCAGCTCATCGTTCTCACTGGCGACGACGGCGTCGAAGCCCCGCTCATGCGCCGGAGAGTACGTGCCCGTGCGCTCGGCGGCGACGGCGTCGTCCCGGATCAGCTCGACGATGCGGGGCAGGTCCTCCCGCGTGGCGTCACGGAAGCGCGGTGCGAGGCTGGGTGCAGGAGTCATCACGTGACGACGATAGGCCGTCGACGTCGAGCCGGCAACGGCTGGGCCGGCGAGCTGCGGCTGAGGCCAGTGCTACCGTGAGCCATCACCTGCTCAGAGACCGGAGGAGGATGTCCATGGCACTGATCGCTGTCACAGGAGCGACCGGATACATCGGTGGTCGAGTTGTGCCCCAGCTGCTCGCGGCCGGTCATACGGTGCGGGTGCTCACCCGTCGAGCGGAATCCTTGAGGGACGTGCCCTGGCGTGACGAGGTGGAGGTCGTCCAGGGCGATCTCTCCGAGGCGGAGGCGGCCCGGAGGCTGTGTGCCGATGCTGAGGTGGTCTACTTCTTGGTCCACTCCATGACCGGCGGAAAGGACTTCGCCGCCACGGACAAGCGGTGCGCCGAATCCGTGGGGGAGGCCGCAGCGCTGGCGCGCGTCCGGCTGGTGGTCTACCTCTCGGGCCTGCACCCGGACGGTGAGCTCAGTCCCCACCTGCGGTCTCGGGTCGAGGTCGGCGAGATCCTGGAAGCCAGCGGAGTCCCGACCCTCACGCTGCAGGCGGGGCTCGTCATCGGTTCCGGCTCGGCCAGCTTCGAGATGATCCGGCACCTGACCGACGTGCTGCCCGTGATGCCTTCGCCTCGCTGGGTGATGAACCGGATCCAGCCCATCGCGGTCCGTGACGCGCTGCACTATCTGACCTGTGCCGCAGACGTCGAGCTGTCGGCCAGCCGACGGTGTGACATCGGTGGTCCCGATGTGCACACCTACGCCGAGCTGATGAAGACCTACGCTCGCGCCGCCGGGCTGCGTGAGCCCACCGTGCTGCCGCTGCCGGTGCTGACCCCCTGGTTGGCGGCGCAGTGGGTCAACCTCGTCACACCCATCCCACGGTCCCTGGCGATCCCATTGGTGCAGTCGCTCCAGCACGACTGCGTGGTCCAGGAGCGGGGGATCGACGAGCTCATCCCACCCCCGGAGGCCGGGCTCACCCGGTATCGGGTCGCCGTGGACCTCGCGCTGGAGAAGATGACCGCCGACCGGGTGGAGACCACGTGGGCGGCCGCACATCCGTTGGAGGCGCCGTCCGAGCCGCTGCCGTCGGACCCGGAGTGGTCAGGTCGCACCGTGCTGCGTGATGAACGGGCGGTCCGCACCACAGCCTCACCACAGAAGGTCTTCGCCGTGGTGCAGGGGATAGGCGGCGAGAAGGGGTACTTCTCGTTGTCGAAGGCGTGGCGCCTGCGCGGCATTGCCGACAAGCTCATCGGGGGCGTGGGGCTGGGCCGAGGGCGTCGCAGCAGGGAGACTCTGCAGCTCGGCGACGTGGTCGACTGGTGGCGGGTGGAGCGGCTGGATCCGGGGAGTCTGCTGCGCCTGCGTGCGGAGATGAAGGTCCCCGGCCAGGCGTGGCTGGAGTTCGCCGTCGACGCAGACGGCGACGGCGGATCCCGGTACACGCAGCGCGCGATCTTCTTCCCCTCCGGACTGGCCGGACGCCTCTACTGGCTGGCGCTGACACCCTTCCATGCGGTGATCTTCCGGACCATGGCGGCGCGGCTCACTGCTGAGGCGGAGGCTCGGTCGCGCACAGAGCGTCGAGAAACCTGATCACGACCTCTCGCTCGTCAGGGGAGAGCGCCGCCGCAGCGTGGAACCGCCCGGCATGGCTGCGTCCGACAGATTCGCGGGCGACGCGCTGCGTCTGCTCGGTGACCGCGATGGCGGTGCTGCGCCGATCCTCCGGGTGGGGCAGGCGGCGGATGTGATCGTGAGCGGCCAGGCGGTCCAGCATCTTCGTCACCGACGCCGTGGAGACGCCCAGGTGGCGGGCGAGGTCGCTCGGCGTGGCGAGCCGGTCGTGCCGTTGGGCGGCGATGAGGTAGCGCAGGGCCCGCATGTCGGTCTCCCCGAGCTTCATGTACTTCCGCGAGGCTTCGCTCATCCTGCGTTCCACCGTGCGCCAGCGGCGCATCGCGTCCAGCACCGCGACGATCTGATCCATCTCCTCCTCGTCGACGTGCGCGTGGGGCACGATCTCCCCCGCGGGGTCCATCACGCGGGGGTCGATCATGGAGGGGTCCTTGGGGTGGTCGGCGGGGTCGGCGGTGTGCATCATGGAGATACCTCGGTTATTATTAGCCAAGTTAGATACTAACCAGGCTAGATGATTGGGGTGGCGTATGGATGACCGTCTATCGGAGCACGTCGTGCTCGTCGCGCCTGACGGGCGGCCCCTGGGCACGGCTCTGAAGAGCGCAGTGCATACGGCGCACACGCCGCTGCACAGGGGCTTCTCCTGCCATCTCACGAATCCTCTCGGTCAGGTGCTGGTCACACGACGGTCGCTGACCAAACGTACCTGGCCCGGAGTGTGGACCAACTCCTTCTGCGGCCACCCCGCCCCGGGGGAGAGCCTGGAGGAGGCCGTGGTGCGCCACGCCCGTCACGAGCTGACCATCGAGGTGACGGACGTGACGCCGGTGCTGCCCGACTTCTCCTATCGTGCCGTGGACGCCTCCGGTGTGGTGGAGCACGAGATCTGCCCCGTCGTCACAGCCGCCCTGGACGGAGACCCGGTGCCGAATCCGGACGAGGTCCTCGACTGGAGATGGACCTCCACCGATCGGCTGCGCGCCGCCGTCGACGCCGCGCCGTGGGCCTTCAGCCCGTGGTTGGTCCTGCAGGTGCCTGCGATGGCGCTCTATGGGGGAGCTGGCGAGTCCCCGCACACCCCAGAGGGCTCTCCATGAGCGCAGACTCCGGGCTGAGCGGACTGACCCTGTACACGCAGGCGGCGCAGAGCGCGGCCTCGCGTGTCATCGACGAGTACTCCACGTCCTTCGGCACTGCGACACGACTGTTGCCGCCCGGCACCCGTGCCGCCATCCGCAGCATCTACTCGCTGGTCCGCGTGGCCGATGAGATCGTCGACGGCACCGCCGAAGAAGCCGGGCTCGACGCCGACAGCAGACGCGAGGTGCTCGACACCCTGGAAACCGAGACGATCTCCGCCATGGGCACCGGCTTCAGCAGCAACCTCATCGTGCACGCCTTCGCCTCCGCGGCCCGTGCAGCCGACGTCGAGAAGGCCCTGGTGCAGGCCTTCTTCCGGTCCATGCGCCGCGACCTGGAGCCGGTCCACTCGCTCAGCGAGGAGCAGTACCGGCGCTATGTCCACGGCTCGGCGGAAGCGGTCGGCCTCATGTGCCTGCGGGTCTTCCTGCAGGACACCGCCCCGACCACGGATCAGATGGCCCAGCTTGAGACAGGTGCGGCCCGGCTGGGTGCCGCCTTCCAGAAGATCAACTTCCTCCGAGATCTGCACGAGGACGCCGAACAGCTCGGCAGGGCCTACTTCCCCGGCGCCGTGCCGGGTGAGCTCAGCGAGGCCCGCAAGATCGAGATCCTGGCAGACATCGAGGCCGACCTCGGGGCGGCCCGTCGCGCGATCCCCCTGCTGCCCCCAGGGGCGCGTCGTGCCACCGATCTTGCCACGCGGCTCTTCGAAGAGGTCTCCGCCCGGCTTCGGCACACATCCGTGGCTGAGCTGCAGCGGCGGCGGGTCTCCGTGCCGCGGCGAGTCAGGATGCAGCTGCTTCTGCAGGCCCTGCTCCCGGTGGTGCGGGGAGGACGCAGGTGAGCCCGGCCCGCGGCCAGCGGGGTTCGCGGACGCGCACCGCCGTCGTCATCGGCGGAGGATTCGCCGGTCTGGCCACCGCAGCCCTGGTGGCGCGCGACGGTCTGGACGTGACGCTGGTCGAGGCGCATGCCGAGCTCGGAGGACGAGCCGGGCAATGGCATCACGAGGGCTTCCGCTTCGAGACCGGCCCCTCGTGGTTTCTGATGCCCGAGATCTTCGACCGATTCTTCGCGCAGCTGGGGACCTCCACCGCGGAGCAGCTCGAACTGCTCCCGTTGGACCCCGCGTACAGGGTCTTCTTCGAGGACGACCCGAATCCCTTCGACCTGCCGGCCGATGACTCGCTGCAGGCGCTGCAGGCCTTGGAAACGACTCCTGGACGTCTGCCCGAGTACCTGAGCTCGGCCGCACGGACCAGTCACCTGGCCACGGAGCGCCTGCTCTACTCCAGCTACCAGCGTCCCTCAGACTTCCTGGACCCGGCGTTGCTCGGCCGGCTGCCGACTCTGCTGCGGATGCTCACCGAGCCGCTCGAGTCGTTCATCGCCCGTCATACCGACGACCTCCGGGTGCGACAGATCCTGGGCTACCCCGCGGTGTTCCTCGGAACCTCGCCGCGCTCCGCACCGAGCCTCTACCACCTGATGAGCCATCTCGACATCAACCAGCAGGTGCTGCACCCCCGTGGCGGGTTCAGCGCGGTGGTGCGAGCGGTGGCGAGTCTCGCCGAGGGCGAGGGGGCCCGGCTGCGGACCGGTTGCCGGGCGCGGCGCATCACGGCCTCCCGGGGGCGTGTCACGGGAGTCCACATCGGCCGATCCGACGGGCGGCATGAATTCCTCCCCGCGGACGTCGTGGTCTCCACGGCCGACATGCATCACACCGAGACCGCCCTGCTGCCTCCGGAGCACCGCACCCGGTCGGCCAGGTCCTGGCGACACCGGGATCCGGGGCCGGGAGCGGTGCTGGCCCTGCTCGGTGTGCGGGGCGCCCTGCCCGAGCTGGCCCATCACTCGTTGTTCTTCACCCGGGACTGGCAGAAGGGGTTCGACGAGATCTCCGGTGCACGACCGGCGGGAGGGCCGCCGCGTTCGCTCTACGTGTGCCGCCCCAGCGCCACCGACGACGTCGCTCCGCCCGGCCACGAGAACCTCTTCGTGCTGGTGCCCACGCGGGCAGACCCGGCCCTGGGCGCCGGAGGCGTCGACGGTGCCGGAGACCTTCCCGTGGAGCAGATGGTCGATGAGTCCATCCGGCAGATCGCGGACTGGGCCGGAATCGACGACCTCGCCTCC
This sequence comes from Nesterenkonia sp. PF2B19, assembly GCF_001758425.2. Taxonomy (GTDB): domain Bacteria; phylum Actinomycetota; class Actinomycetes; order Actinomycetales; family Micrococcaceae; genus Nesterenkonia; species Nesterenkonia aethiopica. Next base: position 11,744 of record NZ_MDSS02000019.1, on the reverse strand, counting down.
CGCATCGTGGTGCGACGCTCCATCGGACCGGCGGACTTCGTGCGCGACTTCGGAGCCTGGCGCGGCGGAGCGCTGGGTCCCGCCCACACGCTGCGGCAGAGCGCCTTCCTCCGGGGCCCGTCCGCTCTCGGAGGTTGAAGGGCCTCTTCTACGGAGGAGCGACGACCATGCCTGGCATCGGCGTGCCGATGTGCCTGATCAGCGCTGAGCTCGTGCGCAGCTCCCTGCGGGGTGGGCGCCCGGCTCGCCCGGAGGCGCTCACCGGGGGTGTCCATGCCTGAGACGCTGATGAGCATGGCCTACCTGATCGCTCTGCTGGTCTCCTGGGGCTGCATACTCCTGGTGGATGCCCGCTTCAGGCTCTTCCTCTTTCGGAGCCCCCTGCGGGCCGGAGCCGTGCTGGCTCTCGGAACGGTGTTCTTCCTGGCCTGGGACCTGGCCGGGATCGCCCTGGGCGTGTTCCTCCACGGGCCCGCCCCCTTCATGACCGGCGTCATGCTGGCTCCCGAGCTGCCACTGGAGGAGCTCATCTTTCTGCTGTTCCTGTGCCACCTGGCCATGGTGGTCACCCTGGGGTCTCAGCAGCTGCTGACCGGGAGGGGGCGCGCATGACCGAGTGGACGTATCTTCTGCTGTGCCTGGTGTTCCTGGGGGTCGCCGTCGCGGTTGCGTCAGCGGCCGCCGGAGTGCGGTCCCGGCGGGGGCGCCCTGCGGCCGACGGCACGGGTCGGCTCATGCCGGCGGCCGCGCTCGGCGGACTCGTGCTGGTGCTGCTGACGGCGGTCTTCGACAACCTCATGATCGCTGTCGGGCTGTTCAGCTATGCGGAGGAGAGCATCTCTGGACTGCGCCTCGGGCTGGCGCCGATCGAAGACTTCGCCTATCCGGTGGCCGCCGTGATCCTGCTGCCTGCGCTCTGGACCCTGCTGGGGCCGCGCCGTACCCAGAGGGAGGCCGCATGACAGCCGACCTGCTGCGCGCCTCCCGCCCGCTGAGCTGGATCAACACGGCATACCCCTTCGCCGCGGCGTGGCTGCTCGCCGGCGGAGGCCTCGATCCCGCGCTGATCATCGGCACGGTGTTCTTCCTGGTCCCGTACAACCTCGCGCTCTACGGCATCAACGACGTCTACGACCACGCCTCAGATCTGGCCAATCCGCGCAAGGGCGGAGCGGAGGGGGCCCTGCTGGACGTCCGCCGCCATCGGCCCCTGCTGGTGATCAGTGCGGCACTGGTGCTGCCGTTCGTCGTCGTGCTGGTGATCCTGGGCGGCCCCAGCTCCTGGATGGTGCTGGGCGTGAGTCTGGTGGCGCTGGTGGCGTACTCGGCTCCGCCGCTGCGCACCAAAGAGGTCCCGGTGCTCGACTCGCTGACCTCCAGCCTGCACTTCGTCACGCCAGCCGCCTACGGGCTTGCGCTGGCCGGTGCGGACATCGACGCCGTGGTGGTGTGCGCTCTGGGGGCCTTCCTGCTCTGGGGGATGGCCAGCCACGCCTTCGGTGCGGTCCAGGACATCGGGCCGGACCGGGCCGCGGGCATCAGTTCGATCGGTACGGTCTTCGGCGCCCGTCGGACGGTCAGGTTCGCCCTGGCGCTCTGGGCCGCCGCCGGAGTGATCGTCATCGGGACGGGATGGCCCGGGGCGCTCGCCGGGCTGCTGGTGCTGCCCTACATCGCCCTGGCCCTGCCCTACCGGTCGATCGGCGACGCCGAGGCTGCCCAGGCGCATCGGGGGTGGCGGCATTTCCTCCGGCTGAACTATGCCGTCGGAGCCGCACTGACCATCCTGCTCATCCAGGCCACATGACCGCCACATCTACTCCATCAGCATGACACGTCCTGAGACGTCTGAGACATCCGAGAGAAGGAGCATCATCATGTCTGACACGCCCGCGAAGTCCCCGCAGCCGGTGGAGACCTCGTCTGCCGCGATCCGTCCCGGGGAGGTCCCCTTCGCCACCGACGCCTCGGCGGACGGGGCACCGCATGTGACCGCCGCCCAGGACTACGACGCCGTCCTGCTCGCCGGATTCGGCGGCCCAGAAGGCCAGGAGGACGTCATCCCGTTCCTGCGCAACGTGACCCGCGGACGGGGCATCCCGGATGAGCGGCTGGAGGAGGTGGCCACGCACTACCGGCATTTCGGCGGGGTGAGCCCCATCAATGAGCACAACCGCCAGCTGCGCCAGGCCATCGAGGAGGAGATGCGTGCTCGCGGCCTGCCGCTGCCCGTCTACTGGGGAAACCGCAACTGGGCGCCGTACCTGGAGGACACGGTGACCCAGGCCGCCGAGGCCGGCCACACCCGTCTGTTGGCGGTGGCCACCAGTGCCTACAGCTCCTACTCCTCCTGCCGCCAGTACCGGGAGGACTTCGCCCGTGCCGTGCTGGAGACGGGCTTGGCCGGCGTCGTGCGCATCGACAAGGTGCGGCAGTTCTTCGACGTGCCCGGCTTCGTCCAGCCCTTCGCCGAGGGCGTGGCCGAGGCCGTCCGTGGCTTCGCCGCCGAAGGTCTCACCGGCGGGCAGGTCCGGGTGCTGTTCGCCACCCACTCCATCCCCACCGCCGACGCGGAGCGCTCCGGACCCCGCGAGCTGGGGCTGGGAGACGGCGGCGCCTACGCCGCCCAGCACCGTGCCGTGGGCCGGCAGATCATGGAGCAGCTGCGCGAGGAGGGAGCCGCGGAGGAGACCACCGCCTGGGAGCTGGTGTACCAGTCGCGCTCCGGCCCGCCCTCGCAGCCGTGGCTGGAGCCGGATGTCTGCGACCGGATCGCCGAGCTTCCGGGGGAGGGCGTGCAGGCCGTCATCGTGGTCCCGCTGGGCTTCCTCAGCGACCACATGGAGGTCCTATGGGACCTGGACGAGGAAGCTATGGAGCCGCCGAGCAGGCCGGTCTTCGTGCTGTGCGCACTCCTACCCCGGGGGTGCATGGAGCCTTCGTGGCCAGCCTGGTGGACCTGCTCGAGGAACGCATCCACGCTGTCCCGGCCGCGGACCGACCGCATGTCACCGATCTCGGGCCTGGTACGACGTCTGCCGCCCTGAATGCTGCGAGAACGTCCGCCGGGGGTTCAGCCCCGCCGCGGCCGGGGTGGCGCCGTAGTCATGCGGCTTTGGTCATTGCATCCCCGCCTGCTGGACCGGCAGGGTCTCATCGCCTGCTGGCGGGAGGCCCTGCTGGCCCAGGCCGTGCTGCTCGGGCGGACCCGCGGCTACACCCGCCATCCTCAGCTGGAACGCTTCCGTTCTCAGGAGGACCCGCAGGCGGCCATCGCCGCCTACCTCACCGGTCTCCACCAGGAGGCCGGGGTGCGCGGATACCGGTTCGATGTCGACCGCATCGACCTCCCAGCGGCGGGCTCCGCCGAGCGCGTGACGACGCCGATCCCCGTGACCTCCGGGCAGCTCGCCTTCGAAGCCGACCACCTCCGGGCCAAACTGGCTCGCCGCTCCCCGGAGCTGCTGGCCGAGTGGGCGGCGACGTGCCCAGACGGAGACGGGTCACCGTGGCCGGTGCATCCACTGTTCACCGAGGTGCCGGGCGGCGTGGAGGATTGGGAGCGCCCCTGACGGCGTGGTCGGCCCCACTCGACGGGGTGCGGACGGAGGGGCGTCAGAAGCGCCAGTATTGTGGTGTCATGCGGATCGATCACGGGCCGGAGCACGGCACACTCACCTTGCGCAGCAGCACCAAGGGATTCGGCGCCTGGCTGGGCCTGGCCATTGGAGTGTTCGGGGCGAGCATCGGCACCGCCGTCATCGGAATGGCGCTGGCCGGTGGGGCGTTGGCGGAGATCGGCCACCTGGCGTGGTTGTTCCTGCTCCACCCGATGATCTTCCTGACCGTGGGATTCGGCATCTTCGGTGCGAGCAAGAAGGTCTCGGCCACGCTGCGCCCGTATGGGGAGTCTGAGGCACATTTCCGCCGCTGGTACGGGATCCAGCGGCGCGACGACACGTTCACCGCCCACCAGGTGCGAGTGGTCCGGCTCCACACCGAGGTCCGCATCAGTCGCAGCAGGAACGGCAGTCGGCGCGACCTGGTCACCTTCATGAGCCTGGGCCTGCAGGACGGCGGGGAGATCCTGATCGGCGTCAATCGGCGCGGCAGCTTCTTCCAGCGTGAGCAGGCGCTCGTGGAGGAGGCCGGGCGGGTCGCCGAGTTCCTGGGTGTGCCTGTGGAGCGCAGCGGCCACGGCGCACCCCAGGGCTGGGGGCCCGACGTCGGATGGAACTCCGGCCAGTCGGGGCATCCCGGCCAGCGCGCTCGGTACGGCTACCACAGTGGGTCAGACCAGCCGGACCAGTCCGGCTGGTCCCAGGCGCAGCGGCAGGGCTGGTACAGGTCAGGCCAGGGACAGGACCAGCAGCAGACGCAGCAGCACGGTCAGCAGCACGGTCAGCAGCACGGTTGGCAGGGCCACCAGGACCCGCCGCAGACGCCCGAGGGGTATCACGACCCCTACGATCTCGGGCGCTGAACCGGCCTCGCCCAGAGGTTCAGCCGTTCAGCTGCGCCGTCGCAGATGCGCAGCTGATCAGCTCCGGAGACCAGCAGCACAGCGGCCCCGAGCCAGACGGCGGCCGCCGGGCCCACCGGCCCGGCCAGAGCTCCGGCGGCGGCCGGCATGGCGACCTGGCCCAGCCGGTTGCCGATCAGTCGCAGGGCGAGGGCCGGGGCGCTCCAACCTTCGGGGACGGCGGCGGTGACCATCGTCATCGTCAGCGGCTGACCGAGCCCCAGGAAGAATCCGCCCACCGCCATCAGGGCGCCGGCCATGGCGACGGTCCCGGTGGTGAAGGGCATGGCGGCGAAGCTGATGGCGGAGAGCAGCAGGGACAGCACCAGCAGCACCTCCCGAGAGATCCGGCGCACCAGTCCGCCCAGCAGGATCCGCGAGGCCAGGGAGCCCAGCCCGCGCAGGGCCAGGAGCAGCCCCACCTCCGACGGGCTCAGCCCGGCCTGCTGGCCCAGCAGGGGAAGGAACGCCACCAGCACGTCGGTCAGCGCGAGCAGTCCGGCGGAAGCGGCGATATGCGAGCCCACCCTCGGGGTGCGCAGGATCGCCCGCGTGGAGGCCTTCGGCTCGCCGTCGCGGGCTGAGGCGGCCACGCCCGTCGCCGGGGCGCCGTGTGCGTGGCGGCGCATCCGCCACAGCGCGAGGAACAGCAGCAGGGCTCCTGGCAGGGCCGCCGCACCTCCGGCGAGGATCGACAGGTCGATGCCGGTCCCCACGTCCTCGGGCGCACTGATGATCCATCCGGCCACGGGCGGCCCCAGCATCTGACCGGCGGAGACGGCGGCGGTGAACCAGCCGAAGGCTGCATCGCGCTTCGCCGGATCGGCCGCGCGGGTCACCCCGCTCTGCCCGCCGATGGCGAAGACCAGCTGCCCCAGGCCCAGCGCGGCGCTTCCGAGGACCACACCCCACACCGCCGAGGAGAAGGCGATCGCCGCCGCTCCGGCGGCCATCACGCACAGGCCCCCGCCGATCAGGCCGGCCACGGTGCCCATGCGTTGGATGAGGCGCCCGACAGGCATCGCGATCACCAGGGGGACGATGGCGTAGGAGGCCGCTACGAGTCCGACGACGGCGGCGTCACCGCCGAGGGCGTCCACCTTGTACGTGGTGGCCGGGCGGATCATGTTGACCGAGAACTGGCCCAGCATCGAGGTCAGGACCAGCAGCAGAAGCCACAGACGGGAGGAGGGACGCACGGGACCCATCATCGCCCATCGGCGGCGTCGTCGATGCGCCCGCGGACGTCATCTCACCATCTGGCCACCACCTGTCGCCCGCTCCGTTCCCGCCGGTCGGGCCGTCCGACTCAGCCGACCCCCAGCACCCCCTGAGCGATGAGCACCGAGGCCAGGAAGGTCGCGGTGAACACCGCCAGCCCCACAGGCACGATCTTCCAGCCCACGGAGCGTAGGATCCGTGCGTCGCGCCCCAGGCCCAGCCCGGCCAGCACCAGCACCGAGGTGGTCATCGGGAGGAAGGCCACCGGCTCCACCAGCGCCAGCACCGTGTCCGCCACGGGGGACCACGGCGTGGAGGCAGCCATGGCGAGGGTCATCGCCGTCACGATCGCGGAGATGCGCAGGAAGCGGCGGGCCAGCAGGCCCAGCACCACGAAGACCACGATCAGGCCCATCCCCGGCAGCGCCGAGAGGGTGACCGCGCCGTCGTGGGCCCAGAGGGCGGCGATCGTCAGCACGGTGGACAGGGCCAGCAGGGCGGCAGGGTGGACCCGCTGCACCGGCGCCTCCACCTTCTGCGCAGACACTTCGACGCCGCTGAGGAACTCCTCGGCCTGCTCGCCCTCGTCAGCACGACGGCGGCGAGTCAGGAGCCGGTAGAACCGGTCGGCCAGGGGAAGGGCCACATAGACGCCGATGTAGAGGCCGAGCGCGGAGCTGAGCAGGTTGCTCATCGCTGCGAGCGCGAGGATCTCGCCCTCCATGCCGGGGAACTGGGCGACCACGGCGTTGGAGGCGGCGGCCATCATGGACCCTGATCCCACGCCGGAGCCCATGGCCAGGGCGAGCGGATTGAACCACCCGGTGCCGGCCAGCATGGAGGCCAGCAGGCCGATCCAGAGGGCACCGAAGACGGTGCCGAAGATGTAGATGGCCAGCACGCCGCGGATCTCGCGGGACTCGGTCCCGTAGCGCTCGCCCACCATGGCGAAGGAGCCTTCACGGCCGATGGAGAACGTGGCACCCACCGAGGCGCGGCGCATGCCCAGGAGGACTGCCAGGGGCATGGCGATCAGGATCGTGGCCAGGTTGCCGATCTCCTGCAGGACCAGCGCGGGCCCCACCTGGACGAGCAGATCGAGGTTCTCTCCGACCATGAAGGCCAGGCGGGTGGTCAGCAGCAGCACGCCGATCTGCATGGCCACCGAGGCGATCCTCTGAGCGCCCTCCGGAAAGGGCCGCACCTTCTGCAGGCTGACCGTGGCACCCAGCAGCAGCCCCCAGATCAGTGGCAGCAGGGTGAGCGTGCCGATGCCCACGCCGACCTCCTGGGCGCCGATCAGCTCCGCCAGCACGGTCAGCAGCGCACCGACCAGCAGCAGGGGGATCCACAGGCGCGCACGGGAGCGCATCGAGGGCTTCTCAGAGGGCTTCTCGGAGGACTTCTTCGGGTGCTTCTCCGGGGGCGTCACGGAGCGGGGAGCGCGGGACCTCATGCCGGCACCCCCTCGGTGAACGGGGCCCGGGCCCTTTGCTCGGCGATCAGCTCGGCCCGCAGGTCCGCGTCGGAGGCCGCCTCGATGATGGTCTGGGCCATGGCGATGGCGCCGTCACGGCCGCGGCGTCGCCTCCGGGGGAGACGGCGTCGTCGGCGAAGCCACGAGTGTGGGGCGGTGCGCCGCTGCCGTCGACATCGATCATCGGGTGGATGGCGGGCACATGCTGGGAGACGTTGCCCATATCCGTGGAGCCACCGGTCAGTCCGCCGGTGTCCGCGAGGCGGCGCCCCAGTGCCCGCACCGCGTCACGGTAGGGTCCAGCCAGCCGGGGGTCCTGGCGCAGCGGGGCATAGAGGGGCTCGGTCTCCTCCACCTGCATCTGGCAGCCGGTGGCCAGAGCGCCGGCCGAGAAGCAGTCCTCCACACGTCGACGCAGGCTGTGCAGCGCCTCGAGGTCGAAGTCGCGGACCTCGACGTCCACCACGGTGCGCTCCGGAATGATGTTGGTGGCCTGGCCGCCGTCGCGGACGAACAGGCCGATCCGGGAGGAGGCGGGGACCTGCTGGCGCAGCAGCCCCACCGCCACCTGGGCGACGACGGCAGCGTCGGCGGCGTTGACGCCGTCGGTGGGGGCCGCCGCCGCGTGGGCGGCACGCCCGGTGAAGGTGACGGCGAAGCGCGCGACCCCCTGGGAGGCGTCTCCACCGGATCGGCGTCGACGGTGCCGGGATGGACCATCAGGGCCACGGTGTGGTGGTCAAAGCAGCCCCGCTCCAGCATGAGGACCTTGCCGCCGCCGTGCTCCTCCGCGGGGGTGCCGACGACCTCCACGGTGAGACCGAGCTCGTCCGCGACGGCGGCCAGTCCGATGGCGGCGCCGACGGCGGCGGTGGCGATGACGTTGTGCCCGCAGGCGTGGCCGATCTCGGGCAACGCGTCATACTCGGCGCAGATCCCGACGACAAAGTCGCCGGTGCCGTACCGGGCGGTGAAGGCGGTGGGCAGGTCCGCCACCGGTGCGGTGATGGCGAATCCGGCGTCGGCGAGCTCGTCGCGCAGCCGGGCGGCGCTGCGGTGCTCCTCGAAGGAGGTCTCGGCCAGGCCGTGGATGTCATGGCTGAGACGGGTCAGGCGCTCGCGGATCTGCAGCACGGACTGGGTGGCGCGGTGGTGGGGTGAGGGCATCGGAGGACCTCTCGATAGTGGTGATCCTGGTCACAGCCACGGTAGGATCGTGCGGCATCAGGAGGTTTCAGGTGCAGGATTCCGTCAGTGATGTCCCGGATGTTCAGGATCCGATCAGGCTGCAGGAGAATGATCTTCGTCTGATTCAGGCGCTGCAGATCAGTCCGCGGGCCGGATGGAGCGAGCTCGGCCGTGCCCTCGGCGCGGCCCCGACCACAGTGGCCCGGCGCTGGGAGCGGCTGGAGTCCTCCGGTGCCGCCTGGGTCTCCTGCCAGCCGCTGCATGGGCGGGACTCCGCCATCGCCGTGCTGGAGGTCGTCTGCCGCGCCGGCGACATCCTGCAGGCGGCCCGCACCTTGGCCGAGGATGCGGCGGCCATGACGATCGACGTCACCGCCGGCGGCCGGGACCTGCTCATCACCGTCACCTGCCCGGACCAGCTGGCGCTCGGCCGCTACCTGCTCGAACGGGTGGCGCAGATCCCCGAGGTCGAATCCGTGCGCAGCCATGTGGTCACCCGGGTGTACCTGGATGCCAGCCGGTGGAGGCTGCGCAGCCTCACGTCGCGGGAGGAGAGCCGGATCTCCAGCGCACCGCGTCCCCCCGGTTCGACCTCCGCTCCGACCATGGACGCTCTGGAGCGCAAGCTCGTGGAGAAGCTCTCCGTGGACGGCCGACGCTCCGTCCAGCGCCTGGCCGAGGACCTCGACGTCTCCGAGAGCACCGTGCGACGCCGCCTGCGCAGTCTGACCGACGCCGGGGCGCTGCGCCTGCGCTGCGAGGTCGCCCGGGGGCTCACCGAGTGGCATGTCCTCGAGTGGTTCTTCCTGCGGGTGCCGCCCGCCCACATCGACGAGGCCGGTCAGGTGCTCGCCGGCATCCCGGAGCTGCGCGCCGTGCTGTCCACCACCGGGCCCGCCAATGTCATCGTCGCCGCCTGGCTGCGCACCGTGGCCGACGGTCAGCGCCTCGAGAGGCGCCTGACCCAGCTGCTGCCCTGGATGGAGGTCATCGACCGCAGCGTGGTGCTGCGCCCGGTCAAGCTGGTGGGCCGGCTGCTGGACGCCCGAGGCCTCGCCGTCGGGACCGTGCCGCTGCGGGGCGACGGCGGCCGACACGGGTGGTGAGCGCCGTGCGGCCCCGCCCCGACGCCGTGTCCGGCCGGCGTGACGGTCCTGTCACCCGGAGACGACCAGCCCGATCCCGGCACAGACGACGGCGGCTCCCAGGGTTCGCCTCACGGGGTCCGGCTCCTTGAACAGCCACCAGGCCAGCAGCGCCCCGATCACGATGGAGGACTCCCGCACCGGGGCGACCAGCGCGACCGGCGTCGTCGTCATCGCATAGAGCACCAGGATGTAGGCCAGCGGGGAGAGTACGGCCACGACGATCACCGGACGGCGGTCTGTGCGCCAGGTGGGACGGATCAGGCTGCGCCGGCGCAGCACCCAGGGGAGCATCACGGCGGACTGCAGCACGCTGCTCAATGCGAAGTACAGGATGGGCTCCAGCCCCAGGGCGGTCACGGCGAAGCTGTCCCACAGGGTGTAGGCGGCGATGGCGGCACCGGTGGCACTGCCGTAGAGCAGGCCGGTCCGCAGGCGGTCGCCGCGGCGGAGCAGACGCCGGCCGGTGACGATCAGGATCCCGCCCACGACCACCGCGCCTCCGGTCAGGGCGGCGATGCCCGGGCGTTCGCCCAGCAGACCGACGGCGACCACCATGGTCAGCACCGGTCCCACTCCACGGGCCACCGGATAGACCACACCCAGATCGGCTCGGCGGTACCCGGTCTGCAGCAGTGTGGCGTAGCCGATGTGGATCACCGCGCTGACCAGGGCGGCGGCGACCAGCTCCCAGCCGTAGGCGGCACCGGTGCGCAGCATCTGGACCAGGCCCACCGGCAGGCAGAGCAGCCCGCCGAGCGTGAAGTAGCACCACACGAACACCGCGGTGTCCCCGCGGGCGGTCTTGGCCGCGAGGTTCCACACCGCGTGGAACACCGCCGCGGTGAGGATGAGCGCCAGGGCCCCGGTGCTCACTCTGGGGCCTCGAGCCCTGGGCCGTGGGGGTCCGTGCGCCTGGAATCGGTCGTCACAGTCGAGAGGCTACCTGAGGGTCCGGATCGATTCGGACGCAGCGCTCAGGCGCCGCCCGGGGGAGGGGACGGCGCGCTGCACACCGGACCACGCTCGTGACTTTCGGCACCTGCACGCGTCGAGGCCTCCGCCTAGCGTGAGCCTCATGAAAGAAGCAACGCAGGTCTCGACGATGCCGCCCCCTCGACTGTCTCTTCCCGCGAGGCTGAGCGTGACCGTGCTCGGCTGTCTGGCCATCTGGGTCTCCGTCACCCACCTGACGGCCCTGTGGTGGGGAGACGAGATGACGCTGGGCCGGCATGTGGCCAATGCGGTGGGCGTGCTGCTCCTGGCAGTGCCGATGGTCGTGGTCCTGCGTCGACTGATCGATAGGCGGCCGCTGGCCACCCTGGGCCTTCCGGGGTGGAGCACGGCTCTGACGGACCTGGTGCGCGGGATGCTCACTTGGGTGTTGCCGGCCGGGATCGGACTTGCCGCGGTGGTCCTGTTCGGCTGGGTGGAGATCCGTGTCGACGCGGCGCCGGGGGAGCTGCTGGGTGCTGTGCTGCTGCTGATCCTGCTGGTGTTCGTCTTCGAGGCGTTCCCTGAGGAGCTCATCTTCCGCGGGTACATCTACAGGAATCTGGCGGATGTGATGGCGCCCTGGGTGGCCGTCGTCGTGCAGGCTCTGCTGTTCTCCGCCTTCGGCACCGTCCTGTGGGTGATCACCGCCGGGTGGGGCGTGCTCCTCGAGCGGTCCGTCATGTTCTTCGCGATGGCCGTCGTGGTGGGGCTGCTGCGGGTGATGTCCGGTTCGATCTGGGGCCCGATCGGATTCCACCTGGCATTCCAGGTGACGATGCAGCTGGTCCTCTCCTCGCACTATGCGGCCATCGAGGTCGACGATGAGGCGATCTTCACGCTCGCCACGGCGGTCCTGGCGTTCTGTGCGGCGACGACGGTGGCGGCATTGCTCTGGCGCGGCCCCGTGAACTGGAGCACACCGGAGTGGGCGACATGAGCCCCGACGCTTCCTGAGCAGCCACACAGAGCGAAGGCGTCCACGGGGCTGGAAGGAGGGCCCTAGGGCGTGTTGCTAAAGGGTGGAGCGTCGGTCGTCGGCGAGTCTGTCCTTGTGGCACGCAGAGAGATATCTGACGAGACCTGGGCAGTGATCGGCCCGTTGTTCCCGGCGGCGAAGTCCACCGGAAGGCCGCCGGTGGATCCACGCACAGTCGTCGAGGCTGCCGCCTGGCGGTACAGGACCGGCTCACCTTGG
>NZ_MDSS02000018.1 GCF_001758425.2 Nesterenkonia sp. PF2B19 | reverse complement strand
CGATCGCGGTCAAGGCCGAGACGACCACGAGGGTGATGAAGGCGTGGACCTTGAAGCGGATGATGAGCAGCAGGATGAGCGCGACGGCGCCGACGGCGTGGCCAGCAGCGGACCGGCGCCCAGGCGGCGGTGAACGTGACGATCCCGCGCGCCACCACCCGGTCACCACGGCGGCGCTGACGGCCGGGCTGCCGGTGCTGGGGGAGAAGCCCGTGGCCGACACGCTGCCCCGCGCCCTGTCCCTGGCCGCCGCCTCGGAGGTCACCGGACAGCTGTTCATGGTGAGCCAGTCGCGCCGGTACAACCAGCAGCTGTTCACCCTCCGTGCGCAGGCGCGCGGCCTGGGCGCGCCGGGCGCGTTGGTGACCGAGTTCTTCAAAGCTCCCCGCTTCGGGGGCTTCCGGGAGCGGATGGTCCACCCGCTGCTTGTGGACATGGCCATCCACCCCTTCGACGCCGCCCGGTTCCTGCTCGACGCCGAACCGGTGTCCGTGTACTGCGAGGAGTTCAACCCGCCGTGGTCCTGGTACGACGGCGACGCCGCGGCCAGCGCGATCTTCGAGATGGAGGGCGGCTCCCGGTTCGTCTACACCGGCAGCTGGTGCAGCCCGGGGCAGGAGACCTCCTGGAACGGGTCGTGGCGGCTCTCGGCCGAACACGGCACGGCCGTCTGGGACGGCGAGGAGGCGCCGGTGGCGGACGCCCCAGATCGCGCGCCGGAGGCAGTCAGCGGCAGGTTCGGTGACGCCGACGCCGACGATGGCGCCGTCGCGCCGGGGGAGGGCATCGCCGGGGCGCTGGTGGAGTTCCTGGACGCCCTGGAGGCCGGCCCGGGCGGCACAGCGCCGATGGGCGAGGTCCACCAGAACATCATGAGCCTGGCGATGGTGGAGGCCGCCGTCGAATCGGCCTCCCGCGGCGGGCGCGTGCGGGTCGACGAGGTGCTCGACAACGCCTGGCGGCAGGCGCTCGCCATCGAGTCCCGTGGCGATGTCCGGGCACGACTGGCCGCCTGGCCCTCGGTGCGCGCGGCGCTGACACCGCCGGCGAGGGTGTGAGGCGGCGGATCGGTGCAGGGATCTCTCTCTGTGAGAGATCGTCCCTGATTTAGGGACGATCTCTCACAGAGAGACGATCCGCGCGGGAAGGGCCCTACCCGGACCGAACTTTCCCCGGTGGCGAACAGGCGCCCCAAAGCGGTCACACCCCCGTAGCATCGAGAGTGAGCATCAACGCGAGGAGTGTCATTGGCCATGTTCGAGAGATTCACAGACCGCGCACGGCGAGTGGTTGTGCTGGCCCAAGAAGAGGCCCGCATGCTCAACCACAACTACATCGGCACCGAGCACATCCTGCTCGGACTCATCCACGAGGGTGAGGGCGTCGCCGCCAAGGCCCTGGAGTCTCTGGACATCTCGCTGGGCGGGGTCCGCGAGAAGGTCCAGGAGAAGATCGGCCCCGGGCAGAACGCGCCCAGCGGCCACATCCCCTTCACTCCGCGCGCCAAGAAGGTCCTGGAGCTCTCGCTGCGCGAAGCCCTGCAGCTGGGCCACAACTACATCGGCACCGAGCACATCCTGCTCGGCCTGATCCGCGAGGGCGAGGGCGTCGCCGCCCAGGTGCTCGTGGAGCTCAACGCCGACCTGAACAAGGTGCGCCAGCAGGTCATCCAGCTGCTGTCCGGCTACCAGGGCGGCGGCCAGGAGAAGGCCGGCGCCGGCGTCGGGCAGGGGGCCACCGAAGGGCAGCCCTCCGGCTCCGTGGTGCTGGACCAGTTCGGCCGCAATCTCACCGCCGCCGCGCGGGAGGCCGCCCTGGACCCGGTGGTCGGCCGTGACTACGAGCGGCAGCGCGTGATGCAGGTGCTCTCCCGTCGCACCAAGAACAACCCGGTCCTCATCGGTGAGCCCGGCGTCGGCAAGACCGCCGTCGTCGAGGGTCTCGCCCAGGCGATCGTGAACAACGACGTCCCGGAGATCCTGCGTGACAAGCAGCTCTACACGCTGGACCTCGGCTCGCTGGTGGCCGGCTCCCGGTACCGCGGTGACTTCGAGGAGCGCCTGAAGAAGGTCCTCAAGGAGATCCGCACCCGCGGCGACATCATCCTGTTCATCGACGAGATCCACACCCTCGTCGGGGCCGGAGCCGCCGAGGGCGCCATCGATGCCGCCAACATCCTCAAGCCGATGCTGGCCCGTGGTGAGCTTCAGACCATCGGTGCCACCACGCTGGACGAGTACCGCAAGCACATCGAGAAGGACGCCGCCCTGGAGCGCCGCTTCCAGCCCATCCAGGTGGAGGAGCCCTCGGTGGAGGTCACCGTGCAGATCCTGCGCGGGCTGCGCGACCGCTACGAGGCCCACCACAAGGTGTCCATCACCGAGGAGGCCCTGGAGGCCGCCGCGTCCCTGGGCCACCGGTACATCAACGACCGCTTCCTCCCGGACAAGGCGATCGACCTGATCGACGAGGCCGGCGCCCGGCTGCGCATCCAGAAGATGACCGCGCCGCCGGAGCTGAAGGAGTACGACGCGAAGATCGAGGACGTCCGGCGGGAGAAGGAGGCCGCCATCGACGCCCAGGACTTCGAGGGTGCCGCCTCGCTGCGCGACAAGGAGCAGAAGCTCGTCGACGAGCGCCAGCAGAAGGAGGACGCCTGGAAGTCGGGCTCCATGGATGAGATCGCCGAGGTCGACGCGGACCTGATCGCCGAGGTCCTCGCCTTCTCCACCGGCATCCCGGTCTTCAAGCTCACCGAGCAGGAGTCCGACCGTCTCAAGCGGATGGAGGAGGAGCTCCACAAGCGCGTCATCGGCCAGGACGAGGCCGTCAAGTCCCTGTCCCGGGCGATCCGCCGCACCCGCGCCGGCCTGAAGGACCCGAACCGGCCCTCCGGCTCGTTCATCTTCGCCGGCCCCACCGGAGTCGGAAAGACCGAGCTGGCCAAGACGCTGGCCGAGTTCCTCTTCGGCGACGAGGACGCGCTCATCACCCTGGACATGTCGGAGTTCTCGGAGAAGCACACCGTCTCCCGGCTCTTCGGCGCCCCTCCCGGCTACGTGGGCTACGAGGAGGGCGGCCAGCTGACCGAGAAGGTCCGGCGTCGTCCGTTCTCCGTGGTGCTGTTCGACGAGGTGGAGAAGGCCCACGCGGACCTGTTCAACTCGCTGCTGCAGATCCTGGAGGACGGTCGTCTGACCGACTCGCAGGGACGGATGGTGGACTTCAAGAACACCGTCATCATCATGACCACCAACCTGGGGACCAAGGACATCTCCAAGGGTGTGATGACCGGGTTCCAGTCCTCGACGGACACCGCCACGAACTATGAGCGGATGAAGGGCAAGGTCAACGAGGAGCTGCGCCAGCACTTCCGTCCCGAGTTCCTGAACCGTGTGGACGACACCATCGTGTTCCCGCAGCTGGATCGGGCCGAGATCGTCAAGATCGTGGACCTGTTCGTCAACCGCCTGCGGGAGCGCCTGGCCGAGCAGTCCATGACCCTGCAGGTCACCCAGCCGGCCCGCGAGTTCCTCGCGGAGAAGGGCTACGACCCGTCCATGGGTGCCCGCCCGCTGCGCCGGACCATCCAGTCCATGATCGAGGACCAGCTCTCCGAGCAGATCCTCTACGGCGAGATCCCGCACGGCGCGGAGATCACCATCGGGCTCAAGGGTGAGGGCGACGACCGCGAGCTCACCTTCGACTGGACGACCCCGGCGCCGCAGATCGAAGGCACCGAGGAACCCGCCGCGATCGAGAGCTGACCTGGCAGGTCTGATCTCGTTGCGCTGAACGACAGCGGGGGCCGAGTTCCATCCCAGGAACTCGGCCCCCGCTGTCGTGCGTGGACGGTGCAGACCTCAGCTGTGAGCGGGCCGCTCGCGGCCGGGCGTCAGCCCTTCGGTACGGGCGGCCCTGCCACCAGCAGTCCGACGAACACGACGACGACGCCGACCGCCAGCGCTCCGCCGACCAGCGCCGGCCGGTTCAGCAGCACCCGCAGCAGCCGGTCATGCCAGCTGTGGTCGCGCGGGTCCTCGCCGGCGTGGAGGCGCCACGGTCCGTCCAGTCGGCCGCTGCGCTTGAGCCAGATGTCCACCGGGACGGTGGCGTAGGGGATGATCGCGCTGATGATGGCGGTGGCGGCCGGGCCGGCGCTCCAGCGCTGGTTCTTCGCCACGATCACCGCGGTGGCGGCATAGGCGAGGAACACGAAGCCGTGGATGCCGCCGCCGATGGTCACGGCGACGTCGAGGCCATGGGTGGCGCGCAGGATCATGCCGCCGATGAGCAGGGTCCAGGAGATCGCCTCGGCGATCGCCAGGACGCGGAAGAAGATCTTGGGGGAGCGGAACACGCCTCTCCTGAGGGTCTGGGATGAACGGGTCATGACGACGACGGCGGCCCCGGTGCCGGGCCGCGATCGCCCGACCGTATGGTACGGGGTCCGCCTGGGAGCGGCGCTCAGAGTGTCGGGGCGGTGCTCGACGTCGCCTGCCGCACGGCGTCGACCATCCTGCGCCGTGCCCGCCTCCCCTCCGGGGTCGGCAGCAGCGGGTAGACGTGCAGGTGGCCGGGCTCCTCGTGGTACTCGACGTCGGCGCCGTCGTCTGTGGCGCGTTGCATGAACAACCGGGTGTCAGGGTGGAGGATGTCTCGGGTGCCGCTGAAGACCAGCAGCGGACCGATGCCTGTCAGGTCACCGAGGAAGGGGTTGAGGAGGGGGTCCTCCCCATGCTCGCCGATCCACCGCTCCGAGAGTTCGAGCTGACCCTTCTTGACCAGCCACGGGTCCTCCGGTTGGCGGGCGTCGATCTCCGGGTTGCTGAACCGCAGGTCCAGGGCCGGGGAGATCAGCGCGGTCAGCGCCGCCGGCCGCTCCTGCTGGGCGAGCGTCAGGCTCACGGAGAGGGCGATGGAGCCGCCTGCGGAGTCGCCCATCAGGATGACGGGCTCACCGGAGTCGGCGGAGAGCTCTGCCGCGAGGTCGGCCACGCGCGGCACCACCGTGGCCCCCGTGCCGCCCTCCTGGACCAGCGGGTAGGCGGGCATGACCACCCGCACCTGCGCCTCCGCAGCCAGGCGCTGGACCCACCGCCAGTGCGTCGGCGCGGCCTCGTGCACCCAGCCGCCGCCGTGCAGGTACAGCACGGTCCCGCGGGGCTCACCCTGCGGTGCGAGGGTGTGGATCCGCCAGCCGCGCTCCCAGCGCCATGACGACGACGTCGCCGCGGATCCTGCGCGGAGGGCCGGCGGGACGCGGCCGCACGGTCAGCTCCTCCAGGTGCCGGCGCACATGCTCGCGGGTGCGGTAGTGCCGATTCGCCCGCCGGAGTCGCATGGCCGCGGGCATGAGGCGGGCGGCGAGGCTGAGGCGTGGGGGAGTGTCGGCGCGCGGCTCGGACATCGGCGTGCTCCAGGCGGTGAGGCTTCACGGAGAGGGGTGTGGTGTCTGAGCCTAGCTGCGCATCCCGGACGAGAGCGCCGACGCCGGGAGGGTCGCCTCCGGGACGCCCCCTGCTCGTCCACCCCAGAGACTCGGTAAGGTCTCATGCCATGACCTACTCGCCGAGCTCCCGGTCTGGGGAGGTGCTGCTGCAGCGAAGCCCTCGCGCGCGGCGCTGGGTGCCGCGGACGGCGGGTTTCGTGTGCGGAGTGACGGTGACCATCGTCCTGGCGGTCCAGGGCTTCGAGCGGCTGCCGGCGAGCGTCGGCGGAGTCCTCATGTGGGGCGCGGTGTACGGGGTGCTCCGTCTGATCCTGGGGTGGTCGGGCCCCACCGTCGCGGTGGACTTCTCACAGGGCATGATCCGCGTCGGCCGTCAGGAGCATCCGTTCGGCGCCGTGCGTCCCCTGCGGATCGAGGCGGGGGCACGTGCGGGCGCGTCACGGTATGCCGCCGTCACTCACGTCTTGGCGACGGATCCCGGCCCCCAGGTGCCGATCCTCCTGGTGGGGCGTCGGGGTGACGGCATGGATCGGGCTGCGCTGACCGCCTACGAGCGTCTCCTGCAGTCGTTGCCGTTGAGTGCGCTGGGATCCGAGGGGCCCTGGGCCGATCCGCGAAGACGTTGGGACGACGAGTGGCGGCGCGCGGAGATGCTGCGCCACGTCGCCGTCCTGCGGCAGCAGGGACACGACGGCGGAAGGCTCGAACCCGGCTGGGACGCCCATGCGGGGCCCGTGGAGCAGTTCCTCAGCCCTGCGGCCCGGCAGGCGCTGCAGCATCGGCACAGTCCGCAGCCCTCTGACGCGGCGGCCCAGTCCCCGGCTGTCCAGTCCCCGGCGGTCCGGCACCCGTCGGACCGGGTTCCGGATCACCATGGATCACGTCGCTCTCGACGTCGAGGTCGCTGCCGCCGGGATGAGGACGATACGGCGTCTCACCGGTGTTCTCGGGACACTCGCCGCCGCAGCGGCCGTCGTCGGATTCGTCGGCCTGCTGGTCACCCCCGAGGAGGGAGCCGCGGAGCGGCTGTTCACCGTCTTCGCGGTCCTGTTCATCGTGCTCGGCCCGGTGGCCGTGCTGCTGATCCTCCTCCACAGCGCGGCACATGACCTCCACCTCCGGCGGCGCCGCGCTGCTGCGCGTCGGCAGCTCGCGCCGGGCTCTCCGGCCGGTCACGCCGCGGCGGTGCTCTATACGAACTGGTGGCAGCGCGCCGTGGGGGCTCCGGCTCGGCACGCGCCGACGATCGAAGGCGTCAGCCAGGGGCACGGACCGTATGACCCCGACCAGGACCCCGTCCGTGTGGTCCAGGACAGCGCGGTGCTGCCGCCGAGCGTCGAGGACGCGTGGCGGCGGAATCCGCGTCGGCTGGCCAAGACGACGGCGGCGTCCGCCGGCCTCGCCGCCGTCGTGACGCTGCTGGTGTCCCTCACCTCGGACGGGCCCTGGCTGCTGATCACCGGCGCTGTGTTGGGAGCGCTCGGCATGGGACTGTACGTCTGGGCGCGCCAGCATGACCTCGGACGACGTCGGCAGGACATCCGTGAGCTCGCTCGCCTGCTGGAGCAGATGCGCACCGACCCTGCCTACGGGGCGCACCCTCAACCGCCCATGCCGCTGAGGGTGCCCGCGGCCGGTCGTCGTGAGCTGCCGATGCTGCGCCGTGGTCTCGCACGACTCAGCTGAGGCTCTGCGCGAGTCCGACGAGGATGCCCTCAGGCCCGCGGATGTAGCAGAGCCTGTAGGCGTCTTCGTACCGGACGATCTGGGTGCTGACAAGCTGCGTGCCATGCCTCTCGACACGAGCGAGTGTCTCGTCCAGGTCCTCGACGTCGAACATGACGCGGAGGTAGCCCAGTGCATTGACAGGAGCGTCTCGATGATCCTGGGCGATATCCGGGACGAGGAATCGAGAGAGCTCCAAGCGGCCATGTCCATCGGGGGTTCGCATCATGGCGACCTCGACGCGCTGATCGCCGAGACCGGTGCAGCGCCCAGCCCATTCACCCTCGACCATCGCGCGGCCCTCCAGCTCCAGACCGAGGTCACCGAAGAACGCGATCACCGGATCCAGGTCCTCGACGACGATGCCGATGTTGTCCATGGTGATCGACATGATTCAGCCCAGCCTCTCCCTGAGCAGGTGGCGGCCGATGTTGGTCAGTGCCTCGTCCCAACCGTCGTAGACGAAGCCGTCGCCGGGCTGGCCGTCGTACCCGCGCAGGTGAAAGACCAGCTCGGTGTGCTCGCCGTGTGGGATCAGCGTGAGCGTGATGACCGGCGCTGCGTCGGCAGGAGCATCAGGGTCGCCCCAGGTGAAGACGAGTCGGTGCATCGGCTTCACCTCGAGATACTCACCTCCCGTCGGAAAACGCTGGCCGGTCTCCTCGTTGATCATCGTGTACCGGTACCGCCCGCCCACTCGGACGTCGAACGACACGCTCTCGGTGGTCACCCCGAAGGGGTGCAGCCAGCCTGCGAGTTCAGCCTCCTCGGTCCACGCACGCCAGACGAGTTCCTGCGGGGCGTCGAAGGTGCGGATGATGGAGAACTGAGGGATCTCTCCTGCCGCGGTGTCCGTCGTGGTCATGACTGTGCTTCCTTCCTGTCGTCGGACGTCGGTCGGGTCGCCATGGTCTTCAGATGTGCGTCGAGGTGGTCGAGGCGCAGACTCCACTCGCGACGGTGCTCCTCCACCCAGGCCGATGCTGCGTCGAGCGGCTGGGTCTGCATCGTGAGGGTTCGCCATTGAGCGTGCGTGGTGCGGGTGACGAGCCCTGCGCGCTCCAGCACCTTCAGGTGCTGGGAGATCGCAGGAGCGCTGATGGCGAACGGTTCGGCCACTTCGCCGACCGTTGCCGGCCCCTGTGTCAGCCGTGCAAGGATCGCGCGTCGGGTCGGGTCTGCGAGCGCAGCGAATACGAGACTCAGAGGATCGGAGGAGGCCATTTTGCCCTTCCCTTAATTAAGAGACAACTACATTGAAAAGGTTGCTCTGTCGGAATGTCAAGAGGCTGCGGGCCAGGTTGCCTACGGGCCCCCTCTGAACCGGCCGCACCAGGGACCTTGGCTGTTGACCTCGTACTGACCCGCTCAGAACGTGTCACCTGGTCGCGATACCGTGGTCCCCATGGCCACCCGCACCTCCACGCGCAGCAAGTCCAAGGCGAAGAACGCCTCGACCTTCGAGTGCTCCGAGTGCGGCTGGCAGACCGTCAAATGGGTCGGCCGCTGCCCGGAGTGCCAGTCCTGGGGCACGGTGGAGGAGAAGGAGCAGGTCACCGCGCGGACCACCGCCGCCTCCAACCTGGCCGCCCCCGCTCAGGCCATCGGCGACGTCGACGCGTCGGTAGCTGAGTTCCGCGCCACCGGCATCGGGGAGCTGGACCGGGTGCTCGGCGGCGGTTTGGTGCCCGGGGCGGTGATCCTGATGGCCGGGGAGCCCGGCGTCGGGAAGTCGACCCTGCTGCTGCAGGTGGCCTCCGCCGTCGCGCAGGCCCACCCGGACCAGCCGGTGCTGTACCTGACCGGCGAGGAGTCCGCCGCGCAGGTGAAGAAGCGGGCCGAACGCATCGACGCCATGGCTGAAGGGCTGTATCTGGCTGCGGAGTCGGACCTGGGGCAGGCGCTGGGGCAGATCGACCAGAGCTCCCCGCAGCTGACCATCATGGACTCGGTGCAGACCCTGTCCTCGGCGGAGGTGGAGGGTGCGGCCGGCGGGGTCACTCAGATCCGCGAGGTCACCGCCTCGATGATCGAGGCGGCCAAGCGCCGCAACATGACCACCATCCTGGTGGGCCACGTGACCAAGGACGGCAACATCGCCGGGCCCCGCA
This sequence comes from Nesterenkonia sp. PF2B19, assembly GCF_001758425.2. Taxonomy (GTDB): domain Bacteria; phylum Actinomycetota; class Actinomycetes; order Actinomycetales; family Micrococcaceae; genus Nesterenkonia; species Nesterenkonia aethiopica. The sequence continues at coordinate 46,410 of NZ_MDSS02000018.1, read as the reverse complement.
TGCTCGAGCACCTGGTGGACGTGGTCTGCCAGTTCGAGGGGGACCGGCACTCCCGGCTGCGTCTGCTGCGTGCGGTGAAGAACCGCTACGGCCCGACCGACGACGTCGGCTGCTTCGATCTGAACGAGGGCGGGCTGACCTCCTTGGCCGACCCGTCCGGTCTGTTCGTCTCTGCCATGACAGAGCGCGTCCCGGGCACCTGCATCACCATCACCCTGGAGGGTCGGCGCCCGCTGACCGCCGAGGTGCAGGCCCTGGTGGCCGAGTCCCCGGCCTCCCAACCCCGGCGGGCTGTTTCCGGGCTGGACTCCTCCCGGGTCTCGATGCTGCTGGCCGTGCTGCAGCGGCGCGCCCGGCTGGCCACCCTGTTCAAGTCGGAGACCTACGTGGCCACCGTCGGGGGCGTGAAGATCACGGAGCCCGCCGCGGACCTGTCCATCGCGCTCGCCGTGGCCTCGGCCGCGCTGGAGAAGCCCCTGCCCAACCGGTTCCTCGCCTTCGGAGAGGTGGGCCTGGCCGGGGAGGTGCGGCAGGTTCCCGGGCTGCAGCGACGCCTGCAGGAGGCCCAGCGGCTCGGATTCACCCATGCGATCGTGCCCCGCGGGGCTTCGACGAGCGACATCCCCGCCGGCATGACGGTGAAGGAGATCGGCTCCCTGCCGGAGGCGATGGCGCTGCTGTTCGACGGCGGCGCAGCACAGGCGTCGTCGCGCGCGGGAGCCGCGCAGAACTGAGCCCGGCGGCGCGCAGTGCGAGAGTCGGGCCGCCGCGAGTCATGCCCGACAGCCGACACGGATCAGTCCGCGAACTGGATCTCCACGCGACGATTCTCGGCGTACGTGCTCGGTTCGGTGGGGTCCTCTTCCACCGCCGGATCCGTGTCGGCCCGTCCCTCGATCGTCAGCACGAGATCATCACGTTCCGCACTCAGGCGTCGGCCACCGACTGCGCGCGCCTCTCGGAGAGCTCCTCATTGGTGAGGTCTTCATCGCTCTGGCCAATCGGCCGGGAATCCGTGTGGCCGATGATGTGGACCTCGGCGTCGTCCGGGACTGCCTCCGCCAGCTCCGCGATCAGCACGTCAGCACCCCGCGGCAGCTCCCAGCTGTTGGCGCTGAAGAGGATGTCCGACTCGAGGACGATCGAACCGTCTTCCGCCGCGCTGACGGAATCCTCGAAGTCCTGTTCGTCGACCGTGTCCTCCGGAGCGAAGATGCCACAGCCACTGAGGGCAAGGACGGTGGCGATCCCGAATCCGGCCACCGTTCCTCGACGTTGCCAGCAACGGTCGTGCCTCATTCAGGTCCCCATCCTCAGGTCGAGTGCGATGCGCGGAGCCGAAGGCGCCACGGCTCGCCCCTCCCTCGACGAGCTGAACGGCCAGCCTACCCGGCACGCCGGAGGGTCACAACGGAGGCCGGAGCGGCCGGGCAGGCTGGAGGTCCTGCAGCCGGCGGCGCCGCGGCGACACTCAGCCGCCCAGCACTCCCGGCAGCGCCACGATGTCGCCGCGCCGCTCCGCCAGGCCGTCCCGCACCAGCGAGTCCAGGCAGCGGCGGCGCTGGTCGTCCTCGGCCTCCGGAAGCGGCAGTCCGGCCAACAGGGTTTCAGCCTGCACCGGCTCACCGCGGCGCAGCACCGCCATGATCGCCCCGCGCACCTGCCGGTCTGTGCCCGCCCAGGCTTGGCCGCGGGTCTTCTGCTCCTCGGTCGGCGGCGGGGAACCAGCCGTCCGCCACGCGCACAGGTCGGCCACCGGGCAGATCGCGCACTGCGGGGAACGGGCGGTGCAGATCAGTGCCCCCAGTTCCATGGTGGCGGCGTTCCAGGCGCAGGCGCGGCGCCCGCCGTCGTCATCGGTGTCCGGCATCAGGTCACGGGCGAGCCGCCGCTGGGCAGCCGTGTAGGTCTGTCCGGGCAGGGCGACGCCGGTGAAGATGCGGGCATGCGCCCGACGGATGTTGGTGTCCACCACGACTTCCGGGATCCCGAAGGCGAAGCAGGACACCGCGGCGGCCGTGTACTCGCCGATCCCCGGCAGGGCGCGCAGCGCCTCCGGGTTCGCCGGGACCTCGCCGCCGTGCCGGTCCACGATCGCCTCCGCCCGCGGCCTGCAGGCGCAGCGCCCGCCGGGGATACCCCAGCCGGTCCCAGACCGTGAGGATCTCGGCGCTCGGCGCGGCCGCGCAGGCGGCGGGCGTGGGCCAGCGGTGCAGCCATTCCTCCCAGCGTGGCAGCACCCGGACCACGGGGGTCTGCTGCAGCATGATCTCGCTGACCAGCACACCCCACGGGGTGCACTCCGGGCGGCGCCACGGCAGGTCCCGGGCGGCCTCGGCGAACCAGTCGATCACCCGGGTGTGCACGTCCTCCGGCGCCGGCGGGATCGGGGCCTCGGCGAGGGCCGCATCATCAGGCAGAGTGGTCTCAGGCATCCCTGCGATTCTACGGACGATCGACGCGGGGCGACGTGGGGCGACGCGGGGCGACGCGGCCTCAGGCCGGGGTGCGCAGCGAGGCTACCAGCTCCTCCACGCGGGCCCGGATGTCATCGCGGATCAGCCGCACGGCCTCGATGCCCTGGCCGGCCGGGTCGTCCAGCTGCCAGTCCTCGTAGCGCTTGCCCGGGTAGAACGGGCAGTCGTCCCCGCAGCCCATGGTGACCACCACGTCCGACTCCTGGACGGTGTACGGGGAGAGCTGGTCCGGCACGCGGGTGGAGATGTCGATGCCGACCTCGGCCATCGCCTCCACGGCCACCGGGTTCACCTGGTCGGCCGGCTGGGTGCCGCCAGAGTGCACGACGACGTCGTCGCCGGCGATCTCCCGCAGGAAACCCGCGGCCATCTGGGAGCGGCCGGCGTTGTGCACGCAGACGAACAGGACGGTGGGCTTGTGGTTCTCGCGGGTCATCAGCGGGTCCTCTCAGGAGTCTCAGCAGGGGTGTCAGCAGGGGAGGGGCGCGGCGTCTCAGGTGAGGCCCCGACGGCGGCCGGCGTCGACGTCGCGAACCAGCGGCGCGCCCACAGGGCCACATAGACCAGCGCCACGAGGATGGGCACCTCGATGAGCGGGCCGACGATCCCGGCCAGCGCCTGACCGCTGGTGGCACCGAAGGTGGCGATGGACACCGCGATGGCCAGTTCGAAGTTGTTCCCCGCCGCGGTGAAGGACAGCGTGGTGGAGCGCTCGTAGCCCAGGCGCAGAAGCCAGCCGATCAGCATGGAGGCGCCGAAGGTCACCAGGAAGTAGATGGTCAGTGGCAGCGCGATCCGGGCGACGTCCAGTGGACTGCTCAGCACCTGGTCGCCCTGCAGGGCGAAGAGCACCACGATGGTGAACAGCAGACCGTACAGGGCCCAGGGGCCGATGCGCGGCAGGACCGTCTCCTCGTACCAGTCGCGTCCGCGGGCGCGCTCGCCGAGGGTGCGGGTCAGGAATCCGGCCACCAGAGGGATCCCCAGGAACACCAGCACGGAGACGGTGATCGCCACCACCGAGAACTCGGCGCTGGTGGTGGGCAGTCCCAGCCAGCTGGGCAGCAGCTGCAGATAGAACCAGCCGAGCACTCCGAACATGATCACCTGGAACACCGAGTTGATGGCGACCAGCACGGCGGCGGCCTCACGGTCCCCGCAGGCGAGGTCGTTCCAGATCAGCACCATGGCGATGCAGCGGGCCAGCCCCACGATGATCAGCCCGGTCCGGTACTCCGGCAGGTCCGGCAGGAAGAGCCAGGCGAGGGCGAACATGAACGCCGGAGCGAGCAGCCAGTTGATCAGCAGCGAGGTGATGATCAGCTTCCGGTCGCCGATCACGGTGGCGGTCTCGTCGTAGCGGACCTTCGCGAGCACCGGGTACATCATGATCAGCAGTCCCAGGGCGATGGGCAGGGACACCCCGGCGATCTTGAACGATTCCAGCGCCTCACCGAAGCCTGGTGCTGCGGCGCCCAGGCCGAGACCGACCGCCATGGCGGCGATGATCCACACCGGCAGGAATCGGTCCAGCAGTGACAGCTTCGCGACGACGCCGGAGGCGTCCGGCGGTGCTGATGAGGCGGTGGCCGAGGTGGTGCTCTGCGACACGGTGCTCCTGAGGTCTGGGTGGAGGAGGGTTTCAGGGTCTGCGGCGCTTCCGTGGAGGGGGCACCGCAGAGGGTGAGACGACGGCATCGACAACCATCGATGGTCCGAGTATCGTCAGGGGCATCGAAGAATGTCAATGTCGGTGCTCGGGGGTGTCTCTGCGCGTCGATGTCACCAGGCGTCGCGGACTGACCACCCGTGGCCCCTCACCAGTCGGAGGACCCATGACTCTCTCCCTCACGTCGGACCAGGCCGACGGCGAGACCTCGAGCTGCTGCACTCCCCAGCCTGGCACGCCCGCACTCGACGCCGAGGCGGCCGTCGAGCTCGCCGCCCGGCTCAAGGCCCTCGCCGACCCCAACCGCCTGACCTTGCTCGCGCTCGTCGCCGCCGACGCCCGCGGAGAAGCCTGCGTCTGCGACCTCACCGGCCCGCTGGACCTGGGGCAGCCCACGGTCTCACACCACCTGAAGATCCTGGTCGACGCCGGCCTCCTCACGCGGGAGAAGCGCGGTGTCTGGTCCTACTACGCCGTCGTCGACGGGGCGCTGGAGAGCATCGCCCACGCTGTCGGCCATGGGATCGTCCCACCGCACCCGAACTCTCCCCTGGAGCCCGCATGAGCATCACACCCGATCCCGCCGTCCAGCGTGCCGACCGGCCCTCCGACGGCGTGCTGTTCGTCTGCGTGAAGAACGGCGGCAAGTCTCAGATGGCCGCGGGACTGATGCGCCGCGAGCTGGAAGCGGCCGGGGTGCCGTCGTCGGTGAGCGTGGCCTCCGCCGGCACCGCACCGGGGGCGGCGGTCAACGCCCTCTCGGCCGAGGTCCTGCAGGATCTCGGCGTGGACATCACCGGCGAGACTCCCACCCTGCTCACCGAGGACATGATGCGCCGTGCCGGGCATGTGGTGGTCCTCGGCGCCGAGGCTCAGGTGCCGCAGCCCGACGGCGTGCTGGTGGAGCGGTGGGAGACCGACGAGCCCAGCCTGCGCGGCATCGAGGGCCGCGAACGCATGGAGCTGGTCCGCGACGACATCCGCCGCCGTGTGCAGGAGCTCGTCGGACGGCTGACGGCCTGACAGCCGCGCGACGGGGCGGCCGGTGAACATCACACCCGTCTCCGAGTGGCGTGGGCGGGATGCGTCCAGGACGCGGAGATACCCTGGTGCGCATGGCTTCCCCAGGTCCGCGCCGCATGCCCAGGCGCCAGTCCGCCGCGGTGTATCGGCGACGCCGGCTCGTGGTCGGGGCGCTGCTCCTGGTGGTCCTGGTGGGCCTGTGGTGGGCGGGCTCGGCGATCTTCGCGCTGCTGGTGGATGAGGACCCGCACGACCCCACGGCGCAGCAGGAGGACGACACTGAGGGCGGATCCGGCTCGGAGTCGGACTCGGACGAGGGCTCTGATGAGGGTGCCGCCTCCGAGGAGGACTCAGATGCGGACTCGGAGGAGGACTCAGACGCAGGGTCCGACCCGGACACCGACGACGTCCCGGAGGGCCACTGCGCTCCGGGCGACATTCGGGTGACCGCCGACACTGACGACGCCGAGTACTCGGCCGCCGTGGCGCCGCTGCTGATCCTCACCGTGCAGAACGTCGGGGACGAGGACTGCACCCTCGACGTCGGCACCGCCGAGCAGGAGTTCACGGTCTCCCATGCCGGACGCGAAGTCTTCACCACCACGGAGTGCGGCGGCGAGGCGGACTCCTATGAGCTCACGATGGAACCGGGCCAGCAGGAACGGGCGCAGCTGAGCTGGCCCCGTTCGGATTCGTCCGCGAGCTGCACCGAGCCCGTGGAGCTCGAGCCCGGGGCCTACGAGCTGACGGTGAGCCTGGGCGGGATCACCTCGGAGCCGCACCGGTTCACGCTGAAGTGAGGGCGACGCGGTGGACCCGTTCTGCCCCGTCGGTTCTGCACCCCGGTATCACGTCTGCCCCACGAGATCTCGCTGTGCAGACATGATGTCGGTGTGCAGAACGGCGTTCTCCACAGGGCGCACCCACACGGCCCCACTGACTCTCTGAATCGGCCACAGTGGAAGGCATGCTCACGCACACTGTCACGTCCGCGTCACGCGATCCTGTGCGCCTGCTCTGCGTCGCAGATGTGCCCCGTGAGGACCGGGCCCATCGGAGCAACAGATGGTCGTCGGCGGTGCGTCGTGGCGAGATGCTGCGCCTTGCCCATGGCGTCTACATCGAGCCCGGGCACTGGCTCAGCGCCCCGTCGTGGGACCGACATCTCATGGCTCTCGGCGCCATGGCGGCGGCAGCCTCGCCACTCTTCTGTCGCGGCTCGGCGCTCGCCCTCTGGGGTGTCCCTCTGCTGCGCACTCCGGGAGAGATCACTGTCCGGGAGACCCGGCGTGGACGCGTGGGGCGGAGGCGGGCTGGCCCGCTCACCGGGACGGCCGATGCCGCCGTCGTCGCTCGCCTGCTGGCGGATCACCAGGAGCTGGCCGGCGCGCGGGGCAGACCGCTCAGTGGCCGTGACCTGCAGCCGATCCCCCTCCGGCGCCTCGGGGCCGCCTTGCCCGAAGGCATCGGTCGTGAGGATCTGCAGGTCAGAGTCCGGCGCGGGGAGCACGCGGTGCCGCGCGAGCCCCTGGGACTGGGTGTGCATCCGTGGCTGCAGGGCGGCCCGGAAAGTGCCGACGTCGAACCGCTTGCCTTCGCTGTTCTGGACACCGTGGCGGAGTCCTCGCTGGCTGAGGCGGCGGTGATTCTGGACGCCGTGCTGGCGGGTCGGATCACCTCCGAGCGGACCCTCGTGCTGGACGACTTCGTCGAGTGGGAGCCGTATCTGCGCACGCACCGCCGACGGGCACGGTGGGCTCGGGCCGTGGAGTTCGCCGACCCTGCCGCCGAGTCCCCGGGGGAGTCCGCGGTACGAGCCTGATCCGGGAACTGGGCTTCCACGCCCCGGAGCTGCAGCGTGAGGTCGTTCTGCCCGACGGGCGGCGTGTGCGTGTGGACTTCGCCTGGGAGGGTGTCGTCGCCGAGTTTGACGGGATGGTCAAGTACCGGAGGTCCCAGGAGCTCAGTGGGGTGAGCCCGGTGGAGGCCCTCGAGGCGGAGAAGCACCGTGAGGACGGCCTCCGGGCGCTGGGCCTCGGCGTCGCCCGGATCATCTGGGAGGACATTCTGCGGCCCGAGCGACTCCGTCGGAAGCTGCTGCAGGCTGGAGTGCCTCGCGCCCGGTGATCGGTGATTGGCGCGTTCTGCACCCCGATATCACGTCTGCCCCGCCAGATCTGGCTGTGCAGACGTGATTCTGGTGTGCAGAACGGACGGTGCGACGACGGCGGCCCGCCTCACCACCCCCGCCCGCCCCGCTAGGCTGGCCCCGTGTTCATGCTGATCCTCGCCGTACTCTTCGGAGCTGTGTACCTGCACTTCCGCCGGAGGGACCGGCGCATGCTCCGCAACGGTGTCGCGCTCGTGGCCGCGGTCGGCTGCGCCCTGCTGGGCGTGGTGGAGATCCTCACCCAGGTGGTCCCCGGCTTCGGGTTCGTCACCCTGCTGATCGTGCTGCTGCTGCCGGCCAGCGTGCTGGTGCTCAGCGGCTTCCTCATCGCCAACGGGGTCACCATGCTGCGCCGTGAGGGCCGCCGGCTGGGGAACATGCTCTCCCTGCTGGCGGGGCTGGCCATCCCAGCACTGCCGGTGATCGCCGTCGTCCTCGTCGTCACCGGGGACCCGTACCTGATCACGTTGGCGGTCCTGCTGTTCCTGGCCACCGGCTACGCGGGCGCCGCCTTCGTGATCTTCCTGAGCTACGCGGCGGCCTACGGGCGGATGACGCACCAGGAGCACCCGGCCGCCGTCGTGGTGCTGGGGTCGCGGCTCATCGACGGTGGGGTGCCGCCGCTGCTGAAGGCGCGCCTGGACCGTGCCCTGGAGATCTACCGGCAGTCCGAGCAGAAGCCGCTGCTCATCCCCTCCGGCGGGCAGGGGCCGGACGAGTCCCGCCCCGAGGGCGAGGCCATGGCCGAGTATCTGCTGGGCCAGGGCGCGGCGGCAGAGGATGTGATCCCGGAGAACCGGGCGGTGAACACCGCACAGAACCTGCGGTTCTCCCAGCAGATCCAGGACGACGCCGGTCGCTCCGGTCCGCTGCTGGCGGTCACCAACAACTACCACGTGCTGCGGGCGGCGCTGCTGTCTCGGAAGGCGGGCATGCGCGCGGAGGTCACCGGCGCGAAGACGGCCCGCTACTACGTGCCCAGCGCGTTCCTGCGCGAGTTCATCGCGGTGATGAAGGGTCATATGTTCCTGCACGTGCTGCTGTTCCTGCCCTTCCTGGCGTTCAGCGTGCTGGTGCTCATCGCGGGCCTCAATGCCGCATGAGCGCCACATGGCCTCGGCCACATGCCCCCTGATCACAGGCTCGGGAGAGCATAGACTCGAAGGGTGAGCACAGCTGCGGACTCCTCGGACCCCCAGGACCCCGCCGGCACGGGCCGGTCGGGGACGGGCGCGTCGCTGCGGCAGCACCTCGCAGAGCTCGGCGCTTCGCCGTGGCCCGCGCCCGGTCCGGCGGGATCCGCGCGGGCCCGCTCAGTGGTCCCGGCCCTGCAGATGACGATCGCCGGCGTCGGCTCCTTCGCGCTGGCGGAGACGCTGCTGGGCCATGACGGCCCGCTGTTCGCCGCGGTCGCGGCCATGATCGCCCTCGGGTTCACCAAGGAGCCCCGGCTGCGCAAGGTGGTGGAGGTCGCCGCCGGCTGCACGCTGGGCATCTTCATCGGGGACATGGTGCTGCACATCTTCGGGGCCGGCCTGGTGACGGCCTCGTTCGTGCTGTTCATCTCCGTGATGCTGGCCCGGCTGCTGGACAACTCCTCGCTGCTGGCCATGCAGATGGGCCTGCAAGCGCTGCTCGTGGTGCTGATCCCGGCTCCGGAGAGCGGGCTGCTGGGTCCGTTCTCGCGCAGTGCGGACGCGATCCTAGGCGGCACGGTGGCCATGCTGATCGCCCTGCTGACGCCGAAGGACCCGCGGCGCGAGCCGATCCGTGAGCTGCGCGGAGTGGTGGACGATCTGGTGCTGGCGCTGCGGGAGACCGCCCGGGCCATCCGCACGTCGGAGTCGCGGGAGGCCTGGCATGCGCTGATCCGCTGCCGGGGGATCCAGTCGCAGATCGACGACGCCGAGGCCGCCGTGTCTTCGGCCCAGGAGCTGACCCGCTACTCGCCGGCCTACCGGCGGCATCGGCACTACGTGCGCAGGATGGGGCGGCTGACCGAGAAGATGGACCTGGCGGTGCGGTCCATGCGGGTCATCACCCGGCGGGCGGTGTCCATGGTGGACAACGCCTCCCTCAACGACGACGCCACGACCAGTCTGTCCGCGCTGCTGGACGAGCTCGCCGACGCCGTCCACATGCTGGCCCGGGCGGTGTCCGAGCCGGGGCCGGCCTCGGCGGAGCGGATGGAGGCGGCCCAGCATGGGCTGGCGGCGGTGGCCACCCGCCTGCACCCGACCCGGCTGGAGATCGACACCCTGGAGGGGGAGTCGGTGGTGCTGATGCTGCGCACCATGATCGTGGACGTCATGGAGGCCGCCGGGCTGACCCATGAGGAGGCTGAGGAGCATCTGCCGGCGCTGGGTCGGCGCGATACGCTCACCGGGCGGATCCGGATCGTGAAGGCCGAGCGTCGCGCGGAACGGGCGGAGCGGAAGCCCCAGCCGCAGGATCCCTGGCAGCACGAGCCGTTCGAAGAGGACGACGACGGCGCCGCCCCGGACGGTCCCGACGCCCCGGGAGAGGGCACGCAGCCGCCGCGCTGAGCTGAGACCTGCCCACCCGCGCACCTGCCCACCCGCGCAGGGCGGCGTCGGTTCAGAGGTGCAGGATCATCCGGGTGTTGCCCAGCGTGTTGGGCTTCACCCGCGCCAGGTCCAGGAACTCGGCCACACCTTCGTCGTGGGAGCGCAGCAGTTCCGAGTAGACCTCGGGCGGCACGGCGTCCTGCTGCTCCATGACGGTGAACCCGTGCCGGGTGAAGAACTCCACCTCGAAGGTCAGGCAGAACACCCGGCTGACGCCGATCTCGCGGGCCTGCTGCACCAGTCGGCGCAGCAGGGCGGAGCCGACGCCGTGGCCGCGCCAGGAGTCGTGGGTGGCCAGGGTGCGAACCTCCGCGAGGTCCTCCCACATGACGTGGAGGGCGCCGAAGCCGATGAGCTCGCCGGCGTCGGACTCGGCGATCTGGAACTCCTGCAGGGACTCGAAGTAGGCGACCTTCTCCTTGGGCACCAGCACGCGTCGCTCCACCAGCGGCTGCGAGAGGTCCACGATCCGCTGCACATCAGGGGTGCGGGCGGGCCGGATGCTGAAGGTGTCGTGGGCCGGATCCTGGGGACCGGCCGGCGCGGTGGAGGTCATCGCCCCAGTCTACGACCGGCCCCGGGCCAGGGCGTGTGCCGTGGTTCACCGAGCGTTCACCGGATGCGCGCGCTCTGGTCACGTCGTTCCGGCCGTTCCGTCACCTGCTGTCCCTACTGTGGCTCTCGGTCCGCGGCATGACTGTGTCCGGGCCCCTGGCACGATGCCACCCCTGGCATCATGCCGGTCCCGCATCTGCGCGGGGACACCGAGCAGGAGCCGATCGGCTCCGCCTGGCAGTCAACACCTGAGAGAGGACGACGTGAAGCTTCATCGTTACGGTCGCGCGGCGGCCATCCTGTCCGTGGCGTCGCTGGCGCTGGTCGCCTGCGGCGAGGCGAACAACCCCGGTGGCGAGAACGCCGCCGGCGGAGACGGCGATAACGGCGGGGAGACCTCGGAGGTCCAGGGCACGCTCTCCGGCGGCGGCTCCTCGGCCCAGGAGGCGGCCATGACCGCCTGGACCAACGGCTTCACCTCCGTGGCCCCTGAGGCGCAGGTCAACTATGCCTCGGTGGGCTCCGGCTCCGGTCGGGAGGGCTTCCTGGGCGGGGAGTATGACTTCGCAGGCTCCGATGCGGCGATGGACGACGGCGAGTGGGAGCAGTCGCAGGAGGTCTGCGGACCCGACGGCGCGTTCCACATCCCGTCCTACATCTCGCCGATCGCCGCGGCGTACAACGTCGAGGGCATCGACGGCACGCTGAACCTGGATGCTGACACCCTAGCGCGGATCTTCACCGGGGACATCACCTCCTGGGACGACGAGGCGATCGTCGAGCACAACCCGGATCTGGACCTCCCGGACACCCCGATCACCGTGGTGCACCGCGCGGACGACTCCGGCACCACCGAGAACTTCACCGAGTACCTGGAGGCCGCGGCCCCCGACGTCTGGGAATGGGAGGCCGACGGCGCCTGGCCGGCGGAGGTCTCCTCGGAGTCGGCCCAGCAGACCTCCGGCGTGGTGGATCTGACCACCAGCACCGACGGCGCCGTCACCTATGCCGACGCCTCACAGATCGGCGGTCTGGACTCGGTGGCCGTCCAGGTGGGCGAGGAGTATGTGGAGTACTCCCCGGAGGCCGCCGCGCAGGCGGTCGCCTCCTCCAGCCCGGTGGAGGGTCAGGCGCCGAACAACATGGCTGTCGAGCTGGATCGCGAGACCGAGGAGTCCGGCGCGTATCCGATCGTGCTGGTGGCCTACAACATCTTCTGCAACGAGTACCCGGAGCAGGAGACCGTGGACCTGGTGAAGGCGTTCGGCGAGTACGTGGTCTCCGAGGACGGCCAGTCCACCGCCGAGTCGGCCGCGGGCAACGCCCCGATGTCGGATGAGCTGCGCGACCAGGCGCTCGAGGCCCTCGACCAGATCAGCGCGGCCGAGTGACCGGCCACTGATCCGGGACCCCGGTGGCGGGCGCCGCATGGCGCCCTCCTCCGGGGTCCGTCCGTTGACCTGCGCGGTGCAGCCGACGACGACGGTGCTCGCCCGGCGGCGTGCGCACCACTGACACCTGTGATGCTCTGATGGGAGATCCTGTGACCAGCTCGGACGAGTCACCCACCCCCGGGACGGCCGTGGCGGCCGCACCCGATCGGGAGAACAGACATAATTCGCTGACCACCTCTGACTCCGGGGGAGTGTTCGGTGACCGGGTGTTCTCCGGCCTGGCGCTGGGGGCGGGCGTCGCCATCCTGGTGGTGCTGGCCTTCGTGGCCCTGTTCCTCACCGCCAACTCCACCGGCGCGGTCTACCGGGAGGAGGAGGGGCTCATCATCGGGGCGTTCCTGGAGTACGCCTATCCGCTGGTGATCGGCACCGTGGTGGCCTCGGCGATCGCGCTGGTGCTGGCCACCCCGGTGGCGGTCGGCGTCGCTCTGTACATCTCGCACTTCGCCCCGCCGCGGCTGTCCAAGTCCATCGGATACGTGATCGACCTGCTGGCGGCGATCCCTTCGGTGGTCTACGGCGCCTGGGGGATGAGCTTTCTCGGGCCGGCGCTGGTGCCCGCCTACACGTGGCTGCACGAACACCTGGCTTCATCCCGCTGTTCGGGGACGCGCCCTCGCAGACGGGTCGCACGATCTTCACCGCCGGAGTGGTGCTGGGAGTGATGGTCCTGCCGATCATCACCTCGGTGTCCCGGGAGATCTTCGTGCAGACCCCGAAGCTCCATGAGGAGGCCGCGCTCGCGCTGGGAGCGACCCGCTGGGAGATGATCCGCATGGCGGTGTTCCCCTTCGCCCGGGCCGGCATCATCTCCGGAGTCATGCTGGGGCTCGGACGGGCGCTGGGAGAGACGATGGCGGTGGCGCTGGTGCTCTCGGCGGGACCGCTCTCGGCCTCGCTGATCTCGGCGGGCAACAGCACCATCCCGGCGGAGATCGCCCTGGGCTTCCCGGAGGCCCCTCCGGGCTCCGAGCGGCAGGCTCAGCTGATCGCCATCGGCCTGGTGCTGTTCGTCATCACCCTGATCGTGAACATGACCGCCCGGTGGATCGTCAGCCGCCACAAGGAATTCTCAGGAGCCAACTGATGGCCGACACCCCGAACTCCGTTCAGCAGAGGGAGCGTCGCGACGACGACGCCTCCGCCTCCACACCTGCCCCGACACCCGCCACCGTGCAGACGCCGGGTGCCCCGACCCTCGGGTCCCGCTCCGATGACGCGCCGGGACAGTCCGCCGGGGACCTCGCCGGACGGCGCAGCCGACTGACCCGGAACACCCTTCCTCGCTGGACCTGGCTCGCGGTGCTGGCCGGATCCGCCGTCGTCGCCGCGGCCGTGAGCGCCCTGCCGGGCTTCTCGGTGCCGCTGTGGCTGGTGCTCACCGCGGTGCTGCATGTGATCGTCAGCTATGTGGTCACCCGTCTTCGGGTGGGCAGGCGCAAGGCCACCGACGGGCTCTGGACCAATCTGGTGCATCTGGCGTTCCTGACGGCGCTGCTGCCGCTGGTCTCGGTGATCTGGTCGGTGGTCTCCGTGGGGCTTCCCGGGCTGATCGAGCCCGGCTTCTTCGCCTCGGACATGCGAGGCATCGACGGCACCATCGACCAGGCGTCCCAGGAGCAGGGGGCCGCGGTGCTGGGCGGGATCCGGCATGCGATCATCGGGTCGCTGCTGATCACCATCGCCGCGACGGTCATCTCGGTGCCCATCGGCCTGCTGACCTCCATCTACCTGGTGGAGTACTCGCGCGGCGGCCCCCTGGCGCGGGCGATCACCTTCTTCGTGGACGTGATGACGGGCATTCCGTCCATCGTGGCCGGTCTGTTCGCCGGCGCCGCCATGGCGTGGTTCCTCTCCACCGTGAACACCCTCACCGGGGCGTTCGGCGGGATCCGCTCCACCATGGGCATCACTGCGGCCATCGCGCTCTCGGTGCTGATGATCCCGGTGGTGGTCCGCACCACGGAGGAGATGCTGCGGGTGGTGCCCAACGAGCTGCGGGAGGCCTCCTATGCGCTGGGGGTGCGCAAGTGGCGCACCATCCTGAAGGTGGTGATTCCGACGGCGATCTCCGGCATCGCCTCGGGCGTCACCTTGGCGATCGCACGGGTGATCGGGGAGACCGCTCCGATCCTGGTGACCGCCGGGTTCGTGGTGAACGTGAACTGGAACCTGTTCTCCGGATGGATGACGGCACTGCCGGTGTACATCTATCGTCAGTTCCAGAACCCGACCTCCCCGAACTTCTCGGACCCGTCGCATCAGCGGGCCTGGGCGGCGGCTCTGGTGCTGATCATCATCGTCATGCTGCTGAACCTGATCGCCCGCCTGGTGGCCAAGGTCTTCGCGCCGAAGCAGACGGGCCGCTGACAGACCGGGCGCTGACAGACGGGCCACTGACAGACCGGGCGGGGCTGCCCGGAGCGCCGATCAGGCCCTCATCCTGCCGGGCAACACCCGGCGCCGATCCAGTGAGAGAGTGAGACATGTCCAAGAGCATCGAGGCGAAGGACCTCAACGTCTACTACGGCGACTTCCTCGCCGTGGAGGGGGTGAGCATCGAGATCGCCTCCCGGTCGGTGACGGCGTTCATCGGCCCGTCCGGCTGCGGAAAGACCACCTTCCTGCGGAGTCTGAACCGCATGCATGAGGTGCTGCCGGGGGCCACCGTCTCCGGGAAGCTGCTGCTGGACGGCGATGACATCTACGGCCCCGGGGTGGACCCGGTGACGGTGCGGACCATGGTCGGCATGGTCTTCCAGCGGCCCAACCCATTCCCCACCATGAGCATCCGGGACAACGTGCTGGCCGGGTACCGGCTCAACGGGACGCGGCTCTCCCGCGCGGAGGCCGACGACGTCGTCGAGCGGTCCCTGCGCGGGGCGAACCTGTTCAACGAGGTCAAGGACCGCCTGGACAAGCCCGGGTCGGGACTCTCGGGCGGTCAGCAGCAGCGGCTGTGCATCGCCCGGACCATCGCGGTGAAGCCTGATGTGATCCTCATGGACGAGCCGTGCTCCGCGTTGGACCCGATCTCCACGCTTGCGGTGGAAGACCTCATCGCCGAGCTGAAGGAGGAGTACACGGTCGTCATCGTCACGCACAACATGCAGCAGGCGGCCCGGGTCTCCGAACGGACGGCGTTCTTCAACATCGCGGGCACCGGCAAGCCGGGGAAGCTCATCGAGTATGACGACACCTCCACGATCTTCAACAACCCGAAGGAGAAGTCCACCGAGGACTACGTCTCCGGCCGGTTCGGCTGAGCGGCTCCGCCCTGGGTTGCCCCCGGAGGGATTGTCGCTAAACCTCGCTTAAGTGCGCGTATTCCGACAATTGTTCCGGGGCCAACGGGCAGGGCGTGCCGGGCGTCAGTACTCCAGCAGCGGAGAGAGTGCCAGCAGCAGGACCCCGGAGGCCGCACCGACCGCCAGAGGGGTCACCGCCCAGTAGGCGAAGAGCCGGATCGCCTGTGGCCAGTTCACGGTGGCGAACCGCTGGTTGGACCCGGCCCCGATCACCGAGGAGGCCGCGGTCAGGGAGGTCGACAGCGGCAGCGACATCGCCATGGAGCCGACGAACAGCAGCGCCGAGGTGGTCGTGGTGGAGACCATGCCGCGCAGCGGGTCGATGGTGACCAGTCGGTGGCCCAGCATGTGGCCGATGCGCCACCCGCCGGTCAGGCAGCCCAGCCCGATGAGCAGCGCGAAGAGACGTAGGCGACGGGGATCCAGGCGCCGGAGTGGTCGATGTTCGCCGCCGGAAGGGCCAGCAGCAGGATGAAGGCGAACCGCTGTCCCTGCTGCAGGCCGGTGCCCAGGCTGGTGAGCCCGGCGCACACCGCCTGCACGGTCCGGCTGGTCTCGTTGACGGCGTCGGGATCCGCCCCCCGGGCGACCCGCACCGCCAGGAACACCAGCAGATAGGCCAGGCCGAAGGCGACCAGCGGGGAGAGCAGCAGGGTGGCCAGCGGGGCCGCCCACGGGAGGCCGAGCACCGCGCTGGAGTCCGTACCGTCGAGGATCATCGAGGCCAGGGCGCCGCCGATCAGTGCGGCCAGCAGGGCGTGGGTCGTCGACGTCGGCACCCCCCGGAAGTAGGTCCACAGGTTCCATCCCAGCAGGGAGATCAGTGAGGTCAGCAGGACGCCCAGGACCATCTGCGGGTCCATCCGCGGGAAGTCGAACCAGGAGAACAGGTGCACTCCCAGCGGGATGGTCATCAGCACTCCCAACGCGTTGGCCCCGGCGGCCAGCCGGGTCGCGATCCGCGGGGTCAGCGCTCGGGTGCGGGTGGGGATGGCGATGGAGTTGGCGACGTCGTGCATGCCGGCGACGAAAAGGTTGGGCAGCAGGACGACGACGATGAGGACGAGCAGCAGGATCTCCACGTGGCGGGCCTCAGGACTCCCGGACGATGATCGACCCCGCCGTGGTGCTGACCATCCGCAGCGACTCCACCGCCTGCAGCATCGCGCTGGCGATCTGCGCCTGCTGCAGTGCGATGTTGGGCTGGAAGGCGCTGTCGGAGGAGATCAGCCACTCCCGGTGGGTGCGATTGGCCTGCTTGGTGAGCCGCTGGATCTGGATCCAGTACTCCTCGAGGTGGTCGAAGTCGTCGAGCCGGGCCAGCGCGTCGATCGTGAGGTCCACCTGACGGCCCATGGTCTCCAGCTGGTCCGAGCTCTGGCGCGGCAGCACCAGGTTCTCCCGGGCGATGATGAGATCTCCGGCGGCCACCACATGTTCGAGGGTGCGGTTCAGCAGCTGGGAGAGGGCGTAGATGTCCTCCCGGGGGAGCGGGGTGAGGAAGACGCTGCGGATATGCGTCATCAGGTTGAAATGGAGGTCCATGGCGGTGCCCTCCAGGCCGATGAGCTCCTCGCGGAGCGGTCGGCGGTCGGCGGCGGGCATGCCCAGCAGCTGGGACAGCAGGTTGACCCCGGTCCGGACCTCCCGGCCGATGTCGGTCAGCAGCTCCACCGCCTGCGAGTGGCGCTGTCGTCGTGCGTTCATGCCGTGGTCCTCATCTGGTCTCCCGGTGAAGCGATGTCCGTGGAGAGTGTATAGCGGGAAGATGAATCGATTGTGTCGGTGGCTCCGCGACGGGATCCGGGGTCATGGGTCAGATCTGGGAGGCTCGGCGGGCTCTGCAGACAGGTGAACCCGCCGCATGTCAGGGCATGGGCGGGTTCAGAGCTGACGACGGTGCCTGCTGAGGGCGCGTCCGCTATGTGGTTTGGGGTGCCGGGCTGGGAACGCCTCACGGCGCGTGGCCGCTCGAAGCGGCTAAAGGTTGGAGCCCGGGGGTTACCTGCAGCCCGGCACATTCCCAGTGTCCCCCTGGAAGTCGCTGCGGTCAACTGTGTTCTCGGATCCGGTTCCCGTGTGTCTGCTCACGGGGACTGATGGGGCCGGTCGGCAGGGCCGATGAATCCTGGACCGTTCAATCGTCGACCGTTCAGTCCTCGACCTCGATGCTGATGGTGCCGGAGGCGGCGCCGGAGCCGGAGCCGGAGACCATGATGGTCAGGACCCCGCCCTCGTCGACGTCGAATTCCAGATACGGGTCCAGCACGCTGTCCGACTCCGGATCTCTGACGCTGCGGTCGTCGTTGCGCTCCTCGGAGCCGTCGGGGAGCACGACGTCGAGGACCAGGTCTGCTCCGTCGTCGCCCCGGACGTCGAGCACCACGCGGGCTCCGTCCGGGACGTCGACGGTCGCCAGCCAGGCGGCGTCCGCGGCAGCCTCCACGGTGTGCTCCCCGTCCTCGAGCTGCTCGGCGACGGCGATCTGTTCCGTGGTCACTGTCACCTCAGCGGGGTCGCCGGAGAACTTGGTGACCACCACGTCGTACTCGCCCGGGACCAAGGCGGTCTCGAATCCGCCGTCCATGACGTTGGGGGAGTCGGTGCCGCCGTCGTCGGCGAAGGCGATCTCGGTGCCGTCGGCGTCCTGCAGCGCGAGGACCGGGTCGGTGCCCTGCTCGCTCTGCGTGGCCACGTGGTAGAGGCCGGCCTCTTCGACGCTGAGCTGCAGGCGGGTCTCGGCGTCGTCGGGGACGTGCACCGTGACGGAGTCGTCGACGGAGAGGGTCTCGGGGTTCTCCTGGGGTCGCTCCGGCCCCGTGGTCGTGGTGGTGTCCTCGTCGGCTCCGATGCGCGAGACGATGACCACGACGAGGACGACGACGAGGACCAGGAACAGCCCGATGCCGAGCCCCAGCCCGATGATCAGGCCGCGGCCGGAGGAGCGTTGCGCCGGCTGCTGCTCCCAGGGCGGACGCTGGTCATGCGGGGGCTGTCCGGGGTGGCCGGGAGGTTGAGAGTGGCCCGGCTGCTGGCCATACCCGGAATGGCTGCTGTATCCGCTGGGCTGGCCGGGTACGGCAGGCTGACCGTACCCGGCGGCCTGCCCGTACCCGGTGGGCTGGCGAGACTGGCCTAACCCCGCGGCCTGGGCGTGCCCGGACGGGGGCGTGCGGTGCGGCATCGGCGTCCGGTGCGGGGTCCACTGCTGGCCGTCCCAGTAGCGCAGCTGGTCCTGCTGTTCGGGGTCCGGATACCAGCCCGAGGCGGGTGCAGTCATAGGTCCTCTTCCTTCCGGGCGTGCGGGAGGCTGTGGCCGTCCCCGCCCCTCATCGTCCTGGCTCAGCGTAATCTCGTCGCCGCAGGAGGGCCATGTATGACGGGAGTCGGCTCGGGTGGGCGATGAGCGTCGTCGCGTCGGGGCCCCGCACTCCACCCCGACCCCTGCCCCGAACCCTGTCCCGAACCCTGTCCCGAACCCCGCCCCGCACCCCGCTCCGATCCACCATGGCCAGGCCCCGGAGCGCGGCACTATCATCGGGGCACAGACATCGCCCGGCAATGGTGGTGAGAGCGATGGTCAGCATTCCAGACAGCGCACAGGTGGTCGTCATCGGGGCCGGCATCGTCGGCAGCTCGATCGTGCGACATCTCGCCGAGCTCGGCTGGCGGGACATCCTCCTGGTGGACAAGGGCCCTCTGCCGGAGCCCGGGGGCTCCACCGACCATGCCTCGAACTTCGTGTTCCCCGTGGACCATTCGCGCGAGATCACCGAGCTGACCCTGGACTCGCTGCGGCAGTACCGGGCACTGGGCGTGCTCACCGAGCGCGGCGGGATCGAGGTGGCCCGCACTCCGGAGCGGCTGCAGGAGCTGCGTCGCCGGATGAGCTCGGCGGCCGCCTGGGGCGTGGAGGCCGAGCTCATCGGCCCCGCCCGCGTCCGCGAGCTCATGCCCCACATCCGCGAGGATCTGCTGCTGGCCGGCTTCCACACGCCCACCGGTGCCATCGACGACGCGTCCGCGCCGCGGAGCTCCTGCGCGCCCGGGCCGAGGAGCGCAGGGCACTGACCGTCGCCGACCGCACGGAGGTGACCGGGCTGGAGGTCGACGCCGGCCCGCACGGCGGGGTGCCGGGCCGCATCCGCGCGGTGGTCACGGATCACGGCCGGGTGGAGGCGGAGCATGTCGTCGTCGCCTGCGGGGTCTGGAGTCCCCGGATCGCCGCCCTGGCGGATGCCCGCATCCCGCTGGTGGCCGCAGTGCACCAGATGATGGACCTCGGGCCGATTCCGGAGCTGGCCGCCACCGAGGAGTGGATCTCCCTGCCGCTGGTCCGGGACATGGACGCCCGCATGTACGCCCGACAGCGCGGACCGGATCTGGAGGTCGGCTCCTACGCGCACCGGCCGATCCTCCACGAGCCCGACGAGATCCCGCCCTTCGGTGCCCCAGGGCAGGCCTCGCCCACCCAGATGCCCTTCACCGCAGAGGACTTCGCCCCGCAGCTGGCCCATGCCCGGCAGCTCTACCCGGAGCTGCTGGGGGAGCAGGGCCGCGACGGCGTGGAGGTCACCCAGGCGATCAACGGGCTGCTCTCCCTCACCCCGGACGGTGCGCCGCTGCTCGGAGAGACCGCGGAGGTCCGCGGCCTGTGGTCCGCGGCGGCGGTGTGGATCAAGGAAGGACCCGGCGTCGGGCGGGCGGTGGCCGAGTGGATGACCGACGGGGCCTCCGAGGTGGACGTCCATGGGGCCGATGTCACCCGCTTCCCGCCCTATGCCCGCACCCGGCGCCACGTGCGGGCCCGGGCGGCTGAGGGCTTCCCCAAGGTGTACGGGATCGCGCATCCGCGTGAGCAGTGGGCAAGCAGTCGCCCGATGCGCACCAGTCCGTTCCATCCGCGCACCCAGGCGCTGGGCGGGGAGTTCTTCGAGGCTTCGGGCTGGGAGCGGCCGCAGTGGTACGCGGCCAACGCGCCTCTGGTGGAGGAGTATGCGCGCCGGATCGACCACCGGGTCCACGAATGGGACGTCCGCTGGTGGTCACCGATCATCGAGGCCGAGCATCTGAGGATGCGCCAGCACGCAGCCATGTTCGACCTCACCGCGTTCAGCGTCTTCGACGTCACCGGCCAGGCGGCGCTGGAGGGGGTGCAGCGGATGGCGGTGGCGAATGCGGACCGGCCCGTGGGACGGGTCACCTACACTCCGCTGCTGGATGTCCGCGGCGGCTTCCGCTCGGATCTGACCATCGTGCGGCTGGGGGAGCAGCACTTCCGGGTCATCACCGGAGCCGCCGACGGCGCCCGGGACCTGGCCTGGTTCCGCCGTCATCTGGCCGCTGAGCTCGACGCCGGGCGCGTCGAGATCCAGGATCTGACCTCGGCGACCTGCGCGATCGGTCTCTGGGGGCCGCGTGCCCGGGACATCGTCGCATCGCTGACCGACGACGACGTCTCGGCTGACGGCTTCCGCTTCGGCACGGCACGGGAGGTGGTGCTCGCCGGGATCCCGACGCTGATGGTGCGCATCTCCTATGTGGGCGACCTCGGCTGGGAGATCCACCTGCCCACCGAGCACGGGCTGCCGCTGTGGGACGCCCTGTGGGAGGCCGGGCGGCCACACGGGCTGATCGCCGCAGGGGGCGGGGTCTATGGGACCACCGGTCGGCTGGAGAAGGCGCATCGGCTCTTCGGCGCGGAGCTCACCCCGGAGCGGGACCCGGTGGAGGCCGGGCTCGCGCTGCCGACAGTCAAGGAGGCGGACTTCCTCGGCAAGGGTGCCTACCTTGCGGCCCGCGCCCAGGAGCCCGCCGCCGTGCTGTGCACCCTCGCGCTCACCGGCGTCGGGGCCGCGGAGCCGCGGTTCCCCACCGGCAATGAGCCGGTGCTCGACGTCGACGGCTCACCCCTGGTGGACGGCCGCGGGCGGCGCAGCTATGTCACCAGCGCGGGCCCGGCGCCGTCGCTGGGGCGATACGTGATGCTGGCCTACCTGCCGCCCGAGCGCGCGGTGCTCGGCACGGAGCTGCTGGTGGAGTACCTGGGGGTGCGGCTGCCGGCCGAGGTGCTGACCGTGGGCCGCACGGCGCCCTTCGATCCGGAGCATCGTCGGCTGAAGGGCTGAAGGGCTGAAGGGCTGACAGGCCGGGTGCCAGGTCGGGGAGGAGCCGGCGTTTCGCCGGCGGTCAGCGACGGCCGCCGTGGCCCAGGCGCCTCGACAGGGTGTCGGCGGCCTGGATCACGCTCCGGACGTCCGGGAGCCGGTCCGGCGGCAGACGGTAGGACGGGCCGGCCACGCTGATCCCGGCGACGACGGCGCCGCTGTGGTCGAAGACGGGGGCCGCCACCGCGTTGAGCCCCTCCTCGTACTCCTCCACGGCGTAGGCCCAGCCGCGGCCGCGTATGCGCTGCAGCTCCTCGGTCAGCTCGGTGGGGCGGGTGAGCGTGTGCGCGGTGAAGGGCTCCAAGCCGGCGTCGAACACGGCGTGCCGGTCCTCCTCCGAGAGGTGCGCCAGCAGCACCTTCCCGTTGGAGGTGGCGTGCAGGGCGGTGTGCTGGCCGATCCAGTTGCGCATGGCGACGGCCGTGTCAGCCTCGGCCTGGCAGACGTTGATGGCCACGCCGTCGCGGGTGATGGCCACGTTGGTGGTCTCGCCGATCTGGGCGGAGAGCTCGTCACACACGGGCTGGGCCTCCAGGGAGAGGTCCAGCCGCGCCGCCGTGGCGCCGGCCAGCCGCAGGCAGCCCACGCCCAGGCGGTACCCGCCGGCGCCGTCGGGAGCCTCGACCAGGTCATGGTGGACCAGCACCTCGGCCAGGCGACCCACGGTGGACTTGTGCACTCCCAGTTCCCGGGCCATCTGGCTGAGGGTGGCCTCGCCGTCGCGGGCCAGGATGCTCAGCACGGTCAGGGCGCGGTCCACGGACCTCACCGGTGCCCCCGGGGGGCGATGCGTCGGGGCGGTGGCGTTCTCCGGACTCGTCGGGGCGTTCATGGCAGGCCTCATCCCTTTCGAGCATGACGCGGTCGGCCTCGCAGGGCAAGGGGCACCGTCGCGCAGGGCGCAACCTATTGTGTGGTACGCGACACAGTGTCATGCTGGAAGTGTCCCGAAGATGTGGCAGCCGGGGAGGATCCCATGACGCTCGATGAAGGCCCGCTGACCCTCGACGACGGCCTCGGCGCCGTCGTCCCGGACCCACGGATCCTGCTGTATCCGCGCCTGAGGAAATCACCGTTCTTCTGGGCGTCGCGGCGGCATGGAGTGGCGATGTACAGCGTGTACAACCACACGTATCACCCCCGGCACTACGGCGATCCGGTCGCCGAGTACTGGGCGCTGCTCAACGGGGTGACCCTGTGGGACGTCGGCGTGGAACGGCAGATCGAGATCACCGGACCTGACGCCTTCGAGTTCACCAACATGCTCGTCCCGCGTGACCTCACCAAGTGTGAGGTCGGACAGTGCAAGTACGTATTCATCACCGGCGAGGACGGCGGCATCCTCAACGACCCCGTCCTGCTCCGCCTCGGAGAGAACCACTTCTGGCTCTCCCTGGCCGACAGCGACATCCTGCTCTGGGCCCGCGGGCTGGCCATCAACTCCGGATTGGACGTCACCGTCGAAGAGGCCGACATCGGCCCCGTCCAGGTCCAGGGCCCGCTCTCTGGGCAGGTCATGGCCGCGATCTTCGGCGACGGCGTCTTCGACATCGGCTACTACCGGCTCCAGGAGTATGAGCTGGACGGCATGGAGGTCATCGTCTCCCGCACCGGGTACACCGCGGAGCTGGGCTTCGAGATCTACGTCAAGAACGCCTCCCGCGACGGCGTCAGGCTCTGGGAGACCGTCTGGGCGGCCGGCGAGCCGTTCGGGATGCGCGTCATCGGGCCGTGCCATATGCGGCGCATCGAGGCCGGCATCCTCGCCCACGGCTGCGACATCACCTTCGACACCAACCCCTTCGAAGTCGGCATGGGATACGACTGGATGGTGGATCTCGAACAGGAGGCCGACTTCATCGGCAAGGCGGCCCTGACCCGCATCAAGGAGCAGGGTGTCAGCCGTCGTCTGGCCGGGGTGGAGATCGGCGGCGCACCGCTGGGCACCTTCAACGACGGCTCCATGATCGAGGCCTTCCCCGTCTGGCGAGGAGGAGAACGCGTCGGCGAGGTCACCTCCGCCTGCTTCTCCCCCCGGTTGGAGCGCAACATCGGCTTCGCGATGGTGCCGACCGAGCTCAGCGACATCGGCACGGAGCTGGACATCGAGACTCCGGCCGGCATCGTGCCCGCCGTGGTGGTGCCCAAGCCGTTCGTGGATCCCACCAAGGATACGCCCAAGCAGGCGTTCGTCGCGGGCAACGGGCATCCGGCCACGGAGAACTGAACCCGCTGGCGGCGAGTCTGGCCGCGGCGGACCGCGGCGTCGTAGTCTCAGCCGACCACCCCGTCACGTCCATTCCGGTCGCACCGGCCGGGCACCGACGTCGGCGCCGACCAGCGCGCCTCAAGGAGGGACACCTGGATGACCACCACCCGTCACACCGGATCCGACGAGGGCCGCACGGAGGCCAGCGCTCGTGGCAACGGTCAGGGGGCCGTGCCGCTCAGCGCCCAGGACAGCCTGGGGATCTCCTCGCGGACCGAGCTGCGACCCATCCATCAGATCGGCGCTGAGCTGGGCCTGGACGAGGACCTCATCGAGCCCTACGGGCGGGGCGTCGGGAAGGTGGACCTCGCCGCGATCGATCGTCTCGCGGACCGCCCGCAGGCCAAGTACATCCTGGTCACAGCGATCACTCCGACCCCGCTGGGTGAGGGCAAGACCACCACTGCGGTGGGGCTCAGCCAGGGGATGGCGCGCACGGGCCGACGGGCCGCCGTCGCCGTCCGGCAGCCCTCCCTGGGACCGACCATGGGGATCAAAGGCGGCGGCACCGGCGGCGGGTGGAGCCAGGTGGTGCCCATGGAGCGGCTCAACCTGCACCTGACCGGCGACATCCACGCGGTCACCGCGGCGCACAACCAGCTGGCCGCCATGGTGGACAACCACCTGCACCGCGGCAGCCCCTCCGGGCTGCATCCGGAGCGGGTCACCTGGCGCCGGGTCATGGACGTCAACGATCGCTCCCTGCGGCAGATCGTCTCCGGCCTGGGGCCCGCCGGGGGAGGGCCGACGGCGAACGGGCCGGTCCGCCAGACCGGCTTCGACATCACGGCGGCATCTGAGGTGATGGCCACTCTGTCCCTGGCGCGCTCACTGGAGGACCTGCGGGCCCGGCTGGGACGGATCGTGGTGGGCACCACCGGTGACGGTGAGCCGGTCACCGCCGAGGACATCAAAGCCGCCGGCGCCATGACGGTGCTGCTCAAGGAGGCCATCCGCCCCAACCTGCTGCAGACCGTGGAGCACACGCCTGCCCTGGTGCACTGTGGGCCCTTCGGCAACATCGCCACCGGCAACTCCTCGGTGGTGGCGGACCTGATCGGCGGCCGGGCCACCGACTACCTGATCACCGAGGCCGGCTTCGCCGCGGATATGGGTGCGGAGCGGTTCTTCAACATCAAATGCCGGATCTCCGGACTGGCGCCGGACGCAGCCGTCGTCGTGGCCACCGTGCGGGCACTGAAGGTGCACTCCGGCAGGCACCGGGTGGTGGCTGGGCGGCCGCTGCCCGAGGGGATGCTGCGGGAGAGCCCGGAGGACGTGCGCACCGGCGCGGAGAATCTGCGGGCGCAGCTGCGGATCATCCGCCGCCACGGGGTGACCCCCGTGGTGGCGGTCAACGCGTTCCCCACGGACTTCCCCAGCGAGCACGAGGTCATCGCGCAGGTGGCCGCCGAGGAGGGCGCGCGGTGTGCGGTGTCCACGCATTTCGCCGACGGCGGCGCCGGCGCCGCGGACCTGGCCGATGCGGTGGCCGAGGCTGCGGAGGAGCCGAGCGAGTTCCGGTTCCTTTACTCCGACGAGGCGCCGCTGGTGGAGAAGATCGAGACCATCGCCACGCAGGTCTACGGGGCCGACGGCGTGGACCTCTCGCCGGCGGCCGCCAAGGACCTCGCCGCCTACACCGAGGCCGGATACGGGCGGCTGCCGGTGTGCGTGGCCAAGACCCACCTGTCGCTGTCCTCGGACCCGAAGCTGGTGGGGGCGCCCAGCGGCTGGCGGCTGCCGGTGCGGGAGGTGCGGCTCTCCGCCGGGGCCGGATTCGTCTACCCGATCTGCGGCACCATGCAGACCATGCCCGGTCTGGGCTCCTCCCCGGCGGCGGAGAGCATCGGCATCGACGCCGATGGGCAGGCCGTCGGGCTCTTCTGACGTCTCGGCGAGCGAGCTCCCTTCTCCCTTCCCGTGAGCGTCCTTCCCGTGAGTTGGTCTGGAGTGTGCGGTACTCGACTCGATCGAGTCGAGTACCGCACACTCCAGACCAACTCGATGCGGATCAGCGTCTGTCCCGACGCCGGCCCAGGAACTCCTCGGCGAGGTCCGCGGGCGCGCAGGCGAACCAGGCGTCCTCGAGTGCCACGCGCAGATCCTCGCCGCTGACCGCGTCCAGCTGGATCAGCACGGAGGGGTGGCCGTCGAAGTGCGGGGTGCTGAACAGGCCCGGGACCCCTGAGCCGAGGACAGCGTCCTTCTCCCCGAGGTCATCCACGCGGACGGCCAGGATCGGGCCCGACGGCGGCGTCTCATCGCCGAAGCGCCGGATGTCGGCCTGTGTGAACGGCCGCTCCCAGGCGAAGGCCGCACCCCGGATCGACCACTGGGGATGCCCGTGCGAGGTGCCTTCCACGACCTCGGGCAGGGACAGGGCCAGGGTGCGGACGTCGTCGACCGTGGGAGCCATCGGGTCACTTCCTGAGCGTGCCGGACGAGCTGAGCAGCGGGTGGGACGCTGCGTCGTCGTCGCCCGCATCCCCAGGCTACCGGGGGCGGCATCTGCCGCAGCAGGGTCGGTGGCCCATTCCCTGGGGTTCTCGGGACGTGGCAGGATGCTGCCAGGCCGCCCGGGGGCGCCGGACGGCCGTGACGAGACGAAGGAGGGGCTGCGCATGGCGTGCAGGATCGGTGAGCTGGTGCTGGAATGTCGGGAGCCGGAGCGGCTGGCGGAGTTCTGGTGCGAGGTGTTGGACTTCGTGGTCCTGGACCGCCCCGGCGACGGCAGCATCGAGATCGGCGCCCGGGACGGGTTCGGAGGCTCCCAGCCCACCATCATCCTCAGCCCTCGGGACGAGCTGACGCCAGTGGACGCTCCGCGGCTGCACCTCGACCTCAACGCCACCGACCGGGACCAGGCAGCCGAGTTGGACCGGCTGCTGGCCGCCGGGGCTCGTCCCGCCGATGTCGGGCAGTCCGGTCAGGAGGAATGGCACGTCCTGCAGGATCCCGAGGGCAACATCTTCTGCCTGCTGCGGGCCCGCATCGCGCCCGTGGGGTGACCGATGGTCCGGGATGCTGAGAATCGTCACGCCACCCTGGTGCTGATGCGTCAGGTCCGTGATCGGATCGACCGGGACTATGCCCAGCCATTGGACGTGGAGAGTCTCGCCCGGGGTGTCCATCTCTCGGCGGGGCATCTGAGCCGGCAGTTCCGGCTCGCTTATGGGGAGTCGCCGTACTCCTACCTGATGACCCGCCGGGTGGAGCGCGCCATGACGCTGCTGCGACGTGGGGATCTCAGCGTCACCGAGATCTGCTTCGAGGTCGGGTTCTCATCCTTGGGCACCTTCTCCACCCGGTTCACCGAGCTGGTGGGTATGCCGCCCCGCGAGTATCGACGGCGGGCGGCGGCGTCATTGCGGGGGTTGCCGCCCTGTGTGGCCAAGCAGATCAGCCGGCCGCGCCGGGGTCGGGCCCGAGGTGGAGAAGTGATCAGGAATCGAGAAGCTGGACAGGCGCCCGCTCCGTAGTGTGAGCTCCATGAACATCACCATTCAGCACGCGTTCCTGCCCCATCTGGACCCGGAGGCGTCCCTGCGCTTCTACCGTGACCTGCTCGGCTTCGAGGTGCGGCAGGACGTCTCCTATGAGGACAAGAGGTGGCTCACGGTGGGCCCTCCCGGCCAGCCGGAGACCGCCATCGCGCTGCACCCGCCGGGTCTCGACCCGGGCATCACCGAGGAGGAGCTCGCCGCCATCCGCTCGCTGATGGCCAAAGGCGCCTTCGCGGCGGTCACGTTGGCCACCGACGACGTGGACGGGCTCTTCGAGTCCCTGGCTGCCGGCGGCGCCGACGTCATCCAGGAGCCCATGGATCAGGACTGGGGCGTGCGGGACTGCGCCGTGCGGGACCCCGGTGGCGCCATGGTGCGCATCAACCAGCGCTGACGTCCCGGCGATGCTGACAGCCGGGGGTGGGCGAGACCGGGCGGCAGCCCGGGACCCGGCCCGCACGTGGATGTCAGGATGCGTCCATGAGATTCGCGCAGCAGATCGTGGTCCTGGACGCCGACGACGTCGCCACAGTCGCCTCCTTCTGGGCCGGCGTGTACGGGGGCCGGGTCAGACCCTCTGATCCCAGTTGGTATGAGGTGGAGGTGGACGGCGACTACCCGCTGGCCGTGCAGCACGCCCCGGACCATGTGAGGCCTGAGTGGCCGGACGGCCAGCCGCCGCAGATGCACCTGGACCTCTATGTGGAGGACATTCGGGCCGAGCATGAGCGGGTCATGGGGCTCGGAGCGGAGCTGCTGGAGGCGGCCGAGGACCTCGACGCTGCCACCGGATTCCAGGTGTACGCCGACCCGGCCGGGCACCCGTTCTGCCTGTGCTGGGGCTGGCCGGTCTGGCGGGCCCAACTGGACGACTGACGATTCAGGTGTCGATTCGGTCCCGTCCCGATCGTCATCACTGTGTCACAGCATCTTCCCCTCATGACATCTTCCTGCCGTGATGGGAACCGACGAAAGGACGTGGTGGCCATGCGGTGCACCCTGCTGCTCTACTACCCGGAGCCCGCCCCCGGAGAGCTCACTGAGGAACAGCTCGCCGAAGGGATGAGGGCGTTCGACGCCTACGCGACGTCGCTCGAAGAGGCCGGCGTGCTGCGCGGTCTGGAGGTTCTGCATGACACCCACGCGACGACGTCGGTCTCCGGCTCACCAGGAGACCTCCGTATCCAGGAAGGCCCCTTCGCCGATGGCGAGGAGCGCCTGGGCGGCATCGTCACCGTGGAGGTGGCGGATCTCGACGAGGCCGTCGCCTGGGCGGGCCGGGCGCCGGCCGTCGAATGGGGGCGTATCGAGATCCGGCCGGTGGCCACCCGTTTCGTCGACAGCCAGTGGCTGGGCGACGCACCGGGAGGCTGACAGGCCCCAAGGACGAGTCCGTGCAGAAGAGCGAGCCTCCGGCGGAGGACGGCGCCACCCACGACCCAGTCCCGGGGTCCGCCCGCGAGGCGGTGGAGCGCCTCGCCGCCGAGTCCCGGGGACGGCTGCTCGCCCTGCTGGCGGCCGCAGTGCGGGACCTCGCCCTGGCGGAGGACGGCCTGGCCGACGCCTTCGAGCGGGCGCTGCGCACATGGTCGGAGACCGGCGTGCCGCAGCGCCCGGAGGCCTGGCTTATGACGGTCGCCAGGAACCGGATTCGGGACCACCTGGGCTCTGCGGCGGCCCGGAGCTCAGTGCCGATGGATGCCAAGGTGGCCGATGTCCAGTCCGAGGACAGCACGGCGCGGCTGGACGCGGTCGACGTCGAGAGGATCCCGGACAAGCGTCTGGAGCTGCTCTTCGCCTGCGCCCACCCGACGATCGCAGAGACCATGCGCACTCCGCTGATGCTGCAGGTCGTCTTCGGCTGCGACGCCGCAGAGGTCGCACGGCTCTACGGCGTCCCGACGGCGACGATGGCGCAGCGGTTGGT
Organism: Nesterenkonia sp. PF2B19; assembly: GCF_001758425.2. Classification (GTDB taxonomy): domain Bacteria; phylum Actinomycetota; class Actinomycetes; order Actinomycetales; family Micrococcaceae; genus Nesterenkonia; species Nesterenkonia aethiopica. The sequence goes on along the minus strand of NZ_MDSS02000018.1, from coordinate 17,297 downwards.
ACGCACCAAGCGGCGCATCCGCGACGCCGGCATCCCCTTCCATATCCCCACCCGTGAGGACATGCTGGCCCGGCTGGCTGCCGTCCTGGAGGCCATCTACGGGGCGTATGCGAGTGACTGGCTCGACCAGCGCGACGCGTCCGGGAGTCGCTGGCCGACGAGGCGCGGTGGCTGGCGGTGCTGGTCGCCGAGCTGCTGGGAGACGAGCCCGAGGCGTGGGGGCTGGCCGCGCTGCTCACCTTCGCCCAGTCGCGCGCTCCGGCCCGTGCCTCAGAGCCGTGGCCGCCCATCCAGGAGCAGGACACCGCCCTCTGGGACTCCCGGCTGATCCGGCAGGCTGAGGCGTTCCTGCACCGGGCGCACCGGCTCGGCGCGCCGCTGGGCCGCTTCCAGCTGGAGGCGGCCATCCAGTCGGTCCATGGCGATCGGAAGCGCACCGGGAGGCTGGACACGGGCCGGCTCCTGCAGCTCTACGACGGTCTGATCGCCGTCGCCCCCACACAGGGGGCGGTCGCCGCTCGCGCCGCTGTGCTGGCCGCAGACAAGTGAGGCGCAGGACTCGGCGGGCGGCGGTGCCGCCCGCCGTTGTATCGTCGAGAGGCCCGGCGTCGTGATCCTGCCGAGGCGTCCCGAGGATCAGCGGAGGTGGACCGTGACCGCACATGTCGGCGTCGTCGTGACCGATCAGTACCAGCCGGGGGTGCAGGACCCGGACACCGAGGTGCTGCTGCCCGCGCTGCGCGCCGCCGGGCTGCGGGCCACCCCCGTGGTCTGGCACGCCCACACCCCGGGTGAGGGAGACTACGACCTCCTGGTGCTGCGCAGTCCCTGGGACTACCCCTGGAGGGAGGATGAGATCCGCGCCTGGCTGCATGAGACGCATCGACACGTGCCGGTGCTGAACACCCCGGCCCTGGTGGACTGGAATCTGGACAAGGTCTACCTGCGGGACCTCGAGTCCCACGGGGTGTCCACCGTGCCCACCCGGTGGGCGGACACTGCTGAGCAGCTGAACGCAGCCCTGGCCGCCCACGACGACGACTGGATCGTGCTGAAACCCACGGTCTCCGCCGGCGCCCTGCACACTGGGCTGCTGCAGGCCTCCAGCGACGACGCCCGGCGCCTGGGCGAGCAGATCCTGGCGGCAGGACGCACCGTGATGATCCAACCGGAGGTGCCGGAACTCTCCGCGGGCGCGGAGAAGGCGCTGTACTTCATCGACGGGCAGCACACCCACACCATCAGCAAAGGCGCGATCCTGGCCCGCGGCGGGGGACTGGCCGGCGGCGAGTATTCCGAAGACCCGCAGCCGGTGGAGGCCACTGCCGCCGAGGCGTCCTTCGCCCACCAGGTCATGGCCGCCATCGACGCCGCCTCCCCGGCGGAGTCCCCGCTCTATGCCCGAGTCGACCTGGTCACCAGCGCCCAGCACGGCATCGTGCTGCTGGAGGCAGAACTGTTCGAGCCGGTGCTGAACCTGCACAAGGTGCCGGAGGCGGCGACGGCGCTCGCCGCGGCGATCTCGCGGCGGATGGCGCGCGTCTCTGACGGCGCCTCCTCCCTGCCGCGCCGATGAGCCCGCCGCTGAGTGGCGGCGCGCGGCGGCGTGAGGTTCGTCACACGTCCGACGGCGGCGTCGCGAAGATCCGGTAGCCCCGGTGCGGGTCATAGCCGTGGACCTCGCGGGTGCTGAGCACTGCCATGAACTCCAGCACGTCGCTGGTGATGACCTGTCCGGGCACCAGCACCGGGAAGCCGGGCGGGTAGGGGGTCACGAAGCCGGCGGAGACCGGGCGCTCGCCGGCGGCGACCCGGGCACGCAGCTCCTCCGGGAACACATGCTCGGTGTTCCGGCGCTGCTGCCCGGCGAAGAACGCGGTGCGCATGTCGCCGTCGGGAAGCGTCGCATCAGTGGCGTAGTCCGGGGAGAAGGCGCTGAAGTCCGGCAGCGGGGGCAGCGGCTCCTCGGGCGTGGCACGGTCGTCGGGGTGGCGCCGGGACAGGGCGTCGTCGAAGCGTTCGGCCAGCTTCACCAGCACCTCGATCAGGTAGGCGATGGCGCTGCGGGAGGTGCCGATGTTGGTCATGAACAGCACCGTGTTCCCGCTGGTCTTGTTGACCTGGATGCCGTACCGGTCCATCAGGTGCTCGTGTTTGAACGTGTCCCCGTCGACGCCGGTGCGGCTGATCTCGATGGTGATGCGGCTGGGGTCGACGACGAACTCATCATGGGCCCAGGCCTCCCACAGGGGCGCCAGCCCGTGGCGCAGCGGCATGGGCCTGCCGACTCCTCGGAGCTCGGCCGGGATGAGGTCGTGGGCGGTGAGCACACGGAATGTGCGGCGCAGCAGCGGGTGGCGGGCGATCGTCTGGGCCAGGCTGGAGGCCAGGTCCAGCTGGCGCTGCACCAGCGCGTAGCCTCCAGCTCCACCTGACGGCGCCCGATGTCCAGGGAGGAGAGGATCTGATAGTTGGGCGAGGTGGAGGTGTGGGTCATGTACGCCTCATGGAAGGACTCCTCGGCCTCCCGCTCCCAGTCCTGGTCGTAGACGTGGATCATGGAGCCCTGCCGCAGGGCGGTCAGCGTCTTGTGGGTGGACTGGGTGGCGTAGACCCGGATGCGGGCCTCCGGGCTGGGGATGAGTTGCTCGGCCAGCCAGACCTCGTCCGGGGCGGGGGCGCCGTCGGCGTCGTGCAGCCGTTCCTGCTGGGCCCGGTGGGCGGCGGCATGGGCCGGGGACTTCAGCCGCTCCTCCAGGTTCTTCGCCGCGTTCATGGCGGTGCGACGCCGGGTGACCGGGTGGAATGCGGCGAAGGCGAACCACGCTTCGTCCCACAGGAACACCAGGTCCGGTTTGATGGCCAGGCATTCGGCCATAACCCGCTCGGGGTCGTAGACGATCCCGTCGAAGGTGCAGTTGGTCAAGGTCACCATGCGTACCTCGTCGAGGCGCCCGGCGGCCCGGTAGTCGAGCAGCAGCTGCTTGATGCGGTCCAGCGGCACAGCCCCGTAGAAGGCGAAGTCGTTGAGCGGGTAGGCCTCCAGATAGGCCGGCTTCGCTCCGGTGAGGACCACCGCATGGTGGTGGGACTTGTGGCAGTTGCGGTCCACCAGCACGACGTCGCCCGGTGCGGTCAGCGCCTGGTGGACGATCTTGTTCGCGGTGGAGGTGCCATTGGTGACGAAGAACGTCTGCCGGGCGCCGAAGGCCCGGGCCGCCAGGTCCTGGGCCTTCTTGATGGTGCCGGTGGGCGCCAGCAGGGAGTCGAGCCCGCCGGAGGTGGCGCTGGTCTCGGCCAGCAGCAGGTTCAGCCCGTAGAACTCCGCGAGGTCCTTGATCCACTGGGAGGAGACCACGGAGCCTCCGCGAGCCACCGGCAGCGCATGGAAGACTCCGACCGGGCGGCGGGCGTGGTCCTGTAGGGCGGTGAAGAACGGCGTGTCATACAGGTGGGAGGCACGGCGCAGCAGGGACAAGTGCAGCTCCAGCTGGTCCTCGCGCCAGAAGACCCGCCGGAAGCGGTGGGTGAGCGCCCCGGCCAGCTCCTCCAGGTGGGCGCCGGCCATCAGGTAGAGGTCCAGCTCAGGGCGCAGTGCGGCCAGCGTGTCCGCCAGGCGCAGCACCCGCTGCACCGAGGCCAGCTGGCTCTGCGACGACGCCGACCCCTCGGACACCTGGGAGCGGGCCAGGGCGATGGTCTCCCGGAGGTCGCGGCTGAGCGGCTGGTGGGTGTGCTCGCTGAACCCCGGACGCACTACGCAGGCCAGGATGTGCGGATTCGTCAGCACCGCGGCGACGGCGTCGTCCGCGGAGGGCACGACCACGAACTCATAGGTGAACGCGTCGGCGGGCGAGCGCAGCCGCAGCCCTTCGGAACGGATGGTGTCTCGATCGGCGGCGGTGGTCTCGTCGATGATCAGCACCTCGAACCGCGGGCGCGGATCCGGGTCCGAAGTGGTCTCGGGTCGCTCAGGCTCCTCCAGGTGCTCGTCCCGGGGCTCATCCGGCACGGTGTCGCCGCGCAGCCGGTGCACCACGCGGCCGATCAGGTCGAAGGCGGTGCGGTAGTCGCCGTCCTCCAGGAGTTCGCCGATGGTGCGCACATAGCGCTGGCCGAAGCCGGCCCAGTACATCTCGATGGTCTCCAGAGCGCGCAGGGAGCGGTGGATCTCGCTGTCAGAGGCGAGGACCTCGACGTCGTCGCTGCCCAGTGCCAGGCGCTTCACCGCGAACCGCAGATACTCCCAGGCGTCGCTGCGCAGCCGCCAGGTGCTCGCCGGCATCCCCGGGTCGCGCTCCAGGGCCGACGTCCAGGACGCGGTGCGGCGCGGAGACGTGTGGCGCGGGGGCGCGCCGTCGGCGGTGCGGGAGCCGGAGGCAGGGGTCTCCGGGGGTGCGGGGTGGTCAGCGCCATTGCTGATCATGATCGGGTGGTGTCCTTCCGGGTGTCGGCAGGCCGTGTGCTCCGATGATAGAGGGCATCAGGTCAACGGCATGTTGCCGGACGTCATCCGCGGACTCCGGGGGGTGCCTCTATGGTTTTCGTCAAGCCGCGAGGGCGTGGCCTGAGCCTCCGCGGGCGTTGTCTGGTTCCTGGTAGAAGGTGCCGTCTCGCAGCATGGCGTAGAGAGTGTCCAGACGGCGACGAGCGAGGGCGATGACGGCCTGTTTGTGAGTCTTCCCAGCGGCTCTCTTCTTGTCGTAGTAGGCCCGTGAAGGCCCGTGGTGCAATGAGGCGAAGGCGCTGTTGAACAGAGTGGACTTCAGTCTCTTGTTCCCGGCGCGGTTGGCAAACTCCCCGCGAATGGAAGTCCCGGAGCGCCGGGTCGTGGGGGCGATCCCGGCGTAGGAAGCGAGGTGACCGGCAGTCTTGAAGTTCTTGCCGACGACCTCGGTGAGGATTCTAGCGGCGGTCCTGACCCCGATTCCGGGCATCGAGGTCAGGACCTGGGCAAGAGGGTGGGCCTCCACCAGTGCCTCGACCTGGGCCAGCACGTGGGCCCGCTGGGTGTAGAGGTCCTTCAGCTGGTTGGTGAGGATCGGGATGATCGTGGCCGCAGCCCCGGTGCCAGCGACCACGACGGTCTGGGCATCCAGGGCGGTGAAGATCGCCTCGGTGATCCTCTCGGCCAGGCGAGGATTGTGCTTCTTGATCCTGTTGCGCACATGCCCCCGGCCAGCGGCCTTGAGCTTCTGCGGGGTCGGCCAGGCGGCCAGAGCATCGAGGACCCCGTAGTGGTGCAGGTGCGATCCGATAGCTCGCTCCAACCCGGGGTGGGTCTGAGTCAGTAACCCGCGCAGCCGGTTCCGGGTCGCGGTGGTCTGGCCCAACAGGTCATCATCGAAGCCAGCCAGCACCGCCAGCTCGGCGATCTGCTCGTCGCTGGCGGCGATCTGCCGCAGCGCTGAGGGCATGGTGCGGGCTGTCTCGGCGATGATGAACGCGTCCCGGGCATCGGTCTTGGCCGAGCCGGCGTGCAGGTCAGCCATCCGGCGCATGGTCAGCCCCGGCAGATACGCCACCTCGACCTCGGGGGTTTCTTTGGCCACCGCGACCGGCAGTGCCCCGATGGTGGCGGGCTGATCGACGACCAGCAGCGCCCGGCCATGGCTATCGGTCAGCTCGGTCAGCAGCTGCCGCAGCTTGGTCTCGTCGTTGGGCAGTGCCTTGTCGTAGACCTTCTCGCCGGTGCGGGTCAGTGCGGTGGCGTGATGTTCGGTTCTGCCGACGTCTAGGCCGATGAACAGCGCGAAGTCCTGAAGATCCCAGGCCATGAGCGGTATCTCCTCTTCGGTGTGAATCCTCGTCACCGCCCTGGGCAAAGCGCTCAGCGCGGCCAGTCATCCGGTCCGCGGCCCAGGACCTGGGGTGAGTCGGTGGGCGGGTCATGCTCGGCATCCACGTTAGAAAACAAGTCCTCAAGGAGTGGGACTGTCGTGCCTCTATCAGCGATCCACGATCCGCCCGTGACCAGCTCCTGGGTGACAACACCCCCCGGATCATCACATTGACTGGGGGCAAACGATCATGCCCAGGAGCCGGACCGGACAACACCACTTATCCTGCCGGAGAAGCGGTGCCCTTAGAAGCTAACGGGGGTTCGTCTGTCGGTGATGATCGCTATCCTCGTGCAGAGAGGTGCATGCATGAGGGGGAAGATCACGATGGTCGGACAGACCGGGGAGGACGATGCCAAGGCCACGCTCGGCAGGACCGTGGGGAGCATCGGACGGGTCCTCCGGGGGAGCTCTGCCCAGCTTGTGGGTCAGCTCGGCGGGCTCAGCAGCTCGGCCGCGGAGTCGGCGGAGCGGCTGATCGAGAAGGCCCCCGACCCATACGAGGAGGCCATCGCAGCGTATAACGGCGCCTTCACCTCCATGAGCGACAAGGGGGTCGCTCTGCTGCGCCAGCGGGAGCGCGCTGCCGATCTGATCCAGCTGACCGAGGAGCTGATCAACTCCATCGCCCACACTCCGAAGTCCTTCCACGCGGACGTCGAGGCCATGGAGTTCCACCGGGCGAGATTCGTGGCGGCGGAGCAGTTTGCTCAGGACGACGTGGAGGCGGCGCGACGATCGGCGGTCGGCACAGGAGCCGGATTCGCGGCAGGTGCCGCCGTGGCCAGCATGGCCCCGACGGCGGCGATATGGGTGGCGACGACGTTCGGCACCGCTTCGACGGGCACCGCAATCTCGACGCTGTCTGGTGCGGCGGCCTCGAATGCGGCCCTGGCCTGGTTGGGCGGCGGCGCAGTGGCCGCCGGTGGTGGCGGCACTGCCGCCGGCAGTGCCTTGTTGGCACTGGCGGGACCCATCGGATGGACGGTGGCGGGCGCTACCGTGCTGACATCGATCGCGCTGTTCGCCAGGAAGAAGCACACGACCCGTGAGGCGAGACGGGAGGCGCTGGCATCAGTCGAGCAGAACACCGCGACGGTGAGGATGATAGACACCCAGCTGGAGGACATCCTCCAGCGGACGGCGCTGCTCCGGGAGCAGCTGATGACGAGCTACCGCCGGGCTGTCAGGTTCACCGACGCCGACTTCCTCGCTCTGCCCCACGAACAGCAGGCCCGCCTCGCGGCGCTGGTCAACAGCGCCAAGGCCTGCGCGGTCCTGCTCGGCGCTCGCGTCGACCCGGAGCCGACCGGCGATGGATGAGACCGAGAGGCAGTCGACGAGTGCTGAGGCGCAGGCCGTCGCAGCATGGGTGGAGCACATCAACGGGTGCCGTCTGAGTGCCTTGCTGAGTGATCTCCAGCAGCAGGACGTGCATCTCAGCGACGCGCTGGCCAGCATCGATCACGCGTTGGAGACCATCTCCCAGGATGTGGTGTCCACGAATCGGGGCGGGGTGAAGGGGATGCACGGGTTCATCGCTGAAATCGCCGAGGTGGGGATCGGCAATGCTCGCAGCCAGGTCCGGGGCCGACATGCGGTGTATCAGTGGATCGATGACAACGGCGCGGTGGACCTGGTGCGCGAGGGTGTCGGCATCCAGCAGAAGTTCGTCGCCTCCGGAGGGCGCCTCGGGCTCGGCGCGATCGCCGAACACCTGCGGAGGTATCCCGACTTCCTCGCGCAAGGTGGGAAGTACCAGGTGCCTCTGGACCACTACGAGACGATCCGGGCTCTGTATGAGATGCCCGCGGAGGAGGCCGGGAGGACTCTTTCGCGCGTCGCTGAAGGGCCCTCCTTCGCCGACTGGAAACGGATCCGCGACTTCTTCAGCGACGGCGTCATCGACATCGAGTCGATCGAACCCTCCACGATGAGATACGACCAGGTGCAGCGGCAGGTCTACGACACGACTTTGGAGTCAGAGCGAGAGGGCCTGCGCGCCACAGACCTGCTGGAACGCGAGGGGGCGCGGCAGAGGAACCGCCCGTCTGTGCGCCAAGCAGGACAGGCGGCCGCCACCGCGGCGGCAACAGAGGGTGGGATCTCCTTCGTCCGGGCCCTGACCGCTAAGCGTCGGGAGGGTAAGAGATTCCATGACTTCGCGGAGCAGGACTGGATCGACGTCACCTCCGGCACCGCCGCCGGCGCCCTCACCGGTTCCGTCCGTGGGATCAGCCTCTACGCGCTCACCAACGTCACCGCCGCCCCGGCGGCCGTGGCCAGCTCGGTCGCGACGGCCGCCTTCGGAATTGCCGAACAGGCTCACCAGCTGCGCGCCGGGAAGATCGACGAGCTGCGATTCCTCGAGAACGCTGAACTGATCTCTGTGGATGCCTCCCTCAGCGCCCTGTCCTCGATCGTAGGGCAGGCACTCATCCCGGTGCCGGTCCTGGGGGCCGTGATCGGCAACACGGTGGGAACGGTGATGCACCGGGCGGCCTCCTCCACGTTGGCCGCGCGAGAAGCGGCTCTGGTCGAGCGCAGCGCCCGGCACCGACGGCGACTGGCGGCCGAGCACACCGCGCAGCACCACCAGCTGCTCAAGGCCCTGGACTCCGCCATGACGCGCTACCTCGAGATCTTGGATCGCGCGTTCTCCCCGGATCCGGAAGTCGCCTTGGAAGGGTCGGTGGAACTCGCCATGGAGCTCGGTGTGGCGCCGGACGAGGTCCTGGATACCGAGGCGAAGATCGCCGCCTACTTCCTGGAGTGAGGCGTCACGTGTTCGTATGCTCCCGGAACCCCGAAGGTCAGCTGGACTTCTCGGCTCTGGCCGCGGCTTTGGCGGCACGTTTGGTCTCGCGGACTTCGAGCAGCGATTCTCGGTCATAGATGTCGGCCACTGACCGTTTGGCATCTGCCTCGCCGTAGGGCGCGCTGGCCTCCCGCCAGCCCTCGCCGTCGAAGGAGAGCTGCTTGCCCAGCAGTGCGAGGAAGATCTTCGCCTTCTGCTCCCCGAAGCCGGGCAGCTTCTTGAGGCGTTTGAGCACCTCGGGGCCGGACGGGGCGTCGTGGGTCCAGATCGCTGCGGCGTCGCCGTCCCAGTCGTCCACCACAGCCTCGGCCAGCTTCTGCACGCGGCTCGCCATGGAGCCGGGGAAGCGGTGCACCGCGGGCTTCTCGCGGAAGGCCGCGGTGAACTCCTCGGCGTCGTAGTCGGCGATGGTCGCCGGGTCCAAGGTGCCGAGGCGCTCGTGCAGCTTCTGGGGTCCTGCGAACGCGACCTCCATGGCGACCTGCTGGTCCAGGAGCATGCCGGTCAGCAGGGCGAAGGGGTCCTTCGAGAGCAGGTCGTCGGCCGCAGGTTCTCCGGTGAGGTGCAGGTGAGCCATGAGTTCATGATGCCAGGTGGCGGAGTCCGCGTCATGGAGCTCGGCCGTGGGTGGAGGTGAGGACGAGGAGGGCGGCCGTGGGGAGATCAGAACACCCTGCGCCAGCTCGGTCAGCCGGGTGGACAGCAGGTGGGAGGGGTTGCCGGGCAGTGCGCCGGCGGGATCCGAGTATCGCTGAGGTCCGACCAGCAGGTCCCGCAGGATCAGCAGGGTCCATCGGCGCCCGACCATCTCGGCGGCGCGCGCCAGTCCGCAGCACTGTCCGTTTTCCCGGTTCGGCATGGTAACAGGACGATCCTTGACATCAGATCCGCATGCAGGCTTCCCTCAATGAAGGTGGCGTGATGTGTCTGTGACGCGAGCCCATCGGGCAGCGCACCCTCCACGGCCACGCCCAGGAGCTCATCCATCACTCCACACCGCGCGACTGAGGACGGAGCACACGATGGCCACGACCTACCTGCACAATGTCGTCACACTGGACGGATTCATCGCGAAGGAGGATGACGACGTCGGCGCGATGCACGACTGGTACTTCTCCGGTGACCATCCGTTGCAGGATGACGAGTCCCATGCTGATGTGCATGGCGGCGCCCCCTTCCGGGTCTCCGCAGCCTCCGCGGAGTACGTGCGCGGCATGTGGGGCCGGCAGACAGTGGGGGTCATCGGACGGCATCTGTTCGACATCACGAATGGCTGGGAGGGGCACGCTCCCGCCAGCGACCATGTCGTGGTCGTCTCGCATCGCCCCAAGCCCGACGGTTGGCATCCCGAGGCGCCGTTCCATTTCGTGGGATCCGTCCAGGACGGCGTTGCGCTGGCCCAGGAGCTCGCCGGCGAGGGCGAGATCGGGATCGCCTCCGGCAATATGGGTGGGCAAGCTCTGGAGCTGGGGCTGGTGGACTACGTGGCGATGGACCTGGTGCCCGTCATCTTCGGCCGAGGCAAGCCCTTCTTCGGGTCTTTCAGCGACGGTCCGCTGCTGCTCGAGGATCCTGACGTCGTCATCGCAGGCGAAGGCGTGCTGCATCTGCGCTATCCCGTGCGGGGCAGGGCCCAGGCCGCACGGGGATGAGACCCGGCGACGGCGGCAGCCGATCGAGGTCCGAGGGGGAGCCGGCTGTGTCGGCGCTCTGACAGTCGACGATCTGGTGGACGGCAGTGGAACCAATCCAAACACTCAACGTCGCCTGGAGCGGCTTATTTCCGCTTGGGAACAGGCGAAGTGGGGCGATGTGGATGACTCAGAGTTGGCCGCGGAAACGGAGCCAGATGTCGTCGCACACCTTAGTCGGCGTAATCGAACGCCGCTGACGGAGAAGGAAGTAGATGCTATTCGAACTGCTCGTGAGGGCGGTGAGAGCGTGCTGTCGATAGCGAAGCGCTTCGGTATTCACCGGGCAACCGTTTGGGAACACACGCGACGAAAGTCGAAGTAGGTGCGAAACCCTTGTTGGACCAGTCCATGACCCAGGTTGCGGAGAACGTGGATTCGAGGGGCTCTAGTTGTTGTGGGGCTTGACGTTGTTTACAGCACCGACGGGATGAGCCAAGAAGAGGAGCAGGCCCTCTCCGCGGCATGATGGGTAATCGCGAAAGAACCGTCATCAGCGAAAGCGAGCCTGCTCCTCGATGCCCCACGATAACGCGCCACTGACCCCGGAAGGACGACTCCGCCTCATCGGCCGCATCCAGAACGGACGACCGCTGGCCCACGTCGCGGCTGAAGCCGGAGTCTCGAGAGCCTGTCTGTCGAAATGGCACAAGCGCTACCAGCACCACGGCCAGGACGGCCTCCACGACCGCTCGTCGCGGCCGCAAACATCGCCGGATGCCACCCCGGACTGGGTGGTGGAGCTGATCGAGACCTGGCGCCGGGAGCATAAGTGGGCGGCCTCCCGCATCGCCGTCGAGCTTGAGAGAGAGCACGGCTTCGGCATCCACCCACGCACCGTGGGCCGCTGGTTCAAGCACCTGGGGATCAACAGGCGCCGCCACATCGACGAGTCCAACCGGCAGCCCGGCACGATCACCGCCACCGCCCCTGGGGCGATGGTGCACCTGGATGTGAAGAAGGCCGGCCGGGTCCCCGATGGCGGCGGCTGGTTCGCCCACGGCCGAGACTCCGACGCCGCTCGCGCCGCCAGCCGGTCGAAGAGCGCCGCGAAGAAGCAGGGCCACAAGATCGGCGGCTACACCTACCTGTACTCGGCAGTTGCTGGATACACCCGAATCGCCTACACCGAGGTGATGCCAGACGAGAAGGCCGCCACCGCGGTGGAGTTCTTGAACAAGGCCAGAGCGTTCTTCGCGGCAGAAGGCATCACTCGGCTGGGCAGGGTGGTCACCGATAACGGGGTGAACTTCGCCGCCGGTGCCTTCACGCAGGCGGTGAACAACCTCGGCGGGATCCATCAGCGGATCCGGCCCTACACGCCGCGGCATAACGGCAAGGTCGAGCGATATCAGCGGATCCTGGCCGACGAATGCCTCTACGCGAGGACCTACGACTCCGAGTCGGCCCGAGGAGAAGCGATGAAAGTCTGGGTTCAGCACTACAATCATCACCGCCCTCACTCAGCTGCAGACGGTCAAGCTCCTGCCAGCCTCGTCCCGGGGCCCGTCACCAACGTCCTGCCCTCCTACATCTAGTTAGCCGACTTTCGGACGTTGCAGATCAGGTGCGCGAGGACTGAGTTCGCTCGGGTGTGGTCTCCGCCTTTCGATAGCGGGACGACGTGGTCCAGGCTCGGACTCATGGCATCGGGGTGTAGCACTTGTGGATCTACCTGCTCTTCGCAGATACCGCAGATCCAAGCGTCTCGTTCGTACACCTCCACTGGATCAAACCGCTCGATGGTGGCTTCTGAACGGGCCCGTCGCTCGTGCTTTGCTGCATTGCTGCTGACTCGGCGACGACGATCCATCTCTGCCCGGTAGCGCGGCGAGTGCATCGGTTCGGGGTAGGCCGGTGCGTCAACGGGGACGGCAGCGTAGCACTCCCAGAAGAAGTAGTCCACGCTGTCGGGCTGTAGATCCGTGATCCGCTCGCGGCGCCATTGACACAGGACGCCGTTGATGTCGAAGGTGCGGCTGAATAACTGACCCTCAATGCGTTCGCCTCCCGGACCGTGCGGTCCAATCACCAGGGACGAGTAATAGCCATCATCAGTCGCACCGGCAACGAACATGTCACCGCTCTCGGCAACGGCTACAACGATGCGCGAGGTGAAGTAACCGTCGGGCATGTCCTGGACGAGGTACTGGGTCAAAATGCCGTAGCGCTCGACCCCATCACCAGGATGCGGCCCGTATCCCTCCCACTCGATGGGCAGTTCGGGCGAGCGGGAACTCGGACGGGTGTGGAACACCCTGGGGCCGCTGCTGCGAGGGTTCGGTCGCGGTCCGGTGGCTTCGACCGCCGCCGCCACTCGTTCGGCGTTGAGGCTCGCGCTTCCCCGACCGTAGCGGCGACGCAGGAGGTTGTTGCACCGGCCGGAACACACGTGTCGGTCTCGTTGCACCCAGTGGGCGCTCGCCGGCACTGGCGCTCCACAGATGACGCAAAGTTCTCCACCCTTGGCTCGGCCATCTGGGTGTTTCAGCGCCTCATCCATGACGCGGAAGTGAGCGTCTTGATCTGCCATGAAGTTCAGTCTTGCGTCGGCGGTGACGGTCGAGTCGCGTCTACTGCGCGAACCTGAAGTCCCGATAGGTGCTTCCCACGTTGAAGCGGCGTCCTTGCTTCCTGCGTTCCAGCAATCCGGTGATCGTTTCGATATCGTTGGGCCGCATCTTCAACTCACGGCACTTGGCTCGAACTCCCTCAACGGTGATCGGAGCCCATCGTTCCGGGCAGTTCATCATGTCCGCCTTGAGCTTGTCTTCCTCGTTCCACTTCAGTCCCGAGTTGTATCCGGCAGCCCAGGCAGCGATGTGCTCCAAGATCTCTTCGACACCGTTCGGCAACGGCTCGGCCGCTTCCACAGACGTCGGCTGAGGTGCGGAATGCAAAGCCTGACCGGGCAGAAGTCGCACCGGGTTCGTGTCTTCGACCCACGTCGCAGTCTCGGCCTGCCCCCACTCAATGACAACAAGCGCATCTGCTTCGGCGTTCCAAAGGTCGTTGAGGTGCTTCCGGTCCGGCCAGGCATAGAGCACACGGTGATCCGCGAGCGAGCCGGTGAATAAGCCCCGCCAAGTGAGGTGTGTGGTTCCTGGACGGGCAGCAAGGCGTCTGAGGATCTCGCTGTCAAACTGCTTCCGCGGCGTTACGACAATAACGGAACCGCCACGCTGCTCCAGAAGCCACTGGACGGCGCGCGCGTTCTGAGATTCGCGCGAGTCTTGCTCGCCCAGTTGGGAGACTGCAACCGGGAAGGGGTACTCGGTTGATGACATGCCGTCGCTCCTTGCTCAATTCCGTGAGCGGGAACTGTCGCTCACCATCGGGTATCACTTCGAGAGGTACTTCCGGACGCGCTTCTGCCACTCGGTCAGGCGTGTCAGTTCGCGTTCGAGGTCCGCCGGTTCGGGCGCAACGTAGTTGGTCTCAGCAGCCTTGTCATGGCGTCTTCCCCAGAGTGATGTTGCACCGTAGCCGTCTTGGACGTCCTGGTTGTCAGCGTTGGTGATATCTGCGAGCAGGCGGAACTTCATCATCCGCACCTGTGAACTTCCGCGGTCGAATACTTGGTTCATGACCTCGGTGGTCACGCTGCGCTCCCAGGTCTCGGAGAGGTATCCCGCCCATGTGGCAACACGTTCCTCCCACTCGTCCTGAACGAGGCCAGGGCGCTCATTCTTGAGCTTCGCGAGTGCGCTTGTGAGGTGGGTGACGCGCGAACCAAAGTCCTTCGCCTTCCATGGGAAGCTCTCGATGCAGATGCCGGGATCGACTCCGCGGCGTTCCACAGCGCGCTCGGTAAGTGCAACACCTTCTCGCTCTGCTGCCGCGGCAAGGTCGCCCGTGAAAGCGACATCGTGGGTGAAGACCACCACCTGCCGGTCTTGGGCGAGTTGAGCCAGCCGTTCGGCGACCTTGTCTCGTCGAACGTGGTCCAGGGACGTGACTGGGTCATCAAAGATGAGCGCCGACTTTGACTGATCGAAGATCGCCTCCGTGAAAAACCCTGCGAGTCCGAGAGCTGTCTGTTCACCCTCGCTGAGCACGGTGTGTGCAGCTACACTTTTGGCGGCGCCCAGCAGGCCCGGTTTCTGGTTCAGCTGCCCCTTACGTCCGCCAAGATCCTGCAACGTCACTTTCTGAAGCCGCAGACGCTGGGTCTCTCGGGTGAAACGGTCCAGGATGCGATCGGTGGCGTGCTCGCGAGTGAGCGCAGATGCCTTCTGTGTGATGCTGTTCGTGTCCGCAGCGGTGCGCGCCGACTTCAAGTCCTTTAACTCGCCCAAGCGCTGGACTTCGGCCTTGACCTTGTCCACCGACTCTGAGAGCCGAACACGTGCCTGCAGCTCAGCCTTCTCATCTCTCAGTTCAGTCACCGCGGCTCGGAACTGTGTCACATCCGTTGCGGCAGCACGCTCCAGGAGCTTCGTAGAAAGAGCGGTGAGTTTGTCAGGGACGTCGATCACCGTGAGTGGTGCGGGAGTGGGATCCTCGCTGGTCAGGTGTAGCACGATGGCATCACGCTGATCCTCAAGCTTGGTGAGAAGTGCGGTGGCTGCGACGCCGAGCTGGGTGTCGTGCGCTTCCAAGGCGGTGAGAGCAGCGGTTCGGACAGGTGTCGCGAACTCCAGTGCTTGCAGTTCGCTGAGGCTTGCGGCGAAGTTCCGCTCGGCAGTGACGGCGTCGCGTTCAGTGGTGTCGGTCATGTACTGGTCGAACTGACGGAGGCGGGTCTTGGCCTCATCGTCGAGCGTCTGCTGGCACAGCACGCAGACCGCGCCCTCGCTGGTGACCGGGAACTGGTGGGCGTGGTATGCCTCGGTGATCGAGTAGTTACGCGCTGCGCTCCACAGCAGGCGCCAGGTCTCCGAACCCACACCGGCCAGTGGCTCATCATCGAACGAGGACGCTGCCGCGACCGACGCGGCTGCCCGCGCTGCGGCCGAGGCAACTCGGAGTTCTGCCCGTGCGGTCGTCTTCTCTGTCCCCAGAACGTCGAGTAACCGAGCCAGATCGTTGCCCAACGTCTTGACTTCGTTCGCGAGCGTCGTCAGCCGCGTCTTTTCCTTCTGTGGGTCGGTCGCTGCGAGCCTCGCCTCTTCCTTGAGCACCTCGGCCAGCCGCTCGTTCGTCCCCTCGGCCAGGGTCGTAGCGGCCTCGACCTGTGTAGTGGTTATGCCTGCGGTAAGAGTTGACAGGAAGGCACCTGCTGTCGTTGTCGGCGGCAAATCCAGGGCGAGAGCCTTAGCTTCATTGGCTTTGATCCGCGTCGCGATCTCACTTCGCACCTCGTCGCACACCTGGATGAGACCGTCCAGGAGAGTCAGTGCCGAGGGACGGTATGAGATCGTCGATGCTGTGGTGAGATACTCGTCCCCGCAGTGCTCATCGTAGAAGCTCATCTTCAGCAGTTCCGGCGGTGGCGTGGCGGGGAATGCCAGCGTGTGATCCTCGCCAGCAACCCGGTAGTGCAATGCACCGGAAGGTTGGTCTGGTGAGTCCTGAAAGACGTTGGGGAGGATGTCGGACCGGTGTCGGGCGTTAACCATTGCCTTGATCAGCCGTGCATACCCGGACTTGCCGCTGCCATTGTCACCATAGATGACGGTGACGCCCGTTGTCGCAAAGCTCAGATGTTGACCGCTCACGAGAGCGTTCACTCCGCGAAGCTCAGCGACCGCCGCGAGGTCGACCTGCTCGACCACAGCGGACTTCACCTGGATGCTCTTGGCCTCTTGGCTCGGCGCATTGTTGCTGCCCGCCACCACCTCATCAACGAGGTCTGTGATTTGCTCCGGCCCGTACTGCTCGCCATTGGCGAGAGCGACGAGCACGTCTTGTTGCCATCCAGGGCGGTCCACTGCCCAGGTAATGATGTCACTCTCGATCGTCATAACTCATGATCTCACTGATGTAGAACGGGTGGTGGAGGACTACTACCGGCAGGTGCAGGTACCAGAGCATGTGATCACGGCGTTGCGGGAACTGATCACAGCAGAGTTTGACCGGCTCAGCGCCACAAACAGACAGGAACGTCAGGCATACCAGCGCGAGCGTGATGGCCTGGTGGATGAACGGACCAAGCTGCTCCAGGCCCACTACGCCGGGGCTGTGCCGTTGGACCTGTTGAAGGCCGAGCATGACAGGATCAGCAAACGCCTGGCTTTCCTAGAGGCACAGATCGAGGCCGGGGCCACCGAGTATGAACAAGCCCAGGCACATCTGGACCACTGCCTGGCTCCGGCCAGGGACTGCCATGCGATCTACACCAGCATCGATGACTCGCTGCGACGGATCGCGAACCAGGCCTTCTTCGACAAGCTTCACGTCACCGAGGCAGACGCCGTGGACGGGAGCCAGGGGTGCCGTTCAACATCATGTTCAACCTCGAGGTCCAGGCCACCGCGTTACGCCGTCAGGCTGGCGAAGGCCTCAGTAGGACTCAAGCCGATGATGTCGGCGGTTTGAGCAACGACGATCTGGTGGGCCCTGCGGGGCTCGAACCCGCGACCAGCGGATTAAAAGTCCGATGCTCTACCAACTGAGCTAAAGGCCCGCGATGCGGTCCTCGGAGCACCGCGGGGCGCACCTCGTGGCGGCTCGAGGACGACTTCCATCGTAGCCCATCACTCCGGGCGGTCGGAGGCGGGTGCCGGCGTCGTCGCCGTCCCGAGGAGCTCAGGCGACGAGCCGCCTGCCTCGCTCCGAGGCCCTGTGGGACTTCTCTCGCCCAGGAATCGCGCTCCTGCCGGACATGTTGCTGACACCCCGTGGTGCCTCATTGTCAAGTCCCCGGGAAATGATCCCTCGTGCCTCATGTAGATATCCCCGCGTAGCTTCAGCTGGCTCGGCGCTTCTGGTCGAGCTTGATCCATTCGGCCTCTGGCATCGCTGCAGCCCTGGCTTCTTCGATCTCGCACTGCAGTCGGCGGGTCG
>NZ_MDSS02000017.1 GCF_001758425.2 Nesterenkonia sp. PF2B19 | reverse complement strand
GGCCGGCCACCGGGCCGAGCCCCGGGACGCCGCCCCGGCCGGACTGCCGCGGTTGGGCAGACTCTGGTGGGTGGTGGTGGCCGCGGCGCTCCTGCGCGGGGCCTACCACCTCTACCAGGCTTCGGTCCAGGCCTGGGGAACGCGCTCATGGGCGTGGTCTTCGGCGCCGTCTACCTGCGGTACGGTCGCGTGATGCCACTGGTGATCGCCCACTTCCTGCTGGATGCGGTGGCGTTTCTGGCCTTCCCCCTGGTGCTGCGCCTGACCGGGGTGTCCGCACTCATCGGCGGGTGACTTCGGCCAGCACCTCGATCGGACCGATGATCTGCTGGAAGGACTCGTCGTAGACGTCGTCGGGCAGCATGTAGGGGTCCACGACGTCATCGTCCGGCCCCGGGCGTCCGCATCCTGGCGCGCCCGGTCCAGCAGGGCACGACGGCGGCGATCCGGTCCCGCTGCGTGGCCCCCTCCCCCACGACGTCGCGCAGCTGCGCGCGGACGGCCTCCCGTCCGAGGTGCTCCGCCAGCCGACCGACCTCCCGGATGGTGAAGGCCCGCGCCCGCGCCCCCGGAACCTCGGCCGTGACGTCCTCCAGGTGCTCTCGGGTGGCGGTGAGGATGAGGTCGGCCTCCTCCACCATCGCGGCGGTGACCTGCCTGGCGGTGAAGTCGTCGGCGTCGGCACCGTAGTCCGCGACCCGCTGCTTCATCGGCGGCTGCATGTCCTCGCCGTCGTGGGCGTAGGTGCCGCCCGAGTGCACACGCAGACCCTCCTGGGCGGCGTCGGCGAACACGTGGGCGAACAGCCGTTCCATGGCGGGTGAGCGGCAGATGTTGCCGGTGCAGACGGTCAGCACGGTGAAG
The DNA here is from genome assembly GCF_001758425.2 of Nesterenkonia sp. PF2B19. Taxonomy (GTDB): domain Bacteria; phylum Actinomycetota; class Actinomycetes; order Actinomycetales; family Micrococcaceae; genus Nesterenkonia; species Nesterenkonia aethiopica. The sequence goes on along the minus strand of NZ_MDSS02000017.1, from coordinate 56,500 downwards.
TCCTGGGTCATGGTCCTCTCCTGCGAGGTCTCACGGGTCGGTCCTGCACAGGATCCTCTCACAGGGCCAGGGTCGCGTCGCAGCAGCGCAGGGTGGAGGCCGCATACGCGTCCCCGAAGATCACCCAATGCCCCAGCAGGTAGAACAGCTGATGGACCGGCACACGTTCCTCCCACCCCGGCGCGAGAGGCCACTGGGCCTGATAGCCCGCCACCACGGCGTCCAGGTGGGGCAGGCCGAACAGCTGCATCATCGCCAGATCCGATTCCCGGTGGCCGGCGTGGGCGAAGGGATCGATGAGCACGCCCTCGACGTCGGCGTCGCGGCCCGGTGAGCCTGCGGCGGCGGGCTCCTCCGGGGAGACGCGCCTCCACAGCAGGTTCCCGGACCAGAGGTCACCATGGAGGCGCGACGGCGGCTCCACAGGGTCCGTGGCCTGGCCAGTTCCGCGTGCGCCGCCTGCGTCACCGGTGCCACCGGTGCCACCGGTGCCACATGTCCCGCCGCCGTCGAGGTCGCCGGAGGCGATGCGGTCCCGGGCGGCGCGCAGCACCGGCGGGACCGCCGTCAGGCGCTCCAGCAACGGGTCCAGTCGCTCAGCGGCGAGGAAGGAGCCCCAACTGGGATGAGTCCCCGAGCCCATGGGGAGCAGCTGGCCGGCCGGGCCGAACAGGGGCGGCTCCCCGGGCGGGTGCCCCGGGGGCAGAGCGCCGAAGGCCGTGCCGGCAGGTAGGCTCCGGTGGGTGCGGGCCAGGGCTGCGCCGAAGGCCGCAGCTGACATCCGATCGGGCCGAGCCTCCACGACGGTCTCCACAGTGAGCGCGTCATCGTCGACGTCGAGCACGCGGACCACGGCGGCTCCCCCGTCCGGCACAGCTTCAGCCAGCCAGCGCAGCCCCGCGGCCTCGATCCGCGGAGCCGCCGTCGTCCTGCTGGTCTTGCGAACGCTCATCGTGCCCACCCGAGGAGCTCCGCTGCGCACTCATGCTCCGTGCTCACGCTCGACACTCACCCTCCGTGCTCCCGGACCGGGCGCAGCGCGTCCGGGGCGGGGAAGGGCAGGGTGTGCTCCCGAGGCCGAGCGCCCACCACGGAGGCCGCCCCCATCGCATCCTCGGCCACGCGAATACGGTCCGGACTGACTTCCACGATCCGGACGCGGACCTCTTCTCCGGCAGGCAGCCTCAGCAGCCAGGGATCCGCCAGGAAGGACAGGCCTCTCCCGTCCAGCGCCTCCTCAGCCTGGAGCCAGTCGACCTGTTCGGTGATCGGCCTGCCCAGGATGTCCACGGCGACGAAGCCGTCCCCGGTCATACGGATCCAACCCACCCGCTCACCGTCGTTCCGATGATGGTCGATCCAGTTCTCGTCCATGGCGCCACTCTACTCACAGCCTTCGACACCGTCGCCGGAGGGTGCGGCGATCTCGCCGAGCTCGGCCCTGACGATGTCGAGCACCCACGCGGAGTCGGCCTCCGGCGGCTGATGGAAGAGGTGGAAGGCGAGCCCGTCGATCAACGCGTGGAGCCGCTGCGCCGTGACCACTGCTGCCGGAGACCCGGGCTCTGAGGTCAGCATCTCGACGATGCGCCCACAGAGCCCGGCCAGCCGCTGGTGCGCCTCGCCCCGGACCCGATGAAGCTCCGGCACCGCGGCGCGTTCGGCCAGGAGGGCGAGGTTGACCTCGAACTCGCCCGGGTGTCCGGCGTGAGCGGAAGGACCTCTCTGATGAGGGCGAGGGCACGCGCCTCCGGGGCATGGGAGGCCGCCTCCGCGTAGGTGGCATGGAGACGATCCGTGGCGCGCTGCACCATGAGCTCGGCGGAGAACTGCACGAGCTCAGCTCGGCTCGGGAACACATGCCGGAGCGAGCCGACGGCGACGCCGGCCCGCTCCGCGACAGTGCGTACAGAGACCGCGGAGATGCCCTGGTCGAGGATCACCTGCCACACCGCCTCCGCGAGCTGGTTCTTGCGCGCATCACGATCCATGGTCCGAGGCATGGACACACAGTAGCACGACCGTGCTACACTCGCGGCGTCGTCTTTAGCACGACTGTGCTAGAACCACTGGGCACCCTGTGCCCGCCCTGCACCACGCCACTGCGACACACCCACCGACCCCTCGGGAGCACTCCATGGCAGACCCCCATCCGGCCACTCGGGCGCGTGGCGCTCTCCTTCGCACAGGCGGCGCCACCGCGGCGGCCCTCGCCCTGCTGACCCTGTCGGCCTGCACCACGGACGCCTCTGAGGCCGACCCGGAGTCCAAGACCTTCGACTACGACGGCGACGCCCTCTCCATCGAGACCCATGAGGTCGCCACCCACGTCGTCGCCGCCGATCGGGACGACATCCTGGTCACCCGCTGGTTCGCGAAGACGGCAGGCTTCGAGAAGCTCGTCTGGACCCTGGACGGCGACACCCTGGAGATCGACGCCGGCTGCCACGGCATCGCCGTCTGCGACGCCCGCTTCGACGTCGAGGTGCCCCACGGCATCGACGTCGAAGTCGACGGCGAGCCCATCGACCTCGCATCCCGCTGAGCCTCTCGACAGGCCCCACAGCGGCACACCCCGATCACCCCTTCACGGAACAGGAGACCCTTCCATGCGCATCCTCATGGAGATCATCGGCATCATTCTGCTCATCAACGGCATCGGCGGCCTGTGGAACGACGACTTCGGCCTCCTGGGCCGCTTCGCCGACGGTGCCGCACTCACCGCGCTCCAGGGAGCCGCCGTCCTGGCCGGCGCAGCGCTGACGGGAGAAAGCCTCTGGGGGCGCCGGTCAGCGAAGGCGAGGCGGAAGTCGCCCGAGTCCTCCGACGACTGGACCGACGACATCCTCGACGAACTGCTGTGACCGGCGATCGGCAGGAACCTCACCCATGAGGCACTCCAGACATGAGGCGCCCCAGACATGAGGAGGCCCGGGCGGTCTGCGCATCCCCTCGATACGCAGACCGCCCGGGCTCCCCGGCTCAGTCCGTCACATGCTCAGTCCGTCACCGACTCAGTCGCGGCGCTTCTCGAACGATGTGCCGTACGGCTTGTCCTGCAGAAACTCCAGGATGGCCATCTCGCGGGTGTCCGAGGGCAGCTCGTTCGGGTCCTCGAAGAGGCGTCCGGCGGCCCGGTCCGCGAGGTACTGCTTCATCTCCTCCTTGACCTTCGGCGCCAGGATCACGCAGCCGACGACGTTGATGAAGATGCACAGGAACAGGGCCGAGTCGGCGAAGTCGATGATGTTGCCGAAGGACACCATGCAGCCGATCACGATCATCACGCAGATGATGGAGCGGAAGATGGTGTCTTTGGTCTTCGACATGCCCACCAGGTAGCGCCAGGCCTGGATCCCGTAGTAGCTCCAGGTGATCAGGGTGGAGAACGCGAAGAGCGCCACGCAGATCGCCAGGACCACCGAGAATCCAGGCAGGAAGGTCTCGAAGGAGGCGGCCGTCAGACCCACTGGGTTGTCGTGGCCGACCCCGATGGCCTCCTCGTAGTCGGCGGGCCAGGCGAAGATGATCACCAGTGCGGTCATGGTGCAGACCACCACAGTGTCGATGAACGGCTCCAGGACGGCGTTGAAGCCTCCGAGACCGGGCGGCGGGTCTTCACCGCGGAGTGGGCGATCGGGGCCGAGCCGATGCCCGCCTCGTTGGAGAATGCCGCACGCTGCACACCGATGATGATCACGCCGATGACACCACCGGTGATGCCCTCTGCGGTGAAGGCCCCGGAGATGATCGCGCCGAACGCGTCACCGATGTTGGTGATGTTCACCGCGATGACGATCAGGCAGGCCAGCACGTAGATGCCGGCCATCGTGGGCACGATCTTCGCCGTGGCGGAGCCGATCCGGCGGATGCCGCCGATGATGACCAGAGCCACCAGCCCCGCGAAGATCAGGCCGAAGATGAACGCCGAGGTGTCCGTGCCCAGGAAAGCGAACGCGGAGGTGCCGGTCATCTCGTCGAGCGTGCTGCCGGCGGACTCGATGGCCCCGTACGTCTGGTTGGCCTGGAACATGCCGCCGCCGATGATGCCGAACAGCATGATCGAGATCGCGAAGACGCCGGTGATGATGAGCACCGGCAGCCTGCCGAGCTTCCGGAACGCCACCGGCAGGTACTTGAACGGCCCGCCGTGGACGATGCCGTTCTCATCGATGTGGCGATACTTGACCCCCAAGGTGCACTCCACGAACTTGGTGCACATGCCGAACAGGCCGGCCAGGATCATCCAGAACGTGGCGCCGGGGCCACCCAGGGAGACCGCAGCGGCGACACCGGCGATGTTGCCGAGCCCCACGGTGCCGGAGACCGCAGCCGTCAGGGCCTGGAAGTGGGTGACCTCGCCAGGATCATCCTCGGTGGTCCATTTGCCGCGCACGATCTCAAAGGTCACCGGAGCGGTCCGGAACTGCACGAAGCCGAAATAGATGGTGAACCCGATGGCCGCGACGATGGCCCAGAGGACCACCAGCGGGCCGTCCCAGAGCGTGGTGCCCTCCGGGAACGGGGCACCGAGTGGAATCTCCACGTTGGTGCCGAAGATGAGATTGACGAAGAAGCCGGTGATCTCACCGAACCATTCGTCAATGGTGTCTGCGACGCCCTGCAGGCCGTTGCCGGTCTCTTCGACCTCGGCCATCGCCAAGACGTGTCCTCCTCTGGACATGTGTCGTCCCCCATCTGCATGTCGAGTGATGCTGATCACAACGATTGTGTGCCCTGAGAGTACTACCCGGTACGCACAACAATCTATATGCGAGATGTTTCAGGAGCTTTTCCGTACGCAATTCTGGTGTACCAGTTGCGTTTCGAAGGATGCATTCTTTGCTGACGCGCGTCTGATCTGGGGCCACAGGGACGACGACGGCCCCGCACCGCACCACAGGGGTGCGGCACGGGGCCGTCTCGGCGTGTCGCCTCAGCTGATCTCGATGACCCGTCCCGGAGACGGAGCCGACTCTTCGGAACCGTACTCCCCCACATATTCAGTGCGGACATCGCGGATGAGGAAGAACAGGAAGACGAAGAGCAGGATGCAGATCACCAGCACCACGGGGTGCAGCCCCCGGCGCGGATCCCGTCCCGGCTGGTCCGAGGCGCCGCCGTCCTGCCCTTCGCCGCTCATCCCTCGATCCCGAGCTTGGCCAGCACGATCTCGCGGACCTTGCCGGCGTCGGCCTGACCGCGGGTCTCCTTCATGACCGGGCCGATGAGCGCGCCGATGGCCTTGAGCTTGCCGCCGGCCACCTTCTCCACCACATCCGGGTTCTCGGCCATGGCCTTCTCGACGGCGGCGGTGAGCGCACCGTCGTCGGAGACCACCTCCAGGCCGCGGGCGGAGACGATCTCCTCCGGCGAGCCCTCGCCGTCGAGATGGTGCTCCAGCACCTGACGGGCGATCTTGTCATTGATCTTGCCGGCATCGATCAGCCCGGCCAGCTCGATGATGGTCGCCGGGGTCACCCCCAGCGCCGCGGGTTCGAGATCGCGAGCGTTGGCCAGACGGGAGATCTCCCCCATCCACCACTTGCGGGCCACCGCCGGAGTGGCTCCGGAGTCCACGGTCTCCTCGATCTCGCTGAGCAGACCGGCGGCGACGACGTCGCGGAACTCCGCGTCCGCATAGCCCCAGGCCTCACGCAGACGGCGGCGACGCTCCGCCGGAGGCTCCGGCAGCTCGGCGCGCAGCTTCTCGATCCACTCCTCCGTGGTGACGATCGGCAGCAGATCCGGCTCGGGGAAGTACCGATAGTCGTCCGCATCGGACTTCGGACGCCCGGAGCTGGTGGTGCGGGTGTCCTCCTTCCAGTGACGCGTCTCCTGGACGATGCTCCCCCCGGCGCTGAGCACCCCGGCGTGACGGCGGATCTCGTAGGTCACCGCGTGCTCCACCGCGCGCAGGGAGTTCACGTTCTTGGTCTCCGAGCGGGTGCCGAACTCGCTGGCGCCCTTGGGCATCAGGGAGACGTTGGCGTCGCAGCGGACGTTGCCCCGCTCCATGCGGGCGTCCGAGATGTCCAACGCCTTGACGATGTCCCGGATGGCCGAGACATAGGCCCGAGCGATCTCCGGGGCCCGCTCGCCGGCCCCGACGATCGGCTTGGTGACGATCTCGATCAGCGGCACCCCTGAGCGGTTGTAGTCCACCAGGGAGTAGTCCGCGCCCTGGATGCGGCCGGAGCCGCCGGCGTGGGTGAGCTTGCCGGCGTCCTCCTCCATGTGGGCGCGCTCGATCTCCACGCGGAAGATCTCACCGTCGTCGAGCTCCACGTCCAGGTGGCCGTCGAAGGCGATCGGCTCGTCGTACTGGGAGGTCTGCCAGTTCTTCGGGGTGTCCGGGTAGAAGTACTGTTTCCGGGCGAAGCGGCAGGTCTCCGCGATCCGGCAGTTCAGTGCGAGGCCGAGCTTGATGGCGTCCTCCACCGCCTGCCGGTTGACCACCGGCAGGGTGCCGGGCAGACCCAGACAGACCGGGTTGACGTTGGTGTTCGGCTCGTCGCCGAAGGCGTTCGGCGCGGAGGAGAACATCTTCGTCTTCGTGTTCAGCTCCACATGGACCTCGAGGCCGAGGACCGGGTCGAAGCGGGCCATCGCCTCCTCGTAGGACAGCGGCGATGCCTCGGTGAGCGTCTCAGTCATAGGTGTCCTCACTCTCCTGCAGTCTGGGCCGTGACGGCGGGCTCGGCGGCCAGCTCGGGGATCTGGGCCCACAGCGGTTCGGCGTCGGCGGTGAGCAGACGCTCCAGGGCCGCACCGGCGTGGTAGACCCGGGCGTCCTCACGGGCGGGCGCGAGGAACTGGATGCCCACCGGCAGCTGGCCGCCGGCGCGTCGTCGGCCAGCCCGCCGGGCACCGAGATGCCCGGGACACCGGCCAGGTTCGCCGGGATGGTGGCCACGTCGTTGAGGTACATGGCCAGCGGGTCGTCGAGCTTCTCCCCCAGCCGGAACGCCACGGTGGGCGAGGTCGGGGAGATCAGCACGTCGGCCTGCTCGAAGGCGGCCTCGAAGTCCTGCTGGATGAGGGTGCGGACCTTCTGCGCCGAGCCGTAGTAGGCGTCGTAGTAGCCGGCCGACAGGGCGTAGGTGCCCAGCACGATGCGGCGCTTGACCTCGTCCCCGAAGCCGGCGGCGCGGGTCGCCCCCATGACGCGTTCGATCGTCAGCGGCCCGTCCTCGGGGAGCACACGGTGGCCGTAGCGCACACCGTCATAGCGGGCGAGGTTGGAAGAGGCTTCCGAGGGCATGATGAGGTAGTAGGCGCTCAGCGCATGCTCGAAGCTGGGGCAGTCGACCTCCACGATCTCCGCACCGGCCTCACGCAGCGCGTCCAGGGCCTCCTGGAAGCGGGCGAGCACGCCCTGCTGGTAGCCCTCCCCCTGCAGCTGCCGGATGACGCCGACCTTCAGGCCCGTCACGTCCACCCGGCGGGCCGCCTGGGCGAAGTCCGGCACCTCATCCGTCAGGGAGGTGGAGTCCTTCGGGTCGTGGCCGGCGATGAGCGCATGCAGCAGCGCGGCGTCCTCGGTGGTCCGGGCCACCGGGCCGATCTGGTCCAGCGAGGACGCCATGGCGATGGCCCCGTAGCGGGAGACCGAGCCGTAGGTGGGCTTGGTGCCCACGGTGCCGGTCACCGCCCCGGGCTGCCGGATGGAACCGCCGGTGTCCGTCCCCAGGGCCAGCGGGGCCTCGAAGGCGGCGACGGCGGCCTCGAGCCTCCGCCCGAGCCGCCCGGGATGCGGTCCAGGTCCCACGGGTTGCGGGTCACACCGTAGGCGGAGTGCTCCGTGGAGGAGCCCATCGCGAACTCGTCGAGGTTGGTCTTGCCCAGGATCGGCAGCCGGGCGGCCCGGATCTTCTCGATGACGGTGGCGTCATAGGGGCTCATCCAGCCCTCGAGCATCTTCGAGCCGGCCGTGGTGGGCTGCCCGACGGTCACGATCAGGTCCTTGATCGCAATGGGCACCCCGGCCAGCGGGTGCAGCGCCTCGGCGTCACCACCTCCGGCGGCGCGGATCTTGTCCACTTCGGCGGCGGTGTCCAGGGCCTCCTCGGCGGAGACGTGGAGGAAGGCGTTGATGCCGCGGTCCCCGCCGTCGACGGCGGCGATGCGGTCCAGGTGGGCCTGCACGAGCTCGGTGGAGGTGATCTCCCCGGCGCGCAGCTTCTCCGCCATCTGAGCGGCGGTCAGTCGGATCAGCTCAGTCATGGTCAGCCTCACTCCTCGTCCAGGATCGCCGGAACCTTGAATCGCCCGTCCTCGGCGTCGGGGGCGTTGAGCAGAGACTGCTCCTCGGTGAAGACCTCGCCGACGACGTCCTCACGGAAGACGTTGGTCAGCGGCAGCGGGTGGCTGGTGGCGGGCACGTCCTCGGAGACCGCCTCGGACACCTTCTTCACGGAGTCCACGATGACGGCCAGCTCGCCGGCCATCGTCGTCAGCTCCTCCTCGGTCATGCTGATATGTGCAAGTGTGGCCAGATGCTCGACGTCGGCGCGCGAGATCTCAGACATGCAGCTCCTACGGGGTCGTGGGGTTCACACGTGGATTTCGAAGTCCCCGACAGTCTAGTCGAGGCACCTGACGGGGACGGTCGGACTCCGTGCCCGGCCCAGGCCAGGTTCAGGGCGATCTCAGGCGGCCTACGGGGCGTCCGAAGAACGGGAAGCGGGCGTCCTTGCCGTGCTGCTCCCGGGTGATCACCAGGTCCCGGCTCGGGTCCTCGACGAATCCTTCGGAGCGGTACAGCCGGTGGGCCGCGGTCATGGAGACCAGACTGCACAGCACGATGCCCTCCGCACCGGCCTGCTCCGCCCGGCCGATGAGGTGCCGCACCATGGTCCGGGCGATCCCCCGGCCCTGGAACGCGGGCGCCACCGAGAGCATCCGGAACTCCATCTCGGTGCCGCGGGCGAGCTCGGCGAGCGCGTCGCCGGGCCAGGCGATGACGGCGGAGGCGGCGACCACGCCGTCGACCTCGGCCACGATCAGCTCGCCATGCTCCGCTCGGTAGGCGACGTCGGCCAGCTGGGAGATGTAGGGATCATCCGCCGACAGATGACCGCCGTCGACATAGGCTGCGACGGTGAGCTCGCCGATACGGGCATGATCGTCGAGCCGGGCCGGACGGATCACCGCCTCAGGGAGAGTGGAAGAACGCTCCGGCGCGGCACCGTCTTCGAGGAACTGGCCGGTCATCGGGCAGCGCCTTCTCCCGGCACCTTCCCATCCTGCGCCCGCCCGTCGTCCGCCCGCTCGTCGTCCGCCTGCCCGTCCTGTGCCTGTTCCTCGGCGAGGCCGATGGGCAGCGGGCGCAGCCGCGTATGGGGGATGCCGATGTCTCCGATGAGACACCAGTCTCCCCGCACCGAGCTGTCCGCCACGGCCGGGCGCCGCACCGGCACCCCGGCCTCCTCGGCGATCAGTGCGGCGGCGGACCAGTCGTGCTCCTGGATGCCGAACTCCGCGAAGGCCTCCACCGTGCCGTCAGCGACCATGCAGATGTCCAGGGCCGCTGCCCCGAGGCGCCGCAGATTGCCGAAGCTGTCGAGCATGGCGGCGACGGCGGCGGTCTGCTGAGCGCGCCGTTCGGGGTCGTAGCCGAAGCCGGTCGAGAGCAGACCCGCGGACAGGCTGCCCCGCGGGCCGCGCAGACGCACCGGATCCCCGATCGGCCGACCGGGTCCCTCCCCGTCGAGACGAGAGGTGAACGCCCCGCCGTCGCGCGAGGCCCACCAGAGGCGGCGCAGCCCGGGAGCATGGACGACGCCGACCAGCCACTGACCGTCGGGGCCCTGCACCGCCACCGAGGTGCCGTAGTAGAGGATGCCGCGCACGAAGTTGGTGGTTCCGTCGAGCGGGTCGATCGACCAGCGGTAGCCGGTGGCGCCGTCGGGGGCGACGGTGCCGTACTCCTCCCCCGTGACCGTGTCCTCAGGGCGCCGACGCCGCAGCACCGTGCGCACGGCCTGCTCGGCACGACGGTCGAAGTCGGTCACCAGGTCGGACTCCGAGCTCTTGGTCTCCACCCCGTCACTGCCCAGGGCCAGTCCGGAGGGCGCGACGTCGTCCCGCCCGGCCAGCACGGCGGCTCCGGCGGCGGCGGCCTCGCGGGCGATGTCCAGCAGCTGATGCGCAGCGGTCACGATGTGGTCTCCCAACCCTCGTCGATGATGTGTGGTGCACGTGATGTGACTCCTGATGAGCCGGGCGTCGTGCCGGGTCTCAGGACTCGAGGCCCTCGGGCCCCCTCTGCAGCAGGACGCCGAACTGCTCCTCGTCCAGCACCGGCACCCCCAGCGATGCGGCCTTGTCCAGCTTGGAGCCGGCGTTGGCTCCGGCCACGACGTAGGCGGTCTTCTTCGACACGGAGCCGGCGGCCCGGCCTCCGCGGGCGATGATCGCCTCTTTGGACTCGTCCCGGGACCAGTTCTCCAGACTGCCGGTGACCACCACCGTCAGGCCTTCGAGGGTGCGCGGCGTCTCCTCGTCGACGTCGTCGACCATGCGGACCCCGGCCTCCGCCCAACGCTCCACGATCCGCCGGTGCCAGTCCAGCGAGAACCACTCGTGCACCGCCGCCGCGATGGTGGGGCCCACTCCGTCGATGCCGGCGAGCTCCTCCTCGTCGGCGGCCTGGATCTTCTCCAGCGAGCCGTAGGCGGCGGCCAGGGCCCGCGAGGCGGTGGGGCCGACGTGCCGGATGGACAGCGCCACCAGCACACGCCACAGCGGCTGCTCCTTGGCCTTCTCCAGCTCGGAGAACAGCGTGCGGCAACGGTCGTTGGGATCCCCGTCCTGCTTGGCGAAGTACCGCTCCACGGTCCACAGTCCGGTCTTCGTCCACGTGCGCGAGGCGGCGTCGTAGTGCCGCTCCTCCCGCCAGACGTAGACGTCCTTGAGGTCCTCCGGGGAGAGGTGGAAGAGATCGGCCTCGTTGCGCAGCACCGGCGTCTGGGGCTCCGGCATCCCGTCCTCGCCGAAGGTCACCGTGACCCCCGACTCTGCGACGGCCTCGCGGCTGACCAGCTCGGGGAGGTCCGGGCGGCGGAAGTCCGGATCTGTCAGCGCACGACCGCCCTCCTCTCCGAGGCCCTCGATGTCCAGGGCGCCCCGGGAGCCGACGTGGATGACCCGTTCGGCCAGCTGGGCGGGACACGACTCCGCATTAGGACAGCGATAATCGACGTCGCCCTCCTTCGCGGGACGCAGCTCGGTCCCGCAGGCCGGGCACTTCACCGGGAAGACGAACTCGTGGAGCTCCTCCTCCCGTCCCTCGCGGGAGGGAAGCACCGGACCCAGCACCTCAGGGATGACGTCGCCGGCCTTGCGCACGATCACGTCGTCGCCGATCAGCACGCCCTTGGCCCGGACCACGTCCTGATTGTGCAGAGTGGCGCGGGAGACCACTGAGCCGGCGACCTTCTGGGGCTCCAGCACGGCGAAGGGCGTGACCCGGCCGGTGCGGCCCACCTGCACCTGGATGTCCACCAGGCGCGTGTGGACCTCCTCCGGCGGGTACTTGTAGGCGGCCGCCCAGCGCGGGACCCGCGAGGTGTGGCCCAGCGCGCGCTGCTGGTCGAAGTCGTCCACCTTGATCACGACGCCGTCGATCTCATGGACCAGCTCGTGGCGCCTGGACTGGTGCTCGTCCAGGTAGGCCTCGATGTCCTCATAGCTGCGCAGCAGCTTCGTGTAGGGACTGACCGGCAGGCCCCAGGAGGCCAGCAGCTCATAGGCCTCATGCTGCGAGCCCAGGTCGAGGCCCTCTCGGGCGCCGAGTCCGTGGACGAACATGCTCAGCGGGCGCTCGGCGGTCTTGGCGGGGTCCTTCTGCCGCAGCGAGCCCGCCGCGGCGTTGCGGGGGTTCGCCAGCGGCGGCTTCCCGGCGGCCGTGAGCCGCTCGTTGAAGGCGTGGAACTGCTCGGTGGGCATGAAGATCTCTCCGCGGACCTCCAACTCCGCAGGGTGACCCTCACCGGAGAGCCGCTGCGGGATGTCCTCGATGGTCAGCACGTTGTGGGTGACGTCCTCGCCGGTGGTGCCGTCGCCTCGGGTGGCCGCGCGGACCAGGCGGCCCTCCCGGTAGAGCAGGTTGATGGCCAGCCCGTCGATCTTGACCTCGGTGAGCCAGGTGGGCGTCGCGTCGGGGCGCACCTCGGCCAGAGAGGCGACGGCGCGGTCATACCAGGCGCGCAGCTCGGAGCGGGAGAAGACGTCCTCCAGGGAATACATGCGCTGCAGATGGGTGACCGGGGAGAACGCCTCGGAGACCTCGCCGCCGACCTCCTGCGTGGGTGAGTCCGCCGAGACGATCTCCGGATGCTCGGCCTCAATGCGCTGCAGCCGGGAGTAGAGCTCATCGAACTCCGCGTCAGAGATCAGCGGGGCGTCCTCCTGGTAGTACGCCACCCGATGGCGACGCACCTCCTCCACGAGCTGCTCGTACTCCTCACGCAGCGCCGTCGGCGGAGCGGATGGCTCGGCCGACGGCGCTGAGGCGGGCTCTGCGGTGGGTTCGGGAGCGGGCTCGACGGCGTCGCGGTCAGCAGTCTCGGTCACGCGCACCAGTCTATGACCTCCCCCGGACATGATCAGAGGCCCCGCGCATCCGAGCCACGAGACCTCGGCCACGGCAGGCCCCATGCGTGGCCGCTCGACCCCGCGCCGCCCGGCGACGAGGATGGAGCCATGACTTCCGGACCTGCCGACGACGGCGCACGACGCGCCCAGGGCAGCCTGCTGGTGCTCCTCGGGCTCGGCTGTCAGCAGGTGGGGGCGGCCCTGGCGGTCCTCGTCTTCCCCGCTGCGGGGCCTGTGGGCATGGTGGCCCTGCGCCTGGTGCTCTCCGCCGGCGTCCTGTGGGCCCTGGTCCGGCCCCGGGTCCGCGGCCTGTCCGCCCGGTCCTGGGGCGTGGCCGCCGGGTACGGACTCGTGCTGGCCGGTATGAACATCGCCTTCTACCTGGCGCTGGATCGCCTGCCGCTGGGCACCACGGTCACCCTGGAGATCCTGGGGCCGCTCACCCTGAGCGTCCTCGCGTCACGCCGGTGGCTCAGCGCACTGTGGGCCGGGACCGCCTTCGCCGGCGTCGCGATGATCGGCTGGGACCCCGCCACGGAGCTGGATCCCGTCGGCGTGGTCTTCGCTCTGCTGGCCGCGGCGCTGTGGGCCGCCTACATCATGATGACCAGGCGCACCGGCCAGGAGTTCACCGGATTGATCGGTCTGACCCTGGGCATGACCGTCGGCGGCCTGGCGGTCGCGCCCGTCGCCGTCGTCACCAGCGGTTCCGCGCTGTTCCAGCCGCACATCCTGCTGATCGGCCTGGGGGTGGCGCTGCTGTCCTCCACGGTGCCCTATGCGTTGGAGATGCTGGCGCTGCGGCGGCTGCCGCCCAGCGCCTTCGCGATCCTTCTGGCCCTGGCCCCGGCGATCGCGGCGGGCGCCGGATTCCTCCTGCTCGGCCAGCAGCTCTCGGTCCATGCGCTGCTGGGCATGGGACTGGTGGTGGTCGCCGCGATGGGATCGGTGCGCGGATGAGGCGCGCGGTGCGGCACCTTCCGGATCCGCGAGCAGGATCCGCGAGCAGGGTCGGCGGGACTCAACCCTCGCGGACGTCCACCACGATCACGGTGACGTTGTCCCGGCCGCCTTCGCGCAGCGCCTGGTGGATCAGCCAGTCCACGGTGTCCTGGGGGGAGCGTCCGGCGTCGAGGATGTCGGCGATCTGCTGGTCGGTCAGCTCTCCGGTGAGCCCGTCGGAGCAGATCAGCAGCCGCTGGCCGGCCTCCACCGGCGCCATCGTGTAATCGCCGCTGAACAGGTCGCCGGCACCGAGGGCGCGGGTGATGACGTTGCGGTTCGGGTGGTCGCGGAGCTCCTCGGCGGTGATCATCCCGGACTCGAACATCTCCTGGACCTGCGAGTGGTCGCGGGTCAGCTGACGCAGCCGCCCGTCCTGGTGCAGATAGGTGCGCGAGTCACCGATGTTGAACACCAGCCACTGCAGCCGCTGGCCGGCCTCCACCAGCACCGCGCCGGTCAGCGTGGTGCCGGCCTTGGCGTCGGTGGCCTCGCGGATCCGCTCGTCGGCGTCGTCCAGGCAGGCCTGCAGCTCCACCCGGGTGATCGGCCCCGGAGCGGGGTCCCAGCCTCGGCGAGCGCCTGCACCGCCAGGGCGGAGGCCACCTCGCCGGCCTCGTGGCCGCCCATGCCGTCCGCGACGGCGAACAGCGAGTCGGTGACCACCGACGAGTCCTCATTGAGCTCACGGCGCAGACCGACGTGCGAGCCGTACCCGTAGTCCAGGTAGAGCCCGTGGTCCGGGCGCGGCTGCTGCTCGTCGTCCATGGTCGTCTGGTGCCCTTCGGTCAGTGGGTGCGGGAGATCCGTGCGGCGCGAGGGTGCGCCGGGTCACCAGACCATCATGTCACGATGAGGTCACGTTCCACAGCCGCGACGAGAGCTCAGGAGTTCTCCAGGACGATCCCCGTGCCGCCGGCGCGCAGCAGCATGTGCGGCTGCACCTCCCCGAACCCGCGCACGATCCGCGGCGGCTGCGGGACCAGCAGGTAGTCGTCCTCGGACTCCAGAGCCCGGGCCGTGACGGAGTCCACCAGGATGGTGCCGGGATCGGCCAGGGCCGTGAGCCGGGCCGCGAGGTTCACGGTGGGCCCATAGATGTCGCCCATCCGGGACAGCACGCGCCCCCAGACCACGGACACCCGGGCCTGGGGCAGGACGTCGTCGGCGGCGATCGTCTCGGCCAGGGCCAGTGCGATCTCCGCACCGGCCTCCGGGGTCTCGGCGTTGAACAGGACTTCGTCGCCGACGGTCTTGACGAGCCGACCGCCGCCGATGGAGATGATCTCCGCGCAGCGGGACTCGAAACGCTGCACGGTCTGCGCCAGAGTGCGTTCGTTCATGGTGCGGGACAGCGAGGTGTAGGAGACGAGGTCCGCGAAGCCGACGGCACGGGCCAGCGGCAGCGGAGAGTCGTGCTCGGAGCCGTCCCGGCCCTGGGCGGTGGCGGCCAGCCCGGACTCCACTCGCACAGTGAGCCGCTGCAGCGCCGCGGAGAGCTGCCGGCGCCAGGCGTAGCTCATGAGGCTCTCGATCGGCGCGATCAGCTCCGGCAGGGTCTCCACCACCTGGGTCCGTGCCGTGGCGTCGGAGAGCTGCTGGTTGGCGATCTTGTCCTCCACCAGCGCCTCGATCTGCCAGACCACCATGCGGTCGGTCATCTGGCCCACCGAACGGGTCAGCGAGATCGCGGTCTCCTCGTTGAGGTGGCCGTCGCGCACCAGCGAGATCATCGTGGACAGCGCCTCGACGTCGGCGTCGGTGAACGCCTTGACGTCGTCGTCCAGGTTGGGGAAGCCCAGGGCGCGCCACAGCTTGCGGGCGGCGTGGGTGGAGACGCCGAGCTCGCGGGCCATCTCCCGGTAGGTCAGGGTGCGCTCGGCACCGAGCAGCCGGCGTTCCAGGTCCCGGATGCCGCGGTGCCAGTCCTGCTGCTCCACCGTGGGGATCGGGATCGCAGCAGTCTCCGGCGCCCGCTCCCAGCCGTCCGGCGCGGATCCCGACGACGACGACGGCGGCACCCGCCGGGGCCGAGGGGGCCGAGGGGGCCGAGGCCGCTGAGGCCGCTGAGGCCGCTGACCGTGCGGCCGAACGGGCCTCAGCGCGGGTCCGGCCCGCGGGACGTCCCGACCTCTCGTCTCCGGGGTCATGCGGGGTGTGCGCCACCGGCGCCGGCTCGGACGACGGACCGCCTTCCCGTGCACGTCCCTCACCAGAACCGCCCTCACCAGAACTGTGTGGGCCGGCGTCCGGAGCAGGGGGAGCCGGAGGCGTGGGGGCAGTGGCGGCGGGTGAGTCCCCGGGCGCGCGCGCACCCCACCGGGCACGGCCGCCGCGGGGCGGGGCAGGGCGATCTCTCCGGTGTGCAGGCTCGGCGTGGTGACGGGCCGCGGGGACGGGAAGTCGGACCAGTCGGACGGGCGGCGGCGAGCTGCTCGTCGGTGTACCCGACGGCGTCGCGGTCGATCTCCCCGGTCTCACCGGTCAGACTGTGGGCCCCGGGATCCGCGTCGACGTCGTGGCGGGGGGTCCTCCGGGGGCGTGGACGCGTCTCCGGAATCGCCTTCCGGGGCGCCGAAGCCGCGCCGGCGGGCCCGCTCCCAGGCGAGCCGCCCATGCTCGGCCGGGCTCTCCTGGGGACCGGTCTGACGCCGGGCGGACTCGTCTCGAGACTCATCGACCATGGTCACACCGCCTGTCCCGGAGACTGTCCGAATCGTGGCTGCTGCCGGGGCGCCGCAGTGCCCGGCGGGGAGGAGTGCCCCTGAGGATGGGGGGACTGCTGGGCGGCGTGCTGCCGGGCGGCGGCCTGCCGGTAGGTGCTCAGCTCCTCGGCCATGACCGTGTGGAAGTGCTCGACGTCCGGCATGTCTGTCAGCACCGTGCGCTGCTGCTGACCGTAGGCGCCGTGCAGCAGCACCAGATCGCCGGCTCCCTGGACGGCCTGCAGCCGCGACTGCTTCAGCTGCACCTCGGACATCAGCCCCAGCGGCACCACCACCGGCTGAGGGGCGCCGAGGATGTTCTTCTGCACCACCCGCAACGTGGTGAGGTAGGTGTGCCGCAGCGCCCACCGCAGCAGGGGGCGGAGCGTACCGAGCACCAGGACCAGACCGCCGGCCACCCAGATCAGGAACACCCCGATGTGGCTGTAGTACCGGATGAACTCCGGCTGCGAACCGCGGGACACGTAGCCGAGGAGGAAGCTCATCACGGTGACCGTGACGAGCAGGTTCACCAGGGCCGGGATCAGCGCACGAAGATGAGCGCGTGTGCGCACGACGACCTGTTCGCCGTCCACGAGCTTCAGCTTCATCGCGTGCCCTCGTCCTCCGCTCTGATCAGGTCAGACCTGTGCCGCCGGTCCGGCGAGGTCCGCGGCCAGTCTACCCGTGGGTCTCAGGCCTGCGCCCGCCGCAGGTGGATGACGTCTCCGGCGGAGAAAGGCCGTCGCCGCTGCGCCGCCGAGCCCTCCACCGCCTCCCACGGCGCCTCCGGCGCGCTCCGACGCCGGGTGACCTCCACCTGCAGGGAGCCGTCGTCCTGCAGCCCGACCGCGGTGCCGCTTTCGGCTCCCCCACCGGGCAGCTCCACACGCACCTCCTGGCCGAGGGTGTCCATGACCTCCTGCACGCGGGCACCCAGCGCACTGTCCCGCACGGAGCCGCGGGCCGCAACGCCCTCCAGGTCGGCGAGGTTCTGCGCCAGACGCTCCAACAGTGCGGCGAGCACCTCGGTGCGCAGCGTCGCGAGGTCGGGCGACCCCGCCCCGGCCGCCGACGCCCGTCCCTCGCCCAGTCGATCCAGCTCCAGCAGCACCGAGGTGGACGTCGGCGTCGGCAGGTCCTCGGCGCGCAGCAGCACGTTGATCCCGATCCCCAGCACCACGGTCACCCCACCGGCGGCGCCCGCAGGGACGGGCGCCAGCACCGCCAGGATTCCGGAGATCTTGCGCCCGTCGATGTGCACGTCGTTGGGCCATTTCAGCTGCGCCGGGATGCCGTGGCGCTCCCGGAGAACCTCTACGAGGCTCAGGCCGGCCACCAAAGAGATCCAGGGCAGCTGGCGCGTGGGGTCGACGCCGTCGCGTCCCGGACGCAGCACCACGGAGGTGGACAGCGAGGTCCGCGGAGGCGAGGACCAGCCGCGGCCGAGCCGACCGGTGGCCCCCGTCTGCTCCTCCGCGGTGAGCACGGACAGATGCGGCCAGGTCTCGGCGAAGCCCGGCTCCCCGGCCGCCCGAGAGAGCTGCAGGTTGGTGGAGTCGACAGCCTCGACCACCCGCAGCCGGGAGTACGGGCCCTCGGCGACCAGCTGCTGACGCAGCCACGCGGCGTCCAGGGGCGACGCCGTCGTCGGCTGCTGCTCGCCGCCGGTGTTCACTGTGCCGCCGAGGGCCTCGGTGCTCGCTGTGCTTCCTGTGCTGTCCTGTGTCATGCGGCTCCTCCGCCTCCTGCAGCTGCGCGGTGCCGTAGGAGGGCACCTGATGACCGGGCGCCGAGACCCGGCCGGAGCGACCGGAGGTCAGCGGCTCAGAGGAAGATGTCCGGGATGAGCTCGCGCCCGTGCTCCACAGCGTAGTCGGAGAGGTCCTCCACGCCCGCGGCGGCCAGCACCTTCGCGTCGGTGAGGAATTCTCCGGTGCGGCGTCCGGCGGCACCGGAGAGCAGCGCGAGCGCCGCATCCGCGACCACTCCCGGGGTGCGGGCCGAACGGATCATCTCCTCCCCTCCGGGCATCGCCCGGATGGCCGCGGTGTCGATGAGGGTGGCGGGCCACAGGGAGTTCACGTCCACGCCGTCGGCGGCCAGCTCCTGAGCCAGGCCGGCGGTCGTCATGGACATGCCGTACTTGGCCATCGTGTAGCCCAGGTGGCGGCCGAACCACTGCGGGTCCAGGCGCCCGTCGGCGCCGGTCAGCGGCGGAGACAGGGTGAGGATCTGCGCGTGGCGGCCGTCGGCGGCGGCCTGACGCAGATGCGGCATCGCCGTCTTGGACAGGTGGAAGGTGCCGCGGACGTTGATGTCGTGCATCAGGTCGTAGCGCTTCATGTCCAGGGCCTCGGTGGTGGACAGATCGATGGCCGACGCGTTGTTGATGACGATGTCCACGCCACCGAACTCGCTGACCGTGGTGTCCACGGCGCGGAGCACGTCGGCGTCCTCGCGCAGATCCCCGACGATCGCCAGGCCGCGACCTCCGGCGGCCTCGACGTCGGCCACGGCGGTGTGGACGGTGCCGGCGAGCTTGGGATGCGGGGTGTCGGTCTTGGCGAGCATGGCGATGTGGGCACCGCGCCCGGCGAGCGCGACGGCGATGGCGTGCCCGATGCCGCGGCTTCCGCCGGACATCAGCACGCGGGCGCGTGGAGATCCCGGGGGCCGATCAGCTGGGTGGCGTCGTGGCGGGGGTGGGTGCTGCTGGCTCAGTCATGCCCTCAATTCTACTCATGAGTAACCCCCTTCTGTCATCTGCGTCACATCGACATCCGACCCCCGGGCCAGCCTTGTAGGGTTCCTACAGTCGTCAGACCCCTGCCCCGGGCTAGACTGGCCGCTGGATTGTAGAGTTCCTGAAGGATCCGGCAGTGACCCCGATGACGCCCCGCGCGTCCCGCGGCGCCGCCGTCCACCCGACCGCCGGAGAAAAGGGTTCCCCACGGACGATGAGCACCTCCCCCCGCACTGACGCCAGCGCCAGCACCGACGGCCGCACCGCCCCGAAGCCGGGCGCGGAGCATGATCTGGCGACCACCGCCGGGAAGCTGGCCGAGTTCCGCCGCCGTCGGGACCAGACCCACGCCCCCGCCGGGGAGGCGGCCGTGGAGAAGCAGCACTCCCGCGGCAAGCACACGGCCCGCGAGCGCATCGAGATGCTGCTGGACCCCGACTCCTTCGTGGAGCTCGACGCCCTGGCCGTGCACCGCTCCACCTCCTTCGGCATGGAGAAGAAGAAGCTGCTCGGCGACGGCGTCGTCTCCGGCTACGGCACCATCGACGGTCGTCTGGTCGCCGTCTACTCCCAGGACTTCACCGTCTTCGGCGGCTCCCTCTCCGCGGTCAACGGGGAGAAGATCGTCAAGGTCCAGGAGTTCGCCGCCCGCAACGGATGCCCGGTGATCGGCATCAACGACGGCGGCGGCGCCCGCATCCAGGAGGGCGTGGCCTCCCTGGCCATGTTCGCCGACATCTTCCGGAACAACGTCCACTCCTCCGGCGTGGTTCCCCAGATCACCCTGATCATGGGCCCCTCGGCCGGCGGGGCGGCCTACTCCCCGGCGCTGACCGACTTCGTGATCATGGTGGACAAGTCCTCCCACATGTTCATCACCGGCCCCGACGTCATCAAGTCGGTCACCGGCGAGGACGTGGACATGGAGACCCTCGGCGGGGCGCGACAGCACAACACCACCACCGGCACCGCCGCCTACCTGGCCTCCGACGAGGAGGACGCCCTCGAGTTCGTCAAGGAGCTGCTGGAGTTCCTGCCGCTGAACAACCTCGCCGAAGCCCCGGTGGAGCCGGCCGAGGAGCGGGCGAAGATCGAGGCCGAGGACGAGGCGCTGAACACCCTCATCCCCGACTCCGCCAACCAGCCCTATGACATGCACGTCGTCATCGAGCAGATCCTCGACGACGGCCACTTCCTGGAGCTGCAGGCCCTCTACGCCCCCAACGTGGTGATCGGACTGGGCCGGGTGGAGGGCCGCAGCGTCGGCGTCGTCGCCAACCAGCCCTCCCAGTTCGCCGGAACCCTGGACATCGCGGCCAGCGAGAAGGCCGCCCGCTTCGTCCGCTTCTGCGACGCGTTCAACATCCCGATCCTCACCCTGGTGGACGTGCCCGGCTTCCTTCCCGGCACCGACCAGGAGTTCAACGGCATCATCCGCCGCGGGGCCAAGCTGCTCTACGCCTACGCCGAGGCCACCGTCCCCAAGATCACGGTGATCACCCGCAAGGCCTTCGGCGGGGCCTACATCGTCATGGGCTCCAAGAAGCTCGGCGCCGATGTGAATCTCGCCTGGCCCACCGCGCAGATCGGTGTGATGGGCGCCCAGGGTGCGGTCAACATCCTGCACCGTCGGGAGCTGGCCGCCGTGGAGAAGGAAGGCGGAGACGTCGAGGCCCGGCGCGCCGAGCTCATCGACGACTACGAGACCGAGCTGCTCAACCCCTACCAGTCCGCCGAGCTGGGCTACATCGACGCCGTCATCGAGCCGGCCGAGACGCGCTGGCAGGTCACCAAGGCGCTGCGGGCGACCTTCCACAAGCGGGAGGCACGGCCGGCCAAGAAGCACGGCAACATCCCGCTGTGACTCGCCGCACCTGCAGCACCTGCAGCACCGAGACCGCCGCTGGGCCCCGCCGGGCCCGACGTCCAGGAAGGAGGCGACGCCGATGACCGAGACCACCCAGGACCCGACCGAGGGGGACTCCCCGGAGACACCCGTCCTGCAGCTCACCGGCACCCCGCTGGGCGCGGAGGAGCTCGCCGCGGTGCGCCGTCGTCGGGCGCCTCGCCACCGCGGAGCCCGTGGAGGACGCCGACGCCGGAGGGACCGGCCCGCGGGACCGCACTCTGCAGCGGCGCCGCCATCTGGGCCTGTGGGGCCGCCCCGGCACGGACTCCTGGCAGCACGCGGCAGGACTGAGGTGACCCGGTGAGCGCACATCATGACAAGACTCCCCGACTGATCCTCGCCTCCGCCTCCCCCAGCCGCCGTCAGATCCTCGAGGAGGCCGGCCTCGACTTCGAGGTCGTCGTCTCCGAGGTGGACGAGCCCGCCGTCGTGGCCTCCGCCGTCGAGGCGCTCGGACCGCTGACCCCCGCCGAGGAGGCGCTGCTGCTGGCCCGCACCAAGGCCGAGGACGTCGCCTCCCGAGGCGCGGCCCGCGGCGCCTGGTGCTGGGCTGCGACTCCGTCTTCGAGCTCGACGGCGTCGCCTACGGTAAGCCCTATGAGGTAGAGGTGGCGGTGCAGCGCTGGCGGCATATGCGGGGCGCCACCGGCATCCTGCACACGGGCCACTGGCTGGTGGACGCCTCGAGCGCCACACGCACCACCGGCTCCAGCTGGCTGGGCCAGAGGCCCGGCCACGACGGCGAGCTGAAGGCCGCCGGCGAGACCGTCTCCACCCGCATCACCTTCGGCCGGCCCACCGATGAGCAGATCCGCGACTACGCCGAGTCCGGGGAGCCCCTGCACTGCGCGGGGGCCTTCACCCTGGAGGGCGCGGCCGCGAAGTTCATCGAGCACGTCGACGGCGACCGCGAGTCGGTCATCGGCGTCTCGCCCGCCGCGCTGGCCCGGCTGCGCGCCCAGCTGGCGCCTGAGGCCCCTCCCGTGTCGAGCGGCCGAGGATGACGGGATCTCCGGCGATGCGACGGCGTGTCGCCGGACAGATGCCGTCAGAATCGGCCACCAGATGAAGAATTCGCAGCGTCCACCCCGACTACCAGGAGTGCAGAAGAGACCATGACCCAGTTCAGCAAGGTGCTGATCGCCAACCGCGGGGAGATCGCGGTGCGGGTGATCCGTGCGGCCCGTGACGAGGGGCTGTCGACCGTCGCCGTCTACGCCGACCCGGACCGCGACGCCGTCCACGTCACCATGGCCGACGAGGCCTACTCCCTGGGCGGAGCCACCGCGGCGGACAGCTACCTGGTGGTCGAGAAGATCCTGGAGGCCGCCCGCGCCACCGATGCGGACGCCGTGCACCCCGGCTACGGCTTCCTCTCCGAGAACGCCGACTTCGCCCGTGCCGTGCGCCTGGCCGGACTGACCTGGATCGGCCCCTCCCCCGAGGCCATCGAGACGCTGGGCGACAAGGTCTCCGCCCGCCAGCTGGCCGAGAAGGTCGGCGCCCCGCTGGCGCCCGGCACCAAGCAGCCGGTCAAGGACGCCAAAGAGGTCATCAGGTTCGCGGACAAGCAGGGTCTGCCCATCGCCATCAAGGCCGCCCACGGCGGCGGCGGGCGCGGCATCAAGGTGGTCCGCGAGCATGAGGAGATCACCGAGCTCTACGAGTCCGCCGTCCGCGAGGCCACCGCGGCCTTCGGGCGGGGCGAGTGCTTCATCGAGCGCTACCTGGACGCGCCGCGGCACGTGGAGACCCAGTGCCTGGCCGACGAGCACGGCAACGTGGTGGTGGTCTCCACCCGTGACTGCTCCCTGCAGCGGCGCAACCAGAAGCTCGTGGAGGAGGCTCCCGCGCCGTTCTTGAGCCGCCAGCAGAACCGGCAGCTCTACCGCGCCTCGAAGGCGATCCTCCGCGAGGCCGGCTACACCGGCGCCGGGACCTGCGAGTTCCTGGTGGGCCGCGACGGCACCATCAGCTTCCTGGAGGTCAACACCCGCCTGCAGGTGGAGCACCCGGTCTCCGAAGAGGTCACCGGCATCGACCTGGTCCGAGAGCAGTTCAGGATCGCCCGCGGCGAGCGGCTGGGCTACGACGACCCGGAGGTCCGCGGCCACAGTATCGAGTTCCGCATCAACGGCGAGGACGCCGGACGGAACTTCATGCCCGCCCCCGGCAAGCTCGAGCGCTTCGACCTGCCCAGCGGGCCGGGCGTGCGCGTGGACTCCGGCGTGCGCGCCGGGGAGACGATCTCCGGGGCCTTCGACTCCATGATCGCCAAGCTGATCGTCACCGGCGCCACCCGGGAGCAGGCCGTCCAGCGGGCCCGCCGCGCCCTGGCGGAGATGACCGTCGAGGGCATGCCCACGGTGATCCCCTTCCACCGCCAGGTCCTCGAGGATCCGGCGTTCGTCCCCGAGCTGGCCGAGCACGACGGCGGCCACGGCCACCGGAAGGCGCCGACGTCGTTCTCGGTGCACACCCGGTGGATCGAGACCGAGTTCGACAACACGATCCAGCCGTTCAACATGCTGGCCGCTCACGCCGATCCCGAGCACGAGGAGGAGCGCGCCTCCGTGGTCATGGAGGTCAACGGCAAACGCGTCACCGTCGGACTGCCTGCCTCTCTGGCGGCCGGCAAGCTCGCCACCCAGGCGGGCAAGAAGCGACGCCGCAAGCGCACCGCCGCGGCCACCGGCGCCTCCGGGGACCAGCTGACCTCGCCCATGCAGGGCACCATCGTGAAGGTCCACGCCAAGAACGGGGACAAGGTGGCCGAGGGCGACCTGATCCTGGTGCTGGAGGCCATGAAGATGGAGCAGCCGCTGACCGCCCACAAGGCCGGCAAGCTCAAAGGGCTCAAGGCCGCGGCCGGCGCCTCGGTGAGCGCGGGAGAGGTGCTCGCCACGATCGAGGGCTGAGCAGCCGCACTCCGGGATGGCCCCGGAGGGATTGTCGCTGGACGTCGTCTCAGTGCGCGTCGTCCGACGATCCCTCCGGGGTCATCGCTGTTCCGCCCGATGGCTTCGCGGTTTGGGCCCTTTTGACGCGTGAATCTGCGCCAAAAGGGCCCAAACCGCAGAAGCATCGTTGTATTCGGCGCAGATCCCCCTCAGTAGTACACCGCCAGCGGTCCGTTCGGCCCCGGCACCACCTGCACGTCGGTGTTGAACACTCGGGTCAGGACGTCGTCGCGCATGATCTCGGCCGGAGTGCCGTGCTCCACCACCTGCCCGTCCTTCATGGCCAGGATCCTGTCCGAGTAGTGGGCGGCGAAGTTGATGTCGTGCAGCACGATGACCACGGTCCGGTCGAGCTCGTCGGCAGCACGGCGCAGCTGCTTCATCATCGCCACCGCGTGCTGCATGTCCAGGTTGTTCAGCGGCTCGTCCAGCAGCACGTAGTCGGTGTTCTGCGCCAGCACCATGGCTACATACGCCCGCTGTCGCTGCCCGCCGGAGAGCTGGTCCAGATACCGGTCCTCCAGGTCGGTGAGGTCCAGAAAGTCGATCGCCTCGGAGATGTACTTCTCGTCCCCCAGCGTCAGCCTGCCCTTCGAATAGGGGAAGCGCCCGAAGCTGACCAGCTGCCGCACCGTGAGCCGGGTGACGAAGTGGTTCTCCTGGCGCAGCACGGAGATGATCTTCGCGATCGCCTTCGAGGGCGTGTTGACGACGTCGTGACCGGCCACCTCGATGCGCCCGGAGTCCAGGCTCAGCAGCCGGCCGATCATCGTGAGGATCGTGGACTTTCCCGCCCCGTTGGGGCCCACCAGGGCGGTGATCCCGCCGGCGTCGATGTCGACGCTGACCGGCCCGATCGACACGGACGAGGAGTAGGCCTTGCTGACATCGGTCAGGGAGATCACAGGCGTCCCTTTCGCAGGAGGAAGAACAGGAAGACGAGCCCGCCGACGAGCTCCACGATCACCGTCACCGCTCCCCCCGCGTCCCAGACGTGGCGCAGGACGAAGTAGCTCGCGGAGAGGACCGCGTAGCCGCACAGGAACCCGAGCGGGAAGAGGTGCCGGTGCGAGTAGGTGTCGCCGAACTGGTAGGCCAGGGCGGCGGTGAGGAAGCCCAGGAACATCATCGGACCCACCAGCGCGGTGGCCAGGGAGACCAGGATGGAGACCAGCAGCAGGATCTTGATGACCTCCCGCTTGTGGTTCAGCCCCAGGTTGGTGGCATTGTCCTTCCCCAACGCGATGACGTTGAGCTTCGGCGCCCACAGCCACAGCACGACGGCGACGGCGAGCGCGATCGGGATCGCGTAGGGCAGGTACTCGGCCCGGGCGTTGGAGAGGTTGCCGAAGAGCCGTGCGGTGAGCACGTCGAACTCGGAGGGGGTGAGCATCCGCTGCATGAAGGTGGACAGCGAACCCAACGTGCCGCCGAGCACCACACCCACGAGCAGCATGATGTGGATGTTGGAGAACTTCCCGGACAGCAGCCACGTGTAGAGGCCGGTGGCCAGCAGCATCATGACCGCCATCTGCAGGAAGAACTGCGGAACGCCCACCAGCATGACGACCCCGGTGATGCCGAAGAGGTAGACGAATCCGGTCTGAATAGCGGTGTAGAGGGAGCCGAAGCCCATGATGCCGGGGGTGATGATCCGGTTGTTGACCGCCGTCTGGAAGGCGATGGTGGCCATGGCGTGGCACAGGGCGACGACGGCGATGGTCAGCAGGGAGTCCCGCCGCATCCCGGCGATGAGCCACCACCCGTCGGAGCCCACGGGCATGGGGTTGTTGTAGAACAGGATCCCGGCCGTGGAGCCCAGCGAGATGAGGATCAGCACGGCGGTGACCAGTGCGTAGACCCGACGGTGCCGCCGGCCGGTGAGGGGCCCGGAGCGGCGCGACTGCTGCGGCGTCTGCTGCGTCCCCCTTTGCGCGGGCGCGTCCTGCGCGGTCTTGAGCATCACGTGACGAGTCCTCCCTTGCGGCGCTGCCTCAGCAGCAGCCCGATGAACACGATCCCACCGACCAGGCCCAGCACCATGGAGACGGGGACCTCGAAGGGAGCGATGATGAGCCGGCCGATGAGGTCGCACAGGGTCACAGTGGAGATCCCGACCAGACACACCCAGGGAAGGTTGCTGCGCAGGTCGTCGCCGCGGAACAGGGCCACGATGTTGGGCACCACCAGGCCCAGGAACGGCAGGGTCCCCACCACGGTGGCGGTGACCCCGGTGGCGACGGCGACCATGGCGGTGCCCATGAACAGCACGAGCGTGTAGTTCAGCCCCACATTGGTGGCCATGTCCTTGCCGAGCCCGGCGGCGGTGAACTGATCGGCCACCAGAAACACCAGCACGGTGACGGCCAGCACGATCCACATCAGCTCATAGCGGCCCTGGATCACGCCGGTGAAGGATCCCTGGAACCAGATGCCGAGCGTCTGGAGGGTGTCGGTCATCAGTGCCAGATAGGTGGTGAAGGAGCTGACCACCGCACCGAGCATGATCCCGATGATGGGCACGATGAGGCTGGACTTCAGCGAGACCCGGCGCAGGAACAGGAAGAACACCATGGTGCCCAGGAACGCCATCGCCACGGCAGCGGACATACGGGCCAGCAACGAGGCGGTGGGGGCCAGCCACATGACCAGGATGAGACCGAGTCCTGCCCATTCGGTGGTCCCGGTGGTGGTGGGCTCCACGAAGCGGTTCTGTGTCAGCAGCTGCATGATGACCCCGCACATGGCCATCGAGGCTCCGGCGAGCACGAGCGCGACGGTTCGCGGGATGCGGGTGATGCCGAACATCCAGAAATTGCCCTCGGCAAAGACGTCGAACTGCCCCACCAGCAGTGAGGCGGCCAGCAGGCCGAGGGTGACGACGACGGCGAGCAGGAACGACGGCGTCAGCAGCGGGCGCCGTCGGGAGCGCTGCTCGTCGACGAGGATGTCGCGGCTCGTGTAGGCGATGTCCTGCCGCAGCGTGGAGGTCATGTTGTCTTTCCGGGTGGGTCAGGTGCAGGGCACGGCCGAGCCCCGCCCGTGAGAAGACGGCCGGGGCTCGACCGGCTCAGCGGTCGGCGTCGAGGACGCTCACCGGGCGGCCTCGAGCGCGTCGGCGAAGTCCTCCAGGAACTCGGTGTAGGCCTGGATGTCCTCGGTGAGGTACATGTTCTGCGGCATGTAGACGATCTGGTCCTCCTGCACCGCAGTGACCTCCTGCAGCGCCGGGGAGTCGGCGATCAGCTCGCCGGCCGGGGTGTACTCGGGGTCGTCGGGGGCCATGCCGTCGCGGTCCAGGACGATGATCCAGTCCGGGTTCGAATCGGCGATGGCCTCCACGGAGATGTCGTCGCCCTCATGGTCGCTGGACTGGTCGTCGACCTCCAGCGCCGGGACGAGGTCGAACTCCTGGAAGATCGGGGCCACTCCGCGGCCCTGGTTCGGGCCGGCGTAGTTGATGTCCCCGCCGGAGGTCAGCACTCCCATCACGCTGGAGTCGCCGTCGTAGGCGGCCTCCACCCGGTCCATGGCGGCCTGCAGGCCCTCGACGAGTTCGGCGGCCTCGTCCTCGGCTTCGAATACCTGGCCGAGCTTTTCGGTCATCTCGATCAGCCCGTCGAAGAATGTCTCCGGGTCGGTGGTGGCCTCGTCGAACTCGAGGATCACGCTGTCATCCGGCAGCAGGGCGGCGATGTCGTCGTAGTACTGCTGGTAGCGCTGCCCGGTGACGACCAGGTCCGGCTCCGCAGCGACGATGAGCTCGAGGTTGGGCTCACGGTGGTTGCCGGTGTCGAGGATGTCCTCGTCGTCGGCGTAGTCGGTGATCCCGGTGCCCATCAGAGCCCGGGCGGCGACGGTCAGCTCGACGCCGAAGTCCTCCAGCGTGCGGAAGGTGCGGTTGTCGAACGCGCCGACGGACTCGATGGAGTCCACGTCGATCTCATGGGTGCCGTGGTCGTCGTCGATGGTGACGACACCGGCACCCTGTGACGACGAGGCCGCGTCGGCGTCGGATCCCGCCTCGGATCTGGAGTCGGACCCGGCGGATGCGTCGGAGCAGGCGGTCAGCGCCAGGGCGGCGACGGCGAGCACGGACAGCCCGGCGGCGGCACGGGAGGTGGAGCTGGTGGTCTCAGCAGAGGTCATGGGGCCTTCCTCAAGGTCACGGGTCGGCGCCGGTGCGGGGCGGCCGACAGTGGTGGAGTGTGTGATGGACTCGGGTGCGAGGCGGCGGGTCGGACCACAGACTGCGAAAGAGGTCACACCTACCTTCGCCGAATGACTTAGCCCAGCCTAAGCAAATAAGAACCTATCGACTTGGCTAATGCGCTGCAAGTTGGTGACGGCCCCATGACGGATCGCAGCCCTCCACAGCCTCGTCGGACCGGACGGACCAGCATTCGAGGGCGGCTCCGGCTAGGCTGGCGGAGATGTCTGAGACCTCTGCGCTCGCCCCGCTGCTGACGCCCGAGGCTGGGAGCTGCTGAACTCGCTCCCGCCCTATGATGCCGACGACGCCGCCCGGCTCAACACCGAGCTGCGGCGCGCCGGCCACTCGCCGGAGCTGGTGGCCGCCGCACTGACGCAGTCCCGCCTGCGCCGGGACGCCGCAGCGAAGTTCGGTGACTTCGCCGCCCGGATGCTGTTCACCCAGGACGGGCTGCAGCAGGCCACCCGACTGCCCGTGGCGGCGGGTCACGCCCGGCGCTTCCGCGAGGCGGGCCTCACCCATGTGGCAGACCTGGGATGCGGCCTGGGAGGCGATGCGCTGGCACTGGCCTCCCTGGGACTGGAGGTCATCGCCGTCGACGCCGACGAGGATGCCGCCGCGGCGGCGACGATGAACCTCACGCCGTTCCCAGAGGCCGAGGTCCGGCACACCACCGCGGAGGCCTTCGTCGCGGAGATGGGCCTGACGATCGGCCAGCCCGACGAGCCGGACGGGACAGACAGGACAGACGGGGCAGACAGGACAGACGGTCCGGGCGGCGCCCCGCCGGCTGGGGCCTGTGGCTGGATCCGGCGCGCCGGAATGCGGGCCGCGGGCACAGCGCCGACGGCGCCTCACGCCGCATATGGGACCCGGAGTCCTTCTCTCCGCCGCTGAGCTTCGTGACCTCGCTGGCCGCCACTGGCATCCCCCTGGGCGTGAAGCTGGGGCCGGGGATCCCGCATGAGCTCATCCCCGCCGACTGCGAGGCCGAGTGGGTCAGTGTGGACGGCCACGTGGTGGAGGTGGTCCTGTGGTTCAACGCACTGGCGCGCCCCGGGGTGCGACGCGCGGCGACTGTCCGCAGCGCGGACGCCGTGGAGGAGCTGACCTCCGCCGCTGAGTTCGGCGAGCGCCCCGACGCCGAGGCCCTGGGCCCGGACGGGCTCTCCGGACTGCTGTGT
This sequence comes from Nesterenkonia sp. PF2B19, assembly GCF_001758425.2. Classification (GTDB taxonomy): domain Bacteria; phylum Actinomycetota; class Actinomycetes; order Actinomycetales; family Micrococcaceae; genus Nesterenkonia; species Nesterenkonia aethiopica. The sequence goes on along the minus strand of NZ_MDSS02000017.1, from coordinate 27,181 downwards.
GAGCCTGACGGCGCCGTGATCCGCGCCGGGCTGGTCTCCGATCTGGCCGAACGGCTCGGCGGAGCCATGCTGGACGAGCACATCGCCTACTTCGTGCTCCCCGACCGGGCCGCGCCGCCGTCGACCTCCGCCGTCCGGTGCCACCGCGTGGTGGAGGTCTTCCCGTTCCAGGTCAAGCGACTGCGCGCCTGGGTGCAGGAGCACGGCGTGACCAGCGTGGAGATCAAGAAGCGCGGGGTGGACCTGGTGCCGGAGACGCTGCGCAAGCAGATCCTCGCCGGGCAGGACGGGCGCGGCAAAAACGGACGCAGGAAGGACGGACGGGAGAGGACCGCCGCGACGGCGGATCTGCCGCCCGCGGGACCCCGGCACCGCACCCTGGTGATCACGCGGGTCGCGACCAGCGGCTGGTCGCCGTCGTCGAGCCGGCCTGAGGTCCCGGGCTTGTCTCAGGCGCCGGTGCGACGCCCGGTGCTGCCGTCGAATCAGGCGCCTGGCTTCCGCTGCGCCTGACTCATCCGCGTGAGGTCAGGCGCTCAGCCAGCCAGGCGTCCAGCTCCCGATGGATGGCCGCCGGAGATTCGACCGGCCCCAAGTGTCCGACGCCTGCGAGCGTGGTCGTCTCCGGGTCCCCGGGGAGGGCGCGACGGAGCCGGTGGGCCTGCTCGACTGCGATCCAGGGGTCGTCCTCACCCCAGCCGATGCGCACCGGGCAGCGCAGCTCGCCCAGGCGGTCGACCACCGGGCGGGTGTCCTCCACCCGCAGCTGGGAGATCTGGCGGTAGAAGGCCGCCTGACCCGTGGGGCCCAACCACGGTTCGGTGAGGATCTCCACCCAAGCCGGAGTCAGGGGCTGACGTGCGGCTCCGGCGATGTACTCGCGGACCAGGGCGGCATGCAGCTCCGGCGGAAGCTGGGAGAAGACCTCCTGATGGGCCGAGACGAGGCGGAAGAACGGTGAGCCCCACGGCTCCAGCGCGACGATGTCCCAGAGATGCAGGGAGCATAGTCCCGCCCGTGCAGAAGGTGCGCGCCGAGGGCGACCGCGCCGCCGATGTCATGAGCGATCACCGAGGGCGCGGAGAGCCGCCAGCGGTCCAGCAGCTGGGCGAAGCGGCGCATCTGCGACCCCAGATCCACCGGAACCTGTTCCTCCTTCGCGGAGGCGCCGTAGCCGGGCATGTCCCACAGGCGCACCCGCCGATGCCGCGCCAGGTGACGGGCCGCCGCGCTCCACACGGCCGCAGACCACGGCGTACCGTGGCAGAGCACCACATCCGGTCCACGGGGCGGCCCATCGGGCTCCAGGAGCCAGGTCGCAACGGCGACGCCGTCGACATCGATGAAGGTGGGCTCAGGAAGGAGGACTGCGTCGTGCGACATGTCAGGAATCTATCTCTCCAGGCTTCGGGCGGCCAACACCTTCCGGCGGCTCAGCAGACCGAGTGGCCGACCTCGTGCTCCCCCACCGGCGTCGGCAGGGCGCCCGGCGCCGGGGCGCCGGCCAGGACCTCCACCAGGGCCGCGAAGCTCTCCTCCCCGCGTCCATAGAGGGCCACCTGGGTCTCGGCCGGGTGCAGACGGCAGCGGCTCGGACGGTCCAGGGCCACCACGACGTCGGCGCCCTGCGACGGCTGCGCCCCGGCGCCACCAGGCCGATCACGGTGCCTCCGGCGCCCAGCTGATGGCCGGCCGCCAGCAGCGCCGACTCCAATCGCGCGCGGTCCTGCTCCTGTCCGCCGACCACCGTCACCGGACCCTGCAGGACATCGGCCTCGCACTGGCCGGCGACCAGCGTCACCGCGTGACGGGCGACGGCGGCGGCGACCTCGGCGGCGCCGTCGCCCGTGTCCTCACCAGCGTCCTCGCCCGCGTCCTCGCCCGTGATGCTGGGCAGGTCGGCGTACCCGCCGCCGTCCTGTTCGACCTCCTCCTCGAGGCCCTGAAGGACCTCCGGCAAGGCCACGCCGGGGCCGGCGTCGAGATCCCCGGCGGCCAGGTCCTGCTGCCAGAGCATCAGCGCGACCACCCGTTCCGCGGCCTCGGCGAGCCGGTCGGCCTCGAGTCGCCCCGACTCCACGGCGTCGACGATCGCCGCGTGGGCGGTGCGCACATCCGAGGGCATGAGCAGCAGGTCGGCCCCGGCCTCCAGGGCCTGCACCGGCGCTCGGCAGGCCCGGCCTGGTCCACCACGGCGGCCATGTTCAGCGCATCGGTGACGATCACGCCGTCGTGCCCCCTCTCGCGCAGCCACTCATAGGCGGCCGGGGACAACGACGACGGCACCCCGGCCTCCAGGACGGGGACGTCGAGGTGCCCCATCATGATCATCGGCGCGCCGGCGTCGATCACGTGCTGGAAGGGCGCCCAGTCGTGGTCCTCCAGGTCGCTCTGCTCGGCGGGCTGGACCGGCAGCGTGTGGTGGGAGTCCTCGGTGACGCCGCCGTGCCCGGGGAAATGCTTGGCCGAGCCGGCCACTCCGCCCTCGGCGAGCCCGCGCAGCCCCGCCAGCGCGAGGTCGGCGACCAGCTCCGGATCCGCGCCGAAGGAGCGGGAGCCGATGGCCACATCCTCGACGCCGAGGGTGACGTCCGCATTCGGCGCGAAGTCCAGGGTGAAGCCCAGCTCCGCCAAGTCCTCCCCCATCGCCTGGTGCCCCCGCGCGGCCAGGGCGTCGTGGCCGGCGACTGCGGCCTCCTCTGCGGCCTCGTCCGGGGCTTCCTCCGGGGCTTCGTCCGAGTGCTGTCCGTCCAGCGCTCCGAGGCGCGCGGCACCATACGCCATGGGCGCGGGCCATTCCGTCATCGGGTGCCGACCCGCGTCACCAGGCCGCCCTCCTGATCCACGGCGACCACGGCGGGCCAGTCCCGGGACGCGGCGGCCTGGTGCAGGGTGCCGAGCTCACCGGCGAGCGCGTCGAGGTCCACACCGTCGTCGCCGCGGGGCACGTTGTCCCCCATCACGATGGCCCCAGCCAGGTGGAGCTCCTCGATGAGTCCGGCCATGCCGGAGGCGTCGGTGCCGCCGTACTCCCCCACGAGCACCTGGCCGGCCTGCTGGTCGGTGCTGAGCTCAGCCACCGCCGCGGCCGCCGCCTCGCGATGCTGGTCGTCGGCCCGGCAGGCCGCCTCGCGGGCGGCGAACGCCTCCCGGCGCTCCTCGGCCAGGCGCTCCTGCTCGTCCTGCTCCTGCTGATCCTGGTTCTGTCCGTCCCCGGTCGCCTCACCACCGGTGCCGTCGGCCTCGTCCCCGGCGCCACCGTCGTCGCCGGGAGCGCAGGAGCTCAGCAGCAGCGCCGGAACCATCAGCAGGGGCGCCAGGCGGCGCAGCGCCGGAGTCATCCGGTCAGCGACCCGGGGAGCATCAGGGGACGAAGAGATCATGGCTCCAGGGTATCCAGCGCGACGTATCCGGCGCGCACCGGGCGGCGGACTCCGGCGACCGTCTCCGATGACCGCCTCCGACGGCGTAGCGGTCCCCATTCCAGGGACCCACCGGCCCGCTGACGCGCTTCACGCCCAAGCCTCATCCCTGCAACGGGGACACCGACCCTCACCTGGGGCGCCGCGAGACGCGCGATGGTCCCCCCGCTGAGGGAGGACGGGCGCCCTCTCCCCGGTATCCTGAAGCTCCCCGCCTGTCGTCCCAGCTGAGGAGCCCCCATGGACCTGCCCTTCGCTCCCTCGGAGCGCTCGACCCTCGGCCTCGAATGGGAGCTCGCCCTGGTGGACAGGTCCTCGGGCGACCTGCGCTCCGTGGCGGAGCATGTGCTCACCGCCTGCCTGGACGACGCCCGCGAGCCCGGCGCCGAACCCCATGAGGACGAGGAGCACCCGTACGTGAAGCGGGAGCTCCTCACCAACACGGTGGAGATCATCACCGAGGTGTGCGACGACGTGGCCGAAGGGGTCGGCTCGCTGCGGGAGACCGCCCAACAGGTGCTGCGGCACTGCGACCCGCTCGATGTGGAGCTCTACTCCCAGGGCTCCCATCCCTTCGCCCCACCCACTGAGCAGCCGGTCACCGACAAGGAGCGGTATGCGGAGCTGATCCGCCGCACCCAATGGTGGGGCCGCCAGATGGTGATCTACGGGGTCCACGTCCACGTGGGCCTCGACGACCGGCGGCAGGCCATGCCCGCGGTGGACGGTCTGCTGAACTTCTACCCGCATTTCCAGGCGCTGTCGGCGTCGTCGCCGTACTGGTCCGGGGAGGACACCGGCTATGCCTCCCAGCGGGCGCTGATGTTCCAACAGCTGCCCACCGCCGGGCTGCCGTTCCAGTTCGAGGACTGGTCCGGCTTCGAGCACTGCGTCGGGGACCTGGCCCACACCGGGGTCATCGACGACGTCACCGAGGTCCGCTGGGACGTCCGCGCCGTGCCGCGGTTCGGCACCGTGGAGATGCGCATCTGCGACGGCCTGGCCACTCTGGAGGAGATCGCCGGGATCGCGGCCCTGACCCAGTGCCTGGTGCATTCCCTGGTGGAGCGGATCGAGGACGGGGAGAAGATCCCCACCATGCCGCCGTGGTTCACCCAGGAGAACAAGTGGCGGGCTGCCCGCTACGGGATGGACGCCATCATCATTCTCAACGCCGACGGCGACGAGGAGCTGGTGACCGACCACCTCTCCCGCGAGCTCGAACGGCTCGAACCGGTGGCGAAGCGTCTCGCTGCGCCGACGAGCTCGCCCTGGTCGAGGACATGATGCGCGAGGGCCCCGGCTACCAGCGGCAGCGCAGGGTCGCGGAGAACCACGACGGCGACCTGCGGCAGATCGTGCTGGACTCCTCCGCCCGCACCCGGATGTCGATCAACGGAGGCCGGACCGTCTGAGGGGCGGGGAGCTCACCGGTCCGGAGCCTCACGGCACCCAGCGGTAGCGGTGCTCGGGCCTCCCGGCCTGCCCGTAGCGCAGAGTCAGCTCGGCGCGCCCCTCAGAGCACAGATGCTCCAGGTACCGGCGAGCGGTGACCCGGGCGATCCCGGTGCTCTCGGAGAGCTCCGCCGCGGAGACGTCCCCTTCAGCGGAGCGCAGCGCCTCCGCCACCCGCTCCGCCGTCGTCGCGGTCAGCCCTTTGGGCATGAACCGTGACGAGGCGCGAGGCCGCAGCATGCCGAACAGCGAGTCCACGTCGCTCTGCGTGACCGTGGACATCGCCTCCATCCGCTTCCGCGCGGACGCGTAGCGCTCCACCAGGTCCCGCAGCTGCCGCAGCGGGAACGGCTTGATCAGGTAGTGCAGCGCCCCCAGCGCCATGGCGGTGCGCACCTGGTCCACATCCCGCAGCGCGGAGATGATGACGGCGTCGACGACGCCGACCTCCCGCCTCCAGCCGGGACTGCGCAGCTCCTCCAGCACGGACAGACCCGTCCTGTCCGGCAGGAACAGGTCCAACAGCAGCAGATCGGGCCGGTGGCGACGCACCTCCTCCAGCGCCTCGGCCCCGGTGTGGACCACTCCGACCACGGTGAGCCCGGGCAGCGACTCCACCAGCTCCCGGTGATTGTGAGCCACGCGGACGTCGTCGTCCACGATCAGCACCCGAACCCCGGAGCCCACCGAGGCAGGCGAGCCTCCCACTGCTCCTCCTCGCTGAGTCATGTCTCCGAGCCTTCCTCTCGCGCCTCAGCCTCTCGCGCCTCAGGTCGGCGCACCGGCAGATAGGCGGCGAACGTCGTCTCCTCTTCGGCCTCCACGGCCACCGTGCCGCCACGACGCAGACAGGCCTGACGGACCAGCGCCAGTCCCATACCCCGCTGGCCGTCGTCGCCCTTCGTGGACCGGCCCACGTGGAAGATCTCCCGAGCGATCTCCGGGTCCAGGCCGGGCCCGGAATCGATGACACGGACCTCCACCACGTCTCCCGCACCCTCTCCGGCACCGTCCCCGGCACCGTCCCCGGCACCGGCATGCCGGCGCACCATCAGCTCCACCCAGCCGTCGGGTCCGGCCGCGTCCATGGCGTTGTCCACCAGGTTGCCCACCACCAGCAGCAGATCGTCGCGGAGATCGGAGGGCTGGTCCTCCGGCAGATGGGAAAGCTCGGAGAGGCTGAACTGCACGCCCCGTTCGGCCGCCTGCACCGACTTGGCCAGCACCAGCGCCGCCACCGTCATATCCCCGATGCGCGCGGCGATCTCCGCATCAGCGCCCGAGGTGGCGGCGGACAGCTCGGAGAGGTAGTCCCGCGCGCGGTCCACCGCCCCGAGCTCCAGCATCCCGGAGACCGTGTGGATCCGGTTGGCGAACTCGTGCCGCTGGGCGCGCAGCCCGGCGGTGACCGTGCGGGCTCCGTCCAACTGGTCGGTGAGCCGGGTGAGTTCGGTGCGGTCGCGCAGGGTGACGACGACGCCGCCGTCGGCCTCCCGCACCCGCACCGGCCGGCGCGTGCACACCAGGATCCTGCCGTGGGCGCCCAGCAGCAGGTCCTCCCCCGGATCGTCTGCGGGGCCCTCGCCGGAGAGCACCTGCTCGGCCTCCGCGCTGAGGCCCAGCTGCGCCGGAGTGCGGCCCAGATGGTCATCGGGCAGGTGCAGCAGCTCCCGGGCCGGCGTATTGGCGAGCACCACCCGGCGCTGCCGATCCAGTCCGATGACCCCCTCGCCGATCGCATGCAGCAGCGCCTCCCGCCCATCCAGCAGCGTGGCGATCTCCTTGGGCTCGAGCCCATGGGTGTCGGCCCGCAGCCGGCGGGACAGCAGCCGGGCGCCCACCGCCCCTGCCCCCACGGCCACCAGGGCCACCCCCAGGATCAGCGGCAGGGTCTGCACCGACGCCAACCGGACCTCCGAAGCCAGGATCCCCACCGAGACGTAGCCGATGACCTCCTCGGCGTCGTCGAAGACCGGCACCCGCGCCCGCAGGGTCAGCCCGGCGTGCCCGTGCTCCACACCGGTCCAGGTCTGCCCGGCCAACACCGGCGCCGGGTCCAGGGACGGCCGCTGACCGATGGCCTCCGGATCCGGGTGGGACTGCCGGATGCCGTGACGGTCCGCGATCATGATGTACTCGAAGCCCGTGGCCGCCCGCAGGGTCTCCGCCCACGGGGCGAGGACCTCCGAAGGATCCTCGGTCTCCAGGGCCTCCTGGACAGTGGGCATCACCGCCACGGACTCGGCCATGGTCAGGACCCGTTCCTCATACTGCTGCCGAGCCTCCACGTACTGGACCACGCCCCAGAGCAGGCTGACCACCGTCACGGCGCCCACCAGCAGCGCCATGTTCCACCGGAACAGCCGCCCAGCCAGAGTCACCTCCCGGCGGGGCGCGCGCGTGCGGCTCCGGATCTTCTGGCTCACGGCACCTCCTGGGGGTGACGGTTGCGTCGGCCGGGGCGGCCGACGTCGTGATCACCGATGTGATGACCAATATGACCACTATGGCCTCGGGATGCACAAAACTGTGGGGCCGGTCACATGAGATCCATGCTGTCACACAGGTCACATTCCCGATGCTGATCCTGCCGCACACCCGCATCCAGGAGGACACCATGCTCAGTCTCATCGGCCTGGCGGTGATCGTCACCATGACGACGCTGCTGATCCTCGGGCGCATCGCCCCCATCGTCGGCCTGACCGTCATCCCCGTCACCGGGGCCCTGGTGGCCGGCTACACCTTCACCGAGATCGGCGACTTCTTCGGCGAAGGTCTCAGCTCCGTGCTCAATGTCGCCGTGATGTTGGTCTTCGCGATCCTGTTCTTCGCGATCATGAACCAGGCCGGCCTCTTCGACCCACTGGTCCGCCTGACGGTGAAGCTCACCCGCGGCAACGTGGTGGCCATCTGTGTGGGCACCGTGCTGCTCGCCGCCGTCTGCCACCTCGACGGCGCCGGCGCCTCCACCTTCCTGATCGTCATCCCGGCCCTGCTGCCGCTCTACCGCCACCTGGGCATGAGCCCCTACCTGCTCCTGCTGCTGGCCGCCATGAGCATGGGCGTGCTGAACATGCTCCCGTGGGGCGGCCCTGTCGGCCGCGCCTCCGCCGTCGTGGGCATCGACCCGGTGGAGCTGTGGCGCGGGCTCATCCCCGTCCAGATCCTCTCGCTGGTGCTGCTGGTCATCGCCGCCGTGCTGCTGGGCCTGCGCGAACAGCGCCGCATCGCCGCCCGCGGAGGCGCCCCGGTCATCGAGGAGGACGTCCAGGAGGAGAGCTCCTCCGAGGCCGCGGCGGAGACCCGCGTGGAGGAGCGCGAGCTGGCCACGGTCGCGCCGGCGGCTCGTCCGGGTCCACCGGCACCGCCGACGCCGACGTCGCACCTCGACCGGAGGCCCGTCGGACCGCATCGGCCACGGCACCGGTTCCGCCCGGAACACCCAGACTTCGCCGGAGACAACGACGACGTCTGGGGCGCCCACGACGACGCCCCGGCCACGCCGCGCTGGCGGATGGCCACCAACGCCGTGCTCGTGCTGGCCATGCTGGCCCTGCTGATCTCGGACATCCTGCCCGCCCCGCTGGCCTTCATGCTGGGCCTCAGCGCCGCCCTGATGGTCAACCACCCCCGGGTCAAGGACCAGATGGAGGCCATCAAGTCCCACGGCGGCAGCGCCGTGGCCACCGGCGCCATCGTGCTGGCCGCCGGCTGTTTCCTGGGCATCATGGAGCACTCCGGGATGCTGGACTCGCTGGCCACCGACGCCGTCGCGATCCTTCCCAGCGCGCTGGTGCCCTACCTGCACCTGATCGTCGGCTTCTTCGGCCTGCCGCTGGAGCTGGTGCTGAGCACCGACGCCCACTACTTCGCCCTGCTGCCGGTGGTGGAAGGCATCTCCACCGAGGCCGGCGTCGGCACGCTCTCTGTGGTCTACGCAGTGCTGGTGGGCAACATCATCGGCACCTTCATCAGCCCGTTCGCCGCCGCCCTGTGGCTCGCCCTGGGCCTGGCCGGCTGCGACATCGGCAAGCACATCCGGTACTCCTTCTTCCCGATGTGGATCTTCTCCGTGGTGGTGCTCGTCCTGGCCCTGGCCCTGGGCCTCATCCCCTGGAGCTAGCGGCCCCAGCGCTCACCCCTCAACCCTGAGCGCAACAACCCAGCCGAGTTGGTCTGGAGTTGCGGGTACTCGTCTCGATCGAGTCGAGTTCCCAGAACTCCAGACCACCTCGCGTCTGGGGGGAAGGGCCGAATGGGCCTCGGGAGGGCCTCGGGAGGGCGCCGAGCTGCGGCTCAGACGCTGATGCGGTCCACCGGCTGGGAGGAGTCCGCGGGGATGTCCAGCGATGACGGCGCCACACCGGCGGCCACCAGCTGGGCCCCCAACGCGGCGACCATCGCGCCGTTGTCCGTGCAGAGGGAGACCGGCGGGATGCGCAGCTCGATGCCGGCGTCGGCGCAGCGCTGCGCCAGCAGCTCGCGGAGGCGGCGATTGGCGGCCACTCCCCCGCCCAGCAGCAGGGTGGTGATCCCGTGCTCACCGGCGGCGCGCACCGCCTTGGCGGTCAGCACGTCCACCACCGCCTCCTGGAAGCTGGCGGCGATGTCCGCCGTCGGAACAGGGCGCCCGGCGACCTCGAACTGCTCCACCGCCCGGGCCACGGCGGTCTTCAGCCCGGAGAAGGACCAGTCGTGCCGGTGCTTGCCGGGCTGCTCCGCGGTGCCGACGAACTTCGGCAGCGTCAGCCCACGCGGGAATCGGAAGGCCTCCGGGTCGCCCTCGGCGGCGAGTCGGTCGATCTTCGGTCCGCCCGGGTACCCCAGGCCCAGCAGCCGGGCGACCTTGTCATAGGCCTCTCCGGCGGCGTCGTCGATGGTGGAGCCCAGCAGCTCCACGTCCCGGGTCAGCGAGCGGACCCGCAGGATCTCGGTATGGCCGCCGGAGACCAGCAGCGCCCCGGTGCCGGGCGGCAGCTCGGTGACCGCGGCGGGCTGGCCCCCACCTGAGACACCGGCGGCGTCGGCGTCGGCAGCGTCATCCAGGAGACCCACCCCGACATGGGCCACCAGGTGGTTGACTCCGTAGAGCGTCTTGTCCGCCGCCAGCGCGAGGCCCTTCGCCGCGGAGAGTCCAACCATCAGGGCCCCGGCCAGACCCGGCCCGGAGGTCACGGCGATCGCGTCGACGTCGTCCAGGGTGACTCCGGCGGTGTCCAGCGCCTGGCGCAGGGTGGGGACGAAGGCCTCCAGATGCGCACGGGCGGCGATCTCCGGGATGACCCCGCCGAAGCGCACATGCTCTTCCACGGAGCTGGAGACGGTGTTGGCCAGCAGCTCGGTGCCGCGGACGATGCCCACACCGGTCTCGTCGCAGGAGGTCTCGATGCCCAGCACCAGCGGGGCGGCGGATGGCGGGCTGGCGGATGCGGTGTGCTCAGTCATCGTGTCCTTCTCGTCAGCGCAGCTGGGAGGCCGAGCTCGGGGCGTTCAGGTCGGTGAGCGGCTTCTGCATGATCAGCGCGTCTGCGCCGTCCGGGTAGTAGCGCCGCCGAGTATGGATATGGGTGAAGCCTTCGCGGGTGTACAGGGCCTGGGCGCCGTCGTTGTCCGCACGGACCTCCAGCAGCACCTGCTCCGCACCCCAGACGGCGGCGGTGTCCACCACCAGCCGCAGCAGCCGGGTGCCGAGCCCGCGGCCCTGCGCCTCCGGTGCGACGGCGATGGTCTGCACATCGGCCAGGGGCAGCACGCACATCATGCCCACATAGCCGAGGAGGCGCTCATCGGTGTGAGGGTCGTCGGCCACCGGCTCGGTGAGCACCCAGTAGCGACGGGTCGCCCGCTCGCCCTGGGTGTGGTCCAGCTCATCGAGGAAGAACTGCTCGGGCCAGGCATCATGTGGGAAGAGCCGCCGCTCCAGCGCCATGACCTCCGGGAGGTCCTCCACCGCCATGGGACGCAGCCGGACGGCGGGTTCGTCCGGCACAGCACTCACGTGGTGGCCTTCTTCCGGCGCACCGGGGGCTTCGCGTCCGATTCCCGCAGGTACAGCGGTGCGGGGTCCCGCAGCAGCTGCGGCCGCTCCTCGGCGATCAGCCCCAGCTCGGCGGCGTTGGCGGTCCACGACGCCGCCTCCTCGGGCGCGCCGTCCGGCAGCCTGAGCTGCTCCGGGTAGAGGCTGACCCCCACGCCCACGGCCGGCAGCTCCGGGAGCTCCGCGGCCGGCCCCACCTGCGGGCCCTCGAGGTTCTCCACGGCCCGGTACCGCGCCCAGTACACCTCCCGACGACGGGCGTCGGTCGCCACGAGGAACTCCGAGTCCGTGCTCGCCCCGGCGGCGCTGTGCGCCACGGCGCGGCGGGCCAGGGAGTCGAGACTGCAGATGCCATGCAGGGGGCGCCCCAGACCTCGGCGAGGCTGTGCGCCAGCACCAGCCCCACCCGCAGTCCGGTGAAGGGCCCCGGCCCCACTCCGACGACGACGGAGTCGAGCTGCGCCCCGGTCACACCCGCCTGTGCCATGACGTCCCGCACCGCGCCGGCCAGGACTTCGGCATGGGTGGTGGTGGCGTCGGTGCGCCAGGAAGCCCGCACCTGGGCGTCATGGACGACGGCGGCGGAGGCGCCGGCGGAGGAGTCGATCGCGAGAAGCACCCCACCATGGTAGCCCTGACCGGGATCTCCCGGCTGCGGGCCGATGAGCCTGCCCCAGCCCGAGGTCAGGGCAGGAGATCACGGCCGGGCTCCGGACTCACAGCACCAGTGCCGCGATGACGCCGCCGAGGAACAGCGGGATGTTGAAGTGCAGGAAGGTCGGCACACAGGTGTCCCAGATGTGGTTGTGCTGGCCGTCCGCGTTGAGCCCAGAGGTCGGGCCGAGCGTGCTGTCCGAGGCGGGCGAGCCGGCGTCGCCGATTCCGGCGGCTGAGCCGATGAGCGCAGCGGTGGCCAGCGGGCTGAAGCCCAGACTCACCGCCAGGGGGACGAAGATCGCAGCCAGCACCGGCACGGTGCCGAAGGAGGTGCCGATGCCCATCGTGACCAGCACGCCGACCACCATCATCAGCACGGCCGCCAGCAGCTGGCTGTCACCGATCCAGGCGGCGGCAGCCTCCACCAGGGTCTCCACCGCACCGGTCTCGGTGAGCACCGCCGCATAGCCGGAGGCCACCAGCATGATGAACGCGATGGTGCCCATCATCGCCACACCGCGGTCGATGATCGGGTCGCCCTGCTTCCAGGACTCCCCGCGCGCCAGGAAGACCACCAGGATCCCGGCCAACGCGGCGATCACCAGCGAGCCATAGACCAGCTGCAGTACGAGCGTGACCACCAGTCCGAGCAGGACGGCGACGTCGCCCCGACCCCACCGCAGCGCGGGGTTCTCGTCCCCGCTCGAGGCGTCGACGTCGTCGTCGGCCCCACGACCGGCGGACGGGCCGGCGGCCGGGCCGATGCCCGGCATGGCATAGACGCGGGGGCGGCGATAGGTGACCAGCACCGCCACCGCGAGCCCCACCACCATGCCCGCCACCGGGATGGCCATGGCCAGCGGCACCTCCCGCAGGGAGATCTCCACGCCGTGGCGGGTCATCTCCTCGGCCACGATGCCCTGGAAGATGAGACCGAAGCCCAGCGGCACCAGCAGGTACGGCGCCTTGAGCCCGAAGGTCAGGGCCGTGGCGATCGCGCGCCGGTCGAACTGCAGACGGTCGAAGGCCGTCAGCAGCGGCGGGATCAGGATGGGGATGAAGGCGATGTGCACCGGCACCAGGTTCTGCGAGAGGCAGGCCACGCCGGCGATCCCGAACAGGACCATCGCCCGGGGGCCGCGCAGCAGGGGCATGACCCTCCGGATGAGCTTCTCGGCCAGCCCGGAGCGGGCCACCATCACGGCGAGCGTCCCCAGCAGGATGTAGCTCAGGGCCGTCTCGCCCTGCCCGCCGAGGCCGCCGACCAACGTGGAGAAGGTGGACTCCAGGGACAGCCCGCCGGCCAGCCCGGCCACCACGGCGGCCAGCAGCAGGGCGATGATGACGTTGACCCGTGCCAGGCTCAGTGCGGCCAGGACCAGCACAGAGAGCACCACCGGGTTCAGGAGTTCGGACACTCTCGACTCACCTCGTTCTCGACGACCGACGTCGCCGCGGTTGCTGCCGGGCACCACCACCGGGGAGGGCCGGGACTGCCCCTCCGCGGCATTTCACACAGCGGCACGCTTGTCCCATCTATTGAAACTGTGATCCGGGCCATAGGCAAATCGAACGCGGACGACGACGTCACGGGGAACCCTCATGACCACCCGGACAGGCCGAAGCAGGGCTCGGCCGACCATGTCAGACGGGCGGCTCAGACGGGCGCGTCAGACGAGGCACGCCAGACGAGGCACGCCAGACGAGCAGCGCCGGGCGAGCGCTTCAGACGGGTGGAGTGGACCAGCGGGGACCGTAGCCGCGCAGCACCGCGCGGCGCGCCCCACCCAGCAGGTCCTGGTCCGTCTCGGAGAAGTCGGTGATGATCTGCGGCTCGGCGGACTCGCCACCCTCAGCCGCGGCCCCCGGGGCGATCAGCTCCAGGTCCACCCAGGAGCCCTCATCCCCCACCAGGGCATGCTCGGCCAGCCGGCGTCCCCATTCGACCACCGTGACCGACTCCTCCACAGTGGCGGCGATGTCCAGGTCCTCGAAACCGGCGGCATCCGTCCGATACGCGTCCACGTGGACGAGGTCGACGACCTCCCCGTGATGGATCCGGCTCAGCACGAAGGTGGGCGAACTGATCTGCCCCTCGACCCGCATTCCGTCGGCGAGCGCCTGAGTGAAGGTGGTCTTGCCCGCCCCGAGCCCTCCGGTGAGGATCAGCAGATCGCCGGCCCGCAGGCTCTGCGCCAGCACCCGTGCCAGTGCGGCGGTGTCCTGCAGGTCCTCCAGCTCCAGAGTGCGGATCCAGCGATGGCCGGCCACCGGCTCCGGCACCATGTCCGCGCCGCCGGCGCCGCGGCTCATGCCCGGCCCTCCTCCGCCCCGGGGGCGGAGACGGCGTCCGACGTCGACCCGTGACCGGCGGCCAGCTCGGCGGAGTCCACCACCAGGCGCGGCACGCGACCTCCGATCCGGGTGATGATCTCGTAGTTGATGGTCTGCGCGGCCCGGCCCCAGTCGGCGGCCGAGATGCCCGAGTCGCCGCCGAAGAGGACGACGTCGTCGCCCACCTGCACCGGAGTGTCCGGGTCCTCCAGGTCCACCACGAACTGGTCCATGGCCACCCGCCCGGCAGACTGGTAGACCCGGCCAGCGATCTGCACCGGGGCATGCACAGCGATCCGCGGCACCCCGTCCCCGTAGCCCAGCGGGATGAGCGCCAGCGCGGTGGGCCGGTCCACCCGGTGGGTGAGTCCATAGCTGATGCCCTGCCCGGCGGGCACCCGCTTCACGTTCGCCACCGTGGTGCGCAGCTCCATGGCCGGCCGCAGGCCCAGCTCCTCGGCGGTGCGGTCCGCGAAGGGGCTCTGCCCGTAGACCCCCACCCCCACGCGCACCATGTCGAAATGCGCGTCCGGGCGCGAGAAGGCCGCCGGAGTGTTGGCGACATGACGCAGGGAGACGCTGAGCCCGGCCTCCTCGGCGACCTGCAGCGCCTCCCGGTAGACCTCCAGCTGCTCGTCGGTCTCCCGCCGGTCAGGCTCGTCGGCCACGGCCAGGTGGGTGAAGATCCCGACCACGGAGATCAGCCCGCGGTCCTGGTGCTCCGCGGCGCGGGCCACCAGCTGCGGCCAGTCGGCCACGGTGCAGCCGTTGCGGCCCAGGCCGGTGTCGATCTTCAGGTGCACGTTGGCCGGCGTCTGCAGGGAGGAGGCCGCCGCGGCCACCTCGTCGAGCTCCCAGCCGGAGATGCCGACGTCCACGGAGCGCTCGATGGCCTCGGCGAAGTCCGTCTGCGCGGTGTGCAGCCAGGCCAGCACCGGCGCCTCGATCCCCGCGTCCCGCAGCGCGATCGCCTCGGTGACGTGTGCGACTCCGATCCAGTCCGCACCGGCCTCCACGGCGGCGCGGGCAGTGGTGACCGCGCCGTGGCCGTAGCCGTCGGCCTTCACAGCGACCATGACCTTGGCGGGACGGACGTAGGAGGCGATGGTCTCCACGTTGTGGCGGATCGCGGCGGGATCGATGATCGCCGCCCGTTCGCAGCCCTCCGGGAGACCTCGCGACGATGCGGGCACACGGCTCTGCGTGCCGGGGGAGGTACTCATGAGGACCACTCTACGCGGAGCCGCTGACGCTCTGGGGCTCCCCCGCGGGCACGTGAGGCGCGCCCCGAGGCCACCGCCGGGGCCTACCAGGCGACCTGCCGGGCAACCTGCCGGCCGCTGGCCAGAGCCCTTCCCCAGCAGCCTCCCCGAGGCTCAGCGCAGCCGGTCGGTCAACCAGCTGCCCCAGCCCACGCCGAGGCCGAGCAGGACGATCCACACCACCTGCAGCACAGCGCTCAGCGGCGCCCAGAGCAGGCCGAAGGTCACCAGCGCACCCACCCCGGCGCCGGTGACGCCGGCGGTGACGGCGGTGCCCAGCGGGGAGGTCGCCGAGAGCCAGCGGGAGAACATCCCCAGCGCGGCCCCCAGCAGCCCTCCGACCAGGCTCACCGGCGCCAGCAGGCGCAGGTAGGCGGCGAGGACCAGGAGCGCCTCGTCGCCCGCCACGAAACCGGTCAGAAGGTCCACCGGCACGGCGACGATCACCACCAGGGCGACGGCGGTCAGCGACCCGAGGGCGCAGAAGATCAGACGGGCGAGGGGGCGCACGGGCGGCACGGAGACAGTCATAGCAGGCCCATCTTCGCAGACTCCCGGTCCCCGATGACCCGCGTCACCGGGTCGGGGCGACGGTGGAGAGCAGCTCCCCGGCCCCGAAGGCGCCGCAGGCGTAGGGATCCAGCCGCTTGGCGGCCTCGGCATGCAGCCGCACCCCCAGGGCCGCGGTGCGCCACATGGGCGCCTGCGGATCCACCGCGGCCAAGGCGCCGATGATGCCGGTGAGCACATCCCCGGAGCCCGCGGTGGCCAGGCCGGGGGCATGGACCCGGTGCACCACCGTGGGGCCCTGCGGCGCGGCGATGATCGTGGAGGGCCCCTTGAGCAGCACGGTGACGTTGAGTCGGGCCGCCAACTGCTCCACGGCGGTGGCAGGATCCCGGTCCAACACCTCCCGCAGGTCCTCATGGCCGGTGTTGGTCATCACCCGGCGCAGCTCCCCGTAGTGCGGAGTGAGCAGCACGTTCGGGCCGAGATCCTCGTCCGCGAAGTACTCGTCGTCGAGGTTGGCCAGGGCCGACGCGTCGATCACGCACGGGTGCTCCGTGCCGGCCCACTCCACGGCGCGTCCCATCGCGGCGATCTGGAAGACGTCACGGGAGATGCCGGGGCCGATGGCCGCCGCCGTCGCCCGCTCCAGCACGGCGGTGGACTTCCCGGAGGTGGTCACCACCTCCGGCATCATGATGCTCAGGCGTTCCCGGACCTCCTCCGGGGCCTGCAGGGTGACCATGCCGACGCCGGAGGTCACCGCCGCTGTCGCGGTCAGCTGCGCCGCCCCGGGGAACTGCACCGAGCCGGCGATCACATGCAGCACGCCGCGGGAGTACTTGTGATCGCGCGCCGAGACCCGCGGCCGGCTCAACGGGGCCGGCGTGTCGGCCGCATCCGGCGTGGTCGCCCGCAGCCGCTCGTCGCCCCACCAGCCAGCGGGCCGGCGTCGGCAGGGTGGCGCCCAGTCCGATGTCCACCGCCCGGATCTCGCCGGCGGCGTGGGAGCCCTCGCCCAGCGCCAGGCCGGACTTGATGCCCCCGAAGGTGACCGTCACGTCCGCGTCGATCACGTCGCCGGCGACCGCCCCGGTCTCCACATCCACCCCGGAGGGGATGTCGCAGGCGATCACCTGGGTGGACTCATCGGCCAGCACCTCGTCCAGCCCCGGGATGCGCGGCATCTCGAAGCCCACCCGGGAGCCGGTGCCGATGATCGCGTCGATCAGCGCATCGGTGTCAGTGTCCACCACGTCCACGAGGCGACCGCCGGCGGCCAGGAAGGCGCGGGTCCCGGCCTCATGGGCGCGGTCCCGCATCATCACCGCATGGGTCTCCACTCCGCGGCGGCGCAGCATCGCCAGGGCATAGAGGCCGTCACCGCCGTTGTTTCCGGAGCCGATGAGCCCGGTGACCTTCGCCCCGTACACCGACCCGCGGACGGCGCGGAGCCTCTCCAGCACGGCCTGGGCCAACCCGTAGGCGGCCCGCCGCATCAGCGTCTCCCGGTGGCCGGCCTCCAGCAGCGGGGCCTCCGCCTGGCGGATCTGCCGCCCCGTGTAGAGCGGGATCAGCGGGATGCATGACGGTGCGCCCATCGGTCAGTCCTTCCCTTCGGCGACCACCATGGCGGTGGCGACGTCGCCGTCGTGCGACAGCGAGAGATGCCAGCGGGCGACGCCCCGGGCCGCCGCGACGTCGGCCACCGTGCCGGTGACCTCCACCTGCGGGGCGCCCAGCGGGTCCAGCACCACCTGGCAGTCCTGCCAGTTCATGCCGGCCGGGGCGCCGAGCGCCTTGGCCACGGCCTCCTTGGCGGCGAAGCGGGCGGCCAACGACCGCACGTTCAGCTCCCGCTCCGCCGGGACGAACAGCCTCTCCCGCAGGGCGGGGGCCTTCGTCAGCTGCTGGGCGAATCGCGTCACGAGCACGACGTCGACGCCGATCCCGATGATCACGACGACACCTCCTTCAGCAGTCCACTCACCAGGTCATTCCGCTGGCCGTTCCGGGCTCCGCACGGCAGCTGGTCACTCCACCGTGACGGACTTGGCCAGGTTGCGCGGCTGGTCCACGTCGTAGCCCTTCTCGCTGGCCAGGGCGCAGGCGAAGATCTGCAGCGGCACCGTGGTCAGCAGCGGCATCAGCAGCGGCTGGGTCTCCGGCACGTGGAAGACGGCCTCGGAGAACTCCTTGACGGCCTCGTCACCGGACTCCGCCACGGTGATGGTCTTCGCACCGCGCGCGCGGACCTCCTGGATGTTGGAGACCACCTTCGAGTGCAGCGAGTCGCGGCCGCGCGGGGACGGGACGACGACGAACACCGGCTGCCCCTCATCGATCAGCGCGATGGGGCCGTGCTTGAGCTCGCCGGCGGCGAAGCCCTCCGCGTGGATGTAGGCCAGCTCCTTGAGCTTGAGCGCACCCTCCATGGCCACCGGATAGCCGACGTGACGGCCCAGGAACAGCACCGACGGCGTGTCGGCCATGTCGCGGGCGAGCTGCTTGATCTGCTCCGAGTTGTCCAGGATCTCCTGAATCTTGGCGGGGATCTTGTGCAGATCGGCCAGGATGTCAGTGATCTGGCCCTGGAAGAGCTGACCGCGCAGCTGTGCCAGGTACAGGCCCAGCAGGTAGGCGGCGGCGATCATCGCCAGGAACGCCTTGGTGGAGGCCACCGCGATCTCCGGACCGGCGTGCAGGTACAGCACCGCGTCGGACTCCCGCGGGATGGTGGCCCCGTTGGTGTTGCAGATGGACAGCGTCCGCGCGCCCTGCTCCTTGGCGTAGCGGACGGCCATGAGGGTGTCCATGGTCTCCCCGGACTGGGAGATGGAGACCACCAGGGTGGTCTCATCGATGATGGGGTCCCGATAGCGGAACTCGTGGGCGAGCTCCACCTCCACCGGAATGCGGCACCAGTGTTCGATCGCGTACTTGGCCACGGTGCCGGCGTAGGCGGCGGTGCCGCAGGCCAGCACGATGATCTTCTGGACGTCCTTGAGCTCCTCCGGGTCGATCCGCAGCTCATCCAGGGCGAGCCGGCCCTCGGCGTCGGTGCGGCCCAGCAGCGTGTCCTCCACGGCCTTGGGCTGCTCGTTGATCTCCTTCTCCATGAAGGTGTCGAAGCCGCCCTTCTCGGCGGCGGCCGCATCCCAGTCCACGGTGAAGCGCTTGCCCTCGGCGGGGGTGCCGTCGAAGCCGATGATGGCGACGTCGTCATGGGTGATGGTCACGATCTGGTCCTGCTCGAGCTCGACGGCCTCACGGGTGAAGTCGATGAAGCCGGAGACGTCGGAGCCCAGGAAGTTCTCGCCCTCGCCCAGCCCGACCACCAGCGGGGAGTTGCGGCGGGCCGCCACCACGCGGTCCGGCTGGTCCACGTGGACCGCCAACAGGGTGAACGCGCCCTCCAGCTCCTGGCAGGCCAGACGCATCGCCTCGGTCAGGTCGCCGGCGGCGTCGTCGGCGAAGTGCCGACCGATCAGCTGCGCCGCGACCTCGGTGTCGGTCTGGGACTCGAAGACGCACCCCTCGGCGAGCAGCCGCTCCTTGAGCTCCGCGAAGTTCTCGATGATGCCGTTGTGGATCACCGCCAGCCGGCCGCCGTCGCCCAGATGCGGGTGGGCGTTCTGGTCGGTCGGACCGCCGTGGGTGGCCCACCGGGTGTGCCCGATGCCCACTGTGGCGGGCGCGACCGGCGAGGTCTCGATCTCCGCGACGAGGTTGGCCAACTTGCCGGCCTTCTTCCTCGACTCGACGACCCCTCCGGAGACGGTGGCGACGCCGGCGGAGTCGTACCCGCGGTACTCCAGGCGGCGAAGTCCCTCGAGGAGCACGTCGAGTGCGTTGTGTTCTGCAGTCTTCTCAGGCAGGCCGATGTAGCCGACGATTCCACACATGCGACATAGCGTATCGTGTTCACGTGTCACCGCACCCTGATGAACACCCGCGCCCGGCGGCCCCCATCCCCAGCGAGCCGCACCCGACCGGTCCCATTCCGGCGGAGGTCGCGGGCACCGCGCCGTGGGCGGGATCACCTCCGCTGGCCTCTGACGCCTCTGACCACTACTCCCCGTTCGTGGAGCTCGACCGCCGCGCCTGGTCCCGGCTGGCCGACACCATCGAGCAGCCGCTGAACCAGGAGGACGTGGACCGGCTCCGCGGCATCGGTGAGCACCTCTCGCTGGACGAGGTCGCCCAGATCTACCTGCCCCTGTCACGTCTGCTGTCCATCTATGTGGAGTCGGCCGCCCACCTGCGCGCCGCGACCAACGACTTTCTGGGCGGCAACGCCCGCCGCACCCCGTTCGTCATCGGCGTGGCCGGCTCGGTGGCGGTCGGCAAATCCACCACCGCCCGCGTGCTGCAGGAGATGTTGCGCCGCTGGCCCTCCACGCCCCGGGTGGAGCTGGTCACCACCGACGGCTTCCTGTATCCGAATGCGGAACTGCGCCGCCGCGGCCTCATGGAGCGCAAGGGCTTCCCGGAGGCCTACGACCGCCGCGCCCTGCTGCGCATGGTCTCCGAGGTGAAGTCGGGCAAGCCCGAGGTCCGCGCTCCCTGGTACTCCCACCTGTACTACGACATCGTGCCGGACAAGGAGGTCGTGATCCGCCGTCCGGACGTGCTGATCGTGGAGGGCCTCAACGTGCTGCAGCCCGCCCGGGTCCGTGCGGACGGCACCACCGGGCTGGCGCTGAGCGACTTCTTCGACTTCTCCATCTATGTGGATGCGAATCCGCGCCACATCGAGCAGTGGTATGTGGACCGGTTCATGCGGTGGCGCACCGGCGCGTTCGCGAACCCGGAGAGCTACTTCCACCAGTACTCCTTCCTCTCCGACGACGAGGCGGTGCAGCGCGCCACCGACATCTGGCACCGGATCAACGGCCCCAACCTGCGCGAGAACATCCAGCCCACCCGTTCCCGGGCCCGGCTGGTGATGAGCAAGGACCGCGACCACTCGGTGTCCCGGGTGCTGCTGAGAAAGGTGTGAGCTTCTCCCCGTGACTCCTGGTACACCGATCCCCCGTCCGTCGGCGCCCGGACCGTCCTCGCCGCGCCCGCCCGCTCCGTCTGGGGGCACCCGCCACCGTCGCCGCCCCTCCCCCGCGGTGATCCGGCGACGGCGGCTGGTCGCCGTCGCGCTGCTGGCGCTCGTCCTGGTGGGCGCAGGCTGGCTGGGCGCCAGCCTGGTCGACGCCCTCCTCGGAGGCGACGACGAGCCCGTGGCCGAGCAGGGCGCTTCGCTGACCGAGCGCGCGTCCGACGAGGCGGCCGAGGATGAGTCAGGAGAGGAGTCGTCGGCCCAGGACGGAGCAGCGGACGCCTCGGATGAGGACGCTGCCGACGACGCCCGGTCCGGTGCCGGAGATGAGGGAGACGGCGAGGAGACGACGGAGGTCGCTGAGAGCACCGACGAACCGGAGCGCACCGAGGACGAGCGCACCGAGGACGAGCGCACCGAGGACGAGCGCACCGAGGAGGAGGACGCAGAGGGTGCAGAGGACGACGACGCCTCCTCAGGGGAGGATGCGGCGGAGGAGGACGGCACCGCTGAGGACGAGCCGGAGCCGCGTCGGACGGAGACCGTGGGCCCGGAGGACTTCTACCCTCCGGTCAGCGAGGCCTCGTCGGACCCGGACTCGATCCATGTGCTGGTCAACAGGCTCAACCCGCTCGACCCGCTGGACCACCAGCCTGACGACCTGACCACCCCGCAGGTGCGGTCCTCCTACGACGGCATGCTGCTGCGCGAACAGGCCGCCGATGCGCTCGCCGACCTGTTCTCCGCCTCCGATGCGGAGGGCCTGCTGATGACGCTGACCAGCGCCTACCGCTCCTACGGCTATCAGCAGCAGCTCTATGACGGCCGGGCCGCGGAGCTGGGAGTCGCCGGAGCCGATGAGTACACCGCACGCCCCGGACACTCGGAGCATCAGACCGGACTCGCCGCCGACGTGATCGCCTATGACAACCCCACCTGCGGGATGGGCGCCTGCTTCGGCGACACCGCCGAAGGCATCTGGCTGGCGGAGAACGCCCACCGGTTCGGCTTCATCATCCGCTACCAGGAGGGCACCGAGGACATCACCGGCTACGCCTATGAGCCCTGGCACCTGCGCTACGTGGGCGAGGAGACCGCCGAGGCGGTCTTCGAGGCCGGGGTGACCCTGGAGGAGTACTGGGGCGAGCCCGCCGCCCCGCGCTACCCCGGCGAAGAGTGAGCCGCGGCGTGCCGCGACACGCTGAAGAAAGTTCCCGGACCTGCACACGGCCCTGACATCGCATGCCTAGAATCGCCCCATGATCAAGGGATTCAAGGACTTCATTCTGCAGGGCAACGTGGTCGACCTCGCCGTCGCCGTGGTCATCGGCACCGCGTTCGCCGCCGTCATCAACGCCCTGGTGGAGAGCGTGCTGATGCCGCTCATCTCCGCGCTGGTCGGCTCGCCCGACTTCGACAGCTTCGCCGTGGTGTCCCTCAACGGCAACGAGCTGCTCTTCGGCGTGCTGCTCACCCAGATCGTCAACTTCCTGCTCATCGCCGCCGCGATCTACTTCGTGGTCGTGGTGCCGATGAACAAGATCATCGAGGCCCGCAAGCGCCGGCTGGGCATCGAGGACGAGGAGGAGGTCGAGCCGAACACCCAGCTGCTCACCGAGATCCGCGACCTGCTCCAGCAGCAGGCCACGCGCTGACATCTGCCCCCAGGGGGCTCACGGAGACGGGGCGCGGTCCGGAAGCTGGTGCTCCGGGCCGCGCCCCGTCTCTGTTGTCAGTGAGCCTCCGTGAGGAGGGCTCAGAGCGCCAGTTCGGCGCGGACGATCTGCGCCAGCGACTCCGACTCCTCCTGGGCGATCTCCGCTGTGGAGGCCTCCACCATCACCCGTACCACCGGTTCGGTGCCGGAGGGACGCAGCAGCACCCGGCCAGCTTCCCCGAGGCGACCCTCCACCTCCGCGACGGCGGCCAGCACGGCGTCATGGGTCTTCACCCGCGCCTTGTCCACTCCGGAGACGTTGACCAGGACCTGCGGCAGCCGGTCCATGGCCTCAGCGGCCAGCGTCTGCAGGGGCTTGCCGGTGGCGGCCACCCGGGCGGCCAGCTGCAGCCCGGTGAGCACCCCGTCGCCGGTGGTCGCATAGTCGGAGAAGATCAGATGCCCGGACTGCTCGCCTCCGAGCGAGTATCCGCCGGCGCGCATGCCCTCGAGCACGTAGCGGTCGCCGACGGCGGTCTCCACCACGGAGATCCCGGCCTTCTTCATGCCGAGCTTCAGCCCGAGGTTGCTCATCACCGTGACCACCAGAGTGTCGTCCTTCAGCTGACCGTCGGACTTCAGCGCCAGGGCCAGGACGCCCATGATCTGGTCGCCGTCCACGACGCGCCGGTGTGGTCCACGGCCAGGCAACGGTCGGCGTCGCCGTCGTGAGCGATGCCGAGGTCCGCGCCCTGGGAGACCACCGCCTCCTGCAGCTGGTCCAGGTGGGTGGACCCGCAACCCTCGTTGATGTTGATGCCGTCGGGGTCCGCGCCGATGACGACGACGTCCGCACCGGCGTCGGTGAAGGCCTGCGGCGAACACCCGGAGGCGGCGCCGTGGGCGCAGTCCAGCACGATCTTCAGGCCACGCAGGGAGGTCTCCCCCAGAGAGCGCAGCAGGTGGACCACATAACGGTCCTCCGCATCCGCGAAGCGCTGCACCCGACCGACCTCCGCACCCGTGGGGCGGGGCGGCTCGTGGGCGAGCTGGTCCTCGATCTCGTCCTCGAGAGCGTCGTCGAGCTTGTGCCCGCCGCGGCCGAGGAATTTGATCCCGTTGTCCGGGGCGGGGTTGTGGGAGGCGGAGATCATCACACCGAAGTCCGCGTCGATGTCCGCCACCAGGAAGGCCGCAGCCGGGGTGGGGAGGACGCCGGCGTCGTGGACGTCCACGCCGGCGCTGGCCAGGCCCGCCTGCACCGCCGCGGAGATGAACTCTCCGCTGACGCGGGGATCACGGGCGACCACCGCCACGGGGCGGCGACCGCCCTCGGTGCGGCGGTGGCCGAGCACCTCTGCGGCGGCCTGGGCGAGCTTGAGTGCGAGCTCCGCGGTCAGCAGCCCATTGGCCACACCGCGGACTCCGTCGGTTCCGAAAAGTCGTGCCATGATGCGGACAAGTCTAGCCATAGCCGAGCAGTGCTCCTGCACCGACACCGTCGCCGGCCGATGACCTGCACCGTCAGATCACGTCTGCCCCCTCAGATCTGATGGTGCAGACGTGATGTCGGTGGGCAGGACGCGCACCCGGGCCGCCTGGGGCCACCGGGCGAACCGGCCGCAGACGCAGGAGGACCCCGTCCGGCACGTGCCGAGCGGGGGTCCTCCTGCGGCGTCGCACCACTGGATCAGCGGGGCGAGGCCGGAGCGGCTGAGACGATCAGCGCTTCGAGTACTGCGGAGCCTTGCGGGCCTTCTTGAGACCGGCCTTCTTGCGCTCCACGGCGCGGGCGTCGCGGGTCAGGAACCCGGCCTTCTTGAGCGCCGGACGGTTGTGGTCCCGGTCGATCTCGTTGAGCGCACGGGAGATGCCCAGGCGCAGCGCGCCGGACTGGCCGGAGGGGCCGCCGCCGTCGATGCGGGCGACGACGTCATAGGCGCCCTCGAGCCCCAGCAGGGTGAAGGGGTCGTTGACCTCCTGCTGGTGCAGCTTGTTCGGGAAGTAGTCCTCCAGGCTGCGGCCGTTGATGGTCCACTGGCCGGAGCCGGGGACGATGCGGACGCGGGCGCGAGCACGCTTGCGACGGCCGATGGCGGCGCCGCGACGGTCAGCGGGGCGCGCTCGGTCTCGCCGGTCTCCTGGACGGGGGCGGACTCCGAGGTGTAGCTGGTCAGCTCCTCGGCAGTGTTCAGCTCTTCAGTGTTCTGAGCCACGGTTCTCCTTGAAAATGTTCTCGTGTCGGGTGGCCAGGACTACTGAGCGACCTGGGAGATCTCGTACGGCTTCGGCTGCTGGGCCGCGTGCGGGTGCTCCGGGCCGGCGTAGACGCGCAGCTTCTTGAGCTGGGCGGCACCGAGCTTGTTGTGCGGGAGCATGCCCTTGACGGCGAACTCCACAGCACGGGTCGGGTGACGCTCGATCATCTCGTCGAACGTCATGGAGGAGATGCCGCCCGGGAAGCCGGAGTGGCGCCAGTAGCGCTTCTTCTGGCCCTTGTCGCCGGTCACGGCGACCTTCTCGGCGTTGATGATGATCACGAAGTCGCCCATGTCCTGGTGAGGAGCGAAGGTCGGCTTGTGCTTGCCGCGCAGCAGGGCGGCGGTCTGGCTGGCGAGACGACCCAGCACGACGTCGGTGGCGTCGATGATGTGCCACTGAGCGTCGGCGTCGCCAGGCTTCGGGGTGTACGTACGCACGGTGATGATGCCTTCGGTCGGTGTTCTACGGTTCAGCGCACCGGGCACGCGGTGGTGTGAGAGTCACCATGCGCCAGTGGCTGTTTCTTCGCGAGTGCGCCGTCCGGCTTCCCAGGTGAGGGCTGGGAAGATGCCGGGCCCGTGAGTTCCCCTGCCGCTCGTGGAGGCATACGGTCATGCAACTGAACCGCCTCGACACAAGCCCACGCAGGAGTGGACACGCACAACAACCGTTCACTATACCGGGTGGGCCTCACCGCGGCAATGTGAGCTCCCGCTCCCCGGTCAGCGACGAGCTCCTCGTCCATCTCGTCCGTCAGCTCGGGTTCGCTGCGCCGTGACCCCCAGACGCGGCTGTCCCCGCCATGTTCGTTCGTCCCTACGGTATTCCACAGGGACGGACGAACGCGACGGGGGACAGACGGCAGGGCGGGACAGACGGCAGGGTGGGGGCGGGATCAGCCGCGACGGCGGGCCACCAGCTCCTCCACCGACCCGGCCAGCGGGTGGTCGGCCTCCAGCCCGGTCACCTGCTCCACGAACTCCCGCGGCGGCAGATCCGCCAACAGGCCCTCCAGCTGGTTCGCCTGCTCGTCGTCGGCGTCACGGAAGTCCAGGGCGGCCTCGACGACGGCGAGCAGCGCCTCCGCTCCCAGCCCCTGCTCCACGGCCTGGGACGCCGGGCCGATCAGCCGTTCGTGGCGGGAGAGCTTGCGCAGCGGCTGACGACCCACGCGCTGCACGGTGTCCGGCAGCGCCGGGTTCCGGAACCGCCCCAGGATGGTCTCCCGGTAGGAGGCCATGTCCTCGGCCGCGAAGCCGTGCTTGGCCACCAGCAGCGCGGAGGTCTCCTCCAACGCGGCGGCCACCCCGGACCCCACGGCCTCATCGCCGAGCGCCTCGGCGATGGTCCCGGCACCGGCCCGATAGCCCAGATAGGCGGCCGCGGCGTGCCCGGTGTTCACGGTGAACAGCTTCCGCTCGATATACGGGCCGAGGTCGTCCACGAAGTGGGCACCGGGGATGTGCGGCGGATTCTCCCCGAACGGCCCACGCTCGATCGCCCACTCGTAGAAGGGCTCCACGGTGACGTCCAGCCCCGCACCCTCGGGCTGTCCGGGCACGATGCGGTCCACCGCCGTGTTGGCGAACACCGCCCGGGCGGAGAGCTCCTCCCAATCCGCCCCGGCATGCTCCCGCATATGTCCGGCCAGGGTGTCGGTAGCGCCGATCGCGTTCTCGCAGGCCATGACCTGCAGCGGCGGCGCATCAGCGGCGCGCCGCCGCAGCCCGGCCACCACATGCGGGGCGATGTGCTTCAGGATCATCGGCCCGACGGCGGTGGTCACCACGTCCGCGGTGGCCACCTCCTCGGCCACGGCCTCCGGGGACTGCG
Source organism: Nesterenkonia sp. PF2B19 (assembly GCF_001758425.2). Classification (GTDB taxonomy): domain Bacteria; phylum Actinomycetota; class Actinomycetes; order Actinomycetales; family Micrococcaceae; genus Nesterenkonia; species Nesterenkonia aethiopica. The sequence continues at coordinate 702 of NZ_MDSS02000017.1, read as the reverse complement.
CGGAGTCCACCGCACGGAACCCGTCGACCACCCGGTCCGTGCCGCCGTCGCCGACCTCGTGGACCGTATAGCTCTCCGCGGCGTCCAAGGCCTGCACCAGGGGCGCGACGACGTCGGAGAAGACGACCTCATAGCCTCCCTCGTGCAGCAGCAGGCCGACGAAGCCCCGACCGATGTTGCCTGCGCCGAAATGCACGGCCTTCATGACTGGTCCTCCTGTACTCTCCGTCATCAGCCCTCGTCCACCGCCGAGAGCAGCTCGAGCAGCTCCTCCTCGCTGGTGGCCTCCTTGAGCCGCTGGACGGCGGCCTTGTCCCCGAACAGCCGGGCGATACGGGAGAGGATCTGCAGGTGCTCGTCCCCCACTCCGGCGATGCCGACGACGAAGGTGGCCCGCTGGCCGCCCCAGTCGACGCCGTCGTCGTACCGGGCCACCGAGAGCGCGGAGGCCTTGATGGCGCCCTTGGCCTCGTTGGTGCCGTGCGGAATGGCGAGCTCGTTGCCCATGAAGGTGGACACGGTCTCCTCCCGCTCATGCATGGCGGCCAGGTAGTCCCCGGTGACCGCGCCGGCGGCCTCCAGTGCGGCCGCCGCCTCGGCCATGGCCTCGTCCCGGGTGGCGGAGCCGGAGTGGATGCGGACCCGGTCCAAGGTCAGGATCCCGCCGGTCGCCGAGCCTGCGGGCTCGCTCGCTGCGTCGCG